>CAZGYC010000198.1:0-4357 GCA_964530015.1 uncultured Limnohabitans sp. | reverse complement strand
CCATAACGAAAACGCTCCCCGCCATCGGCGGAAATGAGGAAGTTGAAGAAGCCCCATTTTACCCGCCGCTGGTGGGGAGCCTCCAAAACCCCAACCCCACACCCATGCCCACTCACCTTCCCCACATCCGACTGTCCGACCCTGCCACCCTCAACACCCTGTCACGCGTCCAAAAAGCGGAGGGCTTCAAAAGCATCTCCGCCGCTGCCCGCGCCATGATTTTCCGGGGCATGGTTAAAGAAGCGCCCAGGAGTGAGCGCGGCCGGCCGCGCAAAGTCGGCACCTGACCTGCACCCGGCACCCCCGGTGCCTTGACGGCGGGCTTCCAGGCCTTGTAGGCGCAAGTCCGCCCGCCGTCGCCCAGGATGGGACATTCTCGGCAGAACCGAAAGCCGCTGCTGCGGCCAAGGCGCACTGGGTTCGACTCCCGGCCCATCCACTCCCTGATCCCCACACCCAAATCCCACTTCCCGGCGAGTTTTCGCCCACAGGTATCCCATGCAAAAAAGCAACCCACCTCTGACCCACTGCGCCTGCAAAAGCGAGCACTGCGGCTTTTCAGACATGCCTTGCTTTTACCCCGAAACCCACCCCGATGTGAATGCTGAGGGCGTGGATGCCGACTGCGGCACCGCCGCCAGCGTGGCCTGTTGCCTGGCTTGCATCGGCATGGCGGGCATCTTCTTCCTCCTCCTGTACCTCCTTGCCCGCTAAGCCATGAAAACCACCACGCCGCAAGCCAAAGCGCTTAAGCGCTCAACCAAGCCCTTTTTCAATCTTGCGCCCCTCGACCAGGGCGACATCCTGCGCCTGCGAAATCTGATGGGCAACCCTCGCGGCGTGGAATGCACGGCGGCCATACCAGCCCTTCCCCAGCCCAAGCGCAGCAAACGCTGAATCACTTTCCTTTTCCTTCCTCCCTTCCCTGGAACACCCCATGTCCTTCACCAAGCACCACGCCTCATTCGGTATCTGGACCGTCCAAGGCGACCGCCCATTGTTCGAGCAGCGCGACAACGGCTGCTTCTCCCTGCAATCTGAGGAACTGTTCGCCACCCTCAACGAGCACGCCTTTGAAGCCAGCCAAGCGCCCGCACTGAATTCCGTCGAATGCGGCTTCTGCGGCGGCGCCCACCTGCTCGACGGCACCTTCAACCCGCGCAAAAACATCTTTGGCGACCATGCCTACTTCGCCGTGCGCGTGGATACCCACGCCGCCCCGGCGCAATTGAAGACCGCCCTCAAGCAGCGCGAGATCGAGGCCGTGACCAACGGTCACGGCAAGGCCAGCAAAGGCGAAAAGGCCGACGCCGCTGAAGAGGCTGTCCGCATCCTCCAGCGCGAAGCCAAGGACGGCAAATACCGCAAGAGCAAACTTGCCTTTGTCCTCTGGAACATCCCCACCGGTCGCCTGTACTGCTCCGCCACCTCCAACGCCATGCTTGACCCCGTGGTGGACCTGATGCGCCGGGCCTTCGGCATCAAATTCTCGCCCGTTACCCCCGGCAGCCTGGCCGCCGGCCTGGTTGCCAAGATTGGCAGCAGCGCCCGCGCCCTGGAGGACGCCCGCCCATCGCCCTTCATTGAGCACCCCACTGATCCCAAGGAGAAGTACCCTGGCATTCCATGGATGGCCGGTGCCCGCGACCTGCGCGACTTCCTCGGTAATGAATTCCTGCTGTGGGCCGCTTCGCAGCCTGGCGAAATTGGCGACATCCAGTTCACCCCCTACGGCTCCCTGACTGTCGAGTGCGCCTACGCCATCGGCGGGCGCGCCACCTTCGTGCCAAGCGAATCCGGCTCGCCGCTGCGCGACCCCGACTGCCGCAAAGCCATCGCCTCCGGCAAGTGGCCCCGCAAAATGGGCCTGATGATCGCCGATCACGAACACGGCTTCGAGTTGAACCTGCACGGCGACCATTGGGAGATCGGCGCCAAACTCCCGGAAGACGAGAACGCCAACAGCGACCGCGAAGTGGCGGAGCACAGCCTGACCATGATGCTGAAAGCCGTTGACCTGCTGGAGCGGCTCTACGAGCAATTCCTGCACCACCGCCTCAGCCCCAGTGGGGGATGGGAGCAAGCAGGCCGGCCCGCCGTCAGCAAGTGGTTGGCTGGCTTGGCGCCAGGTGATGGAAAAGCCCCCAGCCAAGCCATGCTCGAAAAAATCGAGTTATCCCAAAAACTCATGGAAGCCTACGAGGCCTGCAAAGCAATCACCAAGGCTGAAGCATGGGATGGCGTCTGCGCCGACCACCTCCATCAAATCCAAACCCGCATGAAAGCCAACGGCGAAAACATCCTGGTCGCCGCCACCCGCCTGCAAAAAGCCGAGCGTAACAAAGGCAAGGCACCGTACTTTTTGGCCGCTGCCGCCCATTCCATCATCGGCGAAGAATTGGAGCGCAGAGCGCCCACGCAGTCGGTGATGGAAACCGTGCAGGAATTCGCCACCAAGGCTGCCAAAGGCGAATCCACCAGCAACCCCAAGGCCGACAAAGCCCTCAAAAAACTGCGCGACATCGGCCGCAAGGAAGGTGGCAGCGTTTCCATCAAGGTGGGTGATGGCCCTGAAATCCAACTTTGACCATGCCACTCCTCAACCCCTACATCAGCACCCAGCCCCCAAAGCCAGAGCATGAACCCATCATCCTGTGCATGGGCTGGCCCATCGGCGTGCCGCTGGCCATCGCCAGACTGGTTTCACAGGTTTGCATGAGCCACAGGGTGAATGTGCATGAATTGCGCCGCGTTCACGGCAAATACCGCGTGCCATTCCACCTTCGCCACCGCCGCGCCCGTGCGGAACTCTGCGCCGTACTCCACGACATCGGTCACATGTCCTATCCGGAAATCAGCCGCTTCGTGTTTGGCCACAACGGGAACAGCAGTGCCTATGAGGCCGCCGACCGGTGGCGCAAATCACAGAAAGGAAGCCCAAGCCATGGCCAGTGAATGGATCAAAATGCGCGAGGACCTCGCAGACGACCTCGCCGTCGAATCAGTCGCCAGCGCGTGCAAGATGGACGCCTACGCCGTGGTCGGCCGCCTGCTCGCCTTGTGGGCCTGGGCGCGCCGCCAGACGGTGGACGGCTTCCTTCCTGGCTGCAACCACGCCATCATCAATCGCCGGGTGCAAGCCAAGAAATTCTCCGAGGCTTTGGTGGCTTGCGGCTGGCTGGCTGTGGAGGAGGGGGGCATGTCCATCCCAAAATGGGATCGCCACAATTCAGATGGTGCCAAACAGCGCGCCTTGACCGCCCGACGGGTTGAAAAGTTGCGTGAAAAAGTAACGCCACCTGCGTTACAAAAAACACCAATCTGTAACGCTGATGGCGTAACAACGGCGTTACCAGACAAGAGAGAGATAAGAGAAGAAGACCGCCGCCGCCGCCTTTCCTGTAATTCCCCGAACACACCCGAGAGCGCCGAGGTGGGAAGGCCGACGACGCCACCGGCAGCGGCGGAGCCGAGCATGGCGGCGGCGGCGGGGGAGCCTACGGCCCTGCCACAGCCCGCAAGCGCGGACACATCGCCCAACGCCGCCATCGTCGCCGCCCTGGAGGACGCCGGCTTGTCCGACCCCGGCACCATCCAGCGTTTGGCGCAAATACCCGGCATCACCGTGGCGCTCGTCAAGGCCCAGCGCGCCGCCTTGCGACCGGGCAAAGGGGTGGGAGTCCTGGCCAAAGCCATCGCCGACGAAGTACCCAAGGCGGCCAAGCAAGCCAAGCGACTGGCCGAGGCACGGGTCGCCAAGGAAGCCAAGGAGCGCGATCAGGCCCAGCGCGCCAAGGACGAAGCGGCCCAAGCCGAGCATGACCGAATCGAAACCGAGCGGCAATGGAAAAACCTCTCAAGAGAGGACCGTGAAACCCTCAAGCAGGCCACGGCGGAAATGAACCCGTTCTGCGCCAACTACCGGCACCTTGACCTCGCCAAGGCGACCTACCCCCAAAAAATCGCCATCCTCAACACCAAGCGACTCATCGAAGAAGGGACCACAGCATGAAACCCACCCGCACCCGCTGCGCCTTTGGCGCCGAAGACTACATGCGCCCAGGTGTAAGCCGCGCCGCCATCTTGAGCAACCCGCCACCAGGGTCATTGTTCGCGCCTGAAACCCACACCCGAGCCACCGACCCGGACACATCCAAGCAGGCAGCCAAGAAGGTGAGTGCCAGGGCTGCCGCCCAATGGACCTTCATTTTGAATTTGCTCAAACGCGGGCCGATCAAAGCGCAGGCCTTCTACGCCGCATGTCTGGCCGAAGGCATCCAAAACCCCCGCGCCAGGGTGTCCGACCTGCGTGATCGAGGGCACAAAATCAAAGTGAAGAACCACGAATACCGGCTGA
>CAZGYC010000197.1:3897-4378 GCA_964530015.1 uncultured Limnohabitans sp. | reverse complement strand
TTAATGCTTGGAGATTGAGAAAGTTCGGTAATGGTACAATCCGGACATTGAGGATTAATAGGCGTACAGTTTTGACAAGGAGTTGGGTCAGTAGAAGTAGCTGTTACATCCTGACCTGTTGGAGGAGTACCTTTAGCTGTAGCTAAATTATCTACCTGACCGGCATCAATATCCTCTTGTGTAATTGTATGGATAGCCGTGAAAGTAGTTGTATCGGAAGCACCGGCAGCAAGAGTTGCGATAGGTCCTCCTGTTACAGTTGCATTGTTATCAGTAACTGTAACATTAGTTAAAGTTACATTTCCGGTGTTTGTTATAACAAACGCATAGTTAATTTGATCCCCTACATTAGTGATCCCATCGTTATTAGTATCTACATAAGTTCCGTCTTTTGTAATACTGATTGAGCAAGAATTTATAGTTAAAACCACCTCAGTTCTTGTCAGACTAGAACAAGTTCCGTTAGAAGTTTCTGCGTATA
>CAZGYC010000197.1:3381-3797 GCA_964530015.1 uncultured Limnohabitans sp. | reverse complement strand
TCAGCCCCGTTTTCACAAACCGTTACATCCACAGGATTTGTTGGCGCAGCAGGAGCAGCGTTGATGGTTAAGACCACCTCAGTTCTTGTCAGACTAGAACAAGTTCCGTTAGAAGTTTCTGCGTATAAAGTTTTAGTAGCTGCCGTTGTACTAACTAAAGTAGCAGGGTTAACTATATTTCCACCGCTTGCTGCATCGTACCAAGTGATGGTATAATCTTGAGGAACCGTTGCCGTAGCTGTTAATGTTTGCTCAGCCCCGTTTTCACAAACCGTTACATCCACAGGATTTGTTGGCGCAGCAGGAGTTTCAGGTTGAGGATTGATAGTTACACTAGTAGCAGGAGAAATACATCCATCAACAGATTTAGCCGTAACGGAATAAGTTCCTGAAGCAACATCTGTAAATATTCCATC
>CAZGYC010000197.1:0-3281 GCA_964530015.1 uncultured Limnohabitans sp. | reverse complement strand
CCGGTTGGAGCAGTAACAGTAATTGTTCCTGTTGCTACTGCGCAAGTTGGTTGTAAAGTTGCAGCAGCAGTTGGCGCAGCCGGAGTTTCAGGTTGAGGATTGATAGTTACACTAGTAACAGGAGAAATACATCCATCAGCAGATTTAGCCGTAACGGAATAAGTTCCTGAAGCAACATCTGTAAATATTCCATCAGTATTAGTATAGTTCGATCCGTCTATGCTGTAAGTGATTCCTGTTCCGGTTGGAGCAGTAACAGTAATTGTTCCTGTTGCTACTGCGCAAGTTGGTTGTAGCAATGTCACTGTTGGTGGTGTACTTACTCTGTAACCAAACCAAACTATTTTATTAGGTTCTGTTGGTGTAGGTGTTACGGATATGTTTCCAAAAGTGCAATATAATTGATATGCTATACTGTTTGAAGTATATAAAGATTCAGGTACAACAGTATAGGCCTGATTGACATCTAAAGCTGTACTGCCATTAAATTCAAAATATTTACTATTCCCGGGAATTAGTTTTAAAGCATTTTCTCTTGGTACAACAACTCCTGCGCTATTGACAGGTTGACCAGCTTCATTTACCGCATAATAAATAATTTCGATAGATCCTTTTCCACCACTTACTTTTGGAATCGTAAAATGGATGGGAGTTTCCTGCCGTGTATTTGTATTACCATTTACATCAGTATAATCCATATAAGTTTGCTCATTGGCATCATACAGAATGGTAGGATCTATATTAGGAGCCATAGTAACATAGTAGTACATATTATCACCTAATTCAGAAACGGTACCTATATTCCATGTTATTTTCCATTTAATTAAACTGCTGTTTCCACTAGCAGGATCATCAGGGGCGTTTAATACATAACCATTATTAGTAAAAGTAGCACTTCCTTTAGATAAAACAACATTACCAGATGTATTTGGTAACACAGAAAAGGTAGGAGTTGAAGCAGCATCCAATACTATATATGTACTCATTGGATCTGTTAAAACAGCATCGGTTGCTGCGTAGGCAATATTGGATCTTATTTGAGAATAAATACTTGATATGTTAGCAGTTGTTGCCGGAAAATACCCTTTGTTTTGTGATCCTTGTAAAGTATTTTCAGCATTTCCACCCGAACTAACATCAAAACCAATTGTATAAACATCTATTCCTTCATTTATAAGTAAACCTGCTTCGTATTTTGTAGGCATTCCATGGTTTCCAGCTACAAAATCATTACAGTTATTTGCAGTTCTTCTATATAAAGTATAATTAAAACTACTTCCATTTCCTACTATATTAGTGTAATTACTTAAAGTAACGGCCATATTGGCTTCAAAATTAGATCTGGAAATACTCCAATTATTACCTGAACAAGTAGGATTAGAGGGAAATGTAATATTTTGATTGTTATTATTGTTGTTGGTAGTAGCAGCATTATTAGTTAGATAACTATAAGTTGGATCTCCATCTGATAAGAATATCACCACTTTTTTATCGGCGGTGCTTGTTCCCGCAAGCGTTCTAGCTGCATAAAAACCACCTTGTATGTTGGTACCTCCATTGGCAGTTATAGCATTAATTGCTGTGTTTAAAGTTGTGATGTTATCTGTAAATCCAGCATCTACTTGTGGCTGTCCTGTAGTGCCCCCAGAAGCAGGATTTAACGTTACAACAGCAATACGAATTCCTGTAGAATTAGTCAGTAATTCGCTCACAAAAGTTTGTGCAGCATTTTTGGCATTAGTCATTTTACTATTATTACCACTACCCATACTTCCTGAGTCATCAATTACTAAGATAACATCGGTAGTTTTAGGAATATTTTTTCCTTCAACCATCAGATTTATTTTCCATTTCCCAGGTGTAGCAGTAGCTTCGGCTGTTTTTTCAATATGTACAGCACCGGGATTAGGCCATTCCAGAATACTGGAAGTTGTTGCAAATGCAGAAACTGTTTTAGCAGCCAAAGAGGTTGATTTAAGAGTTTTAGCATTACTGTTCGTATTTGGTAAAGTAAATGGAGCTACATTACCAATTAAAACAGGACCTCCAAGATGATCAGGGTCTTCATCATCTGTTTGTGAATAAATATTACCAACAAGTAAAAAAAATGTTAGTAAAAGAAGAGTAATTTTTGTTTTCATACCATTTTAATTTTAATGAATAGAAAAAAACACTTACACAGTCTTTATTGATAGTTTATTATCAATGAAGGGGAGGTAGATTAGTTGATAAAATTGAATGATTTAAAATGGCTTTTTTGAATTTTTGAATAGCCATTTACTTAACAATTTTGAAAAGAGTTTTTTTCAATAAAATACTACAAAGAATATTCTCAATTTGAGATAAGAGAATACGGAATAATTAATTAAGGTTAAATCTTAATTTGAGGTTCAATGTTTATTATAAATAGGAATTTAAAACTTTAAGCCGGAAGTGGCTGGTTTTATTATTTGGTATATTTTCTTCATAAGCCTTTAAATTTTTTTTTGTTAAAAAAGGGATGAAAAATTGAATTAATTTTTCAGGCCGTGAATACATAATGGTTTAGAAAAAATAATTAGACATTTTTGTGTTGTACTATTTAATGACTAATTAGTTAAGTATTTAATATTTTTGCTTTTTCTTATGATAAATTTAATTACAAATAATAATAAGGCTTTAAATATTCTATGAAATGCTTTGTATAATCGATTAAAGTAATTTAATATGGTATTTGAATTGTAAATGATTAAAAAACAATGTTTTAATTAATTTGTTTTTAATCGTATTCATTAGAAATTATTTCACAGAGATTCACAGAGATTACACAGAGAATCTCAAAAGAAGTAAGCCTGTTTTTTTTGGGTTTCTTTTAGTAATCTATTGATATATCGTTGATGCATAATAATTACACTGTTGCGTATTTGGGTTTAATACTAATTATTTCAGTGATAAGAGAAACATTTTTCAAATAATTATTTAGAATACTTTTAGTCTGCACGGTTGGAATATTTATTTTTTTGCCACATCCCAAAATTTCGGGATCAAGATTAGCACTGATTAATCTGTGTGAATCTGTTTAATCAGTGGCTGAAAATTTTTAGAAACTGAAAGCTAAATACACTAAAGTGTATAGTTTTAAACTATTTTTGAGACTAATAAAAAGCTGTCTGAAAAATTAATTTCGGACAGCTTTAAGTTCTTTTAAATATTTAGAATAAATTATTGTACTGAGATTTCTCAAAAGGCTAAAATAATAAATTCACTACGTCTGTTTTGTTGGTGTTGTTCTTCGGTGCATT
>CAZGYC010000196.1:0-4414 GCA_964530015.1 uncultured Limnohabitans sp. | reverse complement strand
TTTTTTCTGAAAGTCTGAAATGGCTCTCACAGATAGGCACAGAAAAAGACACAGATTTCTGCTGATCTTGTTATCCTGCTTCTCCAAAAGCTGGATAGGGACTCCACTTTCATCTCCGTTTTTGAGATTCCATTTCATGAATGTTTTTTTGACAGAAACCTGTGGGACAACTATTTCAATTTATCAATAGCAGTTTGCAAGGTTTTGTCAATTCCCGAGGCGACTTCGGAAAGGGTATTTTTGCTGTACAGATCCGGGGCTAATCCAATTCCCTCGTATGATTTGCCATCAGACAACTCCACTTTTTGCGGCACAAGTGAGTAAAACCAACCATTTGCCAATTCTCTTCCTATCATAGTGCCGTGTGCCCCGCTGGTGGTGTCTCCCATCAAAGTGACGTTGGGAAGCGTCTGGAAGGCCATTACAGCACGTTCACCGGCACTAATCGTGTACCTGTCGGTTAGCACCAAAATTTCCTTGTTGATATGTTCTCCTTTTGGATGAATATTCCATTCAAACCATTCGGTGTAATCATTCGGCCCTTTGCCATTTTTGGTTTTGCTCCGGAATACAAAGCGGGATTGGTCCGTCAACCTCCCGATTTCATTAAAACAAAAAGTAAAGTCGCCGCCCTGATTGTGCCGCATGTCGATGATATAGCCATTCACCTCATTGTATTCGCCCAGAAATTTGTTGAGCTCGAGGAAGTTGTCTCCAACGTAGTCAAAATAGATGTAGGCAACATTTTCGTTTTTTATTTTACCATAGATGAAACTGTTTTCTTCCCCTTCTTTATAGCCCGGCTCCAAGTAGGATCTTACCACAGGAAGGCTGAATAACCCATCATCGATACGGTTGTTGATGATTTTATTTGAGAAAAAGACTTCTCTTCCCGGAGTTGTAAGACTCACGTGCCCATCATCCAGTTTGCCCAGCATCCCGGTGATGATTTCATACAGTTCAGCGTCGGTGGTGGTTGACGTCACCAAAGAGCGGTATGTGTTGTACTCGGCTTGCCAATTCACCTTGCGCTCTTCAAAAGGCGCATATTCTTCGTTGAAAGTGGTCCAGAGATTTTCAAAAATAGCTTCTGCATTATTGCCGGGCTGTTCATTAAACATTTTCTCACAGGCCACAATTGGAAGCGACAAAAGGACGATTGGGATGATTTTCTTGAAAAGTCTCATAGTCTAAAAACTGAGGTTGGCAGAAAGGTTAAATGAATGGCGAAAGGAAAGCAGGTTTCTGGATTGGCTCGCATGGATGAACTCGAATAGATAGCCTGCTCCGATTTTCCATTTTTCATTTAAGTCATATAGATATTTTACATCCAAATCCAAGGCTTGCCATTGATTCAGGGTAACCAGTTGCCCATCTCCCAGGAAAGAGGTAAAAGTTTTAAATCCGGAATGGGAACTCTGGTTTTCTATGAATTCGTCATCATTGACCAAATAGGGCGAACGGGCTTGCCAGGCTAAAAGAGGTAACTGTAGGGTGGAAGCAAGGGTGCTTCTTCCATTGACGGTGTATTGATATCGCCCGAATATTCCCAAAGAAAGTGCGGAATAGTATCCAAAATAATTGCTGTTGCCATAGGCATAGTTCAGCGCCTGCACATCCATTTCAAAAAGTCCACCCACAGTAAAGATAGAACTGTTTGACTCCTTTGCTTTTTTTCCGATGAGATAGTCGATGTCTATCAAATTGAAGCTATGGGGGTAGGCGGTATTGGTTTCTCCGTCTAAGGTAAATTCATAGGGACTGGTGAGCATCGGATCAAAATTGCCATAACGGAGGGAAGCTTTTTGAAACAATTTTTGATCCCTTGTGTATTCAATCCCAATACTCAATGGAGAAAAGTCCGTATGGATAAAAGGCGAGAAAATCAAATCCTGACGCGTAATATAACTTACACCCAAATTTAACGAAAGCATGTTTTCCCGCTCTTGGATTTGTCCGAAACAGCTCATAGTTATCAGGAAAAAAGCTGTGGATAAAAAAACCGTTTTCATAAATGGCTAAAAATTTGGTTTGTATTTAGGTGTAGGTCATCTTTGACGGGAGTAAATTTATCGGTTTTCTATCTTATCCACTTAGCTAGTCTCATTTTTTGTTTCGAAAAGAATGTAATGCTACATGGGAAGCAGACGTACAGGAGCCAACAGAAAAAAGAACGGCAAACATCAAAGCCGAAAACCAATTCTTTGAATGTCATTGATCATGTTAAAATTCTCGTTCTTAGTTATGATTTTCGCCCGTTCAAACGCTTATTTTGCGCTCATGGGGCTCAATGGTCAACCCGCTTATAGTGAAGTTGGACTAGTCCTTTTTCGAATTGTCTGCTTGATACGAGTTCCAGTTCTTGCTCGGGTCGCCCGTCTTTAAAAAGTCTGGTGCCGTCACCCACCAGGATCGGAATGACTGAAATGACCAACTCATCGATCAGCCTGTTCTTCAAAAGTTCTGTGACAATCTCGGCTCCGCCGTCGCAGTAGATATTCCTGCCGTTATCAGCTTTCAGTTTTTGCACCAATTCAGTCAAATCTCCGGTGTGGAAGGTGGTTCTGCCAACACGGGGTTTTTCGGTTCTCGTGATCACATATACCTCCCTTTCCCCATTGTCGTAATGGGAAAGGCCGATTTCCCGAAGCACCCAATCGTAGGTTTTTCTGCCAACAATGATCGTGTCGATAGTTGCCGTGAACTCGGTATAACCATAGTCTTCTCCTGCTTTCTCCACCATTTTCAGAAAGCTGAGGTCGTCATTCGGCTGGGCGATGTAGCCGTCCAGACTGGATGCAACGAATAGGATTAATTTTCTTGCCATGTTTAATTCATTGATTTGAAAGTGTTTTCAATGCTTCCGCTTCTACCCCTTCATCAGCTGCATTCTGAAGATCCACAGGTTGTTGAGCTTCAGGAAAAGGAGTAAGGAGAAAATAAGGACCGTGCCTACCAGGCATACGATATTGAGGAATTTTTGGGCTTTGATTCTGCTCCGAAAGGCCCTTTCAAGCCCGTAGAAGGTCAAAAGCCCCAGCATACCGCCTGCCGTATTGTTGATGAGATCGGTGATGTCAAACGCCCCGATTTTCAGGATATACTGGGATGCCTCCATCCCAAAACTGGCGAGAAAAAACAAGGCCGCCTTCCGGCCAAAACTCCATCGCTCCCACAAAATCCCTGCGTAGAGGCCAAAAGGAACAAAAATGAAGACATTCAAGAGGATTTCATTCCAATCCAAGGGGGCATGGTAAAGCACAGCCTCACGGAACGGAATCAGGTTGATGGCCCGCTCCACCCGATCGTGGTAAGCGCTGATGTTAAACTTCAGCACGATGATCCAGTAGAGCGCAATCAGGTAAACCGAAAACAAGCCAAAGGTTACCTGAGTAGGTTTGGAGTGGTTTTTCATGCTTGGCTTTTTGGGAAGCAGATATTCCTGCAAGAGCAATGCCGAAAGGGAGGGGAAGATTGATTAAGGCGGATTGCAAATCAGGAGGACAATAGGGTAGGATAAGCCGTAAAGAAACAATCCAGTGGATTGTTTCAGGCTTGGGTCAGCAAGCAGGGGAGGAAATCCCACCTCGTAAATTGGGGATCTTTAGGGCTAATGTGAAATTCAATACGCCAGTTGAGAACCATCGCTTAAAAACGTGCTTTCAGTGACAGGATTCGATCTTCTCAATTTTACTGTCCAATGAGCCTGGATTTGTTGTCGGCTAATTTTTGCTTGATATAAGCCTTCAGCTCGGAAAAGGTCATGTTCTGGGTTTCAGAACTGATTTCATTCCTGATGTCTCTCATCATTTTCACAGCGTCAAAGGTTTTTTCTTTCTTAGTCGTTTCCATAGTTTACTAAGTCTTTTGGGCTTCTGATTTCAATCATTGAATATCCGTGTCGCAAATTAACAGAATTATAGCCCTTAATTCTGTCAAGGTTAACGATATGTTTAAAGTTCCAACTTGCCAAAACGTCCACTTTGTCAATGGTAGCCAAAGCTATGTGACGACAATCTTCTAAACTTGTTTTGCCCACTATTTTTTCTTGTATGTAGGTATCAGCAAGGATAATTGCTTCCTCGGTCAGTTCTACTCTTTGAAATTTATCAGCTGAATATTTTAATAGATGTTCTCTAACCTGTTGTGGCGCATTTATTAATTCAAGGTCGAGCAGGTCTGAGATCACGAAAAGAATTTCGTCGTTTTCGAGCCGCTCAAATAGTTTTTGGGTCGCGTCCTGGAATTCTTCGTCAAAATACCCGCCAACTACTGAAGTGTCAATGTAGATTCTCTGTTTCATTTGATTTTCGGTCAAAACAAAGATAGGCAAAAGGATAGCGGTTGAAATTGTATTGGGTTGTTTTGAAATTGGACTGAGCCTGGAAACAGCGATTGCAAATCCGAGGGGATA
>CAZGYC010000195.1:0-4443 GCA_964530015.1 uncultured Limnohabitans sp. | reverse complement strand
GCAGCAGGTACGTGGCGTATGCGAGCGGGGTGCTATAAAACGGCGGCAAGATCTCGATTTTCAGCCGGGCTTCTTCATAGCTGTCGGTGTTTTGGCTTTTGGGCGATCTGACCAGAAGCGTATAGTTGCCCGGGGGCAAATAAGAATAGGAAATCGTCCGGGAATCGTCCATCTGCCTCCACTCCTCTTCCAGTCCTTCCATTCTATGGGAAAAATTCCAGTTTTGCGAATTCGTAAAACCCAGTGAGGCGATTTCAAAAGTCAGGGAATTCTGGTCATGTTTCAGCTTGATTTTATCGGTGTAGCTAATCGATTTGGTCAAAATCCCACCCTCCGGATCGATGGGGATTTCCTCGTTGAACAATTGGATGCCCGTGAAAACCAGTTTGGGTTGGAAATTGGACGCTTCGATTTTGTCCGGATGAAAGGAAACCAACCCGCCCTGCGAGCCAAAGTATAGCGTGCCATCTTCGTCTTTATAGCCAGAGCGGTAATTGAACGGACTTGGGATCAGTCCGCTTTTTTCGTCGTACAGGCGGAAGGTCTCCGTCTGCGGGTCAAACTGGATGAGCCCCTTGTTGGAGGTCAGCCAGAGCAGACCATTGTTGTCCTCGAGTATTTTGTAGTACGTACTGGCGGGAAATCCATTGGAGACGGTATAGGTTTTGAAGGTTTGGTCCGCTTCGTTGAATCTGGCAAATCCGCCGCCCGTGGTCGCCACCCAAACGGTGTTCCGCGAATCTTCAAACACGTCAATGACTGTCTGGTGTGGAATACTTCCGGGGCTGTCCGGATTGGGTTCGAATTGATCCGATTTTCCGGTTGCCGGATTGAAGCGAAACAGGCCGTCATTGTAGGTTCCTGCCCAGAGAGTTCCGGCATGGTCTTCCAGCAGGGCATAGACGAAGTGGTTTCTGAATTCCGCTAACTTCCTGAAGCTGTTTTCTTCCTTTTCATACCTGAACAACCCGCCTGGCGTTCCCAGCCACATCCTGTTCTTGCTGTCGCTGAGAATGGAGAAAATGTCGTCATTGGACAGGCCGGCTCCGGCTGTGCCGGAATTGATTTTTTTGATCTTCCCGGTTTTGGTGTCTAGTATGTTCACACCTCCGGTGAAAGTGCCTACCCATACCGAATCGCCTTGCCTCGCCAGGCCGTGGATATTCCGGTAGGAAAGCTCCCGATCCGAATTGCCTACCGGGATTTGCTCAAATTCCCCGGTTTTCGGGTCGAAAAGATTCAGGCTGGCATCTTCGGTGCCGATCCAGATCCTGCCATCGCCACTGCCGGTGATTTCCCGTACGCGCCGCCCGCTGATGGTGTTTGCATTGGTGATCGGATAGTATTTCTCAAACTTCACGGGATGGTTGGGCAGGTAATTCACCCCGCCGAAATAGCTTCCGACCCAGATTCCGCCTTCGCTGTCTTTCCAGAGAGAATAGATGGCATTGTTGGCAATGGAATAGGGATCATCGGCATTCTCCTGAACCTGCTGATACGTATTGGTGACAAAGTCGTAGATGAAAAGTCCGGATTCAGTCCCTATCCCCAGCTCATTTTTGCTGAACTGGAACATATCCCGGACAAAAAGCGGCGCGCCGTTTTCATCGTTTGTCAGCAGGTTGGTGACTTTTCCGCTGCTTTTCTCCATTTTCTTCACCCCGGCGTTCTTGGTGCCGATCAGGATGAAGTCTCCCCAGTCCTGCAGGCCGATGATATGATCCTGCGGAAGTCTCCTTTCCTCATCCAGATACATCGTAAATGTTCCCGTGTCCTCAAGAAAACGGCCGACGCCGTTGCCTACTACAGAGATCCAGACCACGTTGTTCTCATCCACTTTGACTGAGGAAATATCCCCCGCCGGAATGCTTCCTGCTTTGTTGGGATCATGGCCAAAGCGTGTCAAGCCCTTTTTTCCAAAATCAAACCTGAAAATCCCCTGATTGTTCCCCGCTATCCAGATGTTGCCCGCCTGGTCTTCGGCAATGGAAGAAATGAGACCTGCAGGAAAAACGCCGTCTGCTGTTTTATAAGGCAAAGGAGAAAACCTGTCCAGGACTTTATCATATAAATAAACCCCTTCGTCAGTCCCTATCCACAACAATCCGTCACGGTCTTCATGGATGGCATGCACGTAGTCGTTGCCCAATAGGTCTTCGGGATCGCCTTTGGAATCCGTATTGTAGCTCTTCCACCGCTGTCCGTCGAACCGGTTCAGTCCGTATTTGGTCCCAAACCACATGAATCCCTGGCTGTCCTGAAAAATCGAAAAGACGGAATTGTGCGACAGGCCGGAAGTCACGTCATAGTGCCTGAAATAGTAGCGCTTGTCCTGCGCCAGTCCAGAACCGGCGATGAAAAGAAGGAGACACAGGCTGAGAAAACCTGCCAAGAAGATTTTGGACAAGGTCATGGGATTTTGGGTTTTGAAGGCTGAAAATTATCAAAATCCGCTTGGTCGGCTCATTCTGGGTTTAAAATTTACAGCCTGCACAGACAGGTTGCAGGTTTTGTTGCATTTGATGAATGAAAAGTTACAAATCAACAGCAAGCCGCTGTACCATCCGCAATCGGTTGCGGATGATGCAGCGTGATTTTCCGGAGATTCGGTAGAATGTTTTCTGTTTTTCCGAGATTGGACATATAATCGTCCATCTAATTGTAGTAAGTGTGCTTTAATCAATATTTTATTCTGTATTAATGGATTTTTCACAAATTTTTGAGATACCGAGGCAGTAAATCTTTCATTTTTTGGAGTTTTTGTGATATCCCCCCGCTGGGGGAGGATCTACTTTTGTACAAAGGGCTGGCGGCGATCTGGAATCCATGGACGGGATTTCGCTGAAAGTCGATGTGCCTGCCCGAGTCCCCACCCAGGACTATGCCTACGCAAGAGTCGGTGTGAGGATCGCCGGCGTGGAGGACATGATTTTCTCCGAAATCACCAAAGTGAACCTTTAACGCTCAGCAAATGAGCGGGAGTCGGGGAGCCTGGATCTAAGGCAGTGGATCTGGGTGACCCGACTTTTTTTGTTATGTTTAGAAAAAACACCCACATGTATTTGCCGATTTTCCTTCTGCTCACAGTTGGCTCCTGTACAGATCTCACAGAGAGTCAAACCCCTGAATCACCTCCAGTCCTTGACACACTGCACTATACCAACCCGGTTTTTGAACCGGTACTGGCCGATCCTACCGTGGTCAAAGTCGGCGATGAATTCTACGCCTACGGTACCGAGGACAATTGGGGCGAGGAAGGCGGCTACCATCTCGTGCCGGTGATCAAGTCCAAGGACCTGGTGAACTGGACCTTGGTGGGCAGCTCCATCGCAACCAAACCAAACTGGAAAGACAAGGGTGGAATCTGGGCACCGGATGTGACACAAGTAGGAGATCAGTTTTATATGTATTATTCCTTTTCTACCTGGGGCGACCCAAATCCCGGCATTGGACTGGCCATTGCTGGGCAGCCAGAGGGACCGTTTGTGGATCAGGGAAAGGTATTTGATTCCAAAGAGATCGGCGTAGCCAATTCCATTGACCCTTTTTATATCGAAGAAGACGGAAAGAAATTCCTGGTCTGGGGAAGCTTTCATGGCTTGTATATGACTGAGCTCTCAGCCGACGGCAGGAAAGCCACGGGTGGGAAGATACAGCTTGCCGGCAATCATCTGGAAGCGGCCTATGTCTATCAGAAAGACGGATATTATTACCTTTTCGGCTCGGCTGGCACCTGTTGCGAAGGGGCTAGCAGCACCTATAAAATCCTGGTGGGAAGGTCTGAAAATCTCGTCGGCCCTTATCTGGATAAGAACGGAAAAAGCTTGTTGGCTTCCGATTCCGGCACCTTGGTCGTGGCGGCCAATTCCGGCGACACCGGTTTTGTCGGGCCAGGCCACAACTCCGAGATCGTGACAGACTCTCAGGGCCGGGATTGGCTTTTGTACCATGGTATGGACAGGCAAAAACCCAAACTGAACAACGGGACGAATCGCCGGGTTTTGCTTTTGGATCAAGTCCTGTGGACAGATGGCTGGCCGGGACTGGCAGGCCGCGAGCCAAGCACGGGCCCTCAGCCTTCACCGGTATTTGATTGGAAATAGCTTCATGACTTCACCCAAAGTTCTAATCTCAAGTTTTTTTGCCAGGTGGTTTCGGACAGTTGATTTTCGTGACAAAAATGATGTGATACTTGTGCCAATCGGTGGCGTCAGATTGCGGATCACCGCCTTTCCTTAGTTAGAAAACACCCCAAAAAAACAATGAATAGATTTCTTTTGACAACCACAGCATTCTTCCTGACACTGTTTATTTACGGCTTCAGTTTTGCCCAGAGCCGTTCGTTTGACAATCCGGTACTGGCAGGGGATCGCCCGGATCCCACCGTGGTGAAGATCGGCAGGTACTACTACGCTTCGGCCACTTCCAACGAGTGGGCGCCGC
>CAZGYC010000194.1:0-4444 GCA_964530015.1 uncultured Limnohabitans sp. | reverse complement strand
GGCCTGGTAATACGTGTGGGGTCCGACAAAAGGGGACTTTGGAAAATCCTGAAGCCCTAGTCGCTCATTCGTTCAACGTTAACCGTTCATTCGTTCAACGCTCCGTCCCACGCTTAACGCCTTAACGCTCCCTGCCGCCGCCGTTCGTGGAGACACGAACGGCACTCCTCCGGTCCAGGGCTCTCGCACCGGTTTATGGGACGATGGATGAAAACGTGAGTGGAGAAGGGGCAAGCAGGCATGTTGGCGTCGGAACGTGAGTGACACTCACGTTGGCGGAAAAATCACGACCTGAGCGGTTTTCGCTATAAAAAAGCGTTTGCCTGTAACAGAAAACATCCAAGTTTTGCGATCATAGATACAGCGGAACGAAAATCATTCTTTCAAAGGACAAAAGGCTTTAGAATTGACGTACAAGCGGAGATTGTAGTTAAATGAATATGATCGGACATCATCTGGGCTTTCCCTACCTCGACAGAAGTGGCCTGGCTACGCGCTTGGCCAAAGAGGACAGGATCTCTACCCGGCCTTCTTAAAAACAAAACCGGCAAATGCTTTTTAACTCTTACGAATTCCTTATATTTTTTCTGATAGTATTCCTGCTTAAACAATATTTGACTTGAGAAAGCTAAAACTGATTGAATTTGGTGGAATCCCTGGTGCGGGAAAGTCATTTATGGTCAATAAGATAGCACTAAAACTCAAAGAAAATCTAGGATATTATCCAGCGCCAATTTTTGAATGGGATCAACTTTTAAAGAATATTCCAGTTTGGGAAGATCTAAAAATTCAAAGTAATGAATTTAACAAGTTCTGCCTAAGGATTTTCAAAAGATTTAATGTCGATCTGTTTGGAATCAATAAATCTATCCTTCATGCTGCGGAAGAAGGTTCCCAAGTTGCTTTCAAAGAATTATTCTTGGAAATTGATGAGTTTAAAAACAACTCAGAGCACGCTGTGAAATTTCCCAATGAAATAGAATTGATAAACAAATATCTTAAAATTTTAACTCAGTACTATTACTATATTCAGTATCATACAAGTTGGGATTGCTTACTTTTAAGTGAAGGATTCGGAAAACATTCCACCCATATCATTTCTCACCAAAAATCACAGAATTCCAATAATACTGGCTTTTTGAAAAACGCTCCAAAAATTGATGTTTATTTTTATTTGAATATGGATATAAAGACCGCATATGAAAGAAAAAAAGAGATGAAAGGTTTTTATTCTGAATATGACTTCAATGAAGCAGAAAAGCTTTTGGGGGAAACCAAACGTCTTAATGAAATTCACCTTAAAGTATTAAAAGAAAATGGAGTGGAGGTATTTGTGGTTAACAATGATGAATTTGAACCAGCGTTTGCATTTGTTTTAAATCAAATAATGAAAACTATTTCAAACTGATATTTATGAATTATTTAATCACGGGAGGTGCGGGAAATATTGGGAGCTCATTGGCCAAGGAACTATCCAAAATTTTGGACAACCAAATCATTATCTTGGATAACCTTTCCACAGGTCATATTTCCAAAATTCCCCAAAAGGAAAATGTGAAATTTATCAAATGTGATGCCAATGACTACTCGGATATTGCTCCTGTTTTTGGAAGGTTTCAGTTTGATTTTGTGTTTCACTATGCAGCCGTGGTGGGGGTTCAGCGTACATTGGATAACCCACTGAAGGTTTTGAATGATTGTAAGGGAATGGAGAATATCCTGAAGCTCTCCAAAAATACAGGGGTAAAACGGATCTTTTACAGCAGTTCCTCCGAAGTATATGGAGAACCTTTTGAAATCCCCCAAAGGGAACATACCACTCCGTTGAACTCCAAGCTGCCTTATGCCATTGTCAAAAATATAAGTGAGGCTTATTGTAGGAGTTATTACCAGGAATATGGTCTGGAATATACCATTTTCCGTTTTTTCAATACCTACGGTCCAAACCAAAGCGAAGATTTTGTAGTCCCGAGATTTTTGAAAAGGGCCCTTTCCGGAGAGGACATCAATATCTATGGAGACGGTAGCCAAACCCGTTCTTTTTGCTACATAGATGACAATATAGAAACCTGTATCAAAGCCATATTTGATCCGGAAGCTATTAATGAAGTAATCAATGTGGGCAGTGACAAGGAGATAACCGTTTTGGAACTGGCCCAACTCATACTGGGTATTACAGGTTCTTCCTCAAAGCTCATCCACCATAAACCGCTCAAAGAAGGGGATATGGCGAGACGTTGCCCAGAGATTTCCAAAATGAAAAAACTGTTGAACAGAGAATTGTTGCCTTTGGAGGATGGGATAAACAAACTGATTGCCTTTTATCAGCAAAAGTGATTGTATCGGATTTAGAATTACGAAATGAAGAAAAGCCATTAGGGGTTTCCATTATCTGCTGTACCTACAATGGAAAAAAAAGATTGACGGTAACCTTTGAGGCCATCAGTCAATTGAATTTTATGGGAGATTGGGAATTTATCTTGGTGGACAATTCCTCTGATGATGGCACCTTTGAATATTCCAAGACCTATTTTGAAAATACAGAAATCCGTACTAAGATTTTAAAATGTCCAAAACCCGGTAAAAACTTTGCTCTTTGGATGGCTTTTGAGGCGGTGAATTACCGCTATATTCTGATCTGCGATGATGACAATCAACTATTCCCGGATTATCTTACCAAAGGGGTGGATATTCTGGAAAGGAACTCCAAAGTGGGGGCGATAGGTGGTATCGGCCTACTGCCTTCCCACATCACCAAACCGGAATGGTTTGACCCTTACCAATTGACCTATGCCATTGGTGCACAGGCCAAAGTCAATGGGCCAATTCCTCAAGGTTGGGGATTGTATGGTGCAGGTTGCTTTTTTCGGTTTTCGGCAATTCAGGAACTCTTAAAAAGAAACTATTCAACTGTCTTAACTTCAAGAAAGGGGAATACCTTGGCTGCAGGGGGAGATACTGAAATGTGCCTTGCAGTGGAATGCTTGGGGTATGAAATCTGGTTTGATGAAGACTTAAAGTTTTGGCATAATTTAGAGGAGCGACGCTTGAAATGGGATTACCTGCTAAAACTAAAGTCCAGTATCGCTTTCAATTTTCCTATTATGGAACCTTATAGGTTTATAATCTCAGGTAAATCAGGGAGCTATATGAGTTTTGTTTTGAGGCAAGTCCCAACTTTATTGTGGAATTTTGGTTTTACCCAAGTACTTTCTCTATTAAGGCCAAAACCCAAAAACAAGGCTTTTAGAATTACTTATCAGAATCAGTTGAGAGGGCTGTTTATCAATTTCAGAAAGAGTTTGAAAGCTTTTCGGAAAATCAAGCCCATTTTTTTCACCCAACCTTAAATTAAATTGAAGAAGAAAGTCCTCTTTGTAATTGACAGCATATCAGTTGGGGGTGCTGAACTATCCATCTATGAGGTGGTGAAAAACCTTCAACACAGCGAACCTATTGTCTGTGTGCTGTATAGAGCGGCCAATGGGCTGCAAAAGGAATTTGAGAAAGACTATATCCCATTGGTTTTTTTTGATATCCAAAAACGTTTTGGGTTTAGGGAAGCCATTCAAAAACTGAATAACCTGATCCGCAAAGAAAAACCGGATGCAGTCCATGCTACCCATTATAATGCTGAAATCATTTGTCGCTTAGCGATACCCAAATTCAAAATCCCATTAATTTGTTCGCTGCTGAGTGATACTTACAGTAAAGAGCGCTATGCACTTTTCCGCAAGCGTGAGATTTTGAAGTTGGAATTGTTCAGGATTTTGGACCGCTTAACGGCCAGAAGGGCGGATAAATATATTTCCGTGGCTGAATGTATCCTAGAACCCAACAGCCGCTATCTTAACCTTCCTATCGACAGGATGGTCGTAGTACAAAATGGTCGAGACATGGATTTTTACCATAATGCCAAGCCTATAGATAAAAAATCCATTGTACCGGAATGTCAGGATGGTGATGTGTTTTTGGTGTCCAATTCGCGAGTGGTCAGAAGCAAGGGCTTTGAAGAGATGTTTGGGGCATTTGAAATCCTGGCAGAAAAATATCCCAATCTCTACTTGATCGTAGTAGGCAATGGCTATGACTTTGAGTATTATCAAGAAAGAGCCAAACAATTGGTCATAGGTGATAGAATCAGATTTCTAGGTCCTCGCTTGGACATGCCCCAGATACTGAAAGCTTGCAACATCTTTTGGTTCCCCACCCATTTTGAAGGCTCCCCGGGAGTGGTCATTGAGGCCATGGTTTGTAAGTTACCCATCATTTCCACCAATATCCCCTCCATCACTGAAAATCTTGTAGATGAAGAAAATGCCCTGATCTGCAAGCTAGGGGATATCCCAAGTTTGGTGGAAAAAACCGAAATGCTGCTCCAAAATCCTAGACTGGGTAAGCAATTGGCAGAAAAAGCATATAACCTTGGTGTAAAGAAATTCGA
>CAZGYC010000193.1:0-4575 GCA_964530015.1 uncultured Limnohabitans sp. | reverse complement strand
TCGTAAGCCAGTTTGGGCCAAGGCTCAAGTGGCACGAGGCCAAAGAAATCCTGGCGCGGCTATCCCCCTAAAAACCAAGGCTGTCCGATTTCGGACAGCCTTGGTTTTTTTTCCGGCCGTTGCCTGTTTTTGGAACTTTTAACCGCCTTTTTTGACAATCTGTTTGACTTCCCAATACAACATTCGGGAAAAACTGTTTATTTAGACAATTAATGCTTTAAACGGATTTAACCCAATCTTTTTACCATGAAAAAAACTACCCTACTCGGGTGCATGCTGGGCCTCTTGACTTTGCCCACATTTGCCCAAAACAAGATTGATTTTAGGGAATTTACCCTGGACAACGGCCTGCATGTGATCATGCATCAGGACAATTCGACTCCGATTGTCGTGACTTCCGTATTGTATCACGTCGGCTCAAAAAACGAAAATCCCGAGCGTACGGGATTTGCCCACTTTTTTGAGCACCTGATGTTTGAAGGCTCCGAAAACATCGACCGCGGACAATACATGAACATCATCCAAGGCCGCGGGGGCACCCTCAATGCCTACACTTCGAACGACATCACCTACTACTACGAGCTCCTGCCGTCCAACGAACTGGAACTCGCCCTGTACATGGAAAGTGAGCGGATGCTCCATTCCAAGGTAGATCTGACGGGAGTCGAGACCCAGCGGGAGGTGGTCAAGGAGGAAAGGCGACAGCGCTACGAAAACCAGCCGTATGGGACGATCCTGCCGGAGACCTTGGTACGGGCGTATGCTGTTCATCCTTACCAATGGGCTCCGATCGGTTCCATGGATCATTTGAATGCCGCGACGATAGAGGAGTTTCAGCAGTTTTACAAAGACTTCTATGTGCCAAACAATGCGACCCTGACCATCGCGGGGGACATCGACTATGCTGATACCGAGGCTTTGGTGAAAGAATATTTCACGGAGATTCCCAAGGGAACCAAGGAAGTCTATCGTCCCGATGTGACCGAACCCAAGAAAACTGCCGAAATCCGGGACATCATCTACGACAACATCCAGATTCCGGCTGTGATCCAGGCTTACAATCTGCCGCCGAGAAACCATCCAGACAGCTATGCGCTTTCCCTGCTTTCCACCTATCTGACAGGCGGAAATTCTTCCCTGATGACCAAGGAATTGGTCGATAAGCAGCAAAAGGCGTTGGTGGTGGCGGCGATTCCCCTGGAACTGGAAGATGGGGGGATTTTCATCATGTATGGCATCACCAATATGGGCGTGGAGCCACAGGATCTGGAAACCGAAATTGACCGGTTGATCAAGCAGGTGCAGGATCAGGGGATCTCGGATGAGGAGTTTGCGAAGCTGAAAAACCAGATGGAGAACGACATCGTCAGCAGCAACTCCACGGTGGCGGGCATTGCCGAAAACCTGGCCGAAGCCAGCGTGATCTACGGCAATACCAACTACATCAATCAGGTAATGGATAAGTTTTCCCAGGTCACCAAAGCCGACATCCAGCGGGTAGCCAAAGAATACCTCGACCTGAATGGCCGCGTGGTGCTGTACTATTTGCCAAAATCGGCCCAGCCTACTACTGAATAATTGTTTGACCTTACTGATCTAAAAGAAATGAAAAAATTAGCGACATCATTTGTATTGACGCTTTTGGTCACCGCAGGCTTGATGGCCCAGGTGGACCGAAGCAAGCTGCCTGCTTCCGGACCGGCGCCCGAGATTAAGATCGGCGAGGCCGAGACCTTCACACTGGATAACGGCCTGAAGGTTTTTGTGGTAAAAAACACCAAGCTTCCCAGAGTCTCATTCACACTCGTTCTGGAAAGAGACCCGATTTTGGAGGGAGACAAAGCCGGCATGACGGGCTTTGTGGGGGAAATGATGATGGGTGGCACCAAAAACCGCACAAAAGACCAACTGGACCTGGAAATTGATTTTATCGGAGCCAGCCTGAGTGCTTCTTCTACCTCTGTCTATGCTTCGTCGCTGAAGAAGCACCAGGGCAAAATCCTGGAGCTGATGGCAGACGTGCTTTACAATCCCCTGTTTCCACAGGAAGAGCTGGACAAACTGAAAAAGCAGTCTTTGACTGGTTTGGCGCAGAGCAAAGACAATCCCAATGCGATTTCCTCCAGACTGTCTGCGACGGTTCTTTTTGGAAAAAACCACCCCTATGGCGAGATCGAAACCGAAACCACCATCAACAACGTGACCGTTGACGACGTCAAAGACTACTATTCGACCTACTTCAAGCCAAACATCGCCTATCTCGCCATCGTTGGCGACATGGACAAAGCCGAGGCGGAGAAAGTGGTGAAGCAATATTTCGGCAACTGGACAGGAGGGGAAGTTCCAAGATTCACCTATCCGATGCCCGAGCGTGCCTCCAAAAGGGCGGTTGCGCTGGTGGACCGAAGCTCTTCCGTTCAGTCGGTGATCAATCTGACCCAGCCGGTACAGATGAAAATCGGCGATCCGGACTACATCTCCAGCCGCTTGCTGAATCAGATTTTGGGCGGGGGGTCTGCGTCACGTCTGTTCATGAACCTGCGGGAAGACAAGGGATACACGTATGGGGCCTATTCTTCCATCGGAGCGGACAAGCTGGTGGCGACGATTTCCGCCAACGCATCCGTCCGCACCGAGGTGACGGACTCGGCAGTGTACGAATTTATCCATGAAATACAGAACCTGGTCGAAAACGGAGTCACCGAAGAAGAACTCGCAAAGGCCAAAGCCGAATTGTCCGGCAGTTTTGGGCGTTCGCTGGAGCAGCCGTCTACCGTGGCCCAGTTTGCGCTGAATATTGACCGCTACAAACTTCCAAAAGACTACTACGAGACGTATTTGCAAAAACTCAACGCATTGACGGTCGCCGATATCAATGCCACCGCCAAGCGGCTGATCGAGCCTGACAAGTTTATCATTACCACGGTGGGAAATGGTGCCGAGATCAAAGAAAAATTGGCGCAGTTTGGCGAAGTCACGATGTACGACAACATGGGCATGCCGGCCCAGGAACTCATAGCCGATGCGGACATGACTGCCGAAAAAGTGCTGGATACCTATCTGACCGCGATTGGCGGTGCGGAAAACGTCAAGGCGATTAAGACGACCAAGATCGTCATGGATGCCAATGTGATGGGTACTCCCTTGAATATAGCGTTCTTCTACGATTCCCAAAATGGCCGATATGGACAGAAGCTGTCGGTGGGAGGCAACGTGATGCAAAAGACTACCCTGGCCGACGGCAAAGGCTCAATCTCGGTTCAGGATCAGTCCATGGACATGACTGAGGCGCAGTTGGCTGAAGCCCAATTGAACTCTTTCCTTTTCCCAGAGGCTGTTTACCAGGAAATGGGCTATACGCTCACCTTTGACGGACTGAAAGACGTGGAAGGCACTCCGGCATACAAGGTGATCATCTCCGCTGCATCCGGTGCCAAATTGACCAACTATTACGCACAGGAGTCGGGTTTGAAAATCAAATATGAGAATCCTGCCTCGGGTGACACGTTCTATTCTGACTATCAGGAGAAAGACGGCGTCTTGCTTCCGATGACCTGGACGATCAAGTCTCCGATGACCCCCGTTCCCCTGGAAGGGAAGGTAACGTTACTGGAACTGAACACTCCGATAACAGACGAGGATATCAATTAATCGGAAAGAGGGGAGCGATCCCCTCTTTTTCACTTTATTCCCGACTCAAAAAACCACCAAACTGCTATGAAACCGAGCATGGCGAAGAACGCCCCCGCACTGGGATGATGATCAACCATGCGAGACCCCTCCTCTCGTTATCGGGATGGACATTGAAATCAAATCATAAACACATGAAAATTTAGCCTCCGCTTTGCTGGTTGGGGCAAAAGAAGGCCTCCTACATGGGAGGTCTTTTTTTACGCCTTCCACTTTGATGTCAGTTCGGTAGATACCATGGGAGAAAGCTGATAGCTTGGGTAAAAACTCCCATTTTCCAAGGGCGGTGACAATTCCAGGAATCTCCCGCAGCGCTCGATTTGGAGGTCCAGAAGAACGCCTGCTTCTGGTTTTTCAAGCGGCCAGTTGACAATCCTGTCGTTTTTCATCAGTGTGGAAAAAGCTTTGGACTCGGGATGGAGCTGCAAGACTGCTCCCTCGGGATTGGTCCGGATTCCCAGCTCGTGCAAAAGCCAGTCTTCGCCGATTTGTCCTTCCACTTGAATCCCGACTTCATCAAAGAAGGAAGGAAGTTTTGGAAAAAGATCCTGATAGCCGTAAACGAAGTCATTCAGAAAATCCCGGATTTCTTTTGGATCTGACACTTCTTCAAAAACCAGGTCTTCGAAATCCCGGAGCGTATAGCCGACAAACGGTTTTCCGAATTTTCCCCACATTTTCCCCATGACTTTTACGAGCGAACTTCCATTTTTCAGCAAATAAACGTCAAGGCAAAAAGCCAATAAAGCCCCTCTTGTATAGATATTGACCTTCCGGTCCGGGATGCCCGGCACATAGCCGTCGAGCCAGAGATCAAAGGAGGATTCCAGGATGTTGTAATTTTTCCAGCCAAAGGAATCAGCTTCCCGCTGGAGCACTTTTTGG
>CAZGYC010000192.1:2296-4592 GCA_964530015.1 uncultured Limnohabitans sp. | reverse complement strand
TTCGTAAAGGAGCAAGTCCATGCGTAATCCCATTACTGTTGACCACCTGGGCAATACCATTCAGGTGGTTGCGGCGAATCCCATCTCTGCTTCCGTTGGAGCAAGCCTCAAGGTTGCTACGAACCCGTTTCGTAAGAACCGGGTGAGTTTCTCGGAAGCCTATAACCGTATTCGTCAGTACTCTTTGTTCTATGAGCGTACTGACACCGCCGTGAAGGAATGCGGCGAATGTGACGCTTCTACCTGGGGTGTTTCAAGCCAGTTCCACCGTGCTGGTCAGCGTCTCATGCACGATTACGGCAACGACCCGAAGTACTACGAACGGGATACGTTCTGCGAAGACCATGTTGCTGACGCTATGAAGTGTCAGTCCATCTACCGTGGGCGTCATAGCCTTTAGGAGGAGAAATCATCATGCGTAAGCTCACTGTTTCCATCCCCGTTCCGTTCCTCAAGGACACTGCTGTTGTTGAGGATGCGGCGGAAACCGACGTCATCTACGATACTTCTGATGAGGAGACTGGTCGTCTGCGTAGCTTTGCGGCTAAGACCCACATGGTTGTCTCTGACACTCGTGACAAGGTCCGCCCCATCGCTGGTACTAAGGACCGTATCGCAAGCTTCAAGATGCACCGGGCTACAAAGGCCCAGGTCAAGGAGCTGGAAGCCCTTGCAGCTATTCTCGACACGGACCCGCTGTTCGAACGTCTCATGGATGCTCAGCAGCATGCCTGGACTTTCGAGCTGCACGATATCTCTCCGGAAGCGCAAGAGGCTGTCAGGGAGCTGATTCGTGCCACTTCAGCGTTGACCGAGGACCTGACTACCAAGTCGAAGACTTGGCTTGAAGATGCTCGCACTCTGTTGTCCTACTGCGACCGTGAGTCTCGTGCTCGCATGAATGCCGAGCAGATTGCTCAGACGGAGACCATCAGTGCAGCGTATCAGGTCTTTGGCCTGCCCGTTGTCTGAAGGGGCAAAAAGTAAGGAATAGAATTCCATTACTCAAGGAGGATAATGCGTCATGCCCTAATCCTTTACCCGTTAAAGGGGACTCGTGGTAGCGAGTATAAATAGTGCGCTCAAGCTACCAGCGTCCACCCCGCAAGGGGTGGGGTGCGTTCGTGTTGTACTTAGGAAAGCCCTTGAAGTGGTACTTCGGCGGCAATCCGAAATCACCCAGACCTCACCAGTCCCGGTGCTGTATAATAGTCTATAGGCTTGCTCTACGGTAGAGCCTATAGTAGAACATAGCCGTGGTAAGCTCACGTGGTTGAGCGAGAGGCCTTTTCCTCGGTGTCTGCAGCACCATCCATATCTTCCCATGCGATTCGGTCATGGGCGTGCTTGCGATGCCTCCCCGCAAGAACAACACGATATGAGGAGGCTATACTAACCCTAATGGTTTTAGCATCATGAACCACGTCGCTCGAAGAGGGGTGGCGAAATCATGCTCGGTTTACTGCTCAGAAATCGTCAAGCTCAGAGCCCTTTCGAATGTTATTGTGCTATGTTTGCGGCGAATCCCGAACACTTGTACTAATAACTATAGATAAGTACTACATTTGTTGTGCTTATTCACATTCATTGTTCATTTAGCTGTAAAGTAAGCAAAAAGTAAGGGAGCTGTCAGTCCCCTATATCTTAGTTCATAAGGACGTATGAGCCTTATCGACTACCATAGACATTCGTGTTATTTTGGCTGGATTGAAAGAGCCGCCGCTCAACTGACACCTTTCGTATCTACTATTACCTAAGGAGGTAATATCATGAAGCGTTTTCTTACCCGTGGTTTCGGTGGTCTGTTGGCCATCGGCATTTGTTCAGTTTTGTTGGGTATGGCGGCGACTGCGCATGCAGACGAACCTGTTGAGCAGACTACAGTCTGTGATACAGATATCGACTGTTCGCCGTACCCACGTTGCGACCATGGGGAAAATCCCGATGGTTCTTGTATTCCGGCGATGACCCCACCGCTGGTTATTAACGAGCCTGCTACAGTGGACTATGTTCCACCTACTGGCCCCTTGGCTGAAACATGCTTGCTGTTTGATTCTCATGACCGGATGGTTTACACCGGCGAAGTGATTCCTTATGGCGAGTGGGTTAGTATCCCATGGCCTAACAACATTGGTACATCATTAGTTGGTGCTACACCATGTGGATATCCTTCTACTGTTGTTATTGACGAGCCTGCATCTGTTGAGGTTCCGGCGAATGTCGATTCCGCCGCACCTACACAATATGCCTCTGCTGTTCGTATCAACTTCAAAGATTTCAAAGCTATTGTAGCTTC
>CAZGYC010000192.1:0-2196 GCA_964530015.1 uncultured Limnohabitans sp. | reverse complement strand
AATATGCCTCTGCTGTTCGTATCAACTTCAAAGATTTCAAAGCTATTGTAGCTTCTCTGGTGTAAGGAGACTGTTGTGCCTCGTGTATTACTCATTGATACCAAGCAGAATGTCTGCTCTATCCATTCACGTCATTGGACACAAAAGCGTGCACTTCGCCGCATCCATACACTGAATGCTCGTCTGAACCATCCTTCTCATCAAGGTCTTATCTTTACTTTAGATGAACCTGAAATAAGAGAAGCGTTCCATATTAAGGAGCTATGATGTTTAATCTAATCTGCTTGATCCTCAATGGTATTGGTTCTTGGACCAGTAGCTATCCATCGAAGAAAGCTCAAATGCAGCGTGCTGCTGCAGTTCCGCCGCCACCTACACCTCTCTACATCCCTGGAGATACCCTTGAATGCTTAGGCGTCAAGTTGGTTGTATCTCGAATGGTGTATGATGATTATCTATTCACCAATGGAGTTCGTGCGAACTTCAAAGTGGTAGATAACTCGCCAGATTACACGTTTATCTCTGGCGCAGAGGCGTACTGTTAATCCATCCTGGCAAAAAGTAGGGAGTGCGTAATCACTTCCGTAATCCCCGTTCTATCAACTACAATATAGGAGTATATTGCAATGAGTATCATTACTGCTGACGCCATCGTCGGCGAAATCGACCTCGATCACCCGTGGTTCACTGAAGATGTCGCTGGCATCGATAAGGTGAAGCTGCCTGGTACTGGCGGCGACCCCACGATTCTCAATCAGGTCTCCCGGGCGCAGGCTCATCTCGTTATCGCTGGTGTGAAGCGCCGGGCGGACGAGAACAACGATTATCTCAACAAGAGCCTCGCTGAAGCTCTGACTGCGGAGCGTCGTCGTATTCGCATGAGCCCTCGCCAGTACGATTACACGCTGGTGAATAGCTATGCGGCTGACACCTATGCTGAGGTTGCTGATGACCCCATCAGTGAGGCGCAGCGGGAAATCGTCAAGAACTATGTCAAGGCGCTCAATGGCGTCGAGGAGTTCTGGTTCGAAGACGCCCGTCCTCGTTTCGCTGCACTCAGCGAGCGTCGTCGTGAGCAGTTCGTGGACCCGTTCCTCGCTGTTGAGACCAAGGGTCAGCTGACCCGTGTGCTCGGCAACATCGAGTGCTTCGTCGGCAACGTCCCGGCTGAGAACCGTCGTAAGAACAACGAGGCTGCGGCTGCCGCTGGTGATGAGGTCAATGACCTGGTCCAAGAGGCGCTTGCCGGAGCTGCTGCTGCGGCTGAGACCGCCTTCGACGACTGAACACCTTAGGCCCCTGGCTGGCTCTCTCACGAGGGCTGTCCGGGGGCCTTACATATTTACTTACTGAATTTGGAATAGTAAATTGTCGGTTCGCCGCCAAAACAACAATGCTTAACCCTGCCGCAATACAATATTCCAAAGGGAAAAAGGGATTGTAGTACCTAAGTGGCAAACCAGAATCCCTGAAAGACACAGCGTAATGGCAACTGTTAGGCCACTTACTAAAAGCGGTATTTCCGCCGCAACACAGAGTTAATATTATTACAGTAGGTCGCCCGAAACCTAAGCCGGACGAAGGTGCTGTATAGAGTTAGGTACTGTCTCAGCTACTTCACTGAGGGTACAGTTGCGCCGAATCCTAACACTGAGAGCTAGAAGCATGATGCTCTCTATACTAAATCTATGATGCTAAGAGACACAACTTTGAGAGTGTTGTGAGAGTTCTATTGTCTGTATGTGAATAGGGAGAACCCCCAAAGCAAGTCAGACCATCATAATGAGCGGGCGTGGCGAAGTTGGCTGAAACGCAGCAGACTTAAAATCTGCCACCCACGAGGTTAAACACCGAGGGTTCGACCCCCTCCGCCCGCACTATAACTAAAAGGAGAGTATAATGAAGCAGCTGATTAGAGCATTCTTTGTGCAGTTCGGCATTGGTTATGCTATTGGTTTTGCTGGAACTGTTATGTTGTTGACAGGCAATCCTTTGGGAGCTGTCTTGATGGCGGCAACCTTTATTGGTTATCTACTTAATTGGGATAGAGTTATTCTTGTTTAAGCGTAAGCTTAGTTCTGAGGAATTAAGGATTGCGGCAGAACAGAAGCTTCGTGCCCAGACTATTCCATCTAAGAAACGATATCGCCGCAAATCCAAACATAAAGGACAAGATGATGGCTAATGGCGCTGTTG
>CAZGYC010000191.1:0-4646 GCA_964530015.1 uncultured Limnohabitans sp. | reverse complement strand
TGGACCGGATTCCCGGCCTGCTGAAAGCCTTCCGCCAGCAAGTGCTGACCCAGGCAGTGACGGGGGAGTTGACGAGGGAATGGAGAGAAGGGAAGGGATTGGGGGAGTGGGTGGAAACGACACTCAATGATGTTATTGAATTTTCATCAAATGGCCTTTCAAAAAGGGCCGGAACCATTGGAAAAGAGGTCACAGTCTTGAGGCTGGCTGATTTTAAAAATGGAATCAGAGTTTATGGAAATGAAAGAACCATTATCCTTGATGAAAAAGAGAAACGAAAATATGTATTAGGCCTCCATGATCTCCTTGTAATAAGAGTAAATGGCTCAGCCGATTTAGCCGGTTTATTCATCTATTATGATGAAATAGGTCCTGAAGAGGCATATTGTGATCATTTCATTAGAATCAAAGTCAGTAGTTCAAAACTGATCTCGAAATTTTTGACTTTCATTACAAATTCAGGAGAAGGAAGAAAATATCTAAGAAGCTCGCTTTCTACAAGTGCAGGTCAGAATACAATTAATCAGAAATCCATAGGCAACTTGATCCTCAATTTGCCTCCAATACAAGAACAAGAAGAAATTATAAAGCAGGTTCAAGCATTATTCATTCTCGCCGACAAAATCGAATCCCAATACCTAAACTTAAAAGCTAAGATTGAGCAACTGCCGCAGGCGGTATTGGCGAAGGCATTTCGTGGGGAGCTGGTGGAGCGGGAAGTGAAGGAGTATGTGAGGGAGGCTGGGGAGTTGGGGATGGTGGCTGAGGGGGAAAGAAATAACGATTTGGATTAGAATTTTTACGAATGGTTTGATTAAATTAACCTATTGCTTAATTTTGACGTGAAAAGAAAGGCAGAACTTGTACAAATTTCGAACGATGGCAAAAAAGCTTTTTATCTGGATGAGGAGAATTCTGGGGAAATCATGGCTTTTCTGCAATCCGAGCCAGCAAATTTGAAGAAGTTCAAGACAGCCTTAGAGCTGATTTTAAACCACCAAGCTCCCAAGGATTTGTATGACAAGGAGAATTTTGAGAAAGGATGTGAAAAGGTTACTGCCATTAAATTGTTTAAAGGGAAGAAAAATCCCAGAATCTACTGTCAGCAGTTTGCTGACGGAGACACGGAACGCTTTGTGATCATTGGGATAGAACTTCTTGAGAAAAAGAAATCCCAAAAACTGACATCGGCGGAAAAAGCAATTATCAGAAGAGTGTCCAAGTACGAGTACGACCTAAACCCTAAACCATGACAGATTCTATCAAAAAAGAATGGGACAATCTATTCAATGAGATTTCCTATGAGGACCGCGTCGCCTCATTGGCCGATGTATTAGCTTTACAGTTTTTAGGATTGGTAGATCGGAAGATGGATCTTGAAAATATCTCCAAAAAAGAGTTGGCAGAAAAAATCGGAACCTCCGCCTCCTTCATCACGCAGCTATTCCGTGGGGACAAAAAACCCAGCTGGAATATTCTGGCAAAAATGTCCATAGAGTTGGAGCTGGACTTTAAAGTGTTGACAGAAGAACTTTTTCAAGAGAAAGTTCAGGAAGAGCTTATGGCCTACCATCAGCGTTGGTCCAAAACCCAGGAATATTTAAAGTTAAAAGATCAAGTCACTAATCCTCACTTGGTGATGGCAGTAAGCCAAGCCGGTGAGGACGAATATGCTATGGCCGGATGAAAGCAAAATTTTCACCATTACAATTATTGGATTTCAAACTGTTGGAGTCTAGGTATGAATTCATCATCCCAAGTGAAGAAGAAATAAACGTCAAAGACCTCTTTCAATCTTATCCGGTTGACATTGATTTTGGAATCGGAAAAACAGATGTAGAAGGCGAAATCCAGCTATTTACCAAAATAGAGGTGAATTTTGCGAAAAAGAAATCTCTACCGGGATATAAATTGATGGTCGAAGGAGGAGGAACATTCAGGATTCAAGATCCGGAAAATGTGGAAGAGGGCTTGAGAAATAATCTTAGTCAGTTTTCCACCCTCAACATGATGATCAATAACCTCCGAAACATCATGTATCAGATAACCAATCTTGGCCCAATGGGAGGTTATTTATTGCCTCCCATAGACATTTCGCAGTTGTTGAGGGATAAGGCGGCGGAATTAGAAAAAGAGAGCTAAAAATTTTCAAACCTTTTAGAGTGCATGGGGAAAAGCAAAAAAGCGATTCAAGAATGGAGAGAATATAGAATCTCAATTCTCGAACAGAAGGCTAAAAGTGATGATGACTTTGAAAAGTACATTACTTTCATATCCTCAGGAGCCCTTATTATCACAATTACTTTTGTAGAAAAAATAAGTCCGCTGGAGAACTCTACCCATAAGTGGATTCTAATAGCCGGATGGGGTTTCCTTGCTTCAACCTTATTAATTAACTTGATTTCTCATTATCTATCAAGTCGATTCAATGAGAAGACAATTCAGGATTTGGACGAGGAAATGCCCTTTGAGAAACTGATTTGTAAAATCAATGAGAGGAATAAGGTTATCTCAATATTAAACGTCATCTCCATTGTTTCACTTGGAGTCGGAATAATAAGCATCCTACTATTTGCGGCAATAAATGCATATAATCATGGCTAAAGAACATCGTCCACAACCAATCATCAAACCAAGCAATCCAGACAAAGGAAGCAAAGGAAGAACAATCCCCACTCCCCCGACTAGACCAGTACCATCTAAAAAATAGCTACAAAGGTTATTTCATTTGACAATAGTATTCCCCAAATTTATTCACAGGAAGACTGCTTCCTGCTTTCAGCACCCGCTGGATAAAATCGTCGCAGTCTGACTCGGTGAGCTGTCCATTTTTGACTGCTTGGCAGAGAAAATCCATGGTAGTGAGGTAAGTGATTTGGTGTAGCTCGCAGTAGCTTGCGATATCTTTCAAGTTGCTGCTGGCCAAGATGTCCTTTGAGTGCCGAACCACGGCCAGGCAGGCGGCTTCCCCGTCTCCCTTAAACAGCCGGTTTTTGATGTAATGGTATTCTTTTTTGATATCTTGGTTGTCTTCTGGAAATGGGATTTGTTCCATCAGTTTGAAGCGAAGCAGGTTATCCACCTCTGTTTTTCTTCCGGGCATCCGGGAGATTTCCGCATAGACCTTGTCCAGGATCTTGATCGGATAGGGGAAGATTGTCGGAAGCAGCGTGATCTGTCCCCCGGTGATGAAATGGGAAAGGACATCCGCATCGATCAGAGAGTGTTCAATTAAGTGTGTCTGCTAAATTCACACAAAATGAAGAAGAAACAGACAATTGAGGATTTAATAAATGATCCCAAAATGAATGACCGGTTAAAAGAGCGACTGTACAGCAAGAAAGGATTGCTGGGGAAAGAGAGCCCTTTTAGTGAGATTTTACAACAGATGGTCAATACCATGCTTGAGGGGGAAATCGCGGGTTTTCTCACCGAAGAGTGCGCTTCCGGCAACGTCAACAAGCGAAATGGGCGGACTCCCAAACGGGTGCTGAGTGAGGTTGGGCATCTTGATATTTCGACACCACGTGACCGGAATGGGGACTTTGAGCCTGAGCTGATCGGGAAACGCCAACGGGATCTTGGCAGTGGCTTGGATGATCAGATTTTGGCATTGTATGCCCAGGGCAACTCGGTAGAGGATGTGAGACGCTTGCTGGAGGATATTTATGGGGTGAGTATCTCCGCAGGCCGGATTTCACAGATTACCGACAAGGTGTTGCCCGAGATCCAGGAATGGCGCTCAAGAAGCCTACAAAGCTTCTATCCCATCGTGTACCTGGATGCGATCCACTTCAAAGTGCGGCAGGACGGCAAATACGTCAGCAGTGCCTTTTATACGGTGTATTCGGTGGATTGGGAAGGAAACAGGGACGTATTGGGGCTCTACATCAACTCGGGCGGAGAAGGGGCCAAAAAATGGGGAATGGTGATGGAAGACCTTAGGGCCAGGGGTGTGGCGGATATTTTGGTAGTGTGCACGGATGATTTGCAGGGATTCTCAGATCAAATCGAAGACGCCTTTCCCTCCGCCATTATCCAAAAGTGTATCGTCCACCAGATGAGGAATTCGCTGAAATATGTGGATGAAGCCGACAGGAAGGCCGTGGTCAAGGATTTGCGCCAAATCTATACTTCCACCACGGAAGAGAGCGCAAAAACAGCACTGTCGGCTTTTGAGGCAGTATGGGGAAAGAAATACAAGTATATCGTCAAACAATGGAATGAAAACTGGCTTGAGTTGATGGCCTTTTTGGATTTTCCCTTACCGATGCGCAAAATGATCTATACGACCAATCCCGTGGAAGCACTTCATCGGATCATGAGAAAACTCGTAAAAAGCAAAGCTGCTTGGGTATCGGAAACGGCACTGTTGAAACAGCTCTATCTGTCGATAAACAGGAACGAGAAGTCATGGAAAAGAAAGGCTTTTGGATGGACAGCAATACAGCGGGAAATCATGGAAAAGTACCCAGAGAGGATACCGCAAAAAAATTAGTTTACAAGGGACTGGCTTCGTCGGCCTCCGGCCTCCTCTGCCAGTCCCTTGTAAACCTAAATTCAAACCTAGACACAGTTTAATGAACTATCCCATCGATCAGGATGATTTTCTCATTCTGTTTCATTCCCATTGCTTCCCAAAACCG
>CAZGYC010000190.1:0-4685 GCA_964530015.1 uncultured Limnohabitans sp. | reverse complement strand
AAAGAATGATTTTGGTGGTAATGCCGTAGGCATGATCGATTACCTAGCCAGTCATTTTAATGGCTGGATTTAAGAATGATTGAGAATTTTGGAAAATGCCGTTAGGCATGACCGATATTAAGAATTCAGAATTGAAAACCGGGAATGGCTGTCGAACCAGGCGGCGATGACGAAAAGCAGCGTCATCGGTAGGGATCGTTTTTGACTGGCAAATTATTTTTTAGTCTGCGATCCCGAAGCAATCTTTTAGTAGGTATGAGATTGCTTTTCGGAAAAATTGGGACTCGAAGCTGTAACTCGCGATGATATTTATTAATGCTGATGAAATTATATCGGCCGTCCCTACGGGACTTTGCCAAACAATCGATCATCGATTTTTCCAGAGGTTAAAACCTCTGGCTAGAAAATGGGTCGTCCCTATGGGACTCATAAATTAGGTTATTGGGATATGCTGGGCCGATGTTTCCCATGACCGTGCTCCCAGGGAGTTAAGATCTGAAATAGTGAAGATTTCCATTCCAATCAATGCCGTAGGCATGGCCGATTATCTAGCCCTGCCCGGCGTAGTCAAATCATGGTTTGGACTGGGTGTAGTTTGTAACTACACCCCAGTATCCTTACCAATTTTTAATTGGCAAACAGCTTCAGTTTACCAATAATCCACATCTATCAATCCTTTTAGGCCCGAATAATTCCTTGCGCTTGAGTACAAATAGTCCTCCGGTTTTTCTACTATTCCAGCTCTGACCGGATTTTGATTTTCCTGTTACATCTCCTTTGCTGAGCCTGGGAGCGGAATTTGTTTTATTTTTTGATCGAAAACTGATCCAGCAATTCCCCATTGGCCAGGTAGGAGCTCAGCGTAAGGGTGTTTCCTTTGATTTCAATGTTCTGATAGAGGTAGTCATTTGGATAGGACAAAACGGTAAACGAACCGTCTTGCTTTTCGCTTTCGAATCCTTTCCCATGGGCAGAAGCAGAGTGGACAAAAATCAGATTGGAATCTGACCCCGGCTTGAATTCCTTCAGGCGCTTGGAGCGCATGTAGTAGTGGAAATGACCGCTGAAATAAAGGTCCACCCCGTGTTTTTCCAGAATGGGAATCCAGGAATCCTGGATTTCAGGATAGGGCTCCACGGAATTGTATGCGGGGAAGTGGACGGTCAAAAACTTCCATTTGGCGGGATTTTCACTCAGGGTTTTTTCCAGCCAAGCCGCCTGGTCGGGAACGGATAAGGTGCCGTCCAGCATCAGAAACAAGGCTTCCCCATAGGTAAAGAAATAGGATCGCTCGGCAAATCCTTCTCCGGGACCATTGCGGGGCAGGTCGAACTGCGCCTCATACATCCAGGCTCCCAGCCCATCCTGGGAGTCGTGGTTTCCGGGCACCGGCATAAACGGCCGGTTGGCAAAGCTCTCGCCTGTGTATTCCAATAACTTGTCCCAATCGTCGCGGTGCAGTCCGGTGTTCACCAGATCCCCTGAGGAAATGTAGAATTTGGTTTCCGGGAATTTTGCCGTGGCATCGGTAGCGAGTTGGCCTGTTTTGGGATCATTGTGCATGTCGCCAAACCAGATGAATGAAAAGTCTTTCAAGGCTTCCGGCTCGGTCTGAAAGGAGTGGATCTTTCCGGTTTGCTGTTGGTTTCGGATTCGGTACCCGTAGGTCGTACCCGGAGTCAGATCCGTAAGCCGGGCGGTATGCCGGAGCGTAAAACGGTCATTTTGCAGCAGTCTGTCCTCCATTTCCTGAGCGCTGGAGCGAAGTGACAGGGTGTCCTGGGTGCCTTTTTTCCAATAGTCTACCCAATAGTCTGAGGAGTTGGGAGAAGTTCGCCAATTGACGGAAATGGAGTTTTTGGGGTCCTGAACCCAATGTAGGGTAATCAAGTCCGGCGTTTCGGATGAGGGAAAATCGGTGTTTCTGAAAGCATTGACCAGATGGGCTTCTCTCGCCCTCCCACGAATCGTGGTAAGCATCGATTCGCCCAAAAGTTGCTCGGGTACTTCGGTGATTTTCAATCCATCCCAATCATGGTAAGTAAAGGCTCCGGGTTGGAACTTCTCGATATGCTGGTGTGATGGGAAAATCGGCCTGATTTCCAAAGGCTTTTCCTGACCCAGAGGCGCCACACTGATAAAGTAAACCGGACGGTGTTTGTCGAGTCCATTGATACCCAGGGAGATTTTGCCCGCAGATCCTTCTTTTTGCCAAACTTCGTAAGTGGAGAGCTCATTTTTTACCTGAAGGGTGGTTTTCACAAAACCCGATTTTTCCAGCCAAAACGGAACAGTGCTTTGACTTACATCCCGCATCAGGGAAATCCGAACCGGCTGATTGACTTCGATCACCCAATACTGGGAGCTCAGGACTTGTTTTTCATCTTCAGAGAGGTATTCTAAGAAAAACTCCTCATCAAGCAGGTTGAGACTGTCTGCGGGGATTTCTTGGTAGAGTCGGGTCACAATCCCGTCCACAGTCGACTTGAGATCGGGAAGGGATTTTTGGGGTGGGGTACAAAAAGAAAGTCCGGCAAAGGAAAAGGCCAGGAGAAGCCTGAAGTAGCTGTTTCGGTAATTCATCGACACAAATCAAATGGTAACTGATCCATATTAGTACCCGATTACTTGAAAAAAGGACTACCACATTATTTTCTTGCCTTCCTTCTTCCCAAAAAATCACAAGAACCCATGAAAAAGCTGCTCCCATTGCTTTTGGTTTTTATTCTTTTCCAATCCTGTAAGGAAGAGCAAAGCGCCACCACTGAGTCCGAAAAGATTGCCCAAACGGAACGCAGTCTCTGCAATCCGGTAGTGATCGAAGGGGATTCTACCTGGATCATAGCCAAGCGGATGGCGCATTATGGCGTACCGGGAGTGAGAATACGCCTAGGCCATCGGTTTGCAAAACACCGTACTATTCCTTCCAATTTGTAATTGGCTGGAGATATTCTGGTTAGTCATTTTCCAGCAAATTGCATCCCGACAGGTGTACGGGATCGTTTGGATAGAAAGGCGTAGTAGCTCCCGTACAGTTGTCGGGACTACGCCTAGGCCGACGTCTAACTACGCTCAGTCGAGGTGAAGCCCAAAAACATAAAGTGCTGAATACTGGCCCACGTCGAAAGCTCGTTCTACGTCTAGCAGGAGTGCTGATTCTGTAAATGATAACTGACCACGGGGAATTCGTGATTGGTTTTGAGTAACTAAGCTATTCTATTAACTTGCCGTTACAATTCAAATTCAGGTAATTAACCCAGACCAGATATAACTATCTCGCAATGCTCCAAAAAAACATCCTTCCCATCCTATTGTCAATTTGTGCAATGTGCACCTACTCCTGCGAACCGAAAGAACAACCAGTGATCCCTGAGAAATGGGAAAAGGTGAGAGGATTTGAGGAAGGTCTTTTCGATGCTCGGGAAATCGACGGGAAGCTTTATACAGCGTCTTGGACACGGATATATCCTGATGCCAGCCTTCAAGGGCCAAATAGCTTCGTCGATCTCAGCCCATTTTTGGGAGCAATGTCCCCTTATAAGTTGCCGATTTCAGAGAAGTTGATAGCTGTCATGAGCCCAACAAAACTTACGATTCTGCCCTTAGGGGATCCTAGTGCCGAAAACGCTTTGGTGTTGACCATGAAGGACATCGAGCCGGAGTTTCTTGAGTTTAATCTCGGTGGCAGTTCTGCGGATGACGAACTAGTAATCTATCCCGACGGGAGTGTTATTGTCCCTTACCGTTCGAGAAACGAAGAGGGGATAAAAAACACACCGGATTTCCTTTGGGTGAAGACCGCATTCGATGCAGGGAAAGTAGTCCTTTTGGAAACCAAATTGATCAAAGAGGAGCATTTCAATCAAAATGTGGCTGTGAATAACATGAAAAGCTTCGAAAGTTTCACACGGGTGGCGATTGGCGATAAGACCTTCGACATTGACCGTGCGGGAAATATGGAGCTGCGTTTTGAGCAGTTTTCCAAGTCTGTTCAGGTAGGAAACGAAATCTTTACTTTTGCGATCACATCACCTTTTGAAAACACCCTGTACCATGTTTACAAATCGGATCTTACGGGCAAGAACAATCAGTTGATCGGCACCTATGATTCAAGCAATATCGCCAAGCAGGACAACTTGGTTTTTAGCCAAAGATCCAGTAGCCTACACAGCGTGGATGGGATCATCTTACTGCAAACCGCCTGGTCGATCTATGTAGTTTCTGTTGATGGTCAGCGTATTTCACTGACAGAATTGGAGAATAAGGGCCTTGAAAATGCAGATATCACTTCGATTATTTTGCTTGGCGATTCAAATGTCTTGGTTACCGCTGCCTGTTCTGATAACGGTGTATATTACAACTGTGGCGGCTTCACCAAATCAATCGCCAACTTCTTCAAGCCAAAGGAAACAAATCCTCAGTGATGACCATTTCGGTTCACCAGATTCAAGACTTAAAACTAAGGCTTTTTACCAGTCTATTCGTGTAAGGCCTTCCTCCAAATGACCCAATTACCCTCCCAGTATCCTTACCAATTTTTAATTTGCCAATAGCTTCAATTTACCAATAGTCCACATCTATCAATCCTTTTAGGCCGGAATAATTCCTTGCGCTTGAGTACAAATAGTCTTCCGGTTTTTCTACTATTCCTGCTCTGACCGGATTTTCGTGAATATAGTTCATTC
>CAZGYC010000189.1:0-4704 GCA_964530015.1 uncultured Limnohabitans sp. | reverse complement strand
GCTGACCTGAGACTGGATACCGAAGAAGGCGCCTTCAAGGCACTGAAGGAAAGCCCGGGCGTGTTTGCCCTTGTGGCCGGAAAGCCGGAACAGTCTGCGGTGTATCACCGGATCCTATCCGACGACCCCGGCGAGCTGATGCCGCCACCGGAGTCCAACCTCACTTTGGCACCGGAGGAAATCGCCCTGATCAAGCGCTGGATCGAGCAGGGTGCCAAGTACGAGCCCCACTGGGCATTTTTGAAAGTCGAAAAACCGGCTGCCCCCAAGACGGATTGGGGCACCAATGAAATCGACGCCTTCGCCTATAAAAAAATGCGCTCCAAAAAACTGGAGCCAAATCCGGAAGCCAAGCCCCACGAACTGATCAAAAGGGCCAGCCTGGACCTGACCGGCCTTCCCCCCACTCCCGAGCTCCTGGATCGCTATGCGGGCTTTGCCGGGGAAAACACCTACGACAGGCTCCTGGACGAACTGCTCGCCCAACCCGCCTATGGGGAGAAGCTCGCCGTGCTGTGGATGGACATCTCACGCTATGCCGACAGCTACGGCTACCAGGATGACGAAGTCCGGTCCCAGTGGCCCTATCGGGACTGGGTGATCCATGCCTTCAACAACAACCTGCCCTATGACCAGTTTTTGACCTGGCAGCTTGCCGGGGATCTCCTGCCAGATGCCACCAAAGAGCAGATCCTGGCCACGGCTTTCAACAGAAACCACAAGTACACCGAAGAAGGGGGCATCATCGAGGAAGAATACCGGATCGAATACGTCCTGGACAAGACCAACACCTTCAGCAAGGGGATTTTGGGCATCACCATGGAGTGCGCCCAGTGCCATGACCACAAGTATGATCCCTTTTCCCAAAAGGAATATTACGAGCTCTTCGCCTTTTTCAACAATTCCAAGGAAAAGGGCTTTGAGGGGGATGTGAGCCGATCCAAGCCCGCCAAAACCCCGATTCTGTGGATCGAGCGAAACGATCTGGACGGCATCATGAGCTTCATCAACCATCCCGACACGACCAAACTCAGCGTATCCGTGATGGGCGAAAACGAGGAAAAACGCACCACCTACATCCTGGACCGCGGGGTGTACGATGCGCCGACCGTCCCCGTGGAGGCTTCCACTCCCGAGTCGATTTTCGAATTTCCCGACAACCTGGAGAAAAACCGCCTGGGCTTGGCCAAGTGGGCGACCAACCGGGACAATCCCCTGACCTCGCGGGTCTTTGTCAACCTGGTCTGGCAGGAAATCTTCGGGAAAGGAATCGTCAAATCGTCCGGTGATTTTGGGATGCAGGGCGACCTGCCCACCCACCCCGAACTGCTCGACTGGCTTGCCGCCGACTTTATGGAAAACGGCTGGGACATCAAGCGTCTTCTGAAACAGATCCTGCTTTCTTCCACTTATCGACAGTCTGCCGTCATCAACAAGGATCACATGAAGATCGATCCCGACAACCTCTACCTGGCACGGGCACCCCGTATGAGGCTTCCTGCCGAGCATATCCAGGATCTGGTGCTGGCCAGCAGCGGATTGCTCCACGGAGAAATCGGAGGTCCAAGCGTCAAACCCTACCAGCCTTCCGGACTTTGGGAAGCGGCCACCTCCGGGCGGGGCACCCTGGCCACCTATGTCCAGGATACCGGAAACAAGCTTTATCGAAGAGGAGTCTACAACTTCATCAAGCTGACCGTCCCCCCTCCCAAAGCGATCATCTTCGACTCCAGCAACCGGGACAGGTGTGAGATCAGCCGAAACCGGACCAACACGCCCCTTCAGGCATTGGTCATGATGAACGATCCGATGGTATTGGAAGCCTCCAGGGTGTTGGCAACCCAACTTTCGCAAAAATACTCCGGGGAAGAAGCCATTGAAGAAGCCTTCAAGCGGATCGTCTGCAGGGAAATGAAATCCGGGGAAAAAGACCTCTTGGCGGACTACTACCAAAGCCAACTCGAGGAATTCAAATCCCACCCGGAAAGTGCCAAAAAAGCGCTGGATGTCGGCGAATATCCGATGGACGAAAAAGCCATAACTCCCGAAAACGCCGCTTTGATGCAGGTGATCGTGAGCTTGTATAACCTAGAGGAGACCATAACCAAAAGCTGAGATGGAAAAGGAAATATTAGAACAGGGGCTTAACCACAACAGGAGAAAGTTCCTTTCCCGGCTGAGTTTGGGAATCGGAAGCGTTGCCTTGGGCTCACTGCTGATCCCGGACTTGTTTACCGGCAAGCAGGAAGCGGAAGACGGGCTGATGCGCGCACTGCCGCACTTTGCCCCAAAAGCAAAACGGATCATCTATCTGTTCCAAAACGGCGCTCCCTCCCAATTGGAGACCTTCGACTACAAGCCGCTCCTGACCAAAAACTTTGGCCAGGAACTTCCCGATTCGATTCGGGGGGGACAGCGGCTGACCGGGATGACTGCAGGCCAGACTTCATTTCCCCTGGTCGGCTCCTATTTTGGGTTTAATCAATACGGAGAAAGCCGGGCTTGGATTTCCTCCCTTTTCCCCCATATCTCCAGCGTGGTGGACGACCTGCTGATCGTCAAGTCCATGCATACCGAAGCCATCAACCACGATCCGGCGCTGACCTTCTTCCAGACGGGAGCCCAAGTGGGCAACCGACCCAGCATGGGCTCCTGGCTGAGCTATGGCTTGGGAAGCGAAAATGCCAACCTGCCGGCATTCTGTGTGCTCCTGAGCCGCGGCAAGGGCAACGGGCAAGGCGTCTATTCCAAACTCTGGAGCAACGGCTTTCTGGATGCCACCCACCAGGGCGTCCAGTTTTCCAACTCCGAAGACCCGGTCCTTTACCTGTCCGATCCCGACGGAATGAGCCGGGACCAGCGCCGAAAGATGATCGACCAGATCGCCGCAATGAACGATCTCAACTATCGGGAATTCAACGACCCGCAGATCACCGCCAAAGTCCAGCAATATGAGATGGCCTATCGGATGCAGACGGCGGTGCCCGAAATCACCGATACCACCAAGGAACCTGACAGCGTGGTCAAGCTCTACGGCCCGGATTGCCTGGTGCCGGGCACCTATGCCGCCAATTGCCTTTTGGCACGAAAACTCTCGGAAAACGGCGTCCGCTTTGTCCAACTCTATCATCAGGGCTGGGATGCGCATGACAACCTGCCCAACCAGATGATCGGCCAGGCAAAAGACGTGGACCAGGCTACCGCTGGGTTGATTACAGACCTGAAGCAACGTGGGTTGCTGGACGAAACCCTGATTATTTGGGGTGGGGAGTTTGGCCGGACCAACTATTGCCAGGGCAAGATCCTGCCCGAAAACTACGGCAGGGACCACCATCCCCGGGCATTCTCCATATTCATGGCCGGAGGCGGCGTCAAGTCCGGCATGGTTTACGGGGAGACCGATGACTTCGGCTACAACATCACCGAAAACCCGGTTCATGTCCATGATTTCCAGGCCACCGTCATGCACCTGATGGGCATCGACCACGAAAAACTCATCTACAAGCACCTCGGAAGAAGGTATCGCCTCACCGACGTACACGGCAAAGTTGTCAAAGATCTGATTGCTTAATTTCCCCCTATGCCCAAAGTATCCCGGATTATTCCGATCCTAGAAAACCTGCTTTTCTTCTGGCTTGGCCTTGCCCTCGTGCTGAGCCTGGCCGGAGACAGCTTGACCATTCCTCCGCTTCTTCAGGTATTGGGGAGGGCCCACCCGCTGATCCTGCATTTTCCGATCGTGCTGCTGCTGATGGCGGTGGCACTGTACTGGATCAAAGACGACAGATTGAAAGAAATCGGCACCTGGATATTGCTTTTGGGAGCAAACCTGACCGGGATTACGGTCCTGGCAGGATTGCTTCTGGCCAATGAAGACTACGAGGGAGACGCGCTTTTCCTGCATCAGTGGCTGGGAATGGCATCCTTGGGCCTGGCGGTCTTGATCTACTTTTATCGGCACAAGCCGTCCAATTTCCTGAAGGTTTCGACCGGGACACTGGCTGTGGCGATCCTCCTCACCGGGCATTTTGGAGCGGACCTTACCCACGGGGAAAACTTCCTTCTGGCGCCGATCCAGCAGCAGCAGGAAGAGTTCGTCGCCCTGGATGACGCCGAAGTGTTTCAGCACATGGTCCGGCCGATCCTGGAAGCCAAATGCGTCTCCTGCCACAAGGAAGGAAAGGTAAAAGGCGAGCTGCGGATGGACCATCTGGAAGGCTTGCAAAAAGGCGGCAAAAACGGCCCCTTCGTCGTACCGGGTGACCTGAAGGAATCCCTGCTGATCCAGCGAATCCACCTTCCTGAAGATTCCAAAGAGCACATGCCTCCCAAAAACAAAGCGCAACTGACCGACGAGGAACTGGAAATCCTCCAGCTTTGGGTGGAATCGGGAAGTTCGTATGGGCAGAAAGTGAGCGAACTCAAGGCTGGCGAGCCGCTTTTCCAGTTGGCTTCCAACAAGTTTTCCAACCAGAAATCGTACACCTTTGATCCCGCATCCGACTCGGATGTCAAAAAACTCAACAATTTCTTCCGAAAAGTCAACCCGGTTTTCCCGGGATCCCCGGCACTGCAAGTGGCTTACTATGGCACTTCGGCTTTTGATCCCGCTTCGCTGAAAGACCTGAAAACTGTCCGTGACCAGGTGGTGAAACTCAATCTCAACCGCATGCCCCTGGAGTCGGTCGATTTGGGTTTCCTGGG
>CAZGYC010000188.1:0-4737 GCA_964530015.1 uncultured Limnohabitans sp. | reverse complement strand
TTATCTCCACTGCTTCCTTAAACAATTCAATATCTAAATGCAACCTCATTTTATATTCCAGGTTTTCGCGGTTGATAAAATGCTCTCAATTCCATAATTGTATTCCGAAAGCGGATTTAAGCTCTTTTTTAAAAGTGAAGAATTGACCGATGTATCTGCATTTTCCAACAAAGCGCCTGTAAACGCCCTTACTCTTGGTGGATATTCCAACGCACATTTTATCAAAAGATTCGTTTGGACAGCATTTAACCCTTTCAGTTTATTTGAAAGAATTGTAATCCCCGATTTTTTGTCTAAATCAGGGATTTTCTTGAAATCTTTTAATGCGTCTAACAGACTTAGCAACTGATAGTTTTCTTCGGTAATTTCTGTGTTGGGTTTTACAATTTTAACCCGGAAACCAGTTGTCTTTATTCGCCTGCCATTCTTTGTTCCGGTGGCTATTTGCGTAACGTTCGGAATTTGAGTGGTGAGATTGAGCTCGTTGTAAATTGTTGTCCCTGTAACGTAACCTATACGTTTCCCGTTTTCGAAGAGATAACTGTTCAACAGTGCATCATAATCAAGGCCAAGTTCGCCAAAAATACTGCGCTTGGGTTTGTAGAAAACACCTTTTGAAGCTTTTTTGATAATTCCTTGCTTTTGCAGACGTTCCAATGCTTTTGCTGCGGTAAAAAAACTGCCAGGTTCAATATCCAATTGGGCATAACCAAAAGGGATTCTTTCGGGTATGCTTTTTATTCTTTTCCGTATTCTTCCTGCCACTGTCATCATGCAAAGGTAGGTGTAATTTCCAGATGTCAAGTTTATGATGCAAAAAACTTGACATTTTACTGTCCGAAAAGCCAAAAAGGACTACTGGAATGTCAAGTAAGCGGATCAGACTACGTGACACCTCAAGTCTGTTTCGGCAAAATTTGCCGCCTTTCTTAAAGTTCACTGTGAATACTTTGCCTCTTCCGTCTACTGTCGTCCCGGATGCAAATCCGATGATACCTACCCGACATTGCAAATTTCGGGTGGCTGATGGTCAGAATTGCCGGATTGTCAGTGGTCAAGATGGATCAGAAAAACACTCGACGAGAACTGCCTATGCAAGCCGCACAAAAATCGGGTTGGTGCGGGGATATTTTATTGGTTCCCGTAATTCATTGAATCCCCCTTGGATCAGCTAGTCAACCTGCACCAGACGAAGTATCCCTATATCCATGACCGGGAACTCCTGGTCAAAAACCTGACGGATTTTGCGAAAGCTGACCAGGAACCCGATCCAATCTGCCTAAGAGGCAAGTATTGGGAGCTGATCAAGCTGGACCTCACGGAAACTGCGGAAGCCTTCGTCGAAAGCCAAGAGTGACAGACCTACCCGGAGTCGTCCATCCCCGTTGGGTATGCGAGAAGGCCTGTTTTCCCCTCCGGATGGAGTAAAATGGTCGGTTCTCCGGGCAGTAGATCGGTACAATGACAGGATTTTGGAAAGTGGGACTGGCCCTAAGATCCGAATGGACTACCCCCTAATACAGCAAAAGCTTTTGACTGTTTGCGACCGGAGAGCAAGGGGTTTTACTTCGTTTTTCCACCGGTGGCCGGAAAACAGAGACCAACAAGCTCCTGTCCTCTTGCTGCATTCGAAATCCCCAAAAAACCGAACGGCCAATCACGCTCCGCCCCGTGCCTTTTCGGAAATCCAAATTTCTCCGAGAAAATGGGATTGGCCGGGAGGTCGGCTTGTGCAATTTGCAAATGTGGACTCAGTCAAATCGTTTCCTCCAATGCCGATTTCCACAGTACAAATCCTTTTTTGTTGTCTGAATAATCGTGCATAATCCGAGTAAAGTTATCAGGGCTGTTTTCCAAAAAAACCTGTCTTCCCTTTTCCCTAATAATATGCAGTTGAGTGTCAATTTGTTTTACCTCTTCGATTAGAGAGACTCTATTTTTTGGTGTTTTCCATATATAGGTGGCTTCTTCTGTGTCCAAGGTTTCCACAACAATATAATAGTGTTCATGACCTGCTAAAAGGAACACAAAGGAAAATGGGGATAATACAAAGCGAATCTTCATCACTTGGCTTTCATGTTTATCTGCCAAATATTGAATATGTTCCGAATGTTTGTATTGCCTATTTCTAAGTATTTGATTTAATAGTTCTTCTGCGTTAAGATAGACTTTATTCTGTCCTTGTAATTCGTCAGAGGTCAGTATGTTTTTCTTTTGGGAAGTGAACTGGCGCAGCAGTCCCTTGTTCAAAAACTGAAATTTCACTCCCTCGACTACCTCTCTGTTGATGCGTTCAATATCAGTTGATAACGCCAATTGGGAAGCCTGTTTTCCATTTTCAAACTCCGCAAATATTTCTATAGCGATGTTCTTCGATTTTAATGCTTTCGCAAAGTATGGCTTCAAGACCTCGAATTCTGGTCTAATTTCATTGTTTTCAATCTGAAATTGAAGGGTTGCGTTCATCTCAATGACTGAATAGTTGAACGCTACACTTCCATAGTGAAACTCCAGTTCCTCAATGGGAATCTTGATTTTCCGTTTTACGGATATCACTTGACTCGAAGGAGTGGTATCCTCAGGATCATCAAATAAAGTCGCTTTCTTGTCAATTTTCCGATAATATGTATTACGTTTTAGGAAAAGCCTGTTGAGATAATCAATCTTATAGTCTCTGTAATCGTAAATAGTAGGATTGACTTCCGAGCGTTGCACACGTCCAATGTATTGGATTATTTTGCCTTCAAACGAAAAAGGATAAACCAAGAACAAACAGCTAATGTTGTGCAGATCTGTTCCTTCACCAAAATACTGTCCAGTAGTAACCAAGACCTGAAAGTTCCCCTCTTGCAATAGCCACCATTTGGTTTTTTTGGAGGTTTCTGAATCCTCTCCACTCAGGGCAATGACTTCGTAGGATTGTTTCAAAAACAACTGCAGCGTATCAATATGTTCTTTCCGTTCGGTGATGAGAACCACTTTCTTGCCTTGGTTCAATTCAGCTTTGACATCCTCCAATATCAGTTTGTTTCTGGCAGTGTCGTGGACCAAGATCTTCGATAAAGCTTCGTAGCTGTCCGTTTTGGAGTTATATGGAACATCCAATTCCGTATTTCGAACAATGATTTTTGCCTTTCTATAGTTCTCTATTTCAGTGGCTTGGATATTGGCAATGATTTCCCCCAAATGTGTGAAAATCATTTTTCCATCACTGTATTTTCTGAAAGGCGTTGCGGTCAATCCATATAGATAATAGGCGTGCAGTTTTTCAATTGCATTTCTGAATGTTTCGGCAGGAACATGATGGCATTCGTCCACAATGATCGTCCCAAATAGATTTTGTATGGACGCTATTTCTTTCGGTAAACTTTGAACAGTAGCCACGGTTATTTGTTTGCCGATTTTCGACTTTCCTTGTCCAATGACACCAATCTCTTTTCTGGAAATTCCCAAAAATGCCTCAATCCGTTCTATCCATTGTTCCAGTAGGTGCTTTCGATGAACAACAATAAGTGCAGGTTGTCTTTTATCCGAAATTATTTTTAAGCCAATAACTGTTTTGCCTGAGCCAGGCGGGGCGACAATCACTCCATAATCCTTTTTGGAGACGGTTTCCATTGCTCCTTGTTGGTGTTTTCGCAAAGAAGCACTGAATGTCAAAGGGATAAGTGGCTTTAGTTTTCTTTCGTCAACAAACTCAAACTCGATTTGTGATTCCCTGCAAAAAATCAGAAGCTTTCTGATAAACCCTCTTGGAAGGAATACCTCACTTTCCGTTTCCCCAACCAATTTGAAATAGCGGACTGTTCCAAATGTGTTTTTGCCCGATTTCTTTTTGATGGAAAATTCAGAATTGGCGAAATTCAATTCTTCTTTCAGAAAATTAATGAGGACAGGGGTTAGTCCGCTTCTACTTAACCTTATATTGTTACTCAATGAAATGGTGAGTTTGCCGTTTGTCTCTATCGGATTTTCTGTCGATAGCCTTTTATACAGTTCATTTAGATAATCTGCCGGGACTTTTTTGATGTTTTTCAGAAAGCTCCATTGGTCGGTGATAGGTTCAAATGATTCGGGATCAACAAAGCAGCTATTTCCTTCTTCCCAAGCGGGTTTGAAAAGTGGCAGGGCAATCAAGTTTCCGAAGCCTTTGCCTGAAAGAAAATCCTGGTTGGGAAACAGCCTGTCAAAACTTGAGTTTTTGTCAAATAGAGAGAATGCCCCAGACTGTTCCAAAATCGACAGAACTATTTTTCGGCTTCTTCGCGCCGGATAGGGCTTGTCAAAAAACATCCAGACGTGTCCACCCTTTCCTGAGCGGGAGCGTTCCAAATACGCTGGGATTTGTTTCTCGCTACAGGCATTCAGAAAAACAGTTGCTTCCCTTTGCCAGTTGGCCTTGTCAAAATCCGCAACCAGCAACCAAGAAGTATTGTCCTGCAATAGAGGATAGATTCCGATTTGTTGGGAGCCATCCAGATGCTTTTGAATTTGCCCATCAGTAAGTTTCAGATAGGACTTCTCGGTGAAATTTTGAAGTGAACCTCCAGTTAGTTGATGTGCCCGAAAGCGGTACGGGTCATAAAAATAGGCTGGCATATAACCCGACTTGTTTCCTTTCTCCCAACGAACGGCAAACACATCCTCTCTTCCTCTGAAAAGAGAGCGGAAAAGAACGATATGGTCAGGGTCGATTGGCACTTTTTTTCGGTTTAGCCCCAGCCCCTGCAATCACCC
>CAZGYC010000187.1:0-4796 GCA_964530015.1 uncultured Limnohabitans sp. | reverse complement strand
GTTTGGAGATGGGAATCAGCGTCTCTTCGATCGGCACCGCATGGGGACTGTGGAGTCTCCAGGTGGCTGGATTGGGAAGTTCCTTGACCTCCCGGATCAACTGCATCTTCAGCTTTTCCAGCGTGTTGGCCAGCGTTTTCTGAAAAACCCCCACAAACCAAAACATGATACTCCGAAACTTCTCCCCGGCCAACTGAAGCAGGTTGGACTTGTAGCGAAAGGCATGTACGTCAGGCTTGTTTTCCCGCGTCATCAGGATAAAGCCTTCCCGGTTATAGATCGGCTGAATCCCGACAGGCTCAAACTCCACCTGCTCCTCCACAAAATCATAGATCGACTTCCCCTCTTCGATCTGCGAGGCAATCCGCGGCAAAGCATATTCGGTGATCTGGGAGATTTCCCTCATGATCTCCCCGTCTTCGACTTTTTCCTCAAACTGAAGCTGCGCATTCTTGAAGTCAATGCCATTTAGCGCTTTGGGAAAAAGATTGCTCAATTCTGTCTTACCGGAATTCAGTTCGTGCAAAATCCGGTGGTGGTCGATCAGGTCAGACAGCATCGGGTACAGCTTGACCGCCTGAAATTCCCGCTCAGCCTCCTGCAGATAGGCCAGTAGTTGGTACTTTTTGTATTCAAAATCGATCAGCCCTTCGGTGATCCAGTTTTTCGGCAAGGTTCTCATAGGTCTCAATAAGTTGTAAGGTTTGTCTCAAAATACGCAATTCTGACATTTTTTACGGGTGTTGGCGAAAATTTGACAGGCTTTAAATGGCTTTTCGGAAGCACGTGTCCGACAAACCGGGGGCTTTTACGGCCGATTTGTCAGCCTTTTCCCGCAAAAACGGCCTTGGCACAGGAAGTGATGATAGGGCAATAGCATTTTAATCTAAAATCTAACCTTAAACAATTTAATACTATGTCAAACGTGAACATCAAACCTCTTGCAGACCGAGTTTTGGTACAACCCGCTGCAGCAGAAGAGAAAACCGCTTCTGGTCTTTACATCCCGGACACCGCCAAAGAAAAACCCCAAAAAGGAACTGTTGTGGCAGTGGGAAACGGCAAAAAAGATGAGCCCTTGACTGTGAAAGTGGGTGACACTGTTTTGTACGGAAAATATTCCGGCACCGAACTGAGCGTAGAAGGAAAGGATTTCCTCATCATGAGAGAGTCTGACATCTTCGCGATCCTTTAATCAACCAAACAAAATCAACAAACTTAAAATTTAAAATAACATGGCTAAACAATTGTTTTTCGATACCGATGCCAGGGATCGTCTTAAAAAAGGTGTGGATGCATTGGCAGACGCAGTAAAAGTCACGTTGGGACCAAAAGGCCGAAACGTAATCATTGACAAGAAATTCGGAGCCCCAATGATCACCAAAGACGGTGTGTCGGTGGCAAAAGAAATCGAACTGTCTGAGCCGATCGAAAACATGGGTGCCCAGCTTGTGAAAGAAGTGGCTTCCAAAACCGCAGACAACGCAGGTGACGGAACCACTACCGCAACAGTTTTGGCCCAGTCCATCTTCAACGTGGGGATCAAAAACGTCGCTGCCGGTGCAAACCCAATGGATCTGAAAAGAGGCATTGACAAAGCAGTAGCTGCTGTGGTAAACAGACTGAAGGAAAACTCCAAGCCCATCTCCACTTCCAAAGAGATCGCCCAAGTGGCCACTGTTTCTGCCAACAACGACGAAGAGATCGGAGCCATGATCTCTGACGCGATGGACAAGGTCGGCAAAGACGGTGTGATCACCGTAGAAGAGGCAAAAGGCACCGAGACTGACGTGAAGACCGTAGAAGGGATGCAGTTTGACAGAGGTTACCTGTCTCCTTACTTTGTGACCAACACCGAGAAAATGGAAGCTGAACTGGACAATCCGTTCATCCTGATCTACGACAAGAAGATCTCTTCCATGAAAGAATTGCTTCCGGTATTGGAGCCGGTAGCCCAGTCTGGCAAGCCGCTGTTGATCATCTCTGAAGATGTAGACGGCGAGGCCTTGGCAACTTTGGTGGTAAACAAGATCAGAGGCGCTTTGAAAGTAGCTGCTGTGAAAGCTCCAGGTTTCGGCGACAGAAGAAAAGCCATGTTGGAAGACATCGCGATCCTGACCGGCGGTACCGTCATCTCCGAAGAAAGGGGTTTCAAATTGGAAAACGCTACTCCCGACATGTTGGGTAGGGCGGAAAAGATCAACATCGACAAGGACAACACGACCATCGTAAACGGTGCCGGTGATCCTGCTGCGATCAAAGGCAGAATTGCCGAGATCAAAGCCCAGATCGACAAAACCACTTCCGACTACGACCGGGAGAAGCTTCAGGAAAGACTTGCCAAATTGTCCGGCGGTGTCGCGATCCTTTACATCGGTGCTGCTACCGAGGTGGAGATGAAAGAGAAGAAAGACCGTGTGGATGATGCATTGCACGCAACCCGAGCTGCGGTACAAGAAGGTGTCGTAGTAGGTGGCGGTGTGGCGCTCGTAAGGGCTGCCGAGGCACTTGCTGACCTGAAGGGTGAAAATGAAGACCAGGACACCGGTATCAACATCGTTCGTCTGGCGATCGAGTCTCCCCTGAGAACCATCGTATCCAACGCAGGCGGCGAGCCGTCTGTGGTGATCAACAAGATCCGCGAAAACGAAGGAAACTACGGCTACAATGCAAGAACAGACATCTACGAGGATCTGTTTGCCGCTGGGGTAATCGACCCAACCAAGGTGACCCGTCTGGCTCTTGAAAACGCCGCTTCCATCGCAGCACTGCTGCTTACCACCGAGTGTGTGGTGGCAGACGTGAAAGAAGACGCTCCGGCAATGCCTCCAATGGGCGGCGGCGGAATGGGTGGCATGATGTAATCCAAACCCCGATTCAAACGAAAGGAGGCCACCGTGCCTCCTTTTTTATTTGCCTGACAGCCAGTGTTCGGGCTGTTTGAAAATAAAAAGCGGCCAAATTCTTTCTTGGGGAAATGGAATAATTGTATTTTGGTGTGATTACACCACTTAACGCCTGACATCCTATCTTAATGGTTCACTTTGACGCCGTCTTTTTAGTGGATGATGACCCCATCAACAACCTCATCAACCGGCGACTTTTGGGAAAAACAGGAATCAGCAACCAGATTGACGAGTTTTTGGGAGGCGAAGAGGCACTCGAAAAAATCAACGAACTGGAACCTGACAACAGCCTGCTTATTCTTTTGGACATCAACATGCCGGTTTTGAACGGCTGGGAATTTTTGAACCGGTATCTGGAGATCTATCCCGACCGAAAGGACAAGATTGTGATCCTCTCCAGCTCGATCGATTTCCAGGACAGACAAAGAGCCGAGGAGTACCAGATCGTCTCCGGATTCCTTGAAAAACCCCTGACTCTGGACAAGATCAGCGGCCAACTGGAAAAATACGGCTAAACCGATTTTGCCTGACCACCCGATCAATCCGCCCATCCGTGGTTATGTGCGGCGAAAAAAACTGCCCACACGTGGCAAAGAGTAGGCACAGACGTATTGTCATCTGTGGCCACCTCCCCACCGCAGGCTGGTTCGTGCCATCTGTGGGAACTACATACGTCATCAGCTTGACACGGCGCGGGCTTTACTTGATCACCTTGTTCAAGTGCTCCCAGATATCCCGCATCAGCAAAAATGGCACGGGCGAGTTCCCACCGGAGCTTCCCATCCGGACGACCACCAGATTTTGCGAGGGAACAACCATCAAAAACTGGCCGCTTTTTCCGATCGCCTGGTACATGTCAGCCGGGGCCTGGGGAATCAGCGCACCGGGAACAACCGTCTGGGATCCTGGAACCATGAAGGAGGCTTTTCCATTGAGCCAAGTCAGATAGCCATAGCTGAGGTTTGCCTTTTGGGAAGTTTGGGACATCTTTTCAAAATAGTCCCCGGACCAAATCCTCTCCCCACTCCAGGTTCCCCCGGCCAGCATCAGCAATCCAAACCGCGCAAATGACCGTGCGTCGGAATAAAACACGTTGTTGAACCCGGTTTGCTGCCAAAAACCGGTCATTCCGATTTTATCTCCCAGACTTTCCCTGAAAAAACTTTGGAACGTCTTCCCGGAGGCATTTTCCACGACTTTCTCCAGCAGGGTATAGGTTGCGTTGTGATAGCTCCAGCGGGTTCCCGGTTTTGCCAGGTATTTCAGGTTTTCGGGCGCTGGGTCGTCCTGGTTTGCCACCCGGTCGTCTATCCCCGTGGTCAAAGTCAGGTGATGGATCAGCCGGATATCCTTTTCCTGGTTGGCAGGCATCGATGTCCAGCCTTCGCCCAGGTATTTTTGGGTTCGGTCATTGGTCTTGAGCAGCTTTTGCTCCTGGGCGATCCCGACCAAAGCCGCCGTCAGCGTCTTCCCCGCCGATGCCCAATACCAAAACGAGTTTTGGTCCATCTCCCCCGCCCCAGTCAGCCTGTAGCCCCAGTATTCCTCCACCACGATCTTGCCGTCTTTCAGGATGACAAAGGCCCGGGTATCCTGGGTCGGCAACCAAGCCAGCAGCTCGGCAAGAGCCGTCTGATCCCAACTCAGCTCGGCCACGGGCATTTCCTCCCACACCGCCGACCCATTTGGGGGGAAATAGAGGTTGGAGGCGGGATTGGGCTTTTGGGCTTCGGCACAGCCAATTGCCAGAAAAGCCCAGCACCCCAGCAAAATTTTGAAAAAAGAGAAGAGCCTAACAGATGGAATGACTGACTTCATGGGTTATTTTCTCCGCGTGTCTTCGATAAACTTTTTTAGATCCTCCCGAAAAAGCTTTGCGGAAGGCAAATG
>CAZGYC010000186.1:0-4806 GCA_964530015.1 uncultured Limnohabitans sp. | reverse complement strand
TCAGGAAACTGTCCGACCAGGTCGAGGCAGAATTCGGCGTCGCCCATGAATCCCCCCAAGTAATCATCATCCGCAGCGGCAAAGCCGTGTACGACAACAGCCACTTTGGGATTTCCTATCCGGAGATCATGGCCCAGGTATAATACGGACCGGGGAAACCGCATTCGGATCCTTTCGGTAAGAGGACCCGATGGAGGGCGATTCGGGTGTGTCCATGCAGCGCAAAGAAAACAACAATAGGAGAAAAGGGAGTCTTTGGTCTCGAAACGGCAGACATCGGTAGGATTCCGACCGGGAATCTTGCCAATCCGTGTTTTTGGGATTGGCCACAGATGCACAGATTCTGTGTGTGGGAGCCGGAGGTCAGGCGGCCCTGCTGTTTCAAGACTACAAATTCCTTTTCCGTGTTGGTAAACGGGAAACACAAAGGAGCAAGGAACACGGAGGAGCTTGGCTTTTGGAAGAAGCGGTCTCTGGTTTCGGTGTCTTTGTGGTTAAAAACACGGAAAAACAACCGCCAAGTGCACCAAGGGACGCGAAGAAAAAGGAAGATGGCGGCTTTGGAAGTGCCGGGTAGGCCATCGTCGCCCAATCCCCCTATCTCTGTGCCCGTGACAGAAAAACCAACCGCAAGAAAGGTCAGCCCAGGACTCCTGAATGTCCGCAAATCCCGGTCAAAGTTTTCGCCGCACCGCCTGAAACGTATTTCTGGAGGCCTGTTCCAAAAGAACCTCATATCCCTCCAAATAGGCCTGACCGCCGCCCTGCCCGGGATGCAGGATGGTCAACAGCTCCAATCCTTCATTGTAGCGGATCTCAAATTCGGATTTCAGCATTTCGAGGAGCTGCTCCAGCTTGAAAAGCTGCGCATCGATGACGATGGAAATGCTGATTGCCGAAAGCTGGAGCATATTCACTCTCAATTTTAGAGCTTGGAGTTGTTCGTACACGCGGTGGATGTGGACCTCTTCGATAAAGGTGAAATCCGTCACCTTGAAGCTGACGAGAATTTGATCTTTCTTTAAGACAACCGTAGGCACGTCATGTATAGCCGCCAACTCATGGATCTTTGTGCCGGGAGCATCCGGATCGAGGAATGACTTGACGAAAAGCGGGATTCCCGCATTCGCCAGGGGTTTGATCGTCTTGGGATGGATCACCGAAGCTCCGAAATAGGTCATCTCCGCCGCCTCCCGATAGCCGAGTTCATCAAACTTTGTGGTGTTTGAAAAGACCTTCGGATCGGCATTGAGCACTCCGGGCACATCCTTCCAGATGGTCACCGATCCTGCATTCAAGCTCGCCGCAAGGATGGCCGCCGTAAAATCCGAGCCCTCCCTTCCCAGTGTCGTTGGCCTTCCTTTCGGGTCCGAGCCGACAAACCCCTGAGTCAGAATCGGGAAATTTTCGAGGATCGGCTTCCAGTTGGATTGGCAGGATTTCCCTGTTTTCTCCCAGTCGATCTTCGCAAACCGGAAATCGGAATTGGTGCGGACCACCTCCCGTGCGTCTTGCCAAAGGACGATCAGGCCCTGAGCGCACAGGTATTCGGCCACGATCCGGGAGGAAATCAACTCCCCGAAACCAACAATCCGGTCATAGAATTCATCGTAGTTATCCTTGGTGAGCGTTTGCTCCAGCCTGTTGTTCAGTTGGAAAAAGAGATTTTCCACTTGCGCAAAAACAGCATGCCCTGCCGGAAAAAGATCTTGGCAAACCTCGAGGTGATACGCTTTCAAAATTGAACTATTTTGGAAAAAACCTCCCCCTTTTAGCTTTTTGGCAAGAATCGACTCCAGTGCATTGGTCGATTTCCCCATGGCCGATATTACAACTATCAGATTTTTCCGCAATCGATTACGGAGAATTTCAGCCAAGTTTTTGACTGCTTCGCTGTCTTTGACCGAAGCACCGCCAAATTTGTAAACCAAAGTTTTTGCCATACAGATTTATTCTTAATTTTCTGGGGTATAAACCCAGATATTGCACTTTTCCAATAATGAAAACATCAACATTCCAACCAGATCAGACTAATCTGGCCTACTCCGTCGGGGTTACGCTGGACCGATTTATCAAACTCAAGCAAAGCGATTTCCCTTTCGCCTCCGGAGAACTGTCGCAGCTCCTGAGAGACATTGCGCTGGCTGCCAAGATAGTCAATCGCGAAACCAACCGCGCCGGACTTTCCAATATCGGAGGGGCCTTTGGCCAAACCAATGTCCAGGGCGAGGAGCAACAAAAACTCGACGTCATCGCCAACATCCGCTTCATGCGTGCCCTGAGCAAGGGTGGCGAAGTCTGTGCCATTGTTTCCGAGGAAGAGGACGAAGTGATCGACCTGCAGAACAATTCCGGCAAATACGTGGTCGCGATTGATCCCTTGGACGGCAGCTCAAACATCGATGTCAACATCAGCATCGGGACGATATTTTCGATTTATCGCAGAAAAACCCCGGTGGGAAGCCCGGTTACTGCTGAGGACATCATGCAGCCGGGCAGTCAGCAGGTCGCGGCAGGCTATGTCCTGTACGGCTCCTCCACGATGCTGGTCTATACCACCGGCTGCGGGACAAACGGCTTTACCTACGAGGCGAGCCTGGGAGAGTTTTTCCTTTCCCATCCCAGCATTCAGGCTCCCGAAAACGGCTCGATCTATTCCATCAACGAGGGCCTGGAATACGAGTGGCAGCCGGGGGTAAAAAGCTATATACAAACCTGCAAGGAACGGAAATTTCAGTCCCGGTACATCGGGAGTCTCGTGGCTGATTTCCACAGAAACCTGCTGAAAGGGGGCATCTACCTCTATCCCGCCACACTGAAAAACCCCTCGGGAAAACTCCGCCTGCTCTACGAGGCAAATGCACTGGCATTTATCATCGAGCAGGCCGGAGGAAAAGCGAGCGATGGGGAGCGGAGAATTTTGGACATCCAACCGGAAAGCCTTCACCAGAGAACACCGCTTTTCATCGGTTCGCCGGGCATGGTGGACGAGGCGGAGCGAATCATCCGGATTTCGGAATCAGAAACCACGGGAATCAGCCATTAGACAAGATTAAATTCTGAATCTGGATCTTTCAGCTTAACTTGCCTGCCGAAAAATCCATGAATCATGCCCTCAAACAAACATTATTTACCTATTGCACTTTTGGCGGGAGCGGTGTCCCTTTGGACTTCCTGCGGGCCAAAGGAACCTGCCGCAGTTGATGAGGCCTTTGCCACCCAGACGGAAAGGCTGCTGATCAAAACAGACACGCTCTACAGTGAATTTGAAAATCCCTGGGGCATGACCTGGCTTGCCGACGGCAGGATGCTGGTCACCGAGCGAAAGGGAGAGATCCTGATTTTCAAAGACGACAAGTTTACGGGCGAGAAAGTCCAAGGCTTGCCAGCGGTACACGCCGTAAACCAAGCCGGCTTGCTTGACGTGGCTGCCCATCCAAAAAATGCCGAAAATGGCTGGATCTACATCGCCTACGCCAAGCATTTTGCAGACAGCACCGGCGCGACCACGATCATGCGGTTCAAACTGGACGGAAACACCGCTGTGGAGCAGGAAGACCTGATCACGGCCGGTCCATCCTGGAAAGGCGGGCGCCATTTTGGCAGCCGGATCGTGTTTGACAACGAAGGCCATCTGTACTTCTCCAACGGTGACAAAGGCGATACGCCGATGAACGCCCAGACGCTGACCAATGCCCACGGAAAAGTCCACCGAATCAATGACGACGGAACCATCCCGGCGGACAATCCATTCGTTGACTCCACCGATGCGGTGAAATCCATCTGGAGCTATGGCAACAGAAACCCGCAAGGGCTGTACTTTGACAAAGCAAACAACGTCCTGTGGGAAACCGAACACGGCCCGAGAGGCGGCGATGAACTGAACATCATCGAAAAAGGCAAGAACTATGGCTGGCCGGTCATCTCCTATGGCATCAACTACAACGGCACGATCCTGACCGAATTTTCCGAAAAAGCAGGCATGGAGCAGCCCATCCACTATTGGGTTCCGTCCATCGCCGTGTGCGGCATGACTGTCGTGACCTCTGACAAGTATCCCGGATGGAAAGGCAACATCCTGGTGGGTGCGCTTGCCAAGCAGCATATCGCCAGGGTAGTGCTGAAGGACGGGAAACATGTGGCGGAAGAAAAACTGCTTCCCGGTATCGGCCGCGTTCGCCAGGTTTCTGAAAGCCCGGATGGCTATATCTATGCTGTCACGGAGGCAACAGGGCTATTGGTGAAGATACTTCCCATCAGATAATTGACGGTTTGGGAATCAAGGCCTCCGGGAAAACCCGGAGGCTTTTTCTGAAAGCCTCCCCCCCCCCGAGATTGACGAGTGGGGGTACGTCATTGACAGCGGGCAGGGGGAAAGCAATCTCCATCGGAGCCGTCTTTGCGACCAATGACAGAGTATATTAAATATTGAAAATGTAGATATTTCCAAATTTTATTCCGGTCTACTGGATTTTTGACCGGCGATCCCTGTCATCTCGTTTTGTGCGTTTTCTAAAATGTTAGGCCTACCGATGACGGATTTGATTTCAAGGCAGCCAATTGTGTCAGTCCAACACTTCGACTTCGCTCAGTGTGACTAGAGTCGAAGGGTGACCGCGATCCTGCTGTATGGGCCAGTTACCGTCATTCCGAGTGACGCAGCAGCAGCCTGTGTCCATTATTTTGGGAAAGCAATCTCCCCATTCAGGGGTGTTTTTTTTGACAAGACAAACCCAAGATTGGAGGCTGGACTATTTTGTTTTTCGGGGGGAAAGAGTACCTTATAGACCTTTGAAAACCAAATTT
>CAZGYC010000185.1:0-4848 GCA_964530015.1 uncultured Limnohabitans sp. | reverse complement strand
GGTCGGTAGGGGATATCAGGGCACCAAACAGCAGGCAGTACAAAAAGGGAAGCTCAATGCCGAACAAAGGAATCAAATAGTATAAAATGCCGCCGATCGCGAAAGTGGAAATAATGACACTGATCGTGGAAAAGGTGAGCACCGGCAGGCGCTGCTTGCGGAGATCGGCCAAATTCACATGGATGGCTCCCGCAAAAAGCAGGAAATTGAGCATGGCGCCCATCAGCACTTCCGTGAAATCAAGTTCTGAAATCAGTTTAAACAAACTGCCGGTTATTTCGGGAAACAAGCTGTTGCCCGCAAAACGAATGACAACCGAGACCACGATCGCCGTGATCATGATGCCGATCGTGGAGGGCAACTTGATAAATCTGTGGTTTACGTAAGCGAACAGGGAGGCTAAAACAACAAGTACTGAAAATGAGTAATATAAATCCATATTTTGACTAAAACGAAAGTATTTTTTGATTCCAGCCCGGTTTCCTTCCTTGGAATCGGGGGCGAAATATACCGAAGAAATCTGGTTTGCCGCCGATCCGGTGGCAAAAACCCGCTCCCCCGGCGTAGCCGGAGCGCAGTTCGGACCGGAGGATTTGTCTCAAGGAAATCATCCTCCCACACTTCTTCGGGAATATTCGGTGTTCCGGTTGTCCCGTCTCTCCGGAAGCCGGACCAGTCACTGCGTATGCCGCACCCATACTGCTTCGGGAGCAGCAGCCTGGCGGAAACGGGGATGCTTCTCCTCCGCGCTATCTATTTCCGCATAAACTCAAACGCCCCTTTGCGGAGTTGAATGCCATACTCCAGATAGGCTTTCATACAGGCCAGAAAATTCGCCCAGCCCTCGGTGTTTCCGATCACCCATTTCAGGTTTTCCTCATTGTACGCTTTTCCGTCTTCGGTGACTTTGACCACGGTACTTCCATCCGCTTGGGGCTCCAGCGCAATACGCACCACCGTTTCATTGTCCCAGACAAAGGATACCAGGCGATCCGTCTCCGTTTCAATCTTCCAGACCGGGCACTCGTCGGGGAATTCCGGGAACTTCCAGATGAGCTCTTTCCCGTGTTCCATCCGTCCGGTGCTTTCCGAGATGAAGTACTTCGTCATCTTTTCGGGATTGACGATCCCTTCAAATACCTCCGAAGCGGGCTTCTGGATCTGTATGGTAGCTTTGGCGATGAGTTTCATGGTGATTTCCGGGTTGTTGTTTTGACTGGGCTGGGGATCAGATCCCGGTTTCAAGTTAACATTTTACAGGGAAATCGCTTTTGGATCCTTTCGATTAAAATGGCAGGATGGAAGAGCGATTCAGGCTATATCACCATTGATGCCACGCCCGGGGACGAAACACGGCGTGGGACAATCGGATTGAAAATCGGGTGACAGGTCGTTCGACAGTGCTATCGATATTGCCATCGAGAATGTCGAACAGCGGGAAAGCGGATCTATCAAACGAATTCCACCTGTTTTAGGTCATCCGCAAAGTCTTTCAGCCCCTGTTCTATTTTCTTCACCGTCCTACGGCTGGGTTTTCTGTGTCCGGTGACATAGTGACTAAGCTGTCCCTGATTGACGCCGGTGATGCGCTCCAGGCCGGCCAAGGTCAGCATTTTGCTGTAGTAGCTGAGAAAGGATGGGATATCGTATGCAAATTCAAATTCGCTTTCAACGAATTCTTTTCCGGTTTTTTCATAATAAGCCTTCATCTCCCCATAGGACTCCAAGAAGTCATTTTTGGCCTCGATGGCCGTATTGCCTTCACCGATGAGACCGTAGGGCAGTTTATTCTCCTCGATATATGCACCATAGGTGCCATCTTCCCCCCGTTCTATTTTTACTTTTGTTGCCATATTTTTTACGGTTTCGGATTTACAATTCTTTGTTGAAAAGAATGCGTGGATCATTTAATCCCTGCATCCCTCAAAATGGAGTAGAGCGTCCCCTTCTTTACCTCCTGGCGTTTGTGATAGGAGGTCTGAAATTCCTTGCCCGTGATCGGGCTGTACCAAATCGGGTGCTTTGGCCCATCTTCAAGCCAATAACAACCGTTCTTTTTGAGCTTTCTTTCCAGTTCCGAATACTTCATTGGTCTATAGCTACAATGATATGAAAATTAATATCATATTCAAAAATAGCAAGAGCCGAACTCGAAAAAAACGAAGGGGATTTTTTTTACCATTAAGGGTATGAAGGGTCTCCAGGGACGGAATACGACGTTGCACAATCGGATTGCTCCCGATAGCCATCGAGGATCCCGTGATAAGTCGTTCGACATCGCTCCGATGGCTGTCGAGGATGTCGAACCGCGGAAAAGAGGAGGCACGGCGGGGCAAAAGTCCGGCTTCCGGAGAGGCGGAACATCGGATGGCAAATCCGGGGAACGGGGGCCGGGGCGTGACTATTCGCAGTGCCAAACACCGGGAACCGCGCCGCGGGTTTTCTGCCCTGTCCCTGGGCTAAAAAACATCCTGCCGAAAACTGCCCGAACGCAATTTGCCGCCGCTCCTCAAGATCAGATAAGCTCCCGCCACGCCGAGAGCCACTCTGAGCACCACATTGCTTTTGGTCACCGCCAGCGACAAAACATAGGAACCAGCCAGCAAGGAAGTAAGCCCTTCTGAATAATCCGCCATCTTCGCCACCCAATGCACCACATGATAGCTGTCATCTTTCATTTTCTTTTGGTTTAGTCCCGTCTTTTTTCCACACCGCCCGCAGCGGCCCATGCCGAGTGGGGATGTCCAGGTCAACTTTTCCCCATCAGACTCCGGCGTTTGTCCGCTGTCGGCGAAACGGGCGGAGTCGGCCCGCAAAACCGTATGCCCATGTTCCAGTGACCGTCCTCCCGGTCTATCTCCACAAACTCCACGTTTCTGAGAAACTGGGAGGAACTCAACTTTGAGATCCACTCAAAATCCAGGGTTTGGATTCCTCCAAGACTGGCTTTTTTGCCCCAATGTTTTGCCCATGTGGCCGCGAATACCGCGTCCTCCGCAAAGATATTCTCCGAAGCCCCCGGCCGGACTCTGCTCGAGGGATTCCTCCACAGTTCAAGCAAGGTGAAATACTTCCCGTGCATGAGTATAAAGTGCTCGACTATTTCGGGCAGCGGGCGTTTTCGGGAAACGGAACGGGCTGGACTCCTTGAAAAATTGTCAAAGCAGAGTTCCAGTTCAAAATGCCCGCCCAAAACAGGCAGCAGCCAATCGTACCACTCGTCCCCTTCTTCGGAGCAGAATTCGGCGCAGTCTATCCCCAACCGCACGGTGTGGACACCCGTGCGCTTGAGCCGGTCGATTTCAGGGGGTATTTCTTCCCTGTTTCGGATCGCAAGCCACAGGATTTCTCCTATGGTGGATTCCAACGGGGAAAGGTCTTCGGAGGGAGTGGATTCGGTCTCTTTCATCGGAACAAAAATTTCGGTCTGGAAAAACACAGGCCTTTTCGAAAAGGCAAGCTGGCGACATGATCATTTTCAAAAAACCAACCAAAGTAAAAATCGCCGTCTGTCCGCCCAAAAATGGCATTCCGTTGGAGTTTCCCTGAGAAGCCTGCGGCAAAATTCACCCACTGTGTGGGCAACACACCCAGTTGATTTCGCGGCGGCCACTGCGTACCAGATTTGCCTGGACAAGCATCTTTTTACAAAATATTCCGGTGATTCCATCAATTGCCACAGATTTTTATGCCAACGGGTTGCTCTTGCGCAAAATCTTTTTGAAATTCCTTTCTTAACCCTACTAGCTCACTATGAAAAAAATATCCTTACTGTCGATGGCCGCCGTAGTCGGCCTTTTGTTCTTCCAGGGAACCACAAAACCGGAAGTGGAAAACTACCCCATCCATCCCGCATTGGCACCCGACATGCCCACCAACATCAAGGCGATAGTCGACCAAAAATGCTACGGATGCCACAATGCCGAGTCCAAAAACGAAAAGGGAAAAGCAAAGCTGGACTGGGATGCCTTTGAGGCTTCCAAAAAATCCAAGCAGATGGCCGCCAAGGGCAAGATCTCCGAAGTGTTGGAAAAGGGCGACATGCCGCCTGCCAAATTCCTCGAAATGAAACCGGAAGGCAAACTGACCGAAGCCGAACTGGCCACCCTGCTGGAGTGGAGTGCCAGCAAAAAGAAAAAATCATCTGAATGAAAACTTGGCAATACCTTTTAGGAGGAGTTGCAGTAATCTCAGTGGCGATTCAGCTCGTCCCAAATGAATTGCCTGCCGTGGCAACCGACAATCCCGGCGATCTCATCCAAAGCGGGATTGTGGGCGAGGATGTGGCGGTACTGCTGAAAAACTCCTGCTACAACTGCCACAGCAACGAGACAGAATATCCCTGGTATTCCTACGTCGCCCCCGCCTCCTGGCTTGTGGCCCGGGATGTCCGGCTGGCCCGGGAAGAGCTCAACTTTTCCCTCTGGCAGGACTACGACCTGCTGGACAAGCTGGGCAAATTGGACGATGCCTATTCGGAAGTGGCAGAAGGGCGGATGCCCATGGGGATCTACACCCTGATGCATCCTTCGGCCAAATTGGATGAAGCCCAGCGGCAGACCATCGTCGAATGGGCCGAATCCACCATGGATGTGATTGCGGAAGAGGAAGACGATCCGGACGAAATCGAGTAATCCGAGGCAAAAACTGACAACACCCCGGTAAGGAAGCAGCATGGCCTGCTTCCTTTTTTCTGAAAGTCCGGGAATAGTTCCCCCAGATTTTTTATGTCAGCTTAGTCACTTTCATGCCCGTTTTTTGAAGTCCCCATTCATGAATGGTTTTTCCGAAAATCTGAAATGGTTCCCACAGATAGGCACAGAAAAAGTCGCGGATTTCCGCGGATTT
>CAZGYC010000184.1:0-4923 GCA_964530015.1 uncultured Limnohabitans sp. | reverse complement strand
CCAAACAAATCAACGTTTCGGTGGTCGAGCTCGGTTGGTGAGCTACGCCGAACCATGTCGAGACCAATTCGTAAATTTTAGATCCTGGTGCAAAAACGAATAATCATATCTAATGATTTGTCAACGGACCACGGTCGACGGTCCACTGCCGCCTGGTTTTTTAAAGTTTAGCTGCTGTTAGCGGTTCGTTGTTTTTCTATCGTCATAGTTGTCTGTCTTTTCATCTGCTTTCTTTAAAGACAAATCCTGTCAAGTACGCAATTTCCCATTTTCTATAACTACCCTAAATCTATATGGAAATTCTTTCCAACCTGTGTCCGATTTTAATTCAATTTTTCCCATTTCCAATCTTTTGTTGTGCAAGGATTATTTTGTCGAAATAGTATATAAAAGTTATAATTTGTCGTCTATCCAGGTTCACTACCATTCGGCTGAACAAGCGGTTGGAATCCTCCATAAACCATCCGGCTGGCATCAAAAATCAATTTTGTGGATTTTGTCAATGGGGTGACCAATTCTGTCATTCTTGGGTCGTTGGGAACTTGTTTGTTTGCTAAATCACGAGTCTCTTTCGAAGGAAACAAAACCCATCCAAATACAATTACTTCATCTTCTTTCAAATCTACCACTTCAACGAAAGAACGTGTACCTTCCAATTTCAAATCTTCTCCGACATACTCGAAGTATGCAAGTGCACCATATTCTTTCCAAATTCCAGCCACTTTTTCAGCCACACTCTTGTATTCGTTCAGGTGAATTCGTGGAACCGGAATTAAAAATCCGTCTATGTAATTTGCCATATCATCGTTTATTTCATTCATTTTTTGTTAGTTTTTCATCTGTTGTACAACATTGACCGCTAACTTTTAAATAGAGCGGTAACAGGCCGTCGTCTGTGGTCTGTCGACTGAGGGCAAGCCTACTTCAGCTCCTCATCCGGGATAGCCATCGTGTGATTGGCCAGCAGGAAAAATCTCCCGTCGATCCAGGCGTAGGTTCGCATGAAATGGTAAGTCACCGGACTTGGCGGTCGATCGACCACCGTGAAGCCGCTGACCACTCCGGTATTTCCCAAGATCACCACTTGCTGATCGCGTGATGCCCGGCCTTTGGTGTTGTCGGCTTGACCGGCTTGAATCCGTTTTGCCCGTTCGACGGCGTTCGTTTTTCCGTCTACCAAGCTGGCGTGGTTGTGTACCCAGACAAAATCCTCAGCGAGGAGATTTTCCAAAAAGGGCGCATCTGAGGTCAGGAGAGCCTTTTCCCAAGCGATGTCCAACTCCAGGAGTTGTTCTTTGGAGGGTGTTTGTGCTTGAATGGCGCAGGAAAAGAGGAAAAGGAGGGACAGTAAGGCGAGGGATTTTTTCAAGGTGGTGTGTTTTGGGTTAAAGTGGAAGTATGAATATGGATTTGAAGCGTTGACTCGGGTCTGATCCGATCGCTGACGAAGGAAGGGCCGCAGCAAGCGAAGCCGGTTTTGGAGATGGGTCGGCCAGCTAGGCTCATGAGGTCAAACCCCAAACTGCCTCAGATGATGATCCGTGTGTTTGTAAGCCAGGATGCCGATCTGCTCCCGGCTCATCTTTCCGAAGAAGTCGTGGATGAAATCCGGATTGTCGAAGCTCTCGTAGGCATGGATCAGGGAAATCCATTTGGCCTTTTCGGCCTCCAGATCGCAGGTCAGATCTCTTACCTTGAATTGTTCCGACGTGGGGACGTTTTTGTCAAAGGGTTTTTCGTTTTTGATCATGCTTTTCAGTGCGATTTTTCCAAAAATCTTCCCCAGCCATTCCTGCCGATAGGCATGGGGATCTGTCCCGAGAATCCATCCGTTCCAGTAGGTGTTGTGTTTGACCATCTGGAAGACGTTCATCTTTCCCCATTCTGCGCGGTTGGCTTCGCTGATCAGCCCGATTCTTTCGATCAGTTCTGTTCTTGCGTTTTGGTCGAAAATCGTCTTCATAGGTTCCCGTTTAGCTTTTGAACTTTCCTTTCAGTTTCCGGAGTTTAAGGGCGAGCATGACATGGAAGATGCCGATGGTCAGCATGACCAGCCCGGTGGCGGCGACCAGGGTCATTCCGGCTGCGACAGGATTGAAGAGGAGAAAAAACGAAATCAGCGTGCCCAAGATGCCGAGCGCGAGGAGGTATCCCCAGGCTTTTCCTCCGTAATTTTTGAGATCCAGTGCGAAGCTAATGCCGGAAACCGAGCGAAAAAGCATCAGAAATCCGATCATGAAGGGGAGCGTCACCATGGTGATCTCGGGATGGATGTAAAGCAAGATTCCGACGAGCAGCGTCACCACGCCGATGGCCAGCGCCCAGCCCCAGTTGTCGAGTTCGTCCCGGTTGGCGACTGCAAAAAAGATGTCGGAGATGCCCGAGAAAATGTAGGAGATGCTAAACAGGATCGCCAGTGTAAGGTAGGCCTCGGCGGGAGACATAAAGGTATAAACGCCGATCAGGAGGAAAAGAAGCCCGACGATCAGCGGAAGATACCAGTAGTTTACGGCGCCTTTGATGGTTTTGAGGATGGGATTTGGCATGATGCTAAAATTGAGGTTTTGAAAAAGAGTAGAGGAAAAACCGACCAAATGATCGGTCAGAAATTAGCAACAAAAGCGCTGGAAACAAAACCGGAGAGGCAGGAGATCGGCAGTTTTTCGCCAAGGAACAGTCCGGAAAATGGCCTTTTTTAGCGGCATTTAAAGGAAGTTCCAATGAAAAATCCCCGATATTTATCATTAACGAACGTATACTCTGGAGAAAACCTCCAGGTGAGTTTAAGCTTTTTTAAAAAAAGAAAGACCATGAAAATCAAACAACTGGCCTGCCTGATCTTGGCCTTATTCCTCAGCAATGCACTGGCGGCACAGGTTGCCACTTCGGATAAATCGCTGTCGGGTGCGGATGTGCTCGCTTTTGAGCAATCGGAATCAGAGTATAAACAAGTCCAAAAGGAACTGAAGCAACTGGAAAAACTGCGAAAAGACCTGCTGGACCGGATGGCAGCGCTTGATGCACAGCAAAAGGAGCTGGTGATACGCTCGGAAAAGCTGGAAGCGGTGTATGATGGGTTAAACTCTTCCATGGCTTCCAAGCCTTCCGGTAAAAAGACGTCATTGGCTCCTGTGGGGAGTTTGACGAAGCAATTTCAGGAAATGCAGATGTCCTTCAATCTTCAGTACCTGCAGCTCCAAAGCCAGATGCAGCATGAAAACCGGAGCTATACGGCTATCAGTAACATCATGAAGACCAAGCACGACACCGCGAAAAACAGTATTTCGAATATTCGTTGACTGTCCAAGTCTATCAATGGGAGTAATTATGTTTTCAAAATATGAGTATATCGGAATTTTGTTCTGACTTACAACCAAATCGTTTTTTTGCCAGCACCCGATCAAACAGCGATTTTACATCAGTTTAGGCTATTCATTTTCTTTGTTCTTTTTTCTTGATAAAAAAGAACAAAAAAATCAAGACAGGGCAAAAACGGGAGTTTTTGAGCCAGGATGTGGGTAGGAGCCTTCCACCGCACGAGGCTGGACGCTGGCTCGCTGCTGCGTCGGCCCACCGCACCTATCCGAATTGAATTTTGTGCTAGGCTGGCGAAATTCCAACGTAACAGTACTTTTTGACGGGATAATTTGGCAAAACTCTGTCATCTTCGTGTTGTCTATTATTGAATTATTAGAATTTAGACAGATGGTAGACCGAGTGTCGGGCTTGAGGAGAGTGGTTGGATTTTAGCCTCCGATTTTTCCAGTCTTGACTTCCCCGGCCCGTTGGTAGTTGGCGATGATCACTCCGGTGGGTGTTGCCACACTTTCTGCGAGCGTAAAAGCTGCCGGAATGGAGGCATCGTCAAACAACCTTTTCCCTTTGCCAAGGATCACCGGGTGGATCATCAGCCAGAATCCGTCAACCAGCCCATGCTCCAGTAGCAGTTGAACGACCTCGCTGCTGCCCCAAACGTGGATGTCCAAACCTTCCGAGGATTTGATTTTCTTGATGTCCGCGATGGTTTCCACGAAAACAGAATTCTCCCATTCCGTTTTGTTTCGGGTAGTCGACACGACGTATTTGGTGACGGCATTGATCGTGGGCCAATAGTCGGTGTGTTTGGGCCAGTAGTCTTCCCAAATCTCAAAGGTCTTTCTGCCCAAGAGAAGGTCTGCCGGTTTCAGCAGTCTCTCGATTATCTTGTTGCTGACCTCGTCGTCGTAGGGCGCGACCCAGCCGCCGTATTGGAATCCGCCTGAGGGATCTTCTTCCGGACTGCCCGGGCCCTGCATCACCCCATCTATTGAAATGAATGATAAGACGGTCAGTTGCCTCATGATTTCCGCTGATTTGGTGAGAAAATAAATTTCGTCAATTGTGAATTACCCATGCCAGTGAAATGCGGCAATCTTAGAGGGGCAATGCGTCAAACTACGCCCAGAAGGGGGAAAAAGCATCCTCTATTCTTCATTAAGCAGCATCCACGAGGTCCCAAACTTATCACGGAGCATGGCAAAACGATTGGCAAAGAAGATCTTTTCCAGCTTCATGAAGATTTCGCCATCCCTGGAAAGCAGCTTGTAGACTTCTTCTGTTTTCTCCGGCGTATCAATTCGAAGCGTCAGATAGGCGCTTCGCATGGGCTCGGCATTCACCACGTCAGCCCCTCTGACCAAAGTACCGCCGATCTCGATGATTGCGTGGAGAATGGGGCTCTCCCATTCCTTCGGAAAGTGGGGAGGCCGCTGGGGATGGGGCATCATTAGGACGATCTTTCCGCCAAGATGCTCCTCGTAAAACCGGAGTGCTTGCTCGCAATGTCCGGGGTAGTTGATGTAGATATCAAGTTTCATCGATGGGTCGGCTTTCATAGCGTTATTTTTTGCGGTAAAATTCTCAGTGATTTGAGTTCTCGATTCG
>CAZGYC010000183.1:0-4952 GCA_964530015.1 uncultured Limnohabitans sp. | reverse complement strand
CGTCATCGACCGGGAGACCCGGGACCGGCTGATCGATGAGGATCCCCGGAGCGCACAGGTCATCAAACCCTTTCTGGCCGGCAGGGAGATCAAGCGGTACCAATCCCCCGTTGGGGAGAAATACCTGATTTTGTTTCCCAAGGGATTCACCATCAAGCGGAACCTGCCCGAAGACGACCCCTACCACATCAGCGAGGTGAGCGAGCCCCCACGATATGGCTACATGGAGTCCGACCCTGCCTGGGAATGGATCCGAAACATCTACCCCGCTGTGGCGGCCCATCTCAAACCCTTCGAAAAAGCGGCAAGAAAGCGAACCGACCAAGGCGATTTTTGGTGGGAACTAAGGGCCTGCGACTATTATGGTGAGTTTGAAAAGGAGAAGATCATGCTTCCGGATATTTCGATTAAAGCAGAGGCATTGTTGGACACAAACAAGACATACAGCGTCAACACCGCCTACATCATTCCCTGTGCCGACAAATATCTACTGGCCATCCTCAATTCCAGCTTGGTCCATTTCTTCTACTCCAACCTCACCTCTACCATCAGAGGGGGCTATTTGCGGTTCATCCGGCAATATTTGGCACAGATCCCAGTAATAGAACCAATACCAGAAATACGAGAAAAAATTGAAGAACTGGTTTCTCAAATAATTGAAACCAAAAAACAATCTCCTGTTGAAAACACATCTGCACTCGAAGCCGAAATCGACCAGTTGGTGTATGTGCTGTATGGGTTGAGTGAGGAGGAGATTGGGATAGCGGAAGGGAAAATAATTTTCAATAAATAATGAAGGCAAGAAAAATCGAGAAACTCCAACGTCTACCTTCATTGGAAGATGTACAAAAGGGTATAAAAGAACTTGTACTTATTGAAAAATGGGATAATTTTCAAATATCAAATAATCCGAAAGAATTTAATAAAAGATTACATGAGTTATTTGTAAAAAAAGTCGGGATTTTCCCCATAACTTCAACAAGTGTGGACTCTACGACCTTTCCATTTACTTTTTATAGACTAAGAAAGTTTGATAATTCAATGAATCCTGCTTTAATTTCTGAATATTCTTATCCACCCAACCATTTAATAAACACATATCAGAGAGCCAATATACCTGGACATCCAGTATTTTACTGTTCGAATGATGCTCCTACGACTATTTTTGAAGTATTGAAGAATCAAACCATAGTAAGTCATGAGGATACTTTTTTTCTTTCAGAATGGAAATTTAAAAATGATGTTAAAATCAGAATTACGCCGTACCTTTTTGGAAATCTCGCACCAAATAGCCCATATAAATTGTGGACAGATTCAAGCTATTTTCAAATCGAGAAGTCCCTTAAAAAAGATTTTAATAAAGTTGAGATTGAAGGATTAAAACATGTACTTGAATTTTTATCTAATTTATTTGTGTACGAAAACACATATACAGTTTCTAGCTTTATTGCTCATCAACATTTATATGCCGACTTTTCTTTAAGAACTGATGTCTTTGTGTATCCAAGTATTCAGACAGATAAATATTCTATAAACTTTGCAATTCATCCAAATGTTGTTTCTGAAAAAATGAAACTAATGAGAGTTTTCAAGTTTAAGATATTGGACTTTATTGCCTTTGATAACCCATATAAATATCAATTTGAAAATATTGCAATAAATAATGATTCAATTATTTACTGGAGAAAAATAGAAACCAAAGATCATAAAGAACTAATAAGTGTATTCAATCTTGATAAAAACAAAAGTGAATAAAACTTTAAATAAATATTGTGTAGTGATTAATTTTGTTTTCAATGAAAGCTAACGAACTCCAAATAGTCAAATTTTTAAAATCACCGGATGTACAGTTTGTCATTCCGATCTACCAGCGGAATTACGACTGGACCATTACAGAATGTCGGGAATTACTAAAGGACATCATCCAGGTGGTGGATGAAGGCAGGGTTTCCCACTTTATCGGCAGCATCGTATTTATCCACGACGGTGTTTATAGTACCAGCAATGAAGTAAAAGAGCTGGTGATCATCGACGGGCAGCAGCGGTTGACCACAATCAATATTCTGATTGCCGCGCTGTACTGCTTTGCCAAAGAGAATCTACCGTCCCAAGAATCTGAGCGGCTTTACAATATGTTTTTGGTCAATCAGTATGTGCAAAAGGAAGCTTATAAGCTCAAACTCAAGCAGACTGACCGGAACGCTGCGGCTTTCAAAGCCATTCTTCATGGGAACGAGAAGTCTTTTGATGAGTATTCGAACGTCAAGGAGAATTACAATTTCTTCAGGTCAGAGATAGATTCAGAGACCTTCAAGACCATTCTCGAGGGATTGAATCGATTGATTTTTGTAGAGATTTCCCTGGAAAGAGGCAAAGACGATCCTCAGCGGATTTTCGAAAGTCTGAATTCCACGGGACTTGACCTCTCTCAATCCGACCTGATCCGGAATTTCATCTTGATGGATTTGCCACCCGCGGAGCAAGACAGAATATTTGAGACCATCTGGAGTCCAATAGAAGAGAATGCTAAGGATCTGGTCAAGAAGACTTCCTTGGTTTCTGATTTCATCCGAGACTATCTGACCCTTAGAAACAAGAAAATTCCTAACAAGAACAAGGTTTATCAGGAGTTTAAGAATCTGTTTCAGGATAAGGATCATGGGAGTTTCCACCAGGAACTGGAAGCCATCAAGTCGCTTTCGGTCCACTATAAGAAACTCGTTAATCCAGCTACAGTCAAAGAAAGACAGGTTAGAAAGGAGTTGGAATATATCAATAGGCTGGAAATCAACGTCGCCTACCCTTTTCTGCTTCAGGTGTTCGAGGATTTGGAAAATGGGTTGATCGAAGCCACTGAGCTGATTTCCATCCTTAAACTCATTCAGAGCTTTACTTGGAGAAGATTCATTGTTGGCTTGCCAACCAATTCTCTGAATAAGGTCTTTATGGCTTTGTATTCCGAAATTGACACAGAGGAATATGTAGAATCCCTAGAAAAAGCCCTGATGAGAAAAGGAGGCAGTTCTAAATTCCCAACAAACGAAGATATCCGATTGGCCTTGAAAGACAAGGATCTCTACAATATCCAGTCTAAGAACAGGTCCTATTTCTTTGAGCTGTTGGAAAACTACAACAACAAAGAATATGTCGATACGTCCAACGAGACGATTACGATAGAACATATCTTCCCAAGAACTCCGGCAGACGAATGGAAATCCCAACTCACACGTGAGCAGTATTCCGAATTCAAGGATAAGTATCTGAACACCATAGCCAATCTTACCCTATCGGGCAACAACGGGGCGCTGAGCAACAAATCCTTTCTGGAGAAAAAAACCATGAATGTGGAAGGAAACGAGCAAGGCTATATCCACAGCAGGCTTTGGCTTAACTCCTACCTTCAAAAGATCGATGAATGGACGATTACTCATTTTGAAAATCGCTTTGAAATCATCTTCGAAAGGTTCCTGAAAATTTGGCCGTTGCCGGAAGTGATTGTCTTTGAAGATCAAACCGACGAAGAACAAAACATCTTTGATGCTGAAAAGCCGACATTCAAAAAACTGGAATACTTCATCTTTGAGGACAATAAAGTAGAAGAAGACACAGTCGCACAAATGTACTTTTTTGTGTTAAGGGCTTTTTTCAGAAAGAACTCTGAAGTGATGGTCAGCGGGCAGGATATTCTGAAGATCACCAGAAGGCCGAGTGATTTTAGAGAGGCCAGAGAACTGGAAAATGGTTGGTACATCGAGTCAAACATCGATAGCAACTCCAAATTCACCGTTCTAAAAAAGTTGCTTTCGCTTTTTGAGATGGAGGAAGAGTTGATCATTAAGTATCAAACCGGGTCCGTCAACAATGGAGAACACGGAAGGGGAAATTTGCACCGAAAATATTGGCAACAGTTACTGCCTCACATCCAAGAGTTAGGATACTTTCAAAACATCAATCCGACTAAAGATCATTGGTTGAGTGAGGGTGCTGGAGTTGCCTGTGTCCAATATACCCTCTCCAACACAAAAAACTGTGCTAGAATCGAACTGGGAATCAACTCTTCGGAAAGGGACTTCAACAAATCCTACTTCAGAAGGCTATTCGTCAATAAAAATGAGATCGAAAGTCGATTAGGGCAAGCAATAGAATGGCAGGAATTACCAGACAAAAAGATGAGCAAAATAAAGATTGAACTGAACGGGTTCAACTATTTCAGCGAAGAGAATTGGCAGGAAAGGAATAGCTACTTCATCGAAATGTTGCCAAGATTCCAGCAAGCGTTTGATCCATTTGTTCTTGATTTGAAATCTTAAAAACATAACTATTCTATGTTCAAAGGCCGACACAATACTCCTTCTGAGATGCTATTTGAGTCTTTAGATGAATTTCTGTTTTCAGCTAAACTTAGTCTTGAATACAGAAAAACAGACAAAAACGAATGGCCTAACCCCCACGCTACAGGAGGAGTTTTGGGGTTTTCCGCTACACTCCTACTTTTTTCAATAGTTGATTCAATTGGCAGTTATTACGATAATATTAAAATCCCAGTCGGAAACGGCACCGTTACAATAAAAGCCGACAAGGTTAAATCACACTTCTATATTTTAAATAGCCATTTATTTAACTTGAGTCTTTCAGAGACTGATTTCGATCAAATATTTTCTGCGGTGAGAAACAAAATTGCTCACAACTCTTTAATCGGTAAAGAAATAACCTTACATCCCGGCGCTAAAACCCCATTTATAGAAACCAAACCCATACGTGGAAAAGGCAGATATACTATTTATTTAAAAAGCTTCTATAATGCCTGCGAAATTGCGATAGAAAAATTCAAAATTGAAATCCCATCAGTAGTCCCTAATTCTTTTCATGGAAAGGAATTTTTTGAAAAAAAATGACGCGCATGCTCCCCATCACCCTTATCCTCCTTGGTGGAATCCTCTTGATAGCAGGAA
>CAZGYC010000182.1:0-4955 GCA_964530015.1 uncultured Limnohabitans sp. | reverse complement strand
CCATCAGAATAAACCACGCACAGATCAACTGGGCGATCTGCCCGGCAAATGACCAAAAATTTGCCAGCCAAAAGGAGGGCAGGAAGTCGCGAAACAAAAACTTTTGCACCAGCCAAAAAGCAGGAATCGTCAAAGTCAAACCCGCAACCATCAACCCATTCCAAAGATCGCTTTCCAGAAAATCAAGCCGGATATCCACGATCAAAAACAAGCCAAACAAAAGGAAAATGATCGCCACCAATCCTCCCAAGCGGTCCAAAAGCGCGGATTGGACCAGCTTTTTTACCGGGGTTTTGAAGTGCTTGTTGAGAAGGTAGACTTTGTATCCGTCCCCACCGATCCCTCCCGGAAGGAAGAGATTGTAAAACATCCCGATCAGGTAAAGCCTCCAGTTTTGCCTTTCGGAAATTTCCAGGCCGATGTTTTTGAAATAGCGGTTTAGCCTGAAGGCAGTGAATACTTTGCTCAACACAAACAGCAACACTGCGGGGATCAGCCAAAACCAATGGAGGGTCTTTACGATCTGAAAAAGCTGGGCGGTGTCGATTTTCCGGAAAACCAGATACAAAGCCAAACCGGTAAGCAGAAGCTTCAGGGCGGTTTTGAGCTGGTTCCCAATGCGGTTTGTTGTGGTCAATTCAGCGGGAAGTAAAACATGGCACAAAATACTGCAATCTGAAACCAGTCGCGTTATCTGGTCACTGAGACTGCTTACTGGTCACTGAGACTGCTGACTTCCAATTTTTCTCCCTGAAAGACGCTTTTGATCTTGTAGGTCTTCTTGTCCTGGGATTCGAAGTAGGTCCGGACGATGATCTCTGCGATAATCCCCGTGGTGATCAGTTGGATCCCACCCAAGATCAGGATAAAGCCCAAAATCATGATCGGCCTGCCCCAAATGTCTTCACCGAGAATCTTCAAAACCAGAAGATAAAAGCTGATCAAGGTACCGAGCAAAAAAGAGATCAGTCCGATACCTCCAAAGAGATGGATGGGCCGCTGGAAATACTTTTGGAAAAACAGCATCAGGATCAAGTCCGACATCACCTTGAAGGTCCGGCTCAATCCATATTTGGATTCCCCGTGAATCCTCGGATGGTGTTTGACATCCAGTTCGGTCATCTTTGCCCCCTGTTGCTTGGCCAGCACGGGGATAAACCGGTGCAGCTCCCCGTACAATCCCATGTTTTGGGCGATCTCGGCTTTGTACACGCGAAGCGTACAGCCGTAGTCTTTCAGGTAAACCTTGGTGGTATTCCGGATGACCCAGTTGGCAATCTTGGAGGGGATTTTTCGGAGGACAAAACCGTCCTTGCGGTTGGCGCGGCGGCCTGCCACCACATCCCAGTCTTCGTCGATGGCTTTCTGAAGCATGAGGGGAATGTCCGTCGGGTCGTTTTGGAGGTCCCCGTCCATGGTGGCGATGTATTGCCCGATCGCCATGTCGATTCCCGCTGCCAGGGCCGTCGTTTGTCCGTAGTTTCTGTTGAAAACAATCAGTTTGGTGCGCTCATTCGCATACTTCTTGACTTCTGCCACCGTCCGGTCGGTGGAGCCATCCTCGATCAGGATCACTTCATAGTCGATCTCGGACAAAGCCGCATAGGTGGCTTCCAAAAGCGGTTGGATGTTGTCTTCCTCGTTGTACACGGTGATGACAACTGAAATAAGCGGCTTGGTCATGTACTGGAGTTTGGTCAAAAGTAGCTGATTTTACGTTTGGGGACAAAAACCCAAAACCCGGGTCCAGCGGCTTGCCCGGACTCAGTAGGAGTCCGGGACAAAGGGCCGATAGGATTTGAGGTTATTCCAGATCTGGATCTTGACGGTTCGGATAGGGATCTCCTTGTAATAGGGAATATAAGTCTCCTCGTAAATCAAGGTTTCAAAACTGGCCCGCTCTTGCATCGTCTCATGGTTCATGCTCACAAAAATCCCTGTCTTGGCTGTATTCACAAACTGGGACATATCCGGCCAGAGGTCAAACTGGTGCTTTCTGGTTCCCATGTTCATCACATAGCTCTGCGGATGGCCGGCAAGGTAAAAGGAAAGCTCCGAGGCCGTATGGTAAGAATCCGAGAAGTAATACACATCCTCCAGGGCCAGGCTGTCTTTCAAAAAATCCAGACGTTGGGCCAGCTCCTGGTGTCCGCTCAGTCTGGCAAGCGCTTTTTGCTCCCCCTTTTCGACCGGTTCAATGGACTTGAGACCCGTAAAATCCGGCAGCAAGAAGACCACCGGAATAATGATACTCCATGCAATCGCTACGAAGGCGAATCTCCTCCAAGCCCTGGACTGTTGCACGATCCAGTTTCCCAAAACCACCGCAAAACCCGTGTAGGCAAATACCGGCCAGTTGACCTCCGTCCGCTTGACCAAACTGAGTGCGGCAAAGGCCAAAAACGTCAGCACGCCCGGCAAGACCAGATAAAGAGATGCCTTGTCCCTGGACTTTGTGATTTCCCGAAAACAAAGCACCCAAGCTGGCAACAAGAACACGGACACGACGGCCAACTGTCCTGAAAAATACTCCAAAAACCATTTGAGGGAATTGCCGAAGTCAATGGACTTGGACTCCCCTCCTCCTGCCCCCCCCAGCGTAGCCAGGTGCCTGAACGTATCAAAGTCATTCTCCCAGTTCCAGATCAAGGCCGGCACAAAGCCCAGCAAACTGATCCCGGCAAAAAGAGCCAAATTCTTTCGGTGGAGTTTGAGGGATCGGGTATAAAGCAAAAAAATCAGGATGGTTGGCAGGATCAAAATCATCACCACCTTGGCCATCAAGCCAAAGGCCGTGGCGATTCCAGCCCCAATCCACCAAGCGGTCTTTTCTTCCCGTATCCCCCGATAAGCACAGTAAATCGCCAGGATCCAAAAGAACGTGAGCGAGGAGTCCGTCATGTGAAACGTCGAGGCCAGCCACCAAACCGGCATGGCCTGTACCACCAGGGCAGACCAAAATCCGGCTTTGGGGCCATAGAGGTAGCCGGCAAACCGATAAGTCACCCAAGAAATCCCAATCCCGCACAGGATCGCGTTTATCCGGACGCCGAGTTCCGTGTCTCCGAGCAATCCGGTGCTGAGATAATTCAGCACGGCGACCAAGGGCGGCTTGGAGTAATAGTGCCAGGCCATGTTCTGTGACCACAGCCAGTATTGCGCCTCTTCGGTAAACAGGTCAATCTCCGGACGAAGGGTGAAAATGACTTTCACAGCGGCAAGGACAACCGTGATTGCCCAAAAGCCTATTTTATAGTTAGTTTCCGCTTTCATTTAAGAAAAGGCAAAAATAAAAAACCCCCAGTTTCCTGGGGGTTTAACCTTATATATTTATCAAAGTCACTGTTTGACCAGGACTACTTTCTCTTTGTATTTTTTGATTTGCCTTCTCAAGCCCTCGATGGCCTCATCCGCCGCAGCCTCAAAGGAATCGTCCTGGTGTTTGGCAAAAAACTGCTTCCCGGGGACGTTGAGCTTGATTTCGACTATTTTGTTTTCGTTTTTTTCGTTTTTATCCAGTCTCATAAAAACCTCTCCATCAATAATCCTGTCAAAGAAGGTATCCAGTTTGTCTGCTTTTTTTTGAATAAAGTCGATCAGTTTGGTATCCGCGTCAAAGTGGATGGAGTGCATCTGCAGTTTCATAGCGATTTGCATTTAAGTGGTTGAACAATTGATTTATTTATGCCTTGGGATGTGCCTGTTCGAACACCGCCTTCAGTTTTTCCATTGAGTTGTGTGTATAGACCTGTGTGGCGGCCAGACTGGAGTGGCCCAGCAGATCTTTGACAGCATTGAGGTCAGCCCCCTTGTTGAGCAGGTGCGTGGCAAAGGTATGCCTGAGCAGGTGGGGGCTGCGCCGGGTATTTTGGGCAAAAAGATCCAGATAATGTCTGACAATCCGATAAATCATCATTGAGTAGGCTTGTTCACCCCGGTTGCTCGCAATAAAGTACTCATTCCCCCCAATTTTTGAAAATCTTTCTTCAAATACTTTCCTGTATGAAATTATATTCTGTTTCAGCATTCTGGTAAGGGGGATTATTCTTTCTTTGTTGCGTTTTCCCAAAACTTTCACCTGGTCTTCGATGAGGTTCAGGTCTTTCCATTTGAGAGCGGTAAGCTCCGAGAGCCGGACGCCCGTGAGGTACAAAAACTCCATGACCATCCTGTCCCGCTGCCCTTCGAAGTTTGGTTCGTAGACGCTTTCCTGTAATACGGCCTCAAGGGTCGTTTCTTGTATAAATTCGGGAAGTTTTTTCGGGTTTTTAAGGGATTTTAACTTATAGGTCGGATCCTGCGATATCATCCGCGACCTGAGCAGAAACTTAAAAAAAGACCTCAATGTGGCGATCTTCCTGTTGACGGAAGTCGTGCTCAGGCCTTGCTCCACCAGATCAACCACCCAGGCACGAAGCTCCGGATGCGTGCAGGCGTCCAGTTGCTCGATACCAAAGGACAGCTCCACAAACTCCGCTGCCTGTCCAAGATCCTTTCGGTAAGCCACGATCGTGTGTGGGCTGCTCCTTTTTTCGTATTCGAGGTAATTGATAAACGAGTCGATCATTCCCCAAAAGTTAACGGAAAATCGGAATGCAAAAGCAGACAAAAATCAGGAATAAAAACAAAAAACGCACTTGCCTGGGGGCAAGTGCGTCTGTATTTGGAATCAGGGCAGATTACTTCATTTCTTCGTTTCGAAGTTGTTGTTTGTAAGCAGCCTTGATGACCTGTGCTCTTCTGACGATAGAAGGTTTCGTGAAAGCCTGACGGGCTCTGAGCTCGCGAACCGCACCGGTTTTGTCAAACTTCTTTTTAAAACGCTTCAGCGCTTTCTCGATGGATTCGTTCTCTTTTACGTTTACAATGATCATAGTATACACCCCCTTTCGGGGGGCAAAGGTACACAAGGCAATCGAAAAACAATAGGATTGCCGAGAAATTGTGGCGAACAC
>CAZGYC010000181.1:0-4975 GCA_964530015.1 uncultured Limnohabitans sp. | reverse complement strand
TGATGAAGCCGATCATCCGGCCCCAAGGCTGGAACCCAATCGCGACGTGATAGACCAGCAGCAGGCCGATGGCGATCACCCGCAGCCAGTCGATGTCATATCGCCTTGTTGAATGGGTTTTAATAGTTTCCATAGTTTCTGTTTAGGATTGTCCGCTGATTTGCACGTAGAAAAAGCAACCTAAAAACAGCGGATAATTGTCGACAGTCCACGGTCAACAGTCCCACCGCAACGCACAATTGCGCCACAAACTGTGGACTATGGACTATCGTCTGTTGACCATCTTATTTCAGCATCTCAGCGATCTCCGGACGGACTTTTTGCAGGTAGGCATAGTCCAGCTTGAGCCCCATGGGAGCCAGCATGTTGCCCATCACGTCATAGACGTCTTTGACCTCGGCAAAGGGCGCGGAGACATTGTCCAGGGCGGTGGTGCCATACTTGTTTTGGATGGTCTTGTCGGCACCTTTTGCCAACAGCATCTGGACGATCTCCGGTCGGCCAAAGAACGCCGCGGAAATCAATGCGGTCGAACCGTCGTTGTTTTGAAAGTTGATATCGGCCCCGGCATCGAGCAGCAGCTTCACGGATTCTCTCTTGTCAAAGAGCGCGGCGGTAATCAGCGGACTGGATCCGCCAAAGGGATCCTTTTCGTTCAGGTCACTTCCCACGGCGATATGTTGCTTGACTGCTTCCAGGTTGTCCGTCAGGACGGCAGTATGCAGATCGACGTCAGGAGCCCCTTCCTTTTTCTGGGCAGAGGAGTTGCAGGATGCCAGCGCGACCAGGGAGACCAGCAGCAAGAAGCCGAGGATTCGGAAGTTAAAAACAGGTGTTTGCATGATGGATTTTGGTTTGATTTGATGCGGGCAAAGTAAAACCAGAAGCCTGCGCCACACTAAACAGTCCTGCCCACAAAAGCATAAGGCATGTGGAAATCGATATAAACTATGGCGCATCGGTATAAAAAATCACGCAAAACGGGGGAAAGGCCGGATTGGTTGGGTGTCACCATGCACCGAGAGTACTCCGGGAACGGGCAGATTGGCACCGCATACGCCAAGCCTGTCCCCAGCGGCGGGCCACCGCCGTTGTCCGGTCTATACCGGGCAGAAATCCCGCCGGCAATCCATAAACTGAGTGATTGCTTCTTTCCGGATTTGACCCATTTTTTTTCTCCATAACAAAATGCGCTTTGGTTCTTTCTCCAAAAGAAATACTGGATGGAAAAAGCCGATTTACTCTTTGACTCAGTGCCAAAAAAGACATGAAACGATCTCCTGGAGACATCGCCAAAAATTCCTTTTGGCGTATCCTGTTGCTCTCCTCCCTGGTCAAAAACCTGATTTCCATGAATCCAATTTGGCATTTTAGGAAAAAGAGGCCAAACTTATGGATGGCGATTTCAATCAAACAAAATCCACATCCACACTGAAGGGATATTTCATCAGAAACTGGAGTGCTTCGGCGATGGAAAGGTCTTCGAAGAGGACCCGGTGGAGGTTTTCGGTGATCGGGGCACGGATTCCGGCCGTTTTGATAAAGGCATCCACGATCCGCACCGTGTTGACCCCCTCGGCCACCTCATCCATGGTCGCCAAGATCTGGTCCAGCGTCTCCCCTTTGGCCAGGCGAAATCCAACCGTGAAGTTTCGGGAATCCGAAGAATTGCAGGTCGTCACCAAGTCGCCGATTCCGGCCAGTCCCATCACGGACTGCACGCTCCCGCCCAGTGCTTTGCTCAGGTGGACCATCTCCACCATTCCCCTGGAGATCAGCAGGCCTTTCGCATTTTCCCCCAATCCCAAGCCCGCCAATGCCCCGGAAGCAATCGCGATGATGTTTTTCAAAACCCCGCTGAGCTCCACGCCGATGATATCGGAATTGCCATAGACCTGGAAGCGCTCAGACCGAAGCAATCTCTGGCCCTCTAGAATCACCTCATTGTACTTGCTGGCAATCACGGTCGCTGCCGGATGGCCGAGGATGAGTTCCCTGGCGATATTTGGGCCCGCGAGACATCCGACCCTGACGGCCACGGTCTCCTGCAGGATCACCTCACTCATGGTCAGGACCTGGCTTCGCTTCAGCTTTTGGACGGTTTCCAGGCTTTCTCCGGCTCCCAGATTGAGCGCGAGCCCTTTGGTGCCGTGGATGATGATGTGATAGGGATACAGGAAGGGGGCAAAATTTCGCACCACTTCCAAAAAACCCGTCGAGGGAATCATAAAAAACAGGATGTCGCAGCGACTACAGAGTTCATCTGGATGCACGGTCGCCCGGATTGCGGGATTCAGATCCCGCCCCGCAACGGTGTGGGCGGTGTTGATTTCCTCGACCACTTCTTCCTTGCGGGCAAAGACCACCACTTCGTTTTTCTCCGCCAGCATGTTTGCCACCGCGGCACCGAAACTCCCGACCCCGACTACGCCGATTTTTTTGGACTTAGAAGAGTTTTTCAAGGCCATATCCATGCAGTCTGTTGTGATAGAAATAAAGTAAACTCATGTCCTCCGTGGCGATGTTCCCGTCCTTGTCCCTGACCAGGGGGTGCTTTGCGTGATACATCCCCACGTTGTCTATCCCATGGACGATGATTTCGTCCACGGTTCGCCTCAGGTGCGGTGCGGTATCGATTTTGCCTTGGGCTTTCAGCTCAGAAATCCGGTCCAAAACCATCTGGCAGGCTTCCCTAAACTCCGAATGGGGAATGGAAATGTCTTCCTCGGGCAAGCGGATCAAATCGAAGATATCCAGCTTGTTGTTCTTTTTCCGGATGATCTCGAATGCCACAAAAGCCACCAGATGCGAACTGAAGACCCGGTTGATAAGGTGAAACTCCTCCACGATCCGCTTGCCGAGCATGTGGGTGTATTCCTCCTCCCGTTGCTGATCAAGGGTCACTTTCCCTTCGGAGATGAAATAGTCGCGGGTGTCGATCCTTCTGCCGCGCTTGTCGAGGCTGTGCCCGTCCACGTCCACATAGTTGCCCAGCACATCCATCGCCCTGCCGACCGACACGGAAATGTCGGATCCCTTGGTAAAAAACTTGAACAAAAACTTGGAGATCTTGTAGGAAGTCGAAAACTCGTCATTTTCCTTATAGTAGCGCTCCTGTCCGGTCATGCTCAGGTGCTCCTGGATCAGGCCCGGAGCTTCAAGGACAAAGTGATAGTTGATCGTCACCGGAACGATGAAGATCTTGCCCGAGATGTCGTTGAGCCCGTTTTGGAAATTCGCCCGCTGGGCTTCGATCGCAGAGCTCAGGAGTCCCAGTTTGAGCTTGGACTCGATCATCCCGCTTCGGGAGCGTGTGCCTCCGGGAAAAAACAGACTGTGGCAGCCAAACTGGATCGCTTCTTTGGAGTAGGTCTTCAGCGTCTCCAGATACATCAGGTTCTTCTTTCGCCGGTCCACCTTGTATGCGCCCAGCGCGTTCATGAAATAGGCAAAGATGGAGATGTTGAACAGGTTCAATCCCGCGCCATAGATAAACGGGGGCATCCCCAAAACGGAAATGATCCATCCGATCAGAATACTGTCCAGATTGGAAAAGTGGGTTGGCACCATGACAATGGTCCCCTTGGTAGCCAAGTCGCGGATCTGGTCCGTCTCCCCGGTGATCTGGATCTTGTCCTGCAGGGTGTATTGCGTGCTGAAGATCGATTTGATGCCCTTCACCCGGGCTGCATTGAGCAGCCGGGCAAAGCCGTAGGTCACCACACGCCGGGTAAACTTGTAGTGGGAGGCCTTGAAATTGGAGGCGATTTCCTCCGCATACCTGGAGGTGATCCGGTGGAGGACTTCCTGATAGGCCCGAAACCGTTTGGCTTTGTCCAGGGAAGTATCCGTGTTGATCTGGAGCAGAGAGGATTTGACCTCGTTCCAAAATGGATTTTCGTCAACCGGATCCACCGCCCAGGAATTCTGCTTGACCCGGAGCTTTTCGCGGTAAAGCGTGGTTTCCAGCTCTTCTTTCAGGATGTCCGGATTTTTGCCCGTCAGTCCCAATATCCTAGACTCGGCCAGATCCGCCACTTTTTTTACAAATTCCTTTCGCTCACGGGCCAGCTTCACCACCGGCCACTCGTCCTTGCTGGGGATGATCGGATCGTACCGGTGCTTGATGTAGTTCTCGTCCAAAGTGGAATCCTGGGTTTTAAAAGGGCCTCAAAGATAGAAAAAATGCCCTTTCCAAAAGGAAACATTGGAAAGGGCAGGCAATCAGCTTTTTGAACGGACAAAAAAGGCGACCACAGCCGAGGTGATCAGGCCCATCGCCGCCGCAGAGACCGTCGATTGCATGAGGTAGTTTTTCAGGTTAAAATACTCCTCTGCGGCCTGCTGCTCCATTTGGCCTGAGGAAACGGAATATTCGATGACATTCTTGAAATAATCCGGGGTGATGTAGGTACTGGTGATGTACTGGCTCAATGGACTCAAAATCACTACCACCAGGGTAATGATCAAACCTGCAACAAACCCCTGCAGGTAAGTCATTTTTCCTCCGTAGAAGTTTTTCTTTTTGTCCAAAAGCGCAAAAACGTACAACGCGATGGCAATCGGGGCAAAGAACAGGGAGTAGGTCGCATGTTTGTCGATGTGCACGTCGTGCCAGCCCATCGCTTTTTCGAAGATCATCCAGATCAGTCCGACGAGGATAAACAGGACACCCCATTTGATTTCAATTCGGATGTTTTTCATGGTGTATGGCTTGTGGTTGGGTTTGATAAATCTGCAATCCATACAAAATACACAAAAAGCACCAAAACGGCCCTCCGATTGGCGGGTTTGAGCGGGCCTCCATCGGAGAATCATTTGCCCATGAGCTAAAGGGTATTATTTTTACGCCACCATTCCCCGATGAAACCAGACCTAAAACAAATACAAGTCCCAATTGAGGCCGAGATGGCGCTCTTCGAGCATAAGTTCAGGGACTTTATGAAAAGCAAGGTCAAGCTCCTCGACCACATCA
>CAZGYC010000180.1:0-5004 GCA_964530015.1 uncultured Limnohabitans sp. | reverse complement strand
TGCTGGACGGCAATGACCTCCAGACGGTCACCTTGGAGTCTTTCCGCTCCCGTCTTGGGGTGGTATTGCAGGACGATTTCCTTTTTGAAGGGACGATCCGGGAAAACATCCTTTTCCCACGGCCGGAGGCAAGGGAGGAAGAGGTGCAGAATGCCGCCCGTGCGGCCCACGTCCACGAATTCACAGACCGGTTTGAAAAAGGACTGGACACGCTGATCGGGGAGCGGGGCGTCAAGCTGTCCGGTGGCCAGCGGCAGCGGATAGCGATCGCGCGGGCGATATTGGCGGATCCGAGGATCCTGATCCTCGACGAGGCCACTTCCAATCTTGATACGGAATCGGAGTCTTTGATCCAGGCCAGTCTGAGAGAACTGATGAAGGGACGGACCACGTTTGTCATCGCACACCGACTGAGCACAATCCGGCAGGCGGATCAGATCCTGGTGATCGAGCAGGGCAGAATCGTCGAGCGGGGCCAGCATGAGGACCTGATTGCGCAGATGGGCAGATACTACCAGCTATATACCTATCAGGCCAGGATTTGACGCCATTTTGGGGTATGACCGAGCAGCCGTACTAAGTATCAAGTACTAAGTGCTAAGTATCAAGTAGTAAGAGCCGGGAGCAAGAAAGGATTGGACTTCAATCATCCGGGAAATGGCAGGGAAGACGCGGGCTGGTGGCTTGTCGGCAGGCACGAAACCGTCATTTCCCAGGGAGTGGATCGGCGGCGATTCGGGACCCGGATTCGGCCCGCAGATCAAAAAAAGTTCGGGGGCAGTCGCCGCAAAGACCGACTCCTGGGCTACTTAAACGGGAAGGAAACGTAAAACTCCGAGCCCATCCCGAGGCTGCTGGTAAACCAGATTTCCCCCTGCAGTTTTTTTGTAAGCTCCCGGACGATATTCAGTCCCAACCCGGTTCCTTTGATGTTTCCGACGTTTTTGGCCCGGTAGAAAGACCCAAAGATGTGTTCGTGCTCGTCTTTGGGGATTCCCAGACCATAGTCTTTCACGATGATCTCGAAATAGGAACCGCGAAAATGCAGGTGAACCTCCGGCTCCAGCGAGCCTTCCGAGTACTTCAGCGCGTTCAGGATGAGATTCCTGAGGATATGGACGAGAAGGCTCGGATCGGTCTGGACCGTGACGTCTGAATCCTGCATAAAAAACCTCACAATCCTCCTTTCAAAATTTTCCATGTTGATGGTTTCCACCAACTCCCTTACAAACCCTCCGATTTGGATTTTCTTCAGCGAAATCTTCATTTCCTGCTGGAGACTCTTTTCGAGGAGCAGTACATCGCTGGTGATGCCAGTCAGCCGGTTGGTTTGGGACACAATCTTCTCCACGTGGCTGATGATTTTGGACTTGGTCTCCGGACTAAAGTCCTTTTGCAAAAGCAGGTCGATCAGCAATGCACTGCTCAGGATGGTCGCAAGCGGAGTCCGAAACTCATGGGATGCCATGGAGACAAAGCGGGACTTGAGTTGGTTGAGCTCTTTTTCCTTGAAAGCGGTGTCCTTGAATTTTTTGAGGGAGTTTTCCCGCTCGGTCACATCTCTGCCGATGGCAAAAATGGCCTGGATGCCTCCCTTGGGGGTATATTGCGGCTTAAACTCGAACTCGATCAGGAATTTCTTTTTGGTTTTGGGAGTCGTGATGGGGATGACCATCTTTTGGTTTGGCTTCATCAGGGGAAGCGCGGGGAAATTTTCCAGGACTTCGCTGATTTTTCTCCCGATGGACTCTGCCACCGGGATCTCCAATATCTTCTCCAGGGATTGGGAGACAAATTCCACTTCCATCCCGGAATTGGTCAATACCAGGATGTCTTCGGATTGGTCGACGATCATCCGGAAGATTTTTTCTTCCGAAAAACCGGAAGGGAGACGGGGGTTGGTGGGAGCTTGGTCGGGAAAGTTCAATGCCTTGGGTGACAGATTTAGCGTATGGCGAATGGTTTCTGATGGTCTGAGATCCTCCCAAGATCGATTTTGTGCGGGCAAGGAGACAAAAAAGGTCTTTTTTTGAAGCACTTTGCCGATATCCGGAAATGTTTGCTCTGGAACCGGGGTAAAATTAACCCCTGCAAAGGGCTTCCCCAAAATTGTCCCGCTTCAGTACATTTACAATTTGAAGCATAACTGACAGATTGATCCCCGCCTGCGCCGGGAGAATTGGGCCGTTGTTTCATAAATTGACCGCATGAAATCGAGCATGACGAAGAGCGCCACACACTGGGATGACTATCAGCCATGCGAGCCTGTCCCGAATCAAGTTCGGGACAGGCTATCCCGTTTCCTTCGTCACGGGACAGGTTATGACCATAAAAATCAATTATAAACAGATGAAAAAGATCCTGATTGTCGAAGACGAGATTGAGCTGGCCAACAACATCAGCGAAATTCTGTCCAATCTGGATTACAAAGTTGCGGCAATCGTGGACAATGCGGCCAGCGCCCTCGGGTTTTTGGAAGGGAATGAGGTGGATCTGGTACTGTTGGATATTCTGATCCGGGGAGAGCTGGACGGCATCGACTTGGCTTACAAAATACGGGAGAAGCATGATCTGCCGATTGTGTTCAGTACGGCGTATTCCGGTACCGAATACCTGGAGCGGATTTCTTCCGAGATACATGAAGGCTATTTGCTGAAGCCCTTTACGCTGGACAGCCTGAAAACGGCCGTGTTTTTCGGCTTGAAGCGGCACGGGGAAAAATCCAACAAAGAAGACAAGTCCAGGGGTTTTCTGAAGGTCATGGACAAGGGCTATCTGGTACCCCTGCCGTATTCGGAGATCGTCTATCTCCAGGCCGACGGCCTTTATACCAAGGTTTTTACCAAGGCCAAATCCTATCTGGTCAGGGACATTTTAAAAAGTTTTGAGGAAAAACTGCCTTCCGGGAAGTTCCTCAGAGTCCACAAGTCCTTTTTGGTGAATGTCGGTTTTATCGCCTCGTTCAATGCCAAAAGGATCAATCTGGGTGACACCAACATTCCGATCCGAAGGGGATTGTACAAGGAGCTGATGGAGAAGATCAATGTCTGACCAAACTGCGCTCCGGGCGACTCGGTCGGCCAATACCTTGGTTTTGTCTGGGTATTGCCGGATTTTGCGGTACTTTAGGACGACTTCCCTTTTTTGAATGCCGATTTCCAAAAACATGCCCCCCTTTTCCAGAAGAGATTTTCTCAGGACCAGCTCGGTTTCGCTTCTGAGCCTTGCCATACCGGAGTCCGCGATCCGGATTTTCCAAACCAGGCAAGAGACAAGGATCGGATTGATCTCCGACCTTCACGTCGATATCATCCACGATGGCGAGGCCAGGCTTCGGGCTTTTCTGGAGCAAATGGCCGGGGAAAACCCCCAAGCTCTGATCCAGATGGGCGATTTTGCCATCCCCAAGCCAGAAAACGCAACGGTGATCCAGACCTTCAACGACGCCAAGCCGCGGACTTTCCACGTGTTGGGCAACCACGATATGGACGGGGGCTTTTCCCGGGAGGAAGTCGTCCGGGCCTATGGGATGCCCGGACGGTATTATTCCGAAGATCTTGGGAGTATTCGCCTGATTGTATTGGATGGAAATGACCCCGGCTCTCCCGCAGGCAAGGGCGGATATCCGTCTTACATCGGCCCCGATCAGCAATCCTGGCTGATTTCGGAGCTCGAAAAAGCGGATAAGCCGGTTTTGGTGGTCTCCCACCAGCCGATTGCGGGGATCTATCCCATCGACAATACCCTGGAAATCCAGGGGATTCTGGGCCGATTTGCCTCCAAAATCCTCCTGGCGATCAACGGCCATGCCCATGTGGATCAGCACCTTGTCGTCGGAGGAGTCAACTACCTCCATATCAATTCCGCTTCGTACTATTGGGTGGGGGAAAAGCTGGCACACGAAAGCCTGTCCCCGGAGGTACATGGGCAACATCCGGCACTGAGATTCACCTGTCCCTATTCAGAGCCCTTGTTTGCGTTGCTGACCGTCGATCCGGCTGCCGGGAAGATCTCCGTCGAAGGCCGAAAAGCCCAATGGATCGGGCCTTCCCCACAGCAACTGGGATACACGATTCTGAGCGAACGGGAACAGATGGAAAACCTGAAGCCGGAAATAAGCGACAGGAAGATGTCAGTTTCAGTTGGGTGAGGAAATCCGGGATTCCCCTTTCTCCGCTTTGGTGCCAAGGGTCAGGAGGACAATGGTGGCCAGGATAAAAAGCGTACCCAGCCAGTCCATGGGCCCAAAATACACCCCAAGCCAGACTACCGCTACTCCCGCCGCGGCCAAAGGCTCCACGCTGCAGAGCAAGCTGGCCGTCGTGGCTCCGATGATGGTCACCGATTTCAGGAAAAAATAGAAGGAGACCACCGTCCCGAAGAGAATAATGTAGGCAAAAGCCGCCCAAGCCCCAAAATCCCAAACACCCTGAAAGTCCAGGGGTTCGGTGAAAAAAGCAAACGCCAATCCGCCGACCAGCATGCCCCAGCCGGTCACCGTGGCCGAATCAAACTTTCTGAGCAAGCCCACCGGCTGAATCGTGTAAAACGCCAGGGCCAGGGCAGAGAGTATCCCCCAAAAGAGAGCGGCCTCGGAGATGACCAGTTGGTCAAACGATCCGTGTGTCACCAGCAGGAACGTGCCGACCAGAGCCAGGGCCAGCGAAGCGTATTCCGCCAATATCGGCCATCTGCGATGCTTGAGGGCATAGAAAGCCACGACCAGCAAAGGGCCGATGTATTGCAAAACGGTGGCTGTGGCTGCATTTGACAAGGAGATGCTGTAGAAATAGGTGTATTGGACAGCGACCATTCCCAGGATGCCAAACAGCAACAGGCTCAGCGCATCCATGGGTTTTTTCCAAATCCGCAGCGTGTGGTTTTTGTCTTTTGCAAAAGAAAAAGAAAGGAGAATCACACCGGCAAGCAACATCCTCCAGCAGACGAGCCTTGCGGGGTCAAATCCCTTCTGCCCAAAAAGAAACTGGGCACAGGTGCCCGAAA
>CAZGYC010000179.1:1843-5021 GCA_964530015.1 uncultured Limnohabitans sp. | reverse complement strand
TTGGTCTGTGAGGACCATGGCGGAGGGAACCGCTCTGTCAATTTTCCTTAAAACCCTTTCGCCTCATTTTAAAAAAACCCATCACCACATGGTTCTCCAGAATTAATTCCAACCTTCGTTCGTTAGTATAAGTCAGCAATCGAAATACAGTCATGAAAAAGTCCATCGGTATATTTTTGGGAATTCTGGTTTTTTTGATCGGGGCGGCTGTGGCGGTTCCTTTTTTGTTTAAAGACAAGATCATCGCCCGTGTCAACCAGGAACTGGATCAGGCTTTAAATGCCAAAATCTATTACGACCCGGATCAGGTTTCGCTGGGTTTGTTTCGGAGTTTTCCGTCGGTCAGTGCAGGTCTTGGGAATTTTGGCATCGTCGGACTGGAACCTTTTGAAAATGACACCTTGGTTCATGCAGAGGAACTGAGGCTGGACTTCAATCTCAAATCCATCCTTTTCGATGACTATCCCACCCTGACAGGGCTTCACCTAAACGGTGGAGACCTGTACATCAAAGTGCTGGAAGACGGTCGGGCAAACTATGACATTGCCAAGGAATCAGTGCCCACAGAGCCGGAGGCCGAGAGCAATTTCAGGCTGGGAATAGACCTGATTGAGATCAACGATCTCAATCTGATCTACGAAGACCGGTCCATGCAATTTGTCATGGCTTTGGCGGGCATAGAAGCGAAAGGAAGTGGTGAGTTTACACTTGATGTCTATGATTTGCCCCTGCGGCTGAAAGCGACGATAGCAGATCTGAGTTACGGGGGAGTCCATTACCTGACCGACAAAAAATTTTCCGGGGAAACCCTGCTTCAGGTGGATCTGGAGCAAATGAAATTCACACTTGAGGAAGGCAAATTTGGCCTCAACGATTTTCTTTTTGACCTGAGCGGCGTGATCGGATTGCCTGCCGATGGAGTAGCGCTGGATCTCACGTTTGGGAGCAAAGAGACGGATTTCAAGAATATCCTGTCCCTTGTCCCCGGAATCTACACCGAAAGTTTCTCTTCCATCCAAACCTCCGGAACACTCGGGTTTCAGGGCTTCGTAAAAGGGGTGTACAATGAAACCCAATTTCCGACTTTTGATGTGCAACTGGATGTCAAGGATGGGATGTTTCAATATCCCGATCTGCCCCTTCCGGTCAAGGATATCAACCTGGATTTTCATGCAAAAAATGAAACCTCTGTCCTGGAGAACACCAGCGTTTCCCTTCCTGTATTTTCCATGAATCTGGGTTCCAATCCGCTCTCGGGCGATTTCAAACTGGCAAATCTCCGCGACTATGAAATGGAGGGGAAATTGAACGGACGGCTGAATCTGAAAGAACTCACTTCGATTTTCCCCATTGACAAGACGCAGTTGGCAGGAATTCTGGATTTCAATGCCAGTGCAAAAGGGCGGTATGACTCGACTTCAAAAGTTCTTCCAAGCATGGATATCCGCCTGAACCTCGAAGGGGGTTACGTGCAAAACACCGACTATCCAGTTCCTTTGGAGCGACTTCATGCCAAAGCAATCATCCAAAACCAGAAAGGAACCATGCAGGATTTCACGGTGGATGTAAGCTCGTTTGGATTTGACCTGGAGGGAGAAAAAATCGCAGGCAAACTGAAAATCAACGATTTTGAAGCATTAAACTGGAACGGATCGGTCACGGGGGGCGTAGATTTGAAAAAGCTGACCGCCATCTTCCCCATTGCCGACACCAAACTGGAAGGGCTGATCAAGGCGAATCTACAGAGCTCCGGTTCCTATGCTGATGTGTCCAAGGAACGATACGACCGGCTGCAGGCTGCCGGAACGCTCGATGTGCAGGATCTTTACTTCGAGTCCAAGGACTACCCCCAGGGTGTCCGGATTAATGAATCCCATGCGGATTTCAATCCCCAGCGGGCAAACTTGACGAAATTTGACGCGCAATTGGGGAAAAGCCCGCTCCAGGCCTCTGGATTCCTTTCCAACTACATGGACTACCTGCTTTCCGAAAAAGGGGTTTTGAAAGGCCAACTCAACCTCAACAGTGCCCGGTTTGATGTAAATGAATGGATGGGCAGTACCGAAGCGGACACGGGAAGCACGGCATTGGAAGTCATCCCTTTGCCTGAAAACATCGATTTTACGATGAAAATGGCCGCCGATGAGGTCATCTATGAAAATCTGAATCTTCGCGAGGTCAGTGGAAACATGACTCTGAGAAACGGAGTGCTTCAGTTTTCCGAAACCGGGATGAAAGCGCTGGACGGGCGTATCAAACTCCAGGGAAACTATGACCCAAGAAATCCAGTCGCTCCCCGATTTGATTTCAATCTGGACATTTCTGAATTGAGCATCGCCAAAGCCTTCGAGAGTTTTGCGACAGTGAAGGCTTTTGCCCCTATTGCCAAGGACATCACGGGCAAGGTCAATACCAACATCAGCTTTTCGGGATTGCTTGGTCAGGATATGATGCCCGTCTTGTCCACCATCGATGTGCAGGGCATTCTGAAAATCGCCGAGGCTGCACTGAAGGACAGCAAGATTCTGGAAGGGGTGACCAGTCTCACCCGGCTCAAAGATGCAAATACCCTTGCGATGAAAAACCTGTCCATCCCGATTGTAATCCAGGACGGAAGGATGGAAGTGAAGCCATTTGATCTGCGCCTGTGGGATTATGAAACCAGGATTCAGGGTAGTGCGGGATTTGACGGATCCATCAATTACCTGCTCAACATGCAGGTTCCGGCCGGGCAGTTCGGCGCACAGGCCAATTCTCTGTTGGCCGCGATCTCAGGGACAGAAGCAAGCCAATCCACGCTGATTCCGATTGCCATCAACCTTGGTGGAACTTACAGTCAGCCCAAAATCAGCCTGGCGGGAGGAAACAGTATGGAGGCATTACTGGCCAACGCACTGAAGTCCAGGCTCAGTTCTGAAAAGGAAAATCTGCAGGAAAAGGCCACGGAACAATTTCAGGCAGCTCAGGACAGCATCAGGCAGGAGATCAAACTAAAAGCGGAAGTCATCCAGGACAGTCTCAAAAAAGAGTTGGCCAAAAAGACCAACGAAACAGCCGACAAAGCGGTGGATGAAGCCAAAAACCTGTTGAAAGGCCTGCTGACAAAACCCAAACCCAAGCCAGATACCACGAAAATTCAGAATCTGTAGGGTTCCGCACTTTTCCCCTCCAGCCGTGG
>CAZGYC010000179.1:0-1743 GCA_964530015.1 uncultured Limnohabitans sp. | reverse complement strand
TCGTTGAGCAGGCTGAGGATATCCGGAGTACTGATGACTTGGTACTTAAATTTGCGCTGGATCTCTTTCACAAAACCAAACCAGACCGCGTCATTTCCCACCACTTTTCGCAGTGAATTCAGAAAATGAGCTCCCTTGTCATACATCCCCCAGAGGTTGTAGTGCACATGGTTGACTCCAAACTTGCCGATGATCGGGTTGGGATTGGCCGCTTTTGGCCAAATGGAATTGATGTAAACCTGGCTGGACTCATAGCCAAACCGATCCTCGACAAAAAGCACCTCCGCATAAGTCGCAAAAGCTTCATGGATCCAAAGCTCCGCATTGTCCCCGCAGCTCACACTATTTCCCCACCATTCGTGCGCAAACTCATGGAGGAGGATCTGCGAAGGAATCCAGCTCTTGGCAAAATCCTCATCGGTAAAATCCTTCCAGTCTTTCTCCTCCTGCCGGAAAAACTCCGTCCCCAAGGCCACGGCACCCTGATGCTCCATGGCATGGGGAGTCTCCAGAAACTTGATCCCATCCCGGGGAAAAGGATACGGGCCAAAATACTTCTCAAAGGTCTCCAAAACCGGAACGATGAAATCGCTTTTCTGTGCGGTGATTTCCCGATGGCCTTCCAAAAAGTGGTATTCCACGTCCAGTTCGCCTTGCAGTGAGGGCACCAGTTTGGTCAGGGTCTCATACTTTCCGATGTTCAGGATCATGTTGTAGTTGTTGATCGGGTAGCTCACGGCCCAGGTGGAGCGGGATTTGCCGTTGCCGAGGTTCAGTTCTTCGATTCTTCGTCCGTTGGAAATGGCTTTCAGATCCGAAGGAAAAGTAATGCTGATCCGTACCGAATCCGGTTCGTCCGACAAATGGTCCTTGTTTGGCCACCAGCCGCTTGCCCCATAGCCCTGACAAATCGCCTGAATGAAGGGATTGCCCTCTTCGTCTTTTATCCAAAGAAAGGACGCGTACATCGGGATCATCGGATCGTAGTCCAAGGGCCTTCCGCGAAAATAAACGTTGACTTCTTCCGTGGCCCCCGCCTTCAACTGATCCGGAAAATCAACAAAAACCGCATCATATTCCCTGGAAAAAGCCAGCGTTTGGGATCGGTGCACGATACTGTCGATGTCCATCTTGGAATAGAGGTCCAACTGTATCCGTTGGGTCGGCTCGGTGACTTTGAATCGCACCAAGCTACTCCCGGCGATGAGCTCCTCCTCCGGAAAAACCTCCACATCCAGGTGGTAAAATCCCACGTCAAAGGCGGTTCGGATCGGCGTCAATGTTCCCTTCAAGGTATCCAACTTGGTAAAAACATAGGGTTGCACTTCCATGTCAGCGTTTTTGAAGCCGTACAGCTTCTCATCCATCTCGATCCCTTGGGATTTGTCAAATTCCTTCCAAAAATCAGGGCGGTAGTTTTTCTCAAAGTAGGTATTGGCCCGGCCGACATCATGGGGCAAAAAGTCAAAGTCCATGCCCTTTGGCATCTCCGACTCATACTCGGTCTTGTAGTGAAGGGTCTGCACCAGAGGCACATGGTCCATCCCCCTTTTCTTGCTCGTGACCACAAAATGCTTGCTGGAGTTGACCTCATCAAAGATCCATTTCCCGCCTTTACGGCGGTATTGGACCACCTCCCGCCATTCCCCTTCATTGTAGTGGAATTTGTACAGATTCGTCACCACTTGGTGTATCCGCCCCGCTAAGTACATCTTTTGGCTGAAAATCCGGATCGGTAGGTTT
>CAZGYC010000178.1:0-5041 GCA_964530015.1 uncultured Limnohabitans sp. | reverse complement strand
CAGCAGTCGGCAGCGGATCTGGGGTGAAAGGCCTCAATACCGTCCGACTGAACGCTCAGGCAACCGGCAAGTTTGTCCGAATCCAGGCGGCTGAAAAGGGCGAACAGCCCTGGGCGATGAAGAAGCTGACGCTCTACGCCAGATAAGAACAGAATTGTTGAATGCAAACAGCCCGAAATTCGATGTTTCGGGCTGTTTTTTCTGAAGGCCATTCGATTTGCGTCCCGGCTATCGGGATCGGATTTCTGACTTTCTCTTCGGTCTTCCAACATCCGGCATTTTTCTCCAAAATCCCCCCTGCTCCCTTTTTCCAAGATGCTGTTCCAAGTCCGTGAGCAGAAGCCAAAGGGGGAGTCGGCCACAGACATCTTGGTCCTCAAAGCCGATTTTTTGGCTATTTTTCGGAATCAAACGCCCATGACTCCCACCGAAAAAAACGCCTTCCTCATCAAATCCACCGCCAAGCGGCTGGGCTTTGACTTCTGCGGGATCGCCAAAGCGGAGTTTTTGGAGGCCGAGGCACCGAGATTGGAGGCCTGGCTCAATCGGAATTATCAGGGAAAGATGGGCTACCTGGCGAACCATTTTGACAAAAGACTCGATCCGACCAAGCTGGTGGATGGGGCCAAAACGGTCGTCTCTCTGATCTATAACTACTATCCTGAAAAACAACTCCCTCACCAAGCTGGAGACATCAAGCTGGCGAAATACGCCTATGGCGCCGATTATCATGAGGTCATCCGCGGTAAGCTGACCGAGTTTCTGGAGATCCTCCGTGGGGAAATCGGGGAGATCAACGGTCGGTCTTTTGTCGATTCTGCTCCCGTCATGGAGCGGCAATGGGCCCAAAAAGCGGGTTTGGGTTGGCTGGGAAAAAACAGCCTGTTGCTGAATCGGGAGCTGGGCAGTTTTTACTTTCTCTCCGAACTCATCATCGATTTGGAAGTCGCGCCGGACGCGCCGCTTGCCAAAGACTATTGCGGCACCTGTACCGCCTGCATCGATGCCTGTCCCACGGATGCGATTGTGGGCCATGGGGTGATCGACGGCTCGCGCTGCATTTCCTACCTGACCATTGAGCTGAAGGATGCCATCCCGAATGAATTCCAAGGCAAAATGGAAAACTGGGCCTTTGGCTGCGATATCTGCCAGGACGTATGTCCCTGGAACCGGTTTTCGAAGCCCCATTCAGAACCTGCCTTTCAACCCAATCCGGAATTGGCCGGATTTTCCAACCGGGATTGGGTAGAAATGACCGAGGAGACTTTCAGACGGGTATTTTCAAAATCAGCCGTGAAACGGGCGAAGTATGCGGGATTGAGGAGAAATCTGGATTTTCTTGAAAAATAACGGGCAGAAAAGCTTCGCTTCTTTCTTTTTTACCACTGAGTTTTCGCAGGGAAGTGTTTTGCGATCTCCCTTTGTCTCCTGTGGTGAAAAACAGTTCCGACTTCGGTCACCTGTACTGAGCTCGGTCGAAATGCCGGCCTTCTGTCCTTTTTTTCTCAAATCGCCTTCAGGCTGATATCCAGGCTGCTGACGGAGTGGGTCAAGGCCCCCATGGAGATGTAATCCACCCCGCATTCGGCAACTGCTGCAAGTGTGTCTTCGGTGATTCCACCCGAGGCCTCGGTCGCATACTTGCCATCAATCATCCGCACTGCCTCCCGCATCGTCGCATAGTCCATGTTGTCCAGCATGATGCAGTCGATGCCGCCGACTTCCAGCACTTCACGCACTTCCTGCAGGTTTCGGGTTTCGACTTCGATCTTTAGGTTCAGCTTGTTTTCGTCCAAATAGCTGCGGGTCCGCTCAATAGCGGCCCGGATCCCGCCCGCAAAATCCACGTGGTTGTCCTTGAGCATGACCATATCGTACAGTGCAAAGCGGTGATTGATCCCACCACCGATGAAGACGGCCCATTTTTCCATCAGGCGAAAGTTGGGCGTGGTCTTGCGGGTGTCCATCAGCCGTGCTTTGGTATGGAGGATCAACTGCGTGAGGCGGTGGGTTTTGGTCGCGATCCCGCTCATACGCTGCATGCAATTCAGCACAAGCCGCTCGGAAGAAAGAATCGAAGCAGATGGTCCTGTGACGATCAAACCCACGTCTCCAAACTGAACCTCTTCGCCATCTTTTTTGAAGAATTCCACGCTCAGTCTTGGGTCCACGGCCTTAAAAATCTCCCCGGCCAGTTCCACTCCGGCCAAGATGCCGTCATCCTTGACCAGCAGTTGGGCCTTTCCGGTTTTTTCCGCAGGAATCGATGCCAGGGAGGAATAGTCCCCCGGGCCGATGTCTTCAAGAAGTGCTGCTTGGATGAAATTCCGGAGGGCTTCCGGAGTCAGGTAGGATGGCTTCATGCCGCAAAAATAGCCAAAACTGCCGGCTTGAGCCTTTTGAAATCAGCTTTTTACAAAATCCAGGCTATAAATGCGGAAGCTGTTGCCGCTTTGGGAGACCTTGATGAAAACCTGAAACTTGCCCTGGTTGCTGGAATATTCCCCGATGTAGGTACTGAGACTGCCGGGGTTTTCGTTTTGGAATACCAGGGAGAAGCCCCGGGAAGGATGCTTCTTAAAAAAGTCCCTCAAAACGATTTCAGCCTGGTTTTTGGAGTATTCTCCCTGCTGGCCGTTGACATTCATCGAGATGCTGGAGTCAAAAAAACGCGCCAAATCACTGCTCGATCCGCTCTCGATGGCAGACACCACCGGCCCGATATTGGCCTCCGGGTTTTCGGCCGGATCGGGGACGGCAATCCAAAGGAAAACCGATAAAATGAGACTGAGCACTTGCATCAGCCTTGGTTGGCAAAATCCAAGCCAAAAAGTTGGTGCCTGTCCGTGTTTCTTGGGGGCAAAAGAAAGCAGCGATGGGGCCTCACCGAAGAATTCTGGGAAAAGTTTGGACTGAAAAGTAATATATTTGCCGCATGGACAAGAAAGTTTTATTGATGATTTTGGACGGTTGGGGCATTGCCACCAATCCGGCGGTTTCTGCGATTGACAAAGCCAAAACACCTTTTGTGGACAGCCTCTATACCAACTATCCCCATGCCAAGCTGCAAGCCTCCGGGCTGGCTGTCGGGCTCCCCGAGGGCCAGATGGGCAACTCCGAGGTGGGCCACATGAATATCGGTGCCGGCAGGATTGTCTTTCAGGATCTGGTCAAGATCAACCTGGCCGTAGCCAACGGCGAACTCAACTCGCATCCGGTGTTGGCTGCCGCCTTTGCCAAAACCAAAGCCGCGGGCAAAAAAGCGCACTTCATCGGGCTGGTTTCCGACGGAGGGGTGCACGCCCACCTGGCCCATCTCAAGGGCCTCTGCGATGCGGCCAAGCTCCATGGCATGGACCAGGTCTTCATCCATGCATTTACCGACGGGCGCGACACCGACCCCAAAGGGGGAATCAAATACCTGGCGGATCTGCAGGAACACCTTCTGAATTCTGCAGGCCAAATCGCCTCCGTCGTGGGGAGATACTATGCCATGGATCGGGACAACCGCTGGGAACGGGTGAAGCTCGCCTATGACGCCATGGTCAAGGGAGAAGGGGAAAAATCCAAAGACATCCTTGCGGCAATCAAAAAATCCTATGACAACAACGTGACGGATGAGTTTATCCGTCCCATTATTCATGTCGGCCCCAACAACAAACCGCTCGCTACCGTCGAGGAGGGCGATTTGGTCATCTGTTTCAATTTCCGGACCGATCGCGGAAGGGAAATCACCCAGGCGCTGACCCAGCGGGATTTTGAGGATTACAACATGAAAAAACTCAACCTGGACTACATCACCTTCACCAACTACGATGACACGTTTCAGGGTGTGGAAGTGCTTTTTGAAAAGGACAACCTCAACAATACCCTCGGAGAAGTGCTGGAAAAAGCCGGCAAAAAGCAGATCCGAATCGCAGAGACGGAGAAGTATCCGCATGTGACGTTCTTTTTTTCCGGAGGAAGAGAAACCGAATTTCAGGGGGAAAGCAGGATCCTCTGTCCCTCTCCCAAAGTGGCGACCTATGATCTCAAGCCCGAGATGAGCGCCTACGAGATTGCCTCAAAGATCGCCACCGAGCTGAAAAAGCAAAGCGCGGATTTTATCTGCCTCAATTTTGCCAACGCCGACATGGTAGGCCATACCGGGGATTTTGATGCGGCGGTCAAGGCTTGCGAGGCGGTGGACGAATGCGCCGGCAGCGTCATTTCCGTCGCCTTGGCCAGCGGCTACACGACCATCGTGATCGCCGACCACGGCAACTCGGACATGATGATCAACGACGACGGCACCCCAAACACGGCCCATACCACCAATTTGGTTCCGATAGTCATGGTCGATGGTTCTGGGCAACTGGCCGTCAACGACGGAAAATTGGGAGACCTCGCGCCGACCATCCTGAGATTGATGGGGATCGAGATCCCGGCGGAAATGACCGGAGACATCCTGCTGAAATGATGAAACCGAAAACCTGTCTCATCTTCGGGCTGCTCCTCTGGGCAGCTTTTTCGTGCATTTCCCCGGACGAAGGGAACAAGCCGGAGAAGCTCCCCTACTTTGATCTGAGCGGATTTGTGGACTTGGAGCTTGCCAAACTCGATGGTGCGCAAGTGGCCAAAATCTCCCAAATCAACGGCGAAGAGGCCACGGTCGAGAAATCCTATTCCCTGAAAGACTGGAAGGAGGAGTTTGGGGCGTTTTACAGCGCAGACATCAATTCCCCCGCGCTCGCGCAGTCCTATTCCACGGAGACGCAAGGCGAATACCTGATCCACAGGCTTCTGCCGGAGGCAAAAGGAAAGGTGAAGGAGATCAAAATCAAGTACATCAAGGACTATCCTGCCTCGGTCAGCATCCGCACGGCCGAGAAAAACCTCTTTTTCTCCAGCGCTACCACCGGGGAGTTTCACATGAACCTGGCCACTGAAAAGCTGGACCACTACACCGTCGAGACCACCCAAAAAGTATGGTTTCTGGATCCGACACACATCAAGATCGCCGGAGCGGTAAGGTGACACAAAGACAAGCTGGAAAAACAAA
>CAZGYC010000177.1:0-5055 GCA_964530015.1 uncultured Limnohabitans sp. | reverse complement strand
TTTCCGTAATGACCAGCGGCGGTGCTATCCGCATCGAGTCGTCACAAAACAAAAACCAATCGGTAATCACGCCCAACTCGATTGCCCGGTCGATGATAGGCTTGAGAACCTCAAACGACTCAAACTCCACGGCCATCATCAAACCTTTGTTTCGGATGCTTTTGATTTTCGGATGGACCAGCAGGCTTCTGAAAAGTTCCGCTTTGGTTTCGACCTGACCGATGAGGTTTTCTTCCAGAAGAATCTGAACCGTGGCCAGCGATGCCGCCGCACTCACCGGATGCCCTCCAAATGTGGTAATGTGGCCGAGCAGCGGATTGTTTTTGAAAACCCCCATCACTTCCCTGTTGGCAATGAACGCCCCGATCGGCATTCCTCCGCCCATCCCTTTGGCGCAGACCAGGATGTCGGGCACGATGTCAAAATGCTCAAATGCCCAGAACTTTCCCGTCCGGCCAAAGCCAGCCTGGATCTCGTCCAGGATCAGCAGTGTGCCCGTGTCATCGCATTTTCTACGCAAGGCAGTGAAGTATTCTTTTTCCGCAACCCGGATTCCGGCCTCGCCCTGGATCGTTTCGATGATTACCGCCGCGGTTTGGCTGGTGATTTTCTCCAGGTCGGAACGATCCCCATACCGAATATGGCTGATTCCGGGCAGGAGAGGACGGTAAGCCCGCTTGAAGATTTCATTTCCGCCCACGCTGAGTGAGCCATGGCTGCTTCCGTGATAGGCATTGACACAGGAGATGATCTCCCTCCGGTTGGTGTAGCGTTTGGCGAGTTTCAGGGCTCCTTCGACCGCTTCAGAGCCACTGTTGACCAGATAGACATTGTCAAGCTGGCCGGGAAGCGTGTCGCAGAGTGCCTTTGCCAGGAGTGTTTGGGGAGTCTGTACGTATTCCCCATACACCATCAGGTGCAGGTATTTGTCCAGTTGGGCTTGAATAGCTTCAATTACTTTTGGATGCCGGTGGCCGACATTGCTGACGCCGATCCCGGATATCAGGTCGGTGTATCGCTCACCGTTTGGGCCAAAAAGATAGATTCCTTCTGCCTTTTCCACTTCTATCAGGAGGGGAAAGTCGGTGGTCTGGGCGAGATGGGAAAGAAAAAGCTGGCGGTTGTTCATTTTTTTTTAAACCTTGGTCAAAAACTGGAAAACCGGAAGAAAATGCCCAAGGGGAGCTTTTTGCCCTGTTTTTCCTCCAGGAAGAGCTCCCCATGTTCCGGGTTTTTCACCGCGCCGAAGTTGGATCGGATGAGGTTGGCGGCGATCAAAGACGAGAAGCTGAGCGAGTACATATTGAGCAGGAGGAAATGGTCTTTTGGATCCAGGATTTCCGCGCAGGTTTTCAGCATCTCGTTGATTTGCTCTTCGAGAATCCACTTTTCGCCTTCCGGTCCACGTCCGTACGCCGGCGGATCCAGGATGATTCCCTGATAGACGTTCCCGCGGCGGGCCTCCCGCTTGATGAACTTCATCGCGTCGTCCACGATCCAGCGGATTCCGTCCAGGCCCGAGGACTCCATGTTGTGTTTGGACCAGGAGACCACCTGCTTGACCGAGTCAAGGTGGGTGACTTCCGCTCCAGCAGCCCGGCAAGCCACAGAAGCGGCTCCCGTGTAGGCAAACAGATTCAGGACTTTGGGCTTTTGGCCGGGGAATTCCCGACACTTTTGATACAGGTAATCCCAGTTGACAGCCTGCTCGGGGAAGAGTCCGATGTGCTTGAAGGACGTTTGGGCGAGGTTGAGCGTCAGTTTCAGCCCATCCCCGTTTTGATAGGCAATGGACCAGTTGTGTGGCATGGGCTTGATTTGCTGCCACTGGCCCTTTTCGGGATTGTTTTTTTCCTTGGCAAAGTGTGCGTGCGCCAATCCTCTCCATTCTGACTCCGGAAGGCTTTTGTCCCAGATAGCCTGCGGCTCCGGGCGGCTGAGGACAAATTTGCCGAAGCGCTCCAGTTTTTCGAACCCCCCGGTATCGATCAGTTCATAGTCTTCCCAGGGACCGGGGCAGAGGGAGAGGATAGTTTCTTTCATATTGATTGTAAATTATTCTCATCGGCATATAGCCTGTCTCGCATGGCTGATAATCATTCCTGTGTGTGACGCTTGCGTCATGCTCGATTTCATCGGGCAAAAATAGGGATATTCGATCAGCAAGCAGCAATCCGATGATGCAAAGGCCCCAGGCGGTATTTTTGGGCCTGCGGTACGGGAATAAAATCTAGGGTCTTGGTTTTCAGGAATGTAGTTTCTATATGGATTCCGGGCAAAAAGCGAAGGCTTATTTTTTGTACTTTTGAACCAATCCGTTGTGAAAATTTTGATTTTTCCACCGATTTTAACTTGTGGTTCACAGTTTTTTGACCCCATGTCAAAGAAATTTATCGATATCGAAAAAGCCATCCACTCCAAAAACCCCAAGCTCCTCAAATGGATGCCCGGATTTTTGCTGGGGTACATCAAGCGGGTTACCCATGAGGAGTGGCTAAACTCGGTCGTGAACAGGCACTTGGACAAAAAGGGGCTTGATTTTGCAGATGCGCTGATTGCCGAGTTTGAGATGGACGTGAGACTGACCGGCGGGGAGAATATCCCAAAGAGCGGGGGCGTGATCCTGGCATCCAACCATCCGCTGGGCGGGATGGATGGGATTGCACTGATGCACGCCGTGGGCAAGATCCGGCCGGATATCCGCTTTTTGGTCAATGACCTGCTGATGAGCTTCGACAATTTCGAGCCGATCTTTGTGCCGGTCAACAAGCACGGCGCGAACTCCAAAGACGCAAATCTGCGGATCGAGGAGGCCTATGCCAAGGGGCACGCAGTCCTGGTTTTTCCCGCAGGTCTTGTTTCCAGAAAACAGGAGGGCGGGATCAGGGATCTGCCTTGGAAAAAAAGCTTTGTCTCGAAGGCAAAAAAATACCGGATGGACATCATCCCCTGCCATATCGGAGGGAAGAATTCTGGTTTTTTTTACAATCTTGCCAATTGGCGGAAGAAAATCGGAATCAAGGCCAATGTTGAGATGTTTTGGCTAGTCGATGAAATGTACAAGCAAAGAGGAAAAAAAGTGGAAATTCGGGTAGGAAAGCCAATTTCACCCGACTCGTTTACTTCGGAAAAGACGGAAATCCAATGGGCGGAATATCTGAAAGGGTTGGTATATAAACTGGGTGAAGAACATGTATAGTGAAATGCCGATTATTTCTGCCGTGGATCGCAGCCTGCTGAAAAGGGAGCTGACTCCTGAGCGCTTTCTCCGCTACACCAACAACGGGGACAACCTGGTCTACCTGGTCAACCACCACAATGCGCCCAATGTGGTGCAGGAGATCGGCCGCTTGCGGGAACTGACCTTCAGGGCAGCCGGAGGGGGCACGGGCATGGAGCTGGATTTGGATGAAAACGACACCTGCGAAAAATGCTACGACCAACTGATCACCTGGAATCCCGAAGACGAGGAAATCGTGGCCGGCTACCGGGTGATCATGTGCAAAAACGCGATTGAGCCGGACGGGACGATCAATCTGTCCACCACGCATTTGTTTGATTTTTCCGAGAGGTTCGTCGCCGAATACATCCCTTACACCCTTGAGTTGGGCAGGTCCTTTGTCCAGCCCATGTACCAGCCCAGCCTGGACAACCGCAAGGGACTCTTCAGCCTGGACAACCTTTGGGACGGACTGGGTGCGGTGGTGCTGCTCAATCCGGATGTCAAGTATCTTTTCGGAAAGGTGACGATGTACCCGCACTACAACCGGGAAGGACGGGATTTGCTGTTGTATTTTATGAACCATTATTTCCCTGATCATGAAGTACTTGTGAAGCCAAAGGAAAACCTCAGATTAAGCTATGAAACTGATATCGAGTCCCAGCCCAATCCCTTTGAAACCCTGGATTACAAAGAGGGGTACAAGTATCTGAATGGCAGGATCAGAGCACTGGGCGAAAACATCCCTCCGCTGATCAACACCTACATGAATCTGTCCCCGACCATGCGGACTTTTGGCACCGCCCTCAACGATGAGTTTGGCGACGTGGAAGAGACCGGGATTATGATTACGCTTTCGGATATCTACGAAAGCAAGAAACACCGCCACATGGATACCTTTGTGCGCGACAGGATTTTTGGGAAAAGAAAACAGTGACGTGAAGAAAACCCTGCTGGTCGGCGCTACGGCGGATCCCTCGCGCTATGCCTATCTGGCCGCAAAGATGCTTGCCGAAAGGTCCATCGATTTTGTTCCGATTGGGATCAAAAAGGGAGCCGTCTTTGGGCGTGAAATCGTGGATCTGCGGACCAAACCCGATGTGACGGACATTCATACGGTCACGCTTTACATCGGTCCGGAGCATCAGGAAGAGTGGATCGAGTACCTGATCGGACTGAAACCCAAGCGGATTGTCTTCAATCCCGGGACGGAAAACCCCGAATTCTTCAAAAAGGCAGCCGAGGCCGGCATTGAAGTCCTCCAGGCATGTACCTTGGTCATGCTGAGTACCGGGCAATTTTGATTGGGTTTGTCGGTGGGCTTCCTCCTTTTTTCAGGGGGAATCAGATGGAACTGACTTTTGCGAAAGGCTGGGATAAGTGAGTTTTTTTGCCTAACTTGCGGAATCTAAAAACGAACACAAAATCACCATTCTAAGCCCGTTTTGAGGGTTTTTTCCAAAAAATATGAGTGAAGAAAAAGATAAGAATTCCGCGGATTATTCAGCGGATAACATCCAGGTATTAGAAGGCCTGGAAGCGGTCAGAAAGAGACCGGCCATGTACATCGGGGATATCGGAGTCAAAGGACTCCACCACCTGATCTGGGAAGTGGTCGACAACTCGATTGACGAAGCCCTGGCAGGCCACTGCGACACCATCCACGTCACCGTCCATGAGGACAACTCCATCACCGTCGAGGACAACGGGCGCGGAATCCCGACCGACATGCACCCCAAGGAGAAGAAATCGGCTTTGGAAGTGGTGCTGACCGTACTCCACGCAGGCGGAAAATTCGACAAGGACACCTACAAAGTTTCGGGCGGTCTCCACGG
>CAZGYC010000176.1:0-5098 GCA_964530015.1 uncultured Limnohabitans sp. | reverse complement strand
GGAAAGAGGATGCAAACAACCGCCAAATGACAATCCAATTCGTGGTTGAATCCAAATCAGTGGTGGAGTGGGCATGCAGCTGCATCTGGTTGTATCCTTGTTGGTTCTTATATACAGAGTGTATTTCTGCGATGCTCCCGCGTGTTGTTGCCTTGGCTGAGCTATTCCCAAAATGTGTTGGATGCCAAAATCTGCAGTATCTGGGTTCTCCACACAGGAGCGACTTGAATCAAGAGGAGGAGCAACACCACGTGTCGTTGTGAGGAGTGGCTGTCCATCTCCCTGTATCGGTGCTGCGATTGTGACCATCACATTTGTTGATTCAGATTCAGCAGGGATGAAGCACCGACAGCTGGAACTTGTCACTCGCACTGTGACCCGGATCCTACAACCAGTATCCTGGCGACCCCACTCAACTCCAAAGTCCAATGGCTGGAGTGTTCGAATCTGCCCATTGTTGTCAACAACGAAATCATCCTGGATGTGGGAGGATCCCAGAGGCTGTCACATCAGTTGCAATGCCATCTCCATCGGTAACGAGAGGTCTGTGTGTTGCACCAGCAGAGTACACACGCCATCTGTGCTGCCTGAGCAATCGGCAGAGTTTGCCAACAGATTCTCAGCGAAATAGAATGCAGGTCTGGTTGGATGGAGCACGGGAGGATCGTCCCTGGTCAACATACCAATCCTGCACGGTTTCCATGCCCGTCGCTGTCTGCTCCATCTCTTGCCAGCACCTGGATGCTGTGTATCTTGTTTGGATGAATCGGAATGGATGTGAGATGCTCCAGCAGCTGCGTGGTCCTGGTTTCATGGGAATTGGGATCAGCATCAAAGGTGTTCGCATCATTCACAAGACAATGTTCAGTGTGGCATCATCTTCATCCGTGACAGCGATTGTGCGTGGTGGATTCTCAGCTCTTGCCTGAAATAGTTCCTTGTGTGTTGACTGGGATGGCAGTGCAGGTGGATCATTGTCTCGTGGATCAACCATACCTCAGTGGCAACACACACACACTCGTGTGATGTACCTGCTTCCATCATCACCAGGTGCATCAACATCGAATGCGAACTTGATTTGTGTCTCAAGGATTGCTGCTGTTGCTGTTCCCACCCCTCACACCTGCTGCTGCTGCTGCTGCTCTGCAGTATCCATACTGTGCATATATATCATCCCTGCATCCCTCCTGGTGCCAGAGTGAGAGTGTGATGGATGAATGAGTGAGTGGTCATTCCTTCACACAACAACAACAACAACAACAACAGAGATAGAGAGCATGGACTGGACAGCATAACAACATGATGATGATTCAGAGGGAGCAGGAAGGAATGCAGGGAGAGAGTGCGATCAGAATGGTCAGCACTGCTACTCCATCACTGGAAGGGAATGAAGCGATGGATGGAAAGGAGTGCAGCAACCTGCATGGGAGAGATGGGATGGAATGGAGTAGAACCACCACCACCACGAGAATCGAAGAACTGTGTTGGAGAGAGCAAGGATTCGTTGCTGAAGGAGAGGAAGTTCGTTGTGGTTGGTGAAGGAACGGAGGAGATCCCGCGTGGCTGAACCTTGGTACGACATGGACCAGGAACTGTGCAAGAGGCAGTCCAGGGAGAGCACCGAGTATCCAACCCGCGTTGTGACCAAATCATTTGATCCTGGAAATATGGAATATAAAACAAGGGTGGAGAGGGCACTCAGGGGCGGGAAGGAGCGGGATGCGTATACCCAGCTGGTGTCACGCAGTGGCAACAAACAGAATGTGTTCTCCCATATTTGTCGCCCGCTTTGCTACTGCAACGTTCACAGAAGATTGATTATGGAGGAGTTGAAGAACGTGGAATGGGACAAGGATGTCAGGATGGAGCCACTTGTGATCAAGAAGGTCGTTGTAGATGTGCTGAAGGCAGTGAAGTGTTTGCACGATGCAGACATTGCTCATTGTGATATCAAACCTGGAAACATTATGATGAGGGAAGCTGAGAATAGTTATGTGCTGGGTGACTTCGATGCGTCCTGTTTTGCAATGTCGAAGGAGGGAATGGATGGAATATCGTTGTCCACAGATGGATGGTCTCGTATGAAAGATGAGAAAGCAATGGGCATTGATTCACTTGCGAAACTAGATTTGATGTCGATTGGGGTGTTGATTGCCAAGATGTTTGTGTATGAAGATAGTGCTTTCAACGACGAGGAGAGCCTAGGAGCAGTGGAATCCTACATGAAGAGATGTTTGGGTAAATTTCATGCAAGTGATGCTGTTGACCATGTGGTGGACGTGGCAAAGCAGCTGGTGTCGGTATCGTTGGGATTTGTGTCAGGAACGATGGACATTGATACAGCACTGGCTGCATTGTCAGTTCTTCCCTGTGCATCGCAACAAGTGCAATCCACATCCGAAAGCACAGTCGCAAGGACAACGGAGGTGTGGTGCTGGGATGTCCAGAGTGGTGTGTGTGGATGTCAGGCAAGGTAGTGCACTGCAGTGACGTGTCTGCACTCCCAATTGGCGAGCCTAGCATCCGCACAGCACCAACATGCACAAACTGAAATGTGCCACGACTGTTAAATTGGTCTAAACGTGTAACTATTGACAATACATCGGTTCTCACGTTCGCTACTATGCATGCCTTGGTTGTGTGAGTGGTTGTTGTGAGTGGGTGTGAGGAGGATGCATGCGTAATGGGCTGGGAAAGGAAATTGAATGGAGAAAATGGAGTATTGAAGGAGAGGGTGTGGGGTGGATCTTTGCATTGGGCTATGTAGGTGTGGTGTGTGGTGGTAGTATGTGATGGGTGTTGAGGTGGTGAGCAGAGGGGAAGGGAGTGTTTAGTTGGGTACAAGTTTTGGTTGAAGTTTGAGGAGGAAAATGGAGTGGATGGTGATGGGCTGGTGTTGGTTTGGATGTGGGGATGTGTTGGTGTGTGTGTGTGGAGTGTGGTGGTGTGGATAGTTAGTGTTGAAGATGGGTGGTTGGGGAGATAGAAATTGAATGGCGGTGTAAGGGAATGTATGGGTTTGGTGGAATAGTTGAATGGGAGAGTGGTATGTGGGTGGGTGGTTGTGTAAGAGGGGCGGTGGGAGAGTGGGGTATGAGAGTGAAATGGGAATGGAGTGAATGGTGACAGTGACGGATTGATTGACGGTGCACACAGAGGACATGGAACGAGCGAATGAGATGTAGTTTGTTGTGTGTTGGTGTGTTGGTTGGTTGATTGTTGTTGCTGTTGCGTTGAGCATTGACATCCGTGTGTTCTGTTTGTGTCTCGGTGTGGTGGTGTTGGTTGAGACTTTGTGCAAATGACGTATGCAATGACATTGTGTTGGTTCGAGTTGTGGTTGATTGATCTTGAATTGAATTGAGATTGGTTGGGTGCAACGACGAGCGAGTGCATGATGAATTGTGTGGTGTTTGTGTGTGTTGTTGTTGTTGATGGTGATACGTGGCGCACAGAATGATCGCTTGGTTGCATTTGGAATGGATGTGAGTGAGCGTGAGTGAATGTGGCACGAGTGGATGTGGACATTGGGTTGTGTACTTTGTGGAGTAATGTAGTTGTTGTATCGAGTGTGCGATGAAGTGTGTTGTGGTTGTGTTGTTGCTGTTGTTGCATTGTTGTTGCGACAGTGAGAGTGACAGTGACAGTGACTGTGACACGAGCATTGCAGAGAAGCACCGATTGCGTAAACACGCAGACTGAACTGTGAACTGTGATTGGTACAATTTGTATTTGTATTTGTTGTTGTGATTGATTTGGAATTGTATCTTGTCTTGATCTCGTCCTCATCCTCGTTGTTGATGTTGTTGTTGTGATTGAGATGGATGCTTGCCAGATTGGTTGATGCAATGAATGTACAGTTGTACTGTTTGAATGGTTTGAGTTGAGTGTGTGGTATGTTTACAGATGCGATTGAATGATGTGTGCTGGATGAATATTTGCAGAATGGGTTCTGTGTGAATAGTTTGGATGGAGAGTGACTGATATATTGTATATGTTGTCACTCTCTGGTCTGGATGAATGTCAATGAATGTGAGAATTGATAGTTGCTAGTTGTGTAAACGAGCAGCAGCCACGATCGATGGAGTGTGTGTGTATTGTGCAATTGAATGCAAATGCAATTGAATGCAATGCACTGCAATCGTTGTGAGTGGATGTTGTGAGTGCGAATGGTAACTGCAATCTGGTTGATCCTGCCAGTAATGATACGCTCGTCTCAAAGATTAAGCCATGCATGTCTAAGTATACAAAGTCTACTTTGAAACTGCGAACGGCTCATTAACCAGTTATAGTTTCTTTGATAGTTGATATCTTGTCTCAGAATGAGTTGTGTGTTGTTGTTTGTGTTGAGTGTTGAGTGTGTTGTTGGTTGTGTTTGTAGTTGTAGTTGTGTTCAATTTGTGTGAACGAGCAACGAGCGATGAGCGAACCAATGAGCAGTGAACGAACGAGCAAACAACGAACGAACAACGAACGAATGAGAAAGAAGGAAAGAAATAACAATGAAGTCTACAGGGATAACCGTAGTAATTCTAGAGCTAATACCTGGTGCTTGAATGTTGGTTGTTTGGATAGTTGTTGTTGTTCTTGGTTGTTGAGTTCTGTTCTTGAATGAGAATGGGAATGAGGCGATGGAGCAATAGCAGTAAGAAACAAACAAACCTGAAACAAAGCGCGTTTATTAGATGCAGCATCATACCATATAAAAGATGATTCATAATAAAGCAGCAAATCGCATAGTAGTGTTGTTGGGAGTGTTACAGCTCTCGTTAAGATGACAGGCGATGAATCATTCAAGTATCTGCCCTATCAGCTGTGATGGTACGGTATTGGCCTACCATGGCTTTGACGGGTAACGGAGAATTAGGGTTCGATTCCGGAGAGGGAGCCTGAGAAACGGCTACCACATCCAAGGAAGGCAGCAGGCGCGTAAATTACCCAATCCTAAATCGGGGAGGTAGTGACAAGAAATACAAGTGTGTTTGTTTCTTTAAAGGACAGATACGATTGAATGAGTGTAATATATATCCGTTAGCGAGGATCGATTGGAGGGCAAGTCTGGTGCCAGCAGCCGCGGTAATTCCAGCTCCAATAGCGT
>CAZGYC010000175.1:0-5129 GCA_964530015.1 uncultured Limnohabitans sp. | reverse complement strand
TCCGGACTGGTTTTAAGAATCTGACCTACTCGAGTTTTTCAGCAGGCCCTATTTATGCTTCCGGTACGGGGAAAGCTCGGTTTCATGCTGTTGATTTCCCTGATCCTTGGGATTTTGTATGGCGTGATCCTTGGCATAGCCGGCTATTCCCTTGACAGAAGCCTGTTCAAAAAAGTATCGCTTGGAAAGGTGATTTTGTTTAAGGCACTGGGCTCTTTGGTGCTTCTCTTTCTCGTTTTGTGGCTCTTGCGGTTTGTGTTCTTTGATCCGTGGATTGCCCCATCGATCAACCTGCAGGAGGTCGTATTGGACGAAGAGTCATGGATTTACCTGTTCTGTCTCCTGTTGGTGTATTATTTTTTCATGACACTTTTTGTCAGTTTCATCAATCAGGCAAACCAGAAATACGGGCCGGGAATCTTGGTGCCACTGCTGTTGGGCAGATACCGAAACCCAAAAGAGGACGAACGGATTTTTATGTTCATGGATTTGAAGTCATCGACAACCACCGCCGAGAAGTTAGGCCATTTGCGGTACAGCGCATTCATCCGGGATTGCTTTGCCGACATCAACGAAGTGTTGTTCCCGTTTCGGGCGCAGGTTTATCAATATGTCGGAGACGAAATAGTGGTTACCTGGCCGATACACGAAGGCTTAAAGGACCACTTCTGTGTGCGGTTTTATTTTGCCTGCAAAAAACAGTTTCAGAACAAGGCTGAATACTATGGAACAAACTATGGTTTGCTGCCTGAGTTTAAGGCAGGTGTGCACATGGGCAAGGTAACAGCCGTGGAGATAGGAGAAATCAAAAAGGACATTGCGTACCACGGCGACACCTTAAATACGGCTGCCCGCATACAAGGCGTTTGTAACGAATACAAAAGAGACCTGATCGTTTCAGCGCATGTATTAGCCGAAATCGGAACAAACCAACGCATGAAAACAGAAACGCTCGGAATGATCCTGCTAAGGGGAAAAACAGAAAAAATCGGGATCGTGGGTGTGGATTGGATTGACTGAACTCCCGATCGGTTGAGGCAAGAGCCACCTGTTTCAATTTCCAACCGGCATTTGCAAACCAATCCAAGGCCCCTACCCTAGCTTTTGATTTGCACAAAGCCCAAAAGGCGAGCACGCGGCCGCATCAAAAATCCCGATTTTAATGCCAGGATTTCAGTCTGCCTTTTTCGCATGGTCCTTGGCGAGCATAAATGCCAACATTTCCAAGTCTTCCTCAAAGCAAAGCGGCAGGTAATCAATGACAAATCCCGAAGGATTATCAGGATTGTTTCGCTGAATGTGGTCGCTTTGGGCTTTCTTGCGATTTTGCTTGACCAGCAGCCTTTTCTTTTCACAATTGGCTTTCATCTTGAGCCTTTGGGTCGGAAGTTTTCCGCTTTGGCAATCCTGCCCGGTGCAAAAATCAACCGCTCTGATCCCCAATTCCGACTCGTGTCCCCTCCTTGTTGGAGAAAGATCGAAACCGGGAACCGGGCTTGCGTTTTTGACAGTAGGTTTTGTCTTCATCATGCAAAAAATTGAATACTGGACGAAGTTAGCGATGATAGTCGCCAAAAAAATACCCTGTACTGGGTATTTTTGCCTTCAAACAGCAAAAAAGCGTCTTTTTTTTACCCCATTTTCACTTCTGGATATTTTTACAAATAACTAACAGTCAGATGATTGCAAAATTCCGTCGGAAAAGAGCGGAATCCTCCCTTCGAAAAAAACCTGCCCGAAAAAATGGCAGGTCTTGAAGCCGATAGCGCACAAACCGGCATTTCAGGGCTTTTCTGAAAGCCCTCCGAGACACGTCCCGATGATAGCTGGACACGAGATGCATCCGGCATCCAACATCGGTCATCTTGTGAAGTGCCGGCTCACGTTTTTTTTACAAAACCCGAAGCTTCACTCCCCCATTGACGACAAATCCGTCCACCGGCGCGTAGATGTCCCTGAATTGGGGATTGCTGATCGGCCCCGTGAAGATGGTATCAAAAGCCGTCTGCCGGGCATCCAGAAAGTTTTCGAAATTCAGAAACAGGGAAACCCGCTCGCCAAAATACTTTTCGGTCATCAGCCCCATGATCCAATAGGATTTACCGGTTGCCCCGTCGTTGAGCAGTTGGGGACTGAAATAGTAAGCTTCTAGCCCAATCCTGAAATTTTCATGCTTTTCATACATCAGCACATTGTTGAGCCGATGCTTCGCCACGAGCGGATAGGGCTCACCCGATCCCCCGTCATATTGGTTTACGTCGGCAAACGTGTACCCGAAAAACAGCTTAAAGTCCCGGTAGCTCCATTTCATGTTGAGTTCCAGTCCCTTGGTGGCCAATTCGCCCTCGGGCTGCTGAAATTCATAGTATTCCCCCTCCGCCACCAGCACAAGCGGATCCTGAATGTGCGTATAAAACAACAGCGTGTTTGCCGTCAGCGTCAGCTCCTCGCCGAGGGCCAGCCGGTAGTTCACGTCCAGATTGGCACCGGCTGAGCGCTCCGCGTGAAGCTTTTCCGGATCGATCGGCAGGATGTTTCTGAATTGCAGGCGCTCGGCTTCTTCGGAAAACACCGTCGGCGGCTTATATCCCAATCCGCCGCCCAGGCGAAAGGTCAGCAACTCGCCAGGCTCATACATCACGGAAAGTCTCGGCAAGGCAAAAAGCCCATCCTCTTCCTGAAAATCCAGCCGGAAACCCGACTCCACCGTCCACTGCTCCGAGGGACTCCAGCTATTCTGGACAAATCCGCCCACCGTGGTCAATTGATAGTCCAAGGGCGCGTCGGGATTTCCCCGATCCTGGACAAACTTGTCCGTCCAAAGATTCAGTCCTCCGATCCATTCGGTTTTCTGCCCGGTCTTCGAAAGATTGATTTCACTGAATGAAGACCATTGCGTTCCGGAAAACACATAGTCCGGGATTTCAATGCTTCTGTCGTAAAAACTAACACTGTTTTTTACGGACAGCATGGAGCCGGATTTTAGCAGATGCGAAAAGCCAAGCTGAGTGGAAATCCTCTCGGTCAGGTTTTTCTCAAAATAGGGATCCGTTACCGCTTCGCCCTTGATGAAATCGACATTTCCCCCCAGCCGGTCTTCCTTCATCAGATTGACCCCGACCATCAGATCGGAAGCCTCGCCCACCTCCCAAAAAACCTTGGGATTCAGGGTGATCCGGTCAAATTTCGGGATCGCCGTCAATCCGATCTCCGCAGGATCGTAAGCTGTCCCCTTGTTGTAGGAAGCAAAGACCGTGGTACCGACCTTCCCAAAACCCTGCGCATAAAAGGCGCTCGCATCCAAGCCCAAAGCCGAAGTCCCGTTGAGCAAGATGCTGAGCTCCGGTTCGTCTGTGGGAGCCTTCGAAATCAGGTTGACCAGGCCCGCTATCGCGCCTCCACCATAAAGCGTGGAGGAGGAGCCTTTGATCACCTCAACCTGCCGCAGGTCCAAGGGCGCGATCTGCATCAGACTCAAACCGCCCGAATACCCCGAATAGAGCGGCAGTCCATCGCGCAGCAGTTGGGTGTATTTGCCGTCCAAGCCCTGGATGCGGATGCTCGAATTGTAGCTCGTGGCCGAGGTCTGCTGGGTCTGGATTCCGGTGCTTTCGTTGAGCAACATGCGGATATCTCCGGGCTTCATGTTTCCCTTTTCGGCCAGCTCCTCTCCCGCGATGATCTCCACGCGGGTCGGCACATCCTGGATCAGCCGACTGCCCCGCAGAGACAGGACGACGGACTCTTCCAGTTCCTCCTCGTGGGCGTGGAGGAGCAGTTCCTCGGCTTTCCCTTCCTGATCCAAAGGAAAAGTCCTTTTGATTTTCAGCGTTTCGTAACCCAAAAACCGGACTTCCAGGGTATATGTGCCATTGGGCAAGTCGGTCAACAATACCAGCCCGTCGTCTCCCGCGACGCCTCCTTTTGCCAATTCTCCAATAAACAGACTTGCACCCGGCAGGGGCTCCTTGGTTTCAAGATCCCTTACTACGGCTCTGTAGGCATTTTGGGAAAAGGCAAGATTTGCCCAAAACATGGCCAAACAGACCAAAATATATTTTGTCATGGTTGAATTCTAAGATGTTTTTGAATGGAATTGATTTTCCCCCGTGGAGGGAATTTCTCGACAAGCTAGGCCAAAGCGACTGCGGGGGGCTTGATCAGTGAGAAACAATAACCAGTTGGCTGGCACAGGGCACAAAAAACCGCCTTTGCCTTGAATGAAATTACTGGCAAAGCAAAAGTGGGTTCGGCCTGCCTTTCCTGACTGAAACCCACGCAACTGCCGCAGGACAGAAATGGGGAGCAGGGAGATTCCGGGTCAAAATCCCCGGCCGTTGAAGAAGCTTCCAGCCTGCTTCCTTCCGGTTCATTGCAAGTGTCCTCCCCGGTGCAGCAGGGCATCGTGGACAGAAAGAGGACGAGGATTCCCACCAGCGGGGCAAAAAACTTCATCCGCCAAAGATAGAAAATACCTCCGAACCCGCAGGACACCTCCCTTTGTCAGGGAAATTCAACCGCAAAAAAATCAACCACAGAAAAAGAGTCTCTGGTTTCGGAACAGCAAGCGTCGGCGGAGCTCCAACCGGAAGCTTCACCAATCAGCGTTTTTTTGGATTGGCCACAGATGTACGGATTCTGCGTTTGAGAGTCGGGGATCAGGCGGTTCTGCTGATTCAAATCAGGCCCGCCCTTTCAAAAACAAAAGTCCCTTTGCGTTTCTTGGCGTCCGCAGTTTAAAATTTCCCGCTAACTGACGCGGAAAAATCTGCGGAAATCTGTGTCCTTTTCTGTGAAAATCTGCGGGAACTGTTCCGGGACTTTCAGAAAAAAAAAAATATCACGGCCAACCAGACCGGGATGCCCGCAAGCCCTTGCTCTTTCTTCTCGGTGGCCGTGGTGAAAATTTCTTTGCGTTCCTTCGCGGTCTTCGCGGTTAAAAATTTCCCGTTGATTGACGCGGGAAAATCCACCGATCCCCGCAGATCAGAAACCAAGAAAGCGAAGCTTTCCCTTTGTGGCCTCAAAAAAGGCTTGTGGCGAATGGGTGGATCGGAGTTCCTGGCGGGGCTTGAAGCCCCTGCCCATTCTTCTCGGTGAATCTCCGCGGTGAAAGTTTCTTTGCGTTC
>CAZGYC010000174.1:0-5215 GCA_964530015.1 uncultured Limnohabitans sp. | reverse complement strand
CAACTACTCCTTGGCGTCCCCCGTGGTGAAAACTCCTTTGTGTTCCTTCGCGTTCCTTCGTGGTTAAAAATTTCCCGCTGCAATCGCGTTTTCAGCTTTCTTCAATGGAAATAAAGTGATCACTTTAAAAGCGATTTCCCCGCTTCTGGACATTTCTGTTCAGAGCCCTCCACCACCATTCCCTATTCCTGTACACTTTTCCTATATTAAAGGATAGAATCACCCAGAGTCATCCAAATGAAATTCCTGACAAACCCATGAACCCCAAAATAATGCCTATCCTGCGCTTTTCGATCCTGATTGGTCTTTCGGTCTCTTTGTTTCTCCTTGGATGCAAGCCGCAATCTTCCAAAGAATCGGAATCCGCCGATGTCCCCACCCAGCTCCAATTGGTCCAAAACGCCGAGAAAGGAACGATCTCGGTAATCAGGCAGGGCGAGACTGAGCCCATCGTCATCCAACATGCAAAGGAACACTTCCGGCCCTACCTCCATCCCATCTTGGCTCCCGACGGCAAAGGCATCCTGACCGAATACAGTCCCGGCCACCACAAGCACCAGACCGGGCTTTATTGGGGTTTCACAAGGGTAAACGGCCGGGATTACTTTCACCATCCCGAGGGGGATTATTGGAAAAAAGTCGCCCTGAACATCGTGGAAGAATCCGGCGAACAGGTCAAGTGGCAGACCATCTATCAGCTCTTGGACTCACTCGGAAATCCAGTCATGGAAGAAACCCAAAATTGGACCCTAAGCGAGGTAAACGGGGAATACCTGCTGGATCTCGAATGGAAAGGCGAGGCCAAAACCAAGGTCACCATCGGTCAATACGACTACGGAAGCCTCTTCCTGAGGATGCCCTGGAAGGAGGGAATCGACGGGGAAATCATCAACGCCGCGCGCCAGAAAAATGAACAAGCCGAAGGCCAACCTGCCATGTGGATCAATGTCGGGATGACCGTCGAAGGCCGGGATGACCGCGCCAATGTGGCCATCTTTGACCATCCCGAAAACCGGGGCTATCCGAACAAATGGCGGGTGGACGGGCAGCTCGGCCTCGGCCCGGCATTTACAAAGGACGGAGACTGGGTGATCGATGCGGGCAAAACCGAGACCATCAAACTTCGACTCCTGGTCTATACCGGAGAAGCAAATGACCTCAGACTGACCGAATCCTGGGGAAAATTCTCTGGACGGGAAGGCATGTACAATACCACTGAATTGTGGGGGCTGGCTCAGCAGGAAGGCCGGAATGCCAAATTCCTCACCGCCCAGGAAGCGGTGGATGCCATGACCATCAAGCCCGGATACCAGGTGAATGTCTGGGCTTCCGAACCCATGATGACCCAACCCATGGCTTTCTGTTGGGATGACCGGGGAAGGCTCTGGATTGCCGAAAACAAGGACTATGAATCGCGGGGGCACGGCTTTTCCAACTCCGGGGAAAGCCGGATCCTGATCCTGGAAGATACCGACGGGGACGGAAAGGCTGACAAACAATCCGTCTTCATGGAGGGATTGGCTTTCCCGGCAGCGATTGCCGTGGGATTTGACGGAGTTTTCATCGGAGCACCGCCCAACCTGATCTTTGTCCCGGACAAAGACGGGGATGACAAGGCGGACATGGATAAGATCGAAATCCTCCTGACCGGCTGGGGAATCCGCGACCGGCACGAAACGCTCAACAGCCTGCATTGGGGACCAGACGGCTGGCTGTACGGCCTGCAGGGCTTTGCCACTCCTTCCAAGATCCGCAAACCCAAGGGTGATGGCGACGCCAAACTCTATTACCACAAAGATCCTTTTCCCGAAGATCTACTCGAAAAAGACGGCGTGGACATCAACGGAGGCGTCTGGCGCTATCATCCCGTCAAGGATCGCTTTGAAGTCGTGGCCCATGGTTTTAGTAATCCCTGGGGGATCGACTACGATGCCAAAGGTCAGCTCTTCATGAGTGCCTGCGTGATCCCGCATCTGTGGCATGTGGTTCCGGGCGGGATCTACCACCGTCAGGGCGGGCAGCATTTCAATCCCTACGTCTATGAGGACATCAAAACCATCGCCAACCACAGCCACCGCTCCGCACACGGCGGGGCAAGGGTGTACCAATCGGATGCTTTTCCGGAGGAAGAAAAAGGAAGGATCTTCATGGCCAACATCCACGAACACGGGGTACTTTCCGATATCTTGATCCCCAAAGGCTCGGGGTTTGAAGGCAGGCACGGCGATGAATTTCTGCTGGCCAACAATGCCCAATGGGTGGGATTCAGCATAGAAATCGGTCCCGACGGCGGGCTTTACGCCCTGGATTGGCACGATGCCGATATCTGCGGACAGGAAGTCCTGAACGAGGAAACGGGAAGGATTTTCCGGATCATGCCCGAAAAATCACTCGCCCAAAACTTTCCCGGCAGGTACTCCGACCTCAACAAAATGACGGATGCCCAACTGGTGGCTTTTCAAACCAATCCCTCGGACTGGCATGCCCGACGGGCTCGGGGAATCCTGCATAAACGGGCTGTAAACAAAACACTCCAGCCCGAAACCCAGGCTGCGTTGAAGGCCATTTTCACAAGGGACAAAAACCCGGATTGGAGGCTTCGGGCGATGTGGGCACTGCATCAGATCGGTGGATTTACGGAAAAGGAGTTGATCGCTTCACTTTCCGACCAAGATCCGTACATCCGGGCTTGGGCTGTCCAGTTGCTCTGTGAGGACTTGAAACCTTCCCCAGAGGCTTTGGCCAAATTCAAAACCCTGGCAAAGTCCGACCCCTCCCCTGTGGTTCGTCTTTACCTCGCTGCGGCATTGCAGCGAATTCCAAATGCTGACAAATGGGCGGTTGCCTCAAGTCTGATCCAGCATACCGAAGACGAAAAAGACCACAACCTGCCCAAGATGCTTTGGTACGGGATCGAACCTTGGTTTGCCGGGAACCCGGACCAAGTCCTGGAACTTGCGCCTGCCTCCAGACTCAGTTTTGTCACCCAAAACATCGCCCGACGGGCGGTGGATGGCAACCAACTGGAAAAACTCGTCGCCCTGATCGAAAAAGGCGGCCCCAACACCGAACTGCTGATGGCCGGAATGCTGAGCGGAATGGAAGGCCGAACCGACCTGAAAACCCCGGCAAACTGGAAGGCGGTAGCCGAAAAACTCCAAAAATCAGGAGGGAAAAAGCAAAGCCTGGCCATGGAAATCTCCGGGCTTTTTGGGGATACCGAAGCCACCCAGTTGGCTTTTGCCACGCTGAAAAACAAGAATCTGCCCATTGACCAGCGAAAAAAGGCCCTGCAAACCCTCACGGCCCAACAGCAAAAAGCATTGCCAGCCGAAATCCCGGGACTGCTCCAGGAGCCTGCCATGCGGAAGGATGCCATCCGGTCCATAGCCGCCTTTGACAGCGAGTCCTTGGGCAAGTTGCTTTTGGAGGGCTATCCCAAGTTTTCCCCCGAGGAAAAACTCGAGGCCATGCAGACCCTCTCCTCCCGTGCCCGATATGGAAATATGCTGACAAATGAACTCAAGAACAAAAAAATCGCCAAGTCCGAAGTGCCCGCCAGTGTCGCCCGGCAGCTTCTCCGCGTGGTGGGGAGCGGATTTATTGAGGTTTGGGGTCCGATCGAATCTGTCCCGAGCGACCAAGCCGCATACGACAGGTACCGCGCGATGCTCAGTCCAGCCGCCCTGGCCTCCGCCAATCTCCAGACCGGAAAAACCGTCTTCTCCAAAACCTGCGGTAGCTGCCACAAGATGTACGGAGAAGGCGGCATCATCGGTCCGGATCTCACCGGCTCCAACCGCACCGATCCGGAATACATCCTGATGAACGTACTCGAACCCACCGCCGAAATCCAGGATGACTACAAGATGGTGGTGATCAATACCCGGGACGGCAGGACCTATTCCGGCAATATCATCTCAGAAAACGAACGACAGGTCACCCTGCGGATCGTGGGACAGGACCAGTTGCTGATCAACAAATCGGGCATACTCTCCCGCGAGGTCACGGAGGTGTCCATGATGCCCTCCGGCCTCTTTGAAAACCTGAGCCAGGAAGAAATAGTGAATCTGATGGGATATCTGAAGACGAATAAGCGGGTGGAGTGAACGTCCTGATTCGACAGCTTGCAGTCTGCAAAAAGTAAGTGGTAAAAGGTGAGTGGTAAGTGGTAAGTGGAAAGTTCGACACCCTTCGGGCCTGCCTTCCGGCAGGCAGGGTCGTGGGAAATCATAATGGGATATCCTTTCCCATGGGTTGTGGTTCGACTTCGCCCACCAACCACACCCATGGCTATGGAGAGGTTCGACCCTCCCGAAATCGCTGTGCTCATCGGGACTGCCGTTTCAGGGTCGTTTTTTTAACAATGTTGGGATAAATCAATGATGGTGATGAAGTCACTATTCCAGAAATTTTAGAAATCAAATTAAAGACCACGGAGCGGTCAAACTTTTCAGCTACCGAAAGGTTCAATCCTTTCAGGGTCGTTTTTTGCGACAATTCTGGAGATAACGAAGGAATCAGAATTTCGGGGAAATTTACGAATCAAAAAAGACCACGAAGTGGTCGAACTTTTCAATAACCCCCGGTGCAACCGGGGGATGAGAAATCGATGATGGAAGCGACAACCCCTTGAGGGGTTGAACTTGGAAATAAAACTCAAGGAAGTTCGACACCCTTCGGGTCGTGGGGTGTGCAACTGGACATCCGTTGTCCACGGGTCTCGAACGCTATCGCGGACACCCGCAGCTAATCAGAAGTTTGACCCGGTTCGGGGTCAGAAGTTTGATGTAGGGGAAATGTGAAAAGTATGACCACGAAGCGTAAGTCCCGATGAACGAAGTGATTTCGGGATGGTCGAACCTTTCAATACTGCGTCCGCCGTGGCGGAACCCTAGGTGACCCCGGCAGCGGGGCTAGGGAAAACGAAAATCAAGAGCAGGACACAATCCTGCCTTCCGGCAGGCAGGCCCGAATGGGGTTGAACTTAGGGTCAAAAGGAACTGCAAATTCACCCAGCATCCATCGAACTTCAAAGCTGAAAGGCAATAGGTTACGCCGAGAGGGAGTCATTTTTTTGAGCCAGGACGGTCGGAGTCTCCTGAAATTCAGCCCTGAATAGTCAACTAACTGGATGTAAATGACTGTTCTGATTTTGCTTCGGTGAATTTCATTGATTTTCTTTTACTACAATTTCCCAGCTTCCCGTTTTGTC
>CAZGYC010000173.1:0-5253 GCA_964530015.1 uncultured Limnohabitans sp. | reverse complement strand
TGCGTTCTTGAAAAAGCTTAGCCGGGAAAGTTTCGATTGGAGTTCTTTCGTGGCCAATTTCAATCCCAGATACTCCTTGGCGTTCTCCGCGGTGAAAATTCCTTTGTGTTCCTTCGCGGTCTTCGCGGTTAAAAATTCCCCACTGCTCGAAACACGCTTCACGTCCTTCAGTCCCTTGCTGTTTTAAGAATCCGTCATCGCGTTTTCAGCTTTCCTCAATGGACATGAAGTGAAGCTTTAAAAGCGATTTCCCTGGGTTCTGAGGTCGTTTTAATGAAAAAGGTCAAAAAGTGGCTATTTTGTTTGATCTTGACACAACTATGAAAAAAGTGAGCGCAGTATTGTTTTGTTTTTTCCTGTCTGCTTTTTGGTTGCACGGCTTTCCCCAGCAAGTGGCGGACACGCTGTTCAGTCCGGCCGTCCTTGACCCGGCTTTTCCCCCTGGACAGGGTTCTGTTGTATTGATCGATGAGGGTCATGCAAATTTCCATACCCGTGAAGGCCGGTTCAGTACTTTTTCGCACGTATTGGAGAAGGACGGCTATGTGGTCCAATCCTCCACTGAAACATTCACCGAGGCTCAACTCAAACGCGGCAAAATCCTGGTCATCGCCAATGCCCTCCATCCTTCCAACCTCGAATCCTGGTCATTGCCCACCCCATCTGCCTTTTCGGATGCGGAAATCTCAGCAGTAAATGAGTGGGTTAAAAATGGCGGTTCACTATTTTTGATCGCGGATCACATGCCCTTCCCCGGTGCTGCCGAACTGCTTGCCGCTTCATTCGGGTTTAAATTTTACAACGGCTTTGCCATGAAGAGTGGAGGAAAGGATATTTTTACGCCCAAGAACGGGCTGACAAAAAATGAGATCACAGAAGGGCGAAATGAAAAAGAACGAGTTATCTCTCTTCAGACCTTTACGGGGCAGGCATTTGAAATCCCCGCGGAAGCCCAGCCAATCCTCATTCTAAACCCAAAATATTCTGTGAAAATGCCCGAGACGGCCTGGGAGTTTAAAAATGACACGCCAACAATCCCCGCCGATGGGATGGTGCAGGGTGCATACATGCCCTACGGAAAGGGCAGAGTGGTGGTGTTTGGAGAGGCTGCCATGTTCACCGCCCAGTTGCAGGGGAAAAACAAAGTAGGAATGAATCAGGAAAGCGCGTATCAAAACGCCCAGTTTCTATTGAATACCATTCACTGGCTGGATGGCATCATCGGCAAACCAGCCGATTGATGGGACTGTCTGTCATGGTTAACCCAAATCAGCCTATTGACTTGCTTGACCTATCCCGATTTTGATGGAAGAAAAAGACACAAGCATTCGGATCAACAAGTACTTGAGTGAAGTCGGTTTTTGCTCGAGGAGGGCAGCGGATCAGCTTTTGGAACAAAGCAGGATCACCATCAACGGAAAACTTCCCGAACTGGGCACGAAGGTTTTTCCGGACGATGAAGTGCGCGTGGACGGCAAGCTGGTCGGAAAACCGAAAAAAGTCCACACCTACATCGCTTTCAACAAGCCTGTCGGCATCGTCTCAACCACGGATACCAAGGGCGAAAAGAACAACATCATCGACTACATCGGGCATCGGGAGCGGATCTTTCCGATCGGCAGATTGGACAAAGACAGCGAAGGCCTGATCCTACTGACCAGTGAAGGAGACATTGTAAACAAGATCCTCCGATCCAAAAACAACCATGAAAAAGAATACATCGTCACGGTGGACCGGCCCATTGACGGGAACTTTGTAAGAAAGATGTCCGCTGGCGTTCCCATCCTCGGCACGGTGACCGACCCCTGCAAGGTCGAGCTGATCAGCAGATTCAAATTCCGGATCATCCTCACCCAGGGACTCAACAGGCAAATCCGCCGGATGTGCGAGTTTCTGGGCTATACGGTCAAACAACTCAAGCGAATCCGGATCATGAACATCCATCTGGACATCCCGGTGGGCAAGTGGAGAGATTTGACAGAAAAGGAACTCGCTGAACTGAACTCGCTGATTGCGGACAGCTCCAAGACTTTTGATTGAGGCTGGGCTTAAGCAAAGCACCGCTTCACGGGGCACGTTTCGTGGCGTGGACCCTATCCCTACCAATGGCTAAATTCATTTGGGAGTTCGATACCCCGAAGCAATCTGATCATTGGAAGCAGGTTTTTGATTTGGAGACTGCTTTCCCGAAATAGTCAGCACAGGCTGCCCGTATCGCACTCGCAGTGCCGGGTGGCCGATGGGGGGGCTCACCAGTCCGCAGGCCGTCTTGCCTGATAGGCGGCCATCCGGTCCAGCAAGTCCACGGGATCGTCGGAGATGATGAGCATCTCCTCCTGCTCGGGATACAGGAATCCGGAGTCCATGGCATGATCCAAAAAATCGATCAGTTTGTCAAAATATCCATTGACATTAAACAGTCCCAGGGGCTTTTGGATGTAATAGAGCTGGTTTAAAGTCATGATTTCAAACAATTCTTCCAAAGTGCCGATCCCTCCCGGCATGGCGACAAAGCCGTCTCCCCGCTCGGCCATCAGCCATTTGCGGTCACGCATGGTCTCCACGATGATCAATTCGGTACAGCCCGTGTGCGCCACTTCCCGATCGACGAGCTTTTGGGGGATTATTCCCAGGACCTCTTTGCCGGCAGCCAGCATTTCGTCGGCGATGATGCCCATCAAGCCCACACGTCCCGCCCCATACACCAAAGAATGGTCCCTTTTGATCATCTCCTGAACCAAGGCCCGCGCTCCGGCCTCGTATACGCCGCTGTTTCCTTTTTTCGAACCGCAGTAGATGGTGATTTTTTTCATCTGATTATAATTTGGGTTTTAAAGGCCATCCCCACCCCCGATAGCTATCGGGGCCATCGGGAGGAATGCCCTGGATAATCATCCTCCTGTGTGAGAACTTTTCTCATGGGCATTTCATACGCCGAAAAATACAAGATTTTGGCAACAAAGAAGGTGAATGAAGTTCTGAAATCAGAAGTCAGAAGTCTGAAACCTGTGCTGAGTTTGGCCACTGGGACAGGATATAAATAGCAAGAGGCAAGAAGCAAGAGGCAAGAAACAAGAATTGAGTATCAAGACGCAAGGATCAAGTATCAAGAGCCGAGAAGCGAGCGCCTGCCGACCAAAGGCCGGGACCGAGGTTCGCCCAACGCCTAACGTTTTTAACCCTTAACGTTTTAACCCCTAACCTCGGTTGCCGAGCCCAGTCGAGGCATAACGCGTAACACTTTTAACGTTTAACGTTTAACGCCCAACATCTCCCGCAATTCTGGTTGTCCGAATCCTTTGAATTACCTTTGGCAATTCCCTGCCTGTAAACAACTGCACATGAAAATCTGCTTTGCAACCAACAACGCCAAGAAAATAGAGGAGGTAAGGGCCGCACTGGGGCCTGACTTCGAGATTGTCTCCCTTCGGCAAATCGGCTGCTTCGAGGAGCTTCCCGAGACCGGCGACACCCTGGAGCACAATGCCTTTCAAAAGGCAAGGTTTGTAAAGGAGCGGTACGGCGTGGACTGTTTCGCCGATGACACCGGGCTGGAGGTGGATGCCCTGGACGGGGCTCCGGGGGTCTACTCGGGGAGATTTGCAGGCGAGCCCCGAAGCGACGAGCGCAACATTTCCTTGCTTTTGGAGAAGATGGAGGGAAAGCCTGATCGAGAGGCCAGGTTTCGCACGGTGATCGCGCTGATTTGGGACGGAAAGGAGTTTTCGTTTGAAGGGATCGCCAAAGGCGAAATCCTGGAGGAGAAAGTCGGCCTGGGAGGCTTTGGCTATGACCCCGTGTTCCGGCCGGGGGGCTTTGACAGAACCTTTGCGGAGCTGACTTTGGCCGAAAAGAACGCGATAAGCCACCGGGGCCAAGCAGTGAAGGCCCTGACGGCCTTTCTCCGCCGGGGAAAATTCGGGGATCAAGCCTAAAATGACGTACCTTTGACCCCCATGAAAAAGCCGTTTATTGTCGGGATCACGGGCGGTTCTGCCTCGGGGAAGACCCTGTTTCTGGAGCGTTTGCTGAGCAGTTTTGAGCCGGGCGAAGTCTGCCTGATCTCCCAGGACAACTATTACAGGCCCAGGCACCAGCAGCCCGTCGATGCGCATGGAGTCCACAACTTTGACACCCCGCACAGCATTGATTTCGAACAATACGCTGCCGATATCCGCAAGATCCAAGACGGCGAAACCGTGCTGCGCGAGGAGTACACCTTCAACAACGCCTCCAAAAAACCCAAAATGCTGACCTTCTCCCCGGCTCCCGTGGTGGTGGTGGAGGGGATTTTTGTGCTGTACTACCCGGAGCTGGCCGAACTTCTCGACCTGAAGATCTTCATCGACGCCAAAGACCACATCAAGCTCAAGCGGAGGATTATCCGCGACAAGGTGGAGCGGGGCTATGACCTGGACGACGTGCTCTACCGCTACGAGATGCACGTGATGCCCACCTATGAGAAATACATCAAGCCCTTCAAAAACGAAGCGGATCTGATCATCCCCAACAATTCCAGCTTTGACCTGGCACTGGAAGTGATCCGCACCTACCTCAGGACCAAGTCTGCAGGCTGATTCAAAATGGAGGCTGGGAGACGGAAAACAGAAGAAAATAAGTATCAAGACATAAGTATCAAGAAGCAAGAACCGAGATATCGGCGGTCTGGTTGTCAATTGTCGGAATTTCTGACGGCAATATCCAGCCAAGTCAAAAAAACCAAGCCAAAAAGCGCGGATTTCAAATAATGCCTATATTTGCGGCGAATGAAAACCCGGGAAACCCATAACAGTCTGTTCCAGCAGCGCTTCACGCTGTTGATGGCATTGCTGTTTTGCGTGTTTGTATCCGGCCTGGAGTATTTGCCGCAGGAAGGCGAGACCGGCCACACCGAACAAACGGCCGAAAACCCCAGCCAGACCTTTCTCAACGTGGCCGTGGACGCCGTTGTCCCCTTTGTGCTGCATATCGCGGACACGGTGTTCTACCTGATTCACCAAATATTCGTCTTTGAATTCAAGCTGCCCATCCATCGGGCGGTTTCTGTTTTTTCCCCCAACCAGCTCGTCGAGATACTTTTTGGGCGGATCATATCCCCACAGGGGCCCTGATTCCTGCTTTTTCCCGCAAAAACCCACTGCTGAACTGAGATCGGTTCAGTCTTCAATCCGCATTTCTTAAACAATTAAATATCCAACCCTTATGCAAAACAAAGGTGTCATTGTGTTTTTGACGGTTATCGTGACGGCGCTG
>CAZGYC010000172.1:3157-5272 GCA_964530015.1 uncultured Limnohabitans sp. | reverse complement strand
ACGAGGCTGTCAACGTCGCACGACGCGAAGCATTGGCCGAAGTTGAAACGGCGATGGGTGTTTTGCGCGGGGAATCTTGATATAATAGTCTTTTATGGAATTGATTATTCTTTTTATAGCATCATTGGGATTTCTGTTTGCCGCGGCAACCGCCGAATCTTACGTTAAAGAGAAATATCCTAATCGAGTGTTGTTATTTGACGTTGGGATGGCTATTGTAGTAGTTGGACTATTCACTACTATCATTCTTACTTTGGGATGAGAAAGGGCTCCATATGGGCCAGTTTTACTTTTCGGTTGATGTAGAAACCTCATCTACTAATCCTTTTTTCGGAGAACTTCTTTCAGTCGGCATCGTTTGTGTTGATGCGGCGAAGTTGACGATTAAAGAAGAGATGTACCTGCCGCTGAAATACGCAGGTGTCGCTTATGACCCTGGTACTTTAGAATGGTGGGAGAACAGAGATATCGTATCTCAGGAGGCTTATGATGCGGCCTGGGAGTACGAGAATGAGCGTTTAGGGTTATCTGAATCAGCTGATATGATTTCGGACTTTGTAAACTCCTTTGGTTTAAATTTGGGCGATAGGATATTCGCGGCGAACCCAGTTTCTTTCGATTTCCCGTGGATTCAAAAGCTTTATAACGACACTGATAAAGTTATGCCCTTCCACTACCGTACCCTGTGTATGCGGAGCCTCTATTTCGGCCTTAGCGACTCACAAACCTACGGTGAGTCTCGTAGTGCCACGGGAGAGTTTCACAAGCCTAAAATCGCACACCACGCATTAGAGGATGCAAGAGCACAAGCGTTAGACTTAATTTTGATGCTGTCTAAGAAGAATAGAAAGCGGCCAGAAACTGGATTACCGGTTTTTCAACAGAACGGGTATAGTAATTAATCGTGTCTAAGGCTATAGAGAAATGTGGGTGTGGCGCCGAGATAGAAATTAATTCTTCCTGGGATAGCACGCTAAAGGTATTATTGTCGGATTGGCGCGAAAACCATAAGTGTGTTAAGCCAATGACTTTAATGCCCCCGAAGAGATTGCCTATCAACAAATATGGAGGGCCGTTGGAATGAGTATCCACACCTTCATTCTTGCAAGGCCAGGCGAAGACCACTTTGTAGTTCGTACTATGGCTAATTCTTTAGAACGCCAGACTGGAAGAACATTAATTTCGGCATATGCTATAAACGGTACGGTATACGGTGTGTTTCGCGGCGACCAAGATGATATTCCGCCGCCATACAAACAAACCCAGAATAAGAAGGCTAAAAGAAAGCTACCCCCTATACCATTGTCAGAAAAGGGTTTTGAGTTCTCTGAAACTACCGTTAAAGAGTTTTTAGAAGAGCTACAAGAGGCCGGCGACCCCAAAGATGTCTTCGGCCGCAAAATCATCAAGCCTACAGACAATTCGTGGTTAGACTTCTTACGCAATAAATTTAACACCGGAGGAATTCTCCCAGACCCTCCAGATTTAGATACAAGAAGAATTGGATAGATAATTGAATATAGTATTCTTTACCGGAGCAGGGATTAGCGTAGCTTCCGGTTTAGCCACTTATCGTGGCGAGGGTGGTATTTATACCAACAACGTCGTTAAGCCTCTTACAATCGATTCTAGCACTACTAGAGAGTCTTTTAAATACGATATAGCTAAGATGGAAAAGGCATTAAGTAGTTTTGCCGCCACCCCGAACAAAGCACACCAATTAATCGCTGACTTAGAAGAAAACCATAACGTAGTAGTTATTACTCAAAACGTAGATAACCTACATTCGGTGTCGTCTAATGTGATAGAACTACACGGTAATCTATTCAGAACCAGATATGACGATAGATTCGAATTATTAAGACCAGATGTAGTATTCTTTGGAGAAGATTTGCCCGAAGGAGTTTTTGAACAGGCCTGGGAAGCAGTTTTTTCTGCTGATATGTTCGTTTCCGTTGGAACTTCTGGTAGCGTTTTTCCTGCGGCCACTCTGATGGAGTTAGCTTTCGAACAAGCTTGGTTAAATCCATCTAGATACAAGGCTTACCATATAGACCCGCTGGAACCAGAAATAGGCCTTTCGGCCGCATACCACATAGCCCAAGATGCTATAAG
>CAZGYC010000172.1:0-3057 GCA_964530015.1 uncultured Limnohabitans sp. | reverse complement strand
GGTGGAACCGGGCCTTGTAATATAAGTGGAGTAGGTTTAATCGCAATCGAGCGTGAAGAACAACCTTTTAAACGCGGCTATATAGATGACTCTATATATGTGCATAATGAGTTGTTGTATGCGGCGATGTCCTATATAGACAACGACTCTGAGAATTGGCCGTGGGATAAAGAAACTTTCCACCCCGGAGATAGAATCTCTAACCTTACTAAAGCAGGGGCATTAATTGCGGCTGAAATAGATAGAATTTTACAAGATGAACAACAAAGATGAGTTCATTGCTGAGCTACGATTAGCTTGTATAGATGAGATTAATCATTTAGGTGTTGATGTAGCGGCGGAAAAGTTAGGTATCGGAAAAACCGGTATAGAAGCGCACCTTTGGCGCAATACCTGGAGTGGTGAAACCGTTTTAGATATAGCTGCTAAGTTAGGCATATTACAAGAAGTAGATATAATTAGGAAATAGAATGAGAAAATCACAACCCTCATACGAACAACGCCCCGTGTACACTGCTGTAGAAAAGACCTACAAAATATATAACGATACGGGCGAACACAGCATCAAAGCTTATTCGCTACGGTATATGGGCGCAGGCTCAATTATTTTGTATGACGACTTCTATAAAGAACTAGCCGTATTTAATAACGTCTCTTATGCTTTTCCAGGAGATACTGATGTTTCGCAGGATTAAGAGTTTTCTTTTCCGGCGGCAATCCAAACAACGTAAAGCTGAAATAGATGCTCTAGAAACTGCTTATACCTTAGAGTGGTCTCATCTTGAATGTTGGGAAGACCAAGGTTGCACGTGCATCGAAAAAGATTCTGATTAAAAGTTGTAATCCGCCGCAACCACAGGTAACCTGTCGCCTATGACAAAGTTAACCAGACCTCGTGAAATCAATTTAACATTTAGACCCAACAAAACCCTCTACAATATCATAACCATAGGTGGCCGCTACGCCGGAATCAAAATCTCCCGCCGCAGCACTCACGTTAAGAAAGAACCTCTAAGCTAATGAGAAATATGATAATCCGTATAACACAGTTTAAGCGTGAAGAAGGTTTTGACTTTCGCGGCGAACTACCGTATGATGCATACATCATAAGTGTCAAGTACCATAAAGGTGGAGCAAAGCCTTTCTATCTCGTAGAATACATGATAGAAGAAGACTCTCCCGTACCATTCTAAGGTTGTGAGGACAGCGAAGTCCAGATAGATTGTGGGCCATGACTACAACACCAATCGACGTCCTTGCTATTAAGGACAATAACCAAAAGGGCGCAGCATTAGAGCAGCTGTCTGAGTTAGTCCTCGCTGATTTCTACGGCGCCACCAATATCACAACCCCTGTACCCGACCAGGGTATTGATAGGTTGGGATTGCTGCCAGATGGTAATTACATAGCACTACAGGCTAAGGCTTATAGTGGTAATGTTCCGAAGTCTGGTTGGCAGGCATTCGCGGCGGAAATCAGAAATGTAAACTCTCAGGGTGATATCAAAATCACTCAGGCTGTTATGTTTTCTACTTCTGTAGAGTCTTCTCGTAATGCTGCCCCTACGATATCTGAGATGCGGGAATCATTTCTGGTTTCAGAGTGGTATCGAGATGATTTACTCGATGAGCGCAACGCTTATCTTTGGGATAAGACAGTAGAGCCACCTAAGCCGCTTCCTCCCCGTGATTATCAAGATGAGGCTGTCCAATCCTGGCACGATGTAGACGTAGACAGAGCTACTATCGTTATGGCAACTGGTACGGGTAAGACTATCGTTGCTTCCGAGCTAATTAAGTATCACGGCAGCCTGTGCTTAGTGTTGGTCCCGTCGATGGAATTGGTGCGGCAGAACATTCGGTCTTTTTCCCGGGATATTCCTAATACCCCGATGTTGGCCGTGTATTCTGGCGCTGATGTAAAAGGCCACAACACTACAAACTATCCTTCTACAACTAATGTAGATAACATCAGGACTTTCGCCGCCCAAGACAACTACTGCAGAATAATCGTCTGCACCTATCAGTCAAGCCCTAAGCTTATTGAAGCCTTAGCTGGAATAGAGGTAAACTTCGCCGTATTCGATGAAGCGCACCGAACTGTTAGCGGTGTTATCAAAGGCAACAAGTATTACGGCTTAGCGCTGGATGATTCTAATATCCAGATTTCCAAGAGGCTGTTCTTAACCGCCACACCTAAACTACACGGTGCAATAGCTAAATCAGATGCCGAAGAGAATAACGTTAGATTGTTCTCGATGGATAACGAACATCAATATGGCCCAGTTGTTTACACGATGCCTCCAGGCAAAGCAATCGAAGATGGCTGGTTAGCTGACTTTGATACGATTGCGGGAATCCTGAGAGAAGATGTGGCTGATAACCTGTTTTCTACCGGTATCAATAGCTACGTAGAGAACCTATACCACGACCACGGGATTCAATGCACCGTAGAAGAGGTCAGGCAAGCACTTTTTTGTATTTTGACTGCGGTAGATGAAGATATGAAGCGGATTTTGGTTTTCGCCGGAAACAACATCCGTTCATCACAGCTTGCTAAGATGATTAACTTAGTAGCCGATGAGATAAACATAAAAGCGCATTGCCAGGTTGTCACGCACAAATCAACGACTCCTGCACGAGCCCAAGCACTTTTTGAACTTGCTAATGGCAAAGCAGGCTATGACCATACCTTCGTAGTCAACACTAATCTGTTCACAGAAGGAATCGATATCCCAGCCCTAGATGGAGTCATCTTTGCCGACCCCCGCAAATCTACAATCGTCATCTCCCAAGCAATCGGTAGAGCCTTACGCAAGGACCCTCAGAACCCGTCTAAGCGCTCTAAGATAGTTTTACCAGTCTTTGTACCAGAAGGTCAAGAAATCGAAACAGAGATATCAGATTCCGGTTTCCGCGCAATCCGACAATACACCCAGGCAATAGAAGATGTAGGTTATAACCCAGAACAAATAGTCCCAATCGCCCGCGAAACAGGACACAAAACCTATAAAGCTATTTGGGGAGAAGAAGAAGGTATCCGTCTTAAGAACTGGGT
>CAZGYC010000171.1:0-5280 GCA_964530015.1 uncultured Limnohabitans sp. | reverse complement strand
GGGCGGTTGCAATTCACTGGGTATTTATCGGCTATGAATAGGAATGGTGCTTTAGCACATTCCAAAAAGAAAACACTAATCATCCCGGGCTTTAGCCCAAAGTTGGGTAAAGGATTGGGCTAAAGCCCTGAAATTATCTTCTGATTTTTTCAACCTCCAGCTAAAGCTGGAGGCAACTAATTAGAACCCTAAGGCCAAAACTTGAGGAATCTCAATTTTTCAATTTTGGAATTTTCCAATCTTTCAATCCTTCTCACCCAAACAAATCCGAGCTCAAATACCGATCTCCCCGGTCGCAGGTGATGCACACGATGAGCCCCTCGGTCAATTCTTTGGAAAGTTCGATCGCAGCATGCAAAGCTCCTCCACTGCTCATCCCGGCAAGGATTCCTTCTTCCTTGGCCATCCGGCGGGTCATCTCGGTAGCCTGATCCTGGCTGACATCCATCACCCGATCCACGCGGGAAGGCTCAAAGATTTCGGGTAAAAACTCAGGCGACCAACGACGGATCCCGGGAATGCTGGAGCCATCCGTCGGCTGCGTGCCCACGATCTGGATCTCTGGATTGACCTGCTTCAAAAACCGAGAAACCCCCATGATCGTACCCGTAGTCCCCATAGCGGAGACAAAATGGGTGACCCTCCCGGATGTTTCCCGCCAGATCTCCGGGCCGGTGGTATAGTAGTGTGCCAGGTAGTTGTCGGGGTTTGCAAACTGGTTGAGCATAAAATAGCCTTCTTCGTCGCGCATCTTCTCCGCCAAAACACGGGAATATTCGATGGTCTGGGCCGCAGGGGTGAGGATGACTCTGGCACCGTAGGCTTCCATTGAGAGCACCCGTTCTTTTGTGGAATTGTCCGGCATGACAAGCGTCATGTCGAGTCCCAGGACTTTGGCTACCATCGCCAATGCGATTCCGGTATTGCCAGAGGTTGCCTCCACCAGTTTGTCTCCTTGCCTGATCTCACCGCGATCCAATGCCGATCGGATCATATTGTACGCTGCACGGTCTTTGACACTTCCTCCCGGGTTTTGCCCTTCCATCTTACAGAAGATCTTCACGCTGGGATTTTGCGGAATATGCTCAAGTTCTATCAGGGGCGTATTGCCGATCAGTTCAAAGAGTTTCATGTGTTTGGTTGTGGTTTTTATGGCCGCAAGCTTGTCTGCAAACAGGCAGGGAATCCGCACATTGGAATGTTATCCACACCTGACTTACTTAACCCAGGTCGTTTTTGAATACATAGAGGTCGGTCGTGGTACCCGCCTCGTGGTGCATCTGGGTTTGATAATAAACCTTCGAGCCGGGAAGAACCGACTTGGTCAGCCAGACATTTCCTCCGATGACACTGTTCTTGCCGATGACGGTTTTCCCTCCCAGGATCGTCGCGCCCGAATAGATGATCACATGATCTTCGATGGTCGGGTGGCGCTTGAGATCTGCATCGGCCTTTTCCACACTCAAGGCACCTAGGGTCACGCCCTGGTAAATCTTCACGTGGTTGCCGATGACGGTCGTTTCGCCGATGACCACGCCTGTCCCGTGATCAATGCAGAAGTGCTGGCCAATCCTGGCTCCCGGATGGATGTCGATACCCGTCCTGCTGTGGGCGTATTCGGTGATCATCCTTGGAACCAGCGTGACCCCCAACTGATGCAAAAGATTGGCTATCCGGTAAGCGGAAATGGCATAAAATCCGGGATAACTTCTGAGGATCTCGGCCCTGGACCTCGCCGCCGGATCGCCCTCAAACATCGCATCCACGTCTTGGTTTATCCAATCAAAAACGGTCTCCAGCCGATCAAAAAAGGCCTGGGAAAGTTGCTCCCCATCCCCCGAATGGAGGTGGACATTTCTGGAAAGAATCGTGGTCAGTTGGGCCTGAAGGTTTTCCAGACTTGACTTGACGTCCTCTTCCTCCCTGATAGTCTGCGCGGAAAACTCGGGAAACAACAAGCCCAACAAGTCCTCAAAAAACTGGTGGATGGTCTTCGGTGTAGGAAAATCAGTTGAGCCCTGATGTGCCTGGTGTATCTTTTTGATCAAGGAATCCATGCTGTTGAATTTGGGAGAGTCACATGACAAAACCGACACGGATCACATAAGGTTCGGCATAATAGGAATTGTGGTTGTCGTGCAGGACATTGTACAAAAAGGTGAAGTTTGCTCCGCCCCGGCTCCCAAAGGGAGCAAAATAACCGGCACCCAGGAAAAGTGCATTGGACCAGGTCCTTCTGAAATCCTCCACAAAGTAGTCATACGCCTCCCAATTGATGGACTCGTATTCCGCTTGCGTGAAAATATTGGGGAGAATATTGTACCTTCCAAAGACCCGCCCCCCGTATGAGGTACCTTCCGCTCCCTGGAATCTGCTGTCATCGTAATATTGGAATGTTGCGCCAAGTCCTCCGGACAATCTCGGCGTGATCATGACCCCGACCAAAGGCGACACGTCCACCAAGGTCACCGTGCCAAACTGAAGCCCCAAGTTCCCTCCAAAATACAGCCGATCCTTGAACGGGATCGAATCGGAATAAATCTCGCGCTGGGCAAAAACAGACCCGGAAATGAAAAAAAGCCCAAAAAGGGCAAGAATCAGGAGGTTATTTTTCGACAATGACATATACGTCTTCTGTTGGTTTCTTCATCAAATACCTCTCACGTGCAAACTTCTCCAGGAGTTCGGGATTGCTCATCAATTCTTCACGCTCGGCATTTATCCTGCTTTTTTTCTCCAAATAAAACTCCTTCTGATCTTCCAATTGGCTTAGTTTCTGGCTAAGGCGAAAGTGGTTCACCAGATTGTTGGAGTCGATAAAAAGCATCCAGAACATAAAAAACAGGATAGCCAAAACATAAAAGTTACTGCTGTACCTAAGAAGTTTTTTCATCTCAAATCGGATTGCAGGCATAATGTACAAAAATGGTGCAAAAAAAGGCAGCCCACCGAAGCGGGCCGCCCGATTGACAGAAAGATTCTGGGCTATTTCAATCTACCTTTGAAAACTGCGGATTCCCCGAGTTGCTCTTCGATTCTGAGCAACTGGTTGTACTTCGCCATGCGGTCGGAGCGGGAAGCAGAGCCGGTTTTGATCTGTCCACAATTCACCGCTACCGCCAAATCGGCGATGGTGGAATCCTCCGTTTCACCGGATCTGTGCGACATCACTGCTGTAAACCCTGCTTTGTGAGCCATGGAGATCGCATTCAAGGTCTCTGTCAACGTTCCGATTTGGTTTACTTTTACCAAGATGGAATTGGCGGATTTTTCTTCAATCCCTCTTTTGAGAAATTTCACATTGGTCACAAAAAGGTCGTCACCCACCAACTGTACCTTGTCTCCGATCTTGGAGGTCAGCAACGCCCAACCCGCCCAATCTTCTTCCGCACATCCATCTTCGATAGAATCAATTGGATACTTGCTGGCTAACTCAGCCAAATAAGCCACTTGCTCTTCGCTTGATCTGATTTTTCCAGTCGAACCCTCAAACTTGGAGTAATCGTATTTGCCGTCTTTGTAGAACTCTGAAGCAGCACAGTCCAATGCGATGGTGACATCATCACCTGCTTTATAACCTGCTTTTGCGATAGCATCCAGGATACAACCCAAGGCTTCCTCGGTACCGCCGGAGAAGTTTGGTGCAAATCCACCCTCATCACCGACAGAGGTGTTCAAGCCTTTGTCATGAAGGATTTTTTTCAGATTGTGAAAAATTTCAGCACCCATTCGGATGGCTTCGGAGAAGCTTGGAGCGCCTACCGGGCGAACCATAAATTCCTGGAACGCGATCGGAGCATCTGAGTGCGATCCACCGTTGATGATGTTCAGCATCGGCACTGGAAGCGTGTTGGCATTCACCCCGCCGATGTAGCGGTAAAGCGGCTGACCAGACTCCATTGCCGCAGCCTTGGCTACAGCCAGTGAAACGCCCAGGATGGCATTTGCCCCAAGTTTGCTTTTGGTGGGAGTACCATCCAGATCGATCATGATCTGGTCGATGGTATTTTGCTCAAAAACATCCATGCCGACCAGCTCGGGAGCGATGATGTCATTCACATTGGATACGGCTTTCAGCACGCCTTTTCCCAAATATTTGCTCTTGTCTCCGTCACGGAGCTCGACTGCCTCATTGACGCCGGTAGAAGCTCCGCTGGGAACAGCCGCACGGCCAAACGCACCGTTTTCGGTCACTACATCTACCTCTACGGTTGGATTGCCTCGGGAATCGAGGATTTGTCTTGCATGAATTGATTGAATCAACGTCATAGTTTCAAAAGGTTTATAAAGATTTGTTTTGGTTAATCAATGCGATAAAGTCGTCAAAAAGATACCGTGAATCGTGCGGGCCTGGGGAGGATTCCGGGTGATACTGCACAGAAAACGCCGGCTTGTTCTTCAGGCGAATCCCGGCCACAGAATTGTCGTTGAGGTGAACGTGCGTGATCTCCACTTCGGGATTTTTCTCGGTGTCTTCCCGGACCACATTGAAGCCGTGGTTTTGGGAGGTGATTTCACTTTTTCCAGTCAGGAGATTCTTGATCGGGTGGTTTAGGCCCCTGTGCCCATGGTGCATTTTGTAGGTTTTGATGCCTACTGCTTCGCCCAACAGTTGGTGTCCCAGGCAGATTCCAAACAGGGGTTTTCCGGTTTGCAGGATATCCTTCACGGTATCCACGGCATATTCCATCACCGCCGGATCACCGGGGCCATTGGAAAGGAAATAGGCGTCGGGAGTCCAGGCTTCCATCTCGGCCAACTTGGTCTTCGCAGGGTATACTTTGCAATAGGCCCCTCTGGAGACCAGGTTTCTCAGGATGTTCTTCTTGATTCCAAAATCCAAACAAGCCACTTTGATCGGAGCGCTTTCATCTCCGGCAAAGTAGGGCTCCTGGGTACAAACAGAGGAGGAGAGCTCCAGGCCGTTCATATCAGGCACTTTGGCCAGCTCGGCTTTCAGTCCCTCCAGGTTTCCTTCAAACCCCGAACTGACAATTGCGTTCATCGCCCCCTTGGATCTGAGGTGTCTCACCAGCATCCGCGTGTCGACGTCGGCAATCCCGGTGATACCATAGCTGGCCAAGTAATCCTGCAAAGACCCGGACGCATCCAAACGGGAAAAAACATCCGAGAAACTATTGATCACCAAACCCGCAATGCAGGGATGGTCCGATTCGATTTCGTCTGAGTGGACTCCATAATTTCCGATATGGGAAGCTGTGGTGACGACGATCTGTCCGGTATAGGACGGATCGGTGTAAATCTCCTGATAACCGGTCA
>CAZGYC010000170.1:0-5328 GCA_964530015.1 uncultured Limnohabitans sp. | reverse complement strand
GAACATCCTCACGCCGAAAATTGGGGAGAAAGTGGATCTCAAAGACTCCAATCAAGAGTTTACCAGGTGGTGGAGGGAAATCAGCTAGGAAAAGGGAATGAATTTGTCGGGAATTCTATGGATTGCAAATCCTGTGACAGGGCCTCGACATTGCAAATGTCGAGGAGCGGAGATATGGAGAGGAGGTATTGGGAATGGGGTGCCTGTGGACAGGCCTTGGGAACCGCGATTGTTGTTTTCTTTTATGTCCTTTTGGCTTGACCCAAAAGGACCAAAAGGTCAAGATTTGGCAAAACTCCAACCTCCCGATTCGCTATGCTTCCGATTCTCTAACTATCGGAATTAAAATCTCGGGACAGGATCTCGCAAGATTTGGAATCGCAATAGGGTAAGTTTCAAGGCTCGATCCTGGCACATGGCCGGACGCCGACCCGCTGCCAAATCAGCCCACCGCACCCTTCCGAACTGTGATTTGTCTCTGCCGGAGGCGGGTGTTGGAAGGAACGAATGGTCGATGCCGGGGTACACGGAGATCGCGTATGGGGGGCAATATTCGGTTTCCGCTGAAACAGGACAATAAAAGGCCGGATTGCAAATCCTATGACAGGACCTCGGGCAAGATTCCGTATATCCATGTCGGGAATTTTTGATCGGAAAGACTAAGTTTGGGAATGAAGCATTTTCTTTTTCTCGTTGCAATTATCTTCCTTCTTCCTTTCCCGGCATTGTGCCAGCAGGATTTCAGGATCCATTCCCACAACGACTACCTGAGGGAAACTCCCTTTTGGGAGGCTTTTGAAGCGGGTGCGGCTTCCATCGAAGTGGATGTGATCCTGACCGAAAACGGCTTGATGGTCGCCCACGAAAAGGAAAGCATCCGGCCGGAACTGACGCTGAAGTCGCTCTACCTGGAGCCGATCAGCGAGGCAAAAAAGCTTGGAAAGATCGATTCATTTGGTTTTCACCTCTTGATTGACTGCAAAACCGAGGGGTATGCCACGCTGGATCAGGTGGTGAAGGACGCTGCGGAATTTGAAGAAATGCTTTTTTCCTCCCAAAACCCAAAAGGGCTCAAGCTGATCATTTCCGGAAACCGGCCCAAGCCGGAGGATTATGGGAACTATCCCGAGTGGGTGTTTTTTGACTATCAGAGCAAGATCTTGACCGCTGATCTTCCCTGGGAAAAGATCGGGATGGTGAGTCTGAGTTTCAGTCAGTTTTCAACTTGGAAAGGCACCGGAAGTATAGCGGCTGACGAAAAGGAAAAGCTGGAGGACTTCATCACTTTGGTTCATTCCTTCCAGAAACCGGTTCGCTTCTGGGCGTCTCCGGATGGGGAGTTGGCGTGGAAGGCCTTTTACGAGATGGGAGTGGACTACATCAACACCGACAGGCCGGGGGAGGCAAGGAGCTATCTTATCGGGCTTAAATAGGCGGTCAAGCGAAGCCGATTTGGTATGTGGCCTTTCGGGAGACGATTTGACCCACCCAAACTGAACAGAAATTCCATAAAATTTGGGTTTTTTAAGGCTTTAACATCTTTTATCCGGAAAAGTGAGTTGCAACTGTTTTTGTTTTTTGTAATATTCCCGTGATTTTCTGACTATGAGCAAGCGGATTCCCTTCGGTATTTTATTGGCCAACTGGATTGTGGGCTTGCTGTTTGTTTTGCTGCCGCCGTCAGCCGATGCAGCTTCTGTACCTGACGGCAAATCCCATCTCCAGACTTCGCAGGGACTGATCTCGGAGGCAGCCAACCTTCCGGAAGGCCCGGTTCTTGAGTTTGACCTGAAATTCTTCCCGTGCTCGGCGCCTTTCAACAGCCTCTTGTTGTATTCGGAGTCGGGAGTATTTGACATTCCGCTTTCGGGATACAGTACAGTTCCACTTTTTGACGTCAAGCAGACCTTTATCCATTTTTTCTTCACCTGGTAGGTTGAACCCGCATGATGCATTAGCATTTCTATTGCGGCCTAAAATTGCTTCAAAATCAGGCACTTCGCTGTTGTTTTCGACTTCACCATAGCGGTGCTATGCCTCAGTCTCCAAACAACCTGATTTTCTTTCAATTTTAGTCCTCATCGCGAAACCTAATGCAAAATCCGGGTTGAGTGCATTTCGGACAAAACCCTTAATCATTCAAAATTTTCACTACTAACCACCTTTCTCATGGAAATGAATTTCCCGGGGATTCTTTGGATCCCCCTTGTCGGTATACTCGCGGTCAGTGTACCCTACATCTTTCACCTGGTCAGCTCCACACGGCGGGAAAAAGTCCGTTCGGAGTCATTCCAGGAATTTGCTTCGACCAGAAAACTGGTCTTGGACAAGGTCCAAAAGTGGAGAAACCACTACATGCTGGGCTTGGATTTGAAACAAAATGTGCTGGTGTATTGCCGGTTTGGCCACTATCCCGCACAGATGACCATCCATCTCGACGAGGTGGACCACACCTCCATCGATGCGCACTACGAAGAGGTCATTGTCGGCAAGTCAAGGTTGAAAAAACTGGAATACCTCGATATTCTGCTGCATTTCAAAGACCGGAGCAAGCCGCCAAAAAGCATTGCCATCTTTGATGAAAGACAGATCCAGCGGATTGTGGATGAGCCTTTCATCGCCGAAAATTGGGTTTCGACACTAAACCGTCATCTAAAGTATTCTCCCGACCGCCCCAATCTGCGGCTGGCGGTCTGAGTTTTTGTACAATTGGTTTTCTTGATGGATTTGGGATTTGTCTTTGGCAAATCCCATCTTCGTTTATATACCGTATGTTTTCACAAGTCAATTTGGATCGATCGTATGGAAGGTTAAAAGAGAAAGCCATCAAAAAAAGGCCAATCCGCTCACGGACTGGCCTATCTAAATACGGATTCAATCAGATCTTACAAAAGCGGATCTCCTCCTCTTCTGATATCTGATTGCCTGCTTCCCCGGTGGTCGCTCTCCAAGAATCCATCGCCGTATTCCCGGTCCCGAATCCGGTCTGAATCCACGTCGAAACGATCCTCGTCACTATAGTAGGTTCTATTTTCCAGATCGTATCGACCATAAAGACTGCGCGGTTCCTCGCTGTAATAGGTTCGCATGGTGTGCAGGAATTCCACTTGAGGTCCGGATGGCCAATCATTGTTGTCAAATCCCGGAGCATTCTCCAAGGTCTCTTTGGTTTCTCTGACGATGATGACGTCATCCTGCGCGGTGTTGAATTCGAAGGATTCAAACGGCAGAGCCAGAAGTTTTGATCCCAGGTTTAGGAATCCCTCGTCCACCTTCAAGACGACATAATCCACTTGACCCGTGTGGGTATTGATCATGAACTCTTTGATTGATCCGACAGATTCGTCTCTTGCAGTCTTGACAGTACATGACATTGCAGTCGTGCAACTGATCTGGGAATGATGTAAGATAGTCATTGTGGTTATTGGTTAAGTGAACAATTTATTTGACTCATCTTATCCCAGATTCGTGCCGAGGGCCAAAATAGCTGATTGGGGGAAATTGGAGGTGTTTCTTGGAATTCTCGGATGGGGAAGGTTTCCCCTTTCCGTGGAATGAAATTCCTGCAAAAGGGTTAGTTTACGATGTTTGACTGGGTATGCTTGTCTTCGATTGTTCCGGCATTTTGCCAAAAAACTTCATGTCTGATTTATGCCAACAGATCTGCTGAAGACCGTCGTCCGTGGCGAGTTGACAAAATGAAGGCAATCGCCAATTCTGGTTTTATGTCTTCGATGAGCTACTCGATCGCCAACTTATAGATCTTGCCATCAAAGCTGCAGACATACAATTCTTGGTTTTGGTCTATCCCGAATGATGAGACGGAGGATGCCCTTGCCAGCTCGGTGTTTACAGGATTGTCCGGGTCGGAGATGTCCAGACTCCATATCCTGCCAGAGGCAAAGTCCGCATAAATGTACAGCCCGGTCAATTGCTGGAGAGCCGTGCCCCGATACACAAAACCGCCGGTGATGGAGACGCCTTCCGAGCGGCCGTATTCCCATACGGGCAGCTCCAAGCCGTCCGTTTGGCAGCCAGAAGAAGGCCTGAAGCAGTGAAAACCTTCCATCGTATTCCAGCCGTAGTTGCCGCCCTTTTTGATGATATCCACCTCTTCATAGGCGTTTTGCCCGACATCTCCAGTCCAGAGCTCGTTTGTTTCTGGATCAAAACTGAATCTCCAGGGATTGCGAAGGCCGTAGGCATAAATCTCCTCACGAAAGCCTTCCGGATTTCCCGCAAATGGGTTGTCCGGAGGAATGGCGTAGTTCAAATTGCCCTGCTGTCGGTCAATGTCGATCCTGAGAATGCTTCCCAAGAGGGTCTTCCTGTTTTGTCCGTGTCCCTGTGGATCGCCTCCGCTGCCCCCGTCGCCCACCGCGATGTACAAGAAGCCATCCGGGCCAAATGAAATCTGTCCGCCGTTATGGTTGGAGAAGGGCTGTTCAAATTCCAATATCACCAGCTCACTTGCGGCATCGGCCTGATTGGAATTGGCGGGGGAAACCTTGAATCTGGAAATGACGGTTCTGTTTGGGCCTGAGGCGGTATAGTTCACATAAAAATAGCCGTTGCTCCCAAAATCCGGATGGAAAGCCAAGCCCAACAGGCCTTCTTCATTTCCGGAGTCATCCACTTTTTGCTCGATATTCAGAAATTCGGTTTTCCCGGAAGTAGCGGCGTCATTCTGAAAAACCGATATCACTCCCCGCTGTTCCGCCACGAAGAGCCTGCCGGAATTGTCTCCCGCATGCTGCAGGTCAATCGGTCTGGTGAAGCTGAGATTGGGAAAAGCGGGGACGATCAGGACGGTTCCTTCTTTGGGAGGATCCTTTGCCGGGTTGTCCTCAGAGCAGGCCGTGCAGCTTGTCAGGACAAAGACGAAGACGATATTCAGGCAAGTTTTCATGATGTCAGGGTTTGTTTACAGACGAAATTCGTCAGGCCGCAAAAGCAGGGACTGGAAAATGACTTTACATTCTTACGGAAATTGCCTGATTGTGAATGGAATATCGGAGGATGATGCCTGGATTGGGGGTGAAATGCAAAATTCCGTAAGGTAGCCCCAAAAGCGAAACGAGCGGTTGGGACTTGGGTGTTTGGAGCCGGGATCAGGTACTTGTCCCGCATAACTTGCCCGATGGCCAAGGAACCGGTTAAATGCCGCCAATTGCCGACTATCGGCCAAATATCCCATCCAAATCAAAAGGGGCTGGTCAGATGGATACTTTTTATTGAAGGAAAATATTCTTTCCTTTAAAACGACAATAACGCCCAAGATTTTGAGAGTCAATTTGCCCAGTCCCTTTTCTGAAAAAGATGAGATGG
>CAZGYC010000169.1:0-5345 GCA_964530015.1 uncultured Limnohabitans sp. | reverse complement strand
GGGAAACTGAAAGGCAAGCAACACAGAGAAACAGAAATAGCCCTACAAATGAAACAGAAAGGCTACGAAACCAAAGTTATCCAGGAACTTACAGGCTTAAGCGAAGAGGAAATAAAAGAACTGTAAACCAAACAGTAAAGGCCAGCCAGCCCCGCACCCCACAGGGCATAAAATCCAGCCGTAGCGCAGAAAAAGCGCTACTCCCCCTGTCTTTTATGCCCTTCCGCACCCGCAGCCCTACAGCAGTTTTTTTGTCATGCCTTTTGCACCCACGCACATGCAGGCCCATGGCCATCCTCACTACGCTAAAGCTGCGTTGCGGTGTCCAAGAGCCTGCTTCCGGAGCGCAAAGCAAAAGCCCCGCCAAAAAAACTGCCCCCAAGCTATTTAACATAAAATGACCTAAATTATAGGGCAAAAAACGTATTGGTTTAATTACTATTAAATCGGTGTTTTTTGCCCTATAATTCATTTTATATTAAATAGCCGCACATTGCCATCGCACCCCCGCCCGCATCGGCAAAGCCGGTTTATATAGCGGCTGGGTGTTGTCTGTCGCCCTTACGCAGGGCTTAGCCTGCCGGCAGCAAGGCAGCTTCGCTATGTTGTTTAATGGGGGCAATTCCCTGCCCCCAAACCCCTGTGGATCATTTTTTTGAAAACTAAAAGCTGGGAAACTGCAAGCCATTAACAGACGGAACAACGCATCTTTTAGCCTTCAAAAAAACGGGAATGAAACTAGTGTAACGGGGTGAAAATGAACGGTAAACGGTATTGGTTTATATGGAATTTTTATATCTTTGAAACAGAGCTTTAGTAAACGTTCTTTGATTTTAAAATTTTGGATCAGGCAAAAAGGCACTCCCGGCGAAAAAGTGGAGTAACTGAAAGTCATTCGGGATGACCGCCAGGTCATGGAATAGTACTGCTAGCCGTTATGGATTCAATGGCCAAGAAAAAGACAGCGAAATAGGTGAAGGAATCTATACTGCCGAATTCTGGCAATATGATAGTAGGATAGGAAGAAGGTGGAATATAGATCCAGTTATTGATCCGTCAGAAAGCCCTTATGCTTGTTTTAAAAATAATCCTATTGCATTTAATGACCCTGCTGGAGATTGTGCAGATTGTCCAGATGACCCGATTAGTTCCAAGTATTTAGGAGGGTTAGGCATTGATATGGGCTCCTTTGGTAATGGTATTGCTGATGGTTTTATAGGAGCCTTACCTGATGTTGCTGGGTTTGCCTGGGATATGCTTACTGATGAGCATGCAAGGGCAGATTTTATGACTGGTATGCAGACCATGCTTAGCGATCCATTGGGGACTTTGAAAGCCATTGCCGGAGAAAAATATGAACTCTATAGTGCTGTACTTAGCGGAGAAGGAACAGCGCAGCAGCAGTATGAAGTAGGAAAGGAAGTAGGGAATCTTTTATTTGGTGTTGCAACAGGAGCAGCAGCTTCAAAATTAACAGAGGTTCTAAAAGTCGCTAAATTTGAAAAGCAACTTTTAAAAGTGGCAGAAGTGGCAGATAATACAACCGGAGCAGGTAAAGCAACGGTACGAGGAACTAAAATTCATTCAAAATTTGAAAAAGCATTACCTGATGGAAAGGCTGAAGTATCTTATAAAAATGGTGATGTAGTTACAAGAGGAAATAAAGGAAGTGTTAGGGCAGATGTTATTTATGGTAGCCAGAAAAACCCAAAAATAGCGTATGACTTAAAAACAGGTAAATCAGGTATGAGTAATGCAGATGTTACTAAGTATAATAATAATCTTCCAAAAGGGACGAAGGTAAAAGAAATATCAAAAGGTTCGGATGGTAAATACCAGATTAAAAAGAAGTAGTGATCATGAAGATTAATGAAATAAATAAATTAATTAAGAAGCATTTAGAAAGCTCGCTTTCAGGTTACTTTATTCATAGGGATTTAATGTTTAAAGTGCAGAACGAATTCTTTCTTTGTGGGTATTACTTTGAGTCCCGAGGTAATGAAGATATGGATTTGGCCGTTTGGTATTTTATTCAACCTTTATTTGTAAAGAAAGATTCAATTGTTTTAACTATCGGAGATCGTTTAACTCATAAGCGAAAAATTAATCTTTTACAGTCAAAAAAGCAGGATTGGTGGGATGCTAGAAAGGAAAATCTGGATGATTCTTTTCAGTCCATTCTTCAGTCAATTTTAAAGGATGGGGAGGAGTATCTTAGACCTATTGCTACTGCTGAGTATTTTTATAAAAAGTTTAATCCTGAAAAGAAAGAGAACCTACGTATTTACGAGGCTGTAGCTTATTCAACAATTGTTTTTGCAGAAGAAGATTTACAGAACGAATTGTTAAAAGGGTTGATAAAGGAGACAGAGAGTGAAAGTATAGAGTGGGTTCGTCAAGTTGGCGAAGATGCTACTTTATTGTTGAATGCCGAAACTACTTCTAATCGGATGGAAATACTGAGGTCTTGGGCAAATGAGACTATTGGGCATTTAAAACTGCCTCAAATTCAACCTTTTGTTTAGTAGCCTTTACTTTTAAGTGTTTGCGTAATAAGGTTGCCATAGTTTTTGCCAAATTCTTTTCCGGCATCATAAAGTTGTTGTTGTACTATGTTTTTAAATAAAGGAGGTTTGTTTGGATTGGCTTTAGCTTCATCGATAAGTATTTTTATTTCAGCCTGTGTATAATTTTCGTTAAATATGTGTTCTGTCCGGCTTAAATATGGCTGGTAATTAATAGAGTTTTCAATATCCTTCCAAACTTCCTTCGGTACAGCAGGTTTTTGTTTTTGGTAGTAAATGATTCCTTGTTCTACTATATTTTGCATAGTAGGTTTGATTTGTATTAGCTGTATTAATTTTTGTACATCTTGATGTTTGGTATTTTGAGCAAAAACAAAAACGGAGATAAAAAGGTAAATCAAAGTAAAAGCAGCTCTCATTTCATTAGTGCATTAAGTTTGTTTTTAGCTAGGAATGCATCCAAAAAAGTATAGATGCATTTTTTGTCTTCATCTGGAAGGGCGCTGATCTCATTGAACCTTTTGAGCATAGTAGGGTCTTTGAGCAAGTCCATATCCTGAGACTCCCCAAGCAGATAACCAGCAGTAGTACCAAGCGCTTCGGCCAAAGCTTTCACCACATCAACAGAAGGCTTCATTTCATCCCGTTCGTAACGGCCAATCACTGTATGTACTGAACCTATTTTTTTAGCGAGTTCCTGTTGGGATAAGCCCTGAGCTTCCCTTGCTTCTCTTAATTTTTTACCGAAAGTAACCATGTTTTGTATCTTATAAGGTTTAAAAACGCCCTTAATAACGAATATGTTGTGAAATTATAATACTTAATCGGTTAATAAAAATCGTAAAGTTTTTGAATATTAAAACTTATACGGTATCTTTGAACCGTAAACGGTTAATGGAAAATATTTTTATGGCAGAGCAAAAAATTAAGCAAGTAAAATTACAGCCTGAACTTCGGAAGCTGGCTTATAGTGAAAAGATAGTTCCTGTGCTGCGCCTATCAGGCGTCTGGTTAGAGCAAAATGGGTTTAAGGTTGGCGGGCAGGTGAGCATTACCATAGAACAAAATCAATTAACCATCAAACCCCTGTAGTGATGGAGATACAAGAAATCAAATCCCGCCTAACCCTTGCCACCGTGCTACAGCACTATGGATTAAAGCCCGATAAGAACTTACGGTTAAACTGCCCGTTCCATGAGGACAAGACCCCGAGCATGCAGGTGTACTACAAAACGCATACAGCTTATTGTTTTAGTGCCAACTGCCAGACCCACGGCAAGAGCCTTGATGTGATCGATTTTATTATGTATAAAGAAAGCTGCAGTAAAGGAGAAGCCATAAAGAAAGCTACTGTTATGCTAAACGGAGCAGCGACAACCCTTATCACTGCCCAACAGCCCACACGCACGGCCATCCTTACTAAAATGTTCCTTTACTTTAGAAATGCTGTAGCCAACAGCAAGCCTGCACGGGATTACATAGAGCAAAGAGGATTGGGCTCTACAAAGCTTGAAATCGGCTACAATACAGGACAGTTCCACCATGGGAGCCGAAAAGACGAAGCGTTAATACAAAGCTGTTTGCAGGTAGGTTTGTTGTCAGAAAGCCATATCCGCAATCAGAATGGCGGTAATACGTATCGTCCTTTTGCTAAATACTCCTTGGTGTTTGCTCTAAAGAACCGTGTGGGTCAGGTAACGGGCTTGTACTTTAGAAGCACGATAAACGACCAAGACCAGAAACATTACTACTTAAAAGACAGTGCAGGGCTTTATCCCTGCTATCCGAAAGCGGATACGGAAAAGCTTATCATTGCAGAAAGCATCATCGATACAGCGAGTTTACTGCAAATCGAAACGATACAAAAGGAATATAGCTTACTTGCCAGTTACGGTACTAACAGACTGACCGCCGAACATATCGAAGCCATAAAGGAACTAAAGAAGTTAAAGGAAATTGTTTTTGCTTTTGATAACGACGAAGCAGGTGGCACGGCCACAGCGAAATATGCGAAACAGTTACAAGAGTTATTGCCACAAGTAGCATTTAGTAAACTCAATCTTCCGGAAGGAGAAGACGTAAACAGCACCCTGCAAGCCCATCAACCCGAAATCTTCCAACATCTTTTAGAAAACAGACTTGTGCTGAGCAAAGCCGAAGCAACTTTTCTTTTTTCAAGTGGTGAGCCACCACAGGCAATAAATAACCCAATTGAAAAGAAAAATGTCCCTACAGACAGTCCACAACTTCCTCCAGTGAGCGGAGCCGAACTGAATACCAAGAACCCTTTTAAGATTGCTTATAAGACCGCTATAGCCAATTACTACATACAGGGCGGAGTAAGCAAGGTGCTGGACAGCATGAAAGTTACCTTAGTGATAGAACACCCTGAAACCAGTTACAAGACCCGGAACAAACTAGACCTTTACGAGGATAAACAAGTAGAAAGGCTCTGCAAAGAAGTAGGTGAAAAACTGAATCTAAGAAAGGATATTTTAGAGTCGGATATTTATAAACTGACCGATTTACTGGACGAGTTCAGAGAAAGGGAATTATTGAATAGCAATAACAATCAGGAAGAAAGCCAAGACCTGATCATGCCACTCACCGTACAGGAAAGGCAACAAATAGAAAGCTTTGGGAAGAGGGAGAATTTAATAAAACAACTCAATGAGTTGCTAGGCAAAGCAGGGATAGTAGGCGAAGAAAAGAACCGTATTTTTTTACTCATCATCGCAGCCAGTTACAAGATGCCTGAAACCCTGCACGCCCTTATACAAGGCAGTTCAGGAAGCGGAAAGACCCGATTATTAAAGCAGA
>CAZGYC010000168.1:0-5349 GCA_964530015.1 uncultured Limnohabitans sp. | reverse complement strand
GCTGTTTCAGCTATCAATCTGAAATGTTAGGATTGTCTGCTTTTCCGCCACTGATCTTGTTATCCTGCTTCTCCAGAGGCTGGATAAGGATTCCACTTTCATCCCCGTTTGTGAATCCCATTTCATGGATGGTTTTTCTGAAAGTCCCGGATATTTCCCGCAGATTTTCGCAGAAAAGGACACAGATTTCCGCTGATCTTGCAATCCGAAATCGCCTCAATCCATATTCTTCCCATGGAAAACGGCATTGAGAAACAACCGGTTTGTCCCAAACCAAGTTCCCCGGAAATTCGGGCTGTCGAAGAAATGGACCACCCGGCCCTGACCGACAGGGGATATCACCACTCCGGCACTTTGTTTTAGTTTTTCCAGGTTGGTTTTGGAGATGTAGCCGCCGAGCAGGGGATCGGCGGAATACCTCACTGGTGTCAGGTATTTGTTTTCGCTGGGTTTGATGAAGATATCGGAGTTTCGGTACACGGGAAGGGTTTTTCGGTGATAGCCAAAGGCGATGGGGTGGCTCAGGTCCAGCTCGGCCAGATAAATACTTCCGCCGACTTCTTTTGCACCTTCGAAATCATTTCTGACCCCGAATGGAAGCGAATCCGGTTCTTTTGGTTCTTCTTCCAGCGTTACCGCGACTTCTTTGGTGATCCCCTTTTGATTGAGCCAAAGCGAGGCGCTTTTCATCGAAATGATCGTTCCGCCGCGGTTTAGCCAGTCTTTCAGGTGATTTGTCTGCCCTTCGGAAAGGGAATTGTAATTGCCGCTGGGCAGAATCAGCGTGTTGTAATCGAACAGGTTGATTCGGCCGAATTGATCAGAGTTGACCTTGGTGATCGGCATGCCGACTTGTTGGTCCGTCAGGTGCCAGATTTCTCCGGCCTCGTAGGAATTGATCCCCGAGCCCACGATCATCAGGACTTTGGGTTGCTGGACGGCGGAGACCAGGCTGGAGCCCAAATCGATTCCGCTGAGGTTCAGTCCGGTTTGCACAGCATAGACTTTCTGCCCGTTTTTGGCGGACAGTTCTTTCAGCTTGGCAGTCAGTTCCTCGGCCTTGAGTTTTTGAAAACCCATCGGTATCATCAACGTTCCTGCGGGGAAATTCACGATACCGTCCTGGGTTTGGGAGGAAAAAGGACGGTGAACGGACTCGACATGAATCCCCGCTTTTTGCATTTCGAAGAGCATCTTTGGGGCGTAGTAATCCGACCAGTCGATCAGGTAGGCGTAGGCTTTCCCTTCGGGGAAAACAAAACTTGCCTGGGCCACTTCTTTGACCTCAGCACCGCTTTTCGCGCCAGCCGTGGCCGAAAAAGGCATCCCATAGGCTGCGGCCATCGTCCAGGCAGAGGCATCGTAAAACACCGAATCCGCAAAGGCTTTCTCATATTCGAACATCGTCCTCACCATACGGTATTGGGCCTGGTGGGTCGGGACAATCCAGGATTTGCCTTTTTTAAAGTTTTGGCCTGAAACTGTCAAATCAGCGGAGTTTTCGTAGACTTTGATCTGGTGATCCAGGAGGAACTTCACAAAAAGCCGGTTTCTGCTTTCGTCAAATTCATCCCCGAAGACGTAGTTTTTCGCGGAATCTTTGGCACCTTCCGCCACGGCTGATTCGAAGAATTCCCTCAGATACTCATGCATATACACCCGGTTGTCCAGGGCCGCCTCCATCGTGGCCAGGGAATTGACTACATGGTTGCGGATGGTGAAGGCAAAGGTGATGTCACCCCGCTGGCTGTTTTGGACATGGCCTCGTGAACTGGCCGTTTCGAAGACCAAACCCAAACCTCCGTGGATGTCCGGGTAGGTCGATCCGTAGCCCGGATAGCTGTTGTCAAAGACCTCCTTGGTCCAATACAGCGCGCCAATTTCATCCATGTATTTGGCGAAATATTTGGCAAATCGCGGATTGATGTCGTCGTAGTTTTTGCGTGGCACGACTGGGTTTTCTGAGCCATAGGGCTTGGTGGGCTCGAAGAAATAGGTGCTGTTGGTGCCCATTTCATGGAAATCCGTGGTCACGTTGGGATACCACTGGTGGTACCATTCCACCTTGGCGCGGGACTCGGGATGGGCGAGGGGAAGCCAGTCCCGGTTGAGGTCAAACCAATAGTGGTTGGTTCGCCCGCCCGGCCAGGCTTCGTTGTGCTCCCGGTCCAAGGGATCGGCAACAGGCGGGAAGCCTTTGTTGGCATTGGCCCAAAGGCTGTGCCGGTCACGCCCGTCCGGATTCAGGGTCGGATCGATGTGGACGACTGAGTTTTCTCTGAGGTTTTTGGCCAGGTCAGACTGGGAAGCCAACAGCCAATAGGCAGTCAGCATGGCGGCCTCTGCGGAAGAGGGCTCGTTTCCATGCACTCCGTAGCCCAAATGGACGACGGAGGGCATGGTATTCACATCCGGCTTGGGTTGTGCAGGATCGGCCAATTGGAGCTGCTTGAGACGGATTTGCTCCAGGTTGGCCATGTTGGGGGCCGAGGCAAGGGTCAGGATGATTTTTGGGCGGTGCTCGTGCGTATAGCCGATGGTTTGGAGCTGGGCCAGGTCGCTGGACTGATCGAGTTTTTCGAAATACCTGACGATGAGGTCATAGCGCGTATGCCATTCCCCGATCGGATATCCCAGAAACTGGGAGGGAGCCGGGATCGCGGGGTCGAATTTTTCCCCGGGGAAATAGTAGTCTTCCTGAGCCAGCACGGCAGGACTGATCAAAAGGGCCAAAAAGACCCAGAGCAAAGGTTTGTGCATGGTGGTTAATTTTCACTTAAAGTATAAAAGGAATGGGGCAAATCCAGCAAAAATCCATCAGCGGCTTTCCGATTCACGGCTTTTTTGCGGTAATTTATCGGGTTAACATTCATTTCCAAAATAACCTATCGTATCGTATATGAAAAAGCAGCTACTTGCTATCTCTTTCCTTAGTTTGGGACTTACCGTAAGTTCCCTGTCCCTGGCACAAGAGCAGACCCCGCCGAAATTGCCGCCCCAGGCCACTGAGTTTTACACGCCTGTTCCTCCGAAAGTAACCGCTGGAGCAAACAATACGGCACCTCCTTCGGATGCGATCGTGTTGTTTGACGGCTCCAGCCTGAACGGTTTTGTCAGTGCCAAAGAAGGCAACGGCCCGGCAGAATGGAAGATCGAAAACGGGGAACTGGTGGTGGTAAAGGGAAAAGGCGATATCCAGTCCAAGCTTTCTTTTGGAGATGCACAGTACCACCTGGAATGGTCCGCACCGACCGAGATCGTCGGCGAAGGCCAAGGGCGTGGCAATTCCGGATTTTTCCTGATGGGCATGTACGAAGTGCAGGTGCTGGACAGCTACGAAAGCAAGACCTATACCAACGGACAGGCAGGAAGCATCTACAAGCAGCATCCTCCCCTGGTCAATCCGCTGAGAGCTCCAGGCGAGTGGAACTACTACGACATCATCTTCAAGGCTCCGAGATTTGACAAAAACGGCGTGGTAACCTCTCCGGCTACTGTCACTTTGCTGATCAACGGGGTACTGGTACAAAACCATGTGATTCTCAGAGGCCCAACCGAGTACATTGGCATTCCAAACTATAAAGCCCATGCCGAAGAACTGCCGATCAAACTCCAGGACCACGGCAATCCGGTGAGATTCAGAAATATCTGGGTGAGACCGCTTTGATTTATGATTGAAGATTTTTGATTTACGACGCGTTTTTCGAAGTTGAACCCTTTTTCCAAATTAAACCTTTGGTAGATTCTAAGACAAAAGTTCAATCGAGCGATTTAGGTTTGATGCTACTCTAAGCTTCGTAAATCGTAAATCAAAAATCGTACTTCTCCAATTTTCAACAACCCAATAACCACCTATCCATGTCCTCTCGAAGACGATTTATACAAAACACCATGCTGCTGGGAGCGGGGCTGAGCATGCCCTCGATCCTCACTGCGGCAGACTTTGGCCGCTTCACCCGCAGTATTGGGCCCAATGACCAGATCAATTACGGCCTGATCGGCTGCAAGGGAATGGGTTGGTCCAACATGAACGCCCACCTGAAAATCCCGCAGGTCAACTGCGTGGCTTTGGCCGATGTGGATCAGAGTGTGCTCGACCAGCGGACCGAAGATGTGTTCAAACTTCGCGGCACCCGTCCGAAGCAATACAAAGACTACCGCAAGCTCCTTGAAGACAAGGATATCGATGTGGTCATCATCGGCACCCCGGACCACTGGCACTGCCTGAACATGGTGGATGCCGTCTCCGCAGGCAAGCATGTCTATGTCGAAAAGCCCATCGCCAACACCATCGAGGAATGCCAGATCATGGTCAAAGCCCAGGAACGCTACGGCAAAGTCGTGCAAGTCGGGCAGTGGCAGCGCTCTGGTTCTCAATATGACGAAGCCATCCAATACGTGAAATCCGGCAAACTCGGTCAGATCCGACTGGTCAAGTGCTGGGCGTATCAAGGCTGGATGAAGCCCGTCCCGGTGGTGCCCAACAGTCCCGTTCCGGATGGCGTGGATTATGGGATGTGGCTCGGCCCCGCTCCGAAGCGGGAATTCAACGCCAACCGCTTCCATTTCAACTTCCGTTGGTTTTGGGACTATGCGGGTGGACTGATGACAGATTGGGGCGTGCATGAGATCGACATCGCGCTGTACGCCATGGGTGTGAGTGCGCCAAAATCCGTGATGGCCTCCGGAGGCAAATTCGCCTACCCGGATGATGCTTCCGAAACCCCGGATACGCTTCAGACGGTCTATGAATACGAAGGCTTCAACATGCTGTGGGAACACGCCACCGGCATCGACGGAGGCAACTACGGCACCACAGAAGGCATCGCCTTTATCGGCAACAATGCCACGCTGGTGGTGAATCGGGGAGGCTGGAAAGTAATCCCGGAAACCGACAATGTGGACGGGCAGCGAAAGCCAAGGGTAGAGGAAGTCCCCCATACCATGCCAAACGGCTCGGCTTTGGATCTTCATGCAGTCAACTTTGTCGAAGCCATGACGGCCAATGATCCCAAGCTGCTAAAGTGCGCGATCCAGACCGGTTCGGTAGCAGCCATCAATGCCCAGATGGGAAACATTGCTTATAAGACCGGAAAGAAAGTCTATTGGGATGCTGCCAAAAACCAGTTTACCGACTCAGATGCCAACCAACTGATGAAGGCAGACTACCACAACGGCTGGAAAGTGCCGAAGGTCTAGCGTCCTTGCGATCTGCCTTGGCGGAGAAGCAATCTCACTGCACGAAGTACGAAATATGAAATACGAGCCTCCGGGGGATTTGGGGGGTGCCTCCTTGCGAGGATCGGAATTTGATAGCTTCTGGCTGAATCAATTCCCGCGACGAAGCAA
>CAZGYC010000167.1:0-5454 GCA_964530015.1 uncultured Limnohabitans sp. | reverse complement strand
GACGGGACTATCCGGAAAACTCCTACACCGTCATCGAGCACATTGCACGGGGACTGATGGGGATCGAGCCGGATGCCACTACCCAAACGGTTTCTACCTTGCCCCGCCTGGCTGCCGATTCTGACTGGGCCGAACTCAGGGACGTACCGGTGCTTTCAGGCTTGATTTCAGTGAAGCATGGGGGGAACAGCAAGACTGTTTTCTCCAACCAAAGCGGGAAAACAATCCAATGGAGTGCCGGGATTCCCGGGGACCATCAATTCCTTTGGGTCAATGGCAAAAAGACCCCATGCCAAAAAGCCCAGGATCACGGCCGTACCTATTCCTTTGTTCTCACGGAGGTTAAACCTGGGGAACAGGTGACGGTCATGGCGGATTGAGGGCTCTCAGTTGCAGGGTACCATGCAGGCCATCAACTCACTTAATTTTACCGATGAAATCCCCGAGCTGATGTCTGACATCGCATAGGGGATGATCAAGGTATCCTGATGGATCAGTCCGCCACAGGAATACACCACATTGGGAACGTACCCTTCGCGCTCTTCCTCGTTGGGAGTCAGCAGGGGCTCCTCCAGGCGGGCGATCATCCTGGAGGGATCGGTCAGGTCCAGCAGCACAGCTCCAATGGAATATTGCCTCATCGCTCCCACGCCGTGGGTCAATACCAGCCAGCCTTCCTTTAGTTCGATCGGGGAGCCGCAGTTGCCAATCTGGAAAAACTCCCAGGGCATCTTAGGCTCCTGGATCAATTTCGCAGTGTCCCAGAAATGCAGGTTTTCGGAAAACATGAGGTAGTTGTTTTCCCCATCCTGACGGGACAGCATGGCATATTTTCCGTTTATTTTTCTGGGGAAAAGTGCCATTCCTTTGTTTTGAACGGCTTTTCCGTTAAGTGTGAGGATATCGAAGTTCAGGAAATCTTTGGTCACCAGCAACTGGGGAAGGATGCGTATCCCATTGTAAGCGGTATAGGTGGCATAGTAGATCGGTTCTTTGCCTTCTTCTATAAATCTGACAAACCGGGCGTCTTCAATACCCCTGTTTTCATTTTCTGAAAGAGGGAAAATCACCCGTTCGGAAATATCATTTCGGGAGTCAAACCGGATGAAATAATTGGAATCAGCCAGCCAATTGATGTTTTGCAAGGCTTCTTTGTCTATCTCTTCCTTTTCCTTCAACTGAATAGATGAAATCCTGGTTTTTAACTCCTCGAAGGTGAATTCGGCAGGCAATTTTTTGAAAACCCGGTCAATGGTTTCGCTATAGATGTGCATGCTCTTTAATTTGGTCTGAAACAGGTGCGTGTTGTAGGATTGGTCGTGCCGGATTCTGGGGGTTTCCAGAAATTCGCTGACCGGGTCAATCAGGAAGGTGCAGTCTTCTTTTAGCAGGCCGCTTCGGAATACAATCGAGGAAATATGGCCTTCTCCGGTAGCCCTCAGACTCAGGATAAACCTCAGACAGCCTGTTGCTACGCCTGACTGGTCGGGATGCGGCACCATGGAAGGATTGAATAGTGCTGCGGATTCGATGGAATACTCCATCGTGAAAAGAGCTCCTATCAAAAGTTGTTTCGTTGTGCTTAGAAGTGGCTCTTCCAGAATGTATCGGGAGATCTTGTCATAATTCTCCCTAAAAATTTCCTCAATGTCTTTATGTCTTGTAATAAAGTTGCGGTTGACAGAATGGAGTATTTCATCCGCTTTTTCTTCCGAAAGATCGACTACTCTGGAGATGATTTTTGGAATCCGTGTTATCTCCGGGATATGCGCCCGGGTGATTACCCGGGAGGAGTTTCGGATGATCTTGGTTCGGCTTCTTTTCACCAATGGTTTTTTGGGGCTCATGGAGTGGATTGTGCTGATTTAATAAGAAGTGAGTTTCTTGGTAAGTTTGATTTGGGCGTTTGTTGGTCTTTTTCCCTTTGATCCAACCGGATGCCTGTCCCAGTAAGAAAGGAATAGGAGGATGGGCCCGGCACACCAACTTTCCACTTGTGGATCAGGGTCTTTTTTGCGTCAGTAAAGCCAATTTGTATCTGGGGCCCGCTATCCGCCCAATAATTTACGATAGAGCCGCAGGTAGTTTTCCGTCATGGTATTCCTGCTGAATTTGGCCAGGGAATGGGCTCTGCAGTCGTCCCGCTTGATGTGGCTGAGGTTATCCACTGCGGCGGCAGCTTCCTCCGGCGTATCGACCAAAAAGCCCGTTGTCCCATCTTGAATCAGTTCCGCCATAGATCCGAGCTTGAATGCGATCACCGGCGTGCCGCACATCATGGCCTCAGCCACACTGAGACCGAAGGGTTCCCTGAAGCTGATCGGGTGCAGCAGTGCGGCGGCTTCACCCAATAGCCTATCTCTATCCTTTGGGCCTGAATTCCCCACATACACCACGGTATCCCCGTTGATAAATGGTTTTACCTTGCTTTCAAAATAGTTTTGATCCTGGATCAATCCTGAGATGATGAGTTTTCGTCCCGATTTTTTGGCAATCCGGATGGATTCATGGGTGCCTTTTTCCGGATGGATTCTCCCAAAAAACAACAAATAGTCTTTCGGGTTTTTCTGAAATGTAAATTCTTCCGGGTTTATCCCGTTGTACACCGTCCCCATGTAATCAAGCTCCGAATGCCGGTCGGAGTCGCTGATGGATGCGTAGGCATTGGAACTGTTGTATTTTTTGTAAACCGGGACGATTTTCTCCGATGAAAAACCGTGGATGGTGGTCAGCATGGGGGTTTTGATCAGGCGGGAATAGGTGAGAGGCAGAAAATCAAAATGGTTGTGAATCAGGTCAAACTTGCCGGCCTGTTCCATCAGATGGCCGATGTGAAGGCATTCCCAGACCTTGGGGTCAATTTCCGGATTTTCCGCATAGCCTTCTTTGGAGACAAATTGAAGTTTGCCCCCAGTGATGGAGTTGCCGGTGGCAAACAGGGTGACGTCAATATTTTTTTCTACCAAGCCCTCGGCCAGATTGGACGCGACCTGTTCCCAAGGACCGTAATTCAATGGCGGCGTCCGCCAGGCAATGGGCGATAAGATGGCTATTTTCATGTGTTGGATTGGAAAGGGGATTTTGTCAATCAACTGGGCAAACTAGCCGTGGTAAAGTGGGAATCAGATCAAAAGGGGATTTAGGATTTTTCGGGAGCGATTGGCTTTCCTTTTTCGTTTCCGAAACCTGCTCAATGGGTCAGCTCTTTTTCTTCGATTCGTTCGAATGCCTGCAAGACGGTCAAATAGGAAATCAGATACGCCAGGGAGCTCTCTGCTCCCTGGTTTCGGTTGATACCATAGCTTTCAAGCCCGTCGCAGCATCCCTTGGTTTCAAAATCGAACAAGCTCATCCGGAGGTCATTTTCTCCCAGAAACCACATAAAGCAGGAGAATAACTTCCTGAGGTAGTCCTTTTCCTGGGTAAGCTGATAGGCCTGTTGATACATCAAAATCATCGCCAGGGCATCCAGGGGCTGTTGGGCAAACATGGCCCTCTCGCCGTCTTTCTTGTACCAGTTTTCATTGCCAACTACAGACAGGTATCCATCTTTCAGGGTGATTTTGGTTAGAAACTCCATGGTTTGGACGGCGATGCCGGTTACCTGTTCGTCATTCAGCAGCTCTGCGGCATGTAACAGCGCAAGGGGCAAAATTCCATTGTCATAGGCGAAAAGAGATTCAAACCAAGGCCAGTCCGGTGTGCTGTTTATTTCGTAATGCTGGATCAAAACTCCCGTAAGTCTTTTTAAAACTTCCGTCATGCCATCATCCGAAGGATTGGTTTTGAGGTAATGACAGATCCCCAACATGGTGTTGGCGATGCCTCGGATAGACTTGATTTTTTCAAAATTTGGAGCCGCTTCAAAAAACACCAAACGGCCCATTTGGTAATAGGCGTCATTGGGGGCATTGGCCAATAAGTAACCCAAAGCCCAAATGGTCCTACCAAAGGAATCCTCGGATCCGACTTCATCGAGAAACTCCCGGCTGAAGCTGAGGAAATTCCGGAAGGTTCCGTCTTTGTTTTGCATGAAATGGATGTAGCTCAGGTAGATGGGAGCCAATTTCAATGCCTGTTTGTCCTTGGTCTGGTTATAGGACATAAGCACCATCAACAATGCCCGGGAGTTGTCATCCAGGCAATATCCTTCCTTGAGGTTGGGGATTCCGAATTTTGCATGCTGTATAATCCCCGTGTCGTCGGTGAGCCGCACGATATGGTCCAGGGAAAAGGGTGGCAGCAAGAGCGGATCAATAAGGGTTTCGGGCTTGAAGATGACCTCGGGATTGGCCTTCAGCACCTCTTTGAGGAGAGCCAGGTACTTTTCACCGGACTTCGGCCAGGTGATCGTCCTTCCGTAGTCATAGGCTTTCTTCCGGATTTGCCTGAGTTCTGACGGATCATCCAGCAGTTCCAGCAGGATTTTGGAGAGTTCATCAGGATCGTTGAATTTGAAAAGTTTCCCCCGTCCCTCAGCCAAAAGTTCCAAGGCATGCCAATAGGGCGTGGACACCACCGCCGAGCCGACTCCCACGGCATAGGATAGTGTGCCGCTGGTGATTTGCGCTTCGTTCAGGTAAGGGGTGATGTAGATGTCTGAGGCAGACAGGTATTTGAACAACTCTTTTTGGCCGATAAACTCATTGAGAAATACCACATGGTCTTTGAGTTTATGGTTTTTCACCAACAGTTGAAGGTAGGTCCGGTATTCCTCACCGGAATGATAGAGTACATTGGGGTGGGTTTTGCCCAAGATCATGTAGATGACTTCGGGGTGTTTTTCAATTACCTTGGGCAGAGCCCGTATGACGGTCTCTATTCCCTTGTTCCGGCTCAAAATGCCAAAAGTGAGGAGGAATTTTTTGTTTTCGAGCTTAAATTCCTTCTTGGATTCCTCCTGGTTGAAGTGAATGTCCGGCACGCCGTGTTCGACAAAGACGATCTTCTCCCGCGGTACTCCATAAATGGAGACAAGAAAATCAATTGCCTTATGACTCATCACCACCACCCGATAGGCCATCTTGCAGATTTGCATCAAGACGGCCTTTTCGGTGTAAGAACTTCTTTCCACGACCGTATGCAGGGTTACAATCAGGGGGATTTCCAGACGGTGAAGGAGCGGAAGGATATAGATTCCGTTTTGCCCCCCAAAAATCCCAAACTCATGTTCCAGGATGCAAAGATCGGCACCGCTTAGATTGATGTATTTGACAGCCTGCAGGTAATCTCGCTGATGCTCCTGCCGGATGGTCAGCTTCACTTCTTCTGGATAGGGATAGGTGTTGTCATGGTCATTCATGGCAACTACGTAGCCTTCGAGCGGTTCTTTTTCAGCCAGGGAACCTGCTCCGGCAGGTACAGGATTGGCGATAATGGAATCAAAAAGATTTTTGGTAAAAATTCCAATACCGCATTCCCTTGGAGGATAAGTCCCCAAAAATGCAATTTTCA
>CAZGYC010000166.1:0-5502 GCA_964530015.1 uncultured Limnohabitans sp. | reverse complement strand
ATTTAGAAATTAGAAATACTTTATGGTCTATGAAACCCTATAGAGCTTACGAATACTAGAAATACTTTGTTGCCAGGTAGTAGATAAATATCAAATCTACTGGCGTTTAGATGTGGCCCGGGCACCATGCCCCCCCTCCTCTATTCGTCTCCTTACAACCCCAAGAAAGGGACCACTGTGTACATTAAGCGTTATGTTTCAAAGGATGTGGTGCGTAAGTACCGCCTGCGTAAGATGGTCATGGTTGCTGCTTGCTATGTGGAGTACGCATCATGAGCTACGTCTACGTACCTGAAGTGAATGGGGCGCGCGAAGAACTCTTCTATACACATGAAGAGTATGCCATCATGATGGATTTCGTGCACTCATCAGCATCAGTTGAGCACTGGGTTGTGCATGTGTATCGCGGCGAATCACACATCCGTACTGAAGAAGGTATGCGTGTGGATGGGCAATGGTACACACTCACCACCATGAACAATGAGATGACAATGTACACCTATGAAGGGAGTAGCTGAGATGCAAGACGTGAACATCGGAAGTGAAAGCCTGGCAACCATGGTGATGTGGATGTGCATCATATCAGTATCTGTACTGGTGTGGTGTGTGTACATATGGCCTGTGTTAGTGAAGGTGTATTGGTATGCGGCCGACAAGCTGTATGCCGTACTGTACCGCAACCAGATGCGTACACGTAGGTAGTAGACAAGGACGAAATACCCCTCTCGTATGGGGGTATCTGTAGGTAGATGCCTGCACTGATGAGTCCATCAGACAACGAAAGGAATCAACATGAACAGGTACAAGAGCAGCTACGGTGGTATCGAGACCATCGTCGGAGTGTTCCCCAAGAACGAGGTGGAGCACAAGTACAACGTCATCCTCCCCATGAAGAAGGTGGAGGGCAAGGTCATGGATATCTTCTGTGATCGCCGCGAAATCCTCGCATACATGGTCGATGATGACCGTGTCGAACTGAGGGTCGTCAACCGCTGACAGCGAAATCCTCCTCCGGGGGGATTGTACGGGAATGGTACCCGTGCCTGAATGAGATACCAGTCAGTATCAACAACGAAAGGAACTGCAATGAACAAGGTTATTACATTCCCCACACGCCTCAACATCAAGGGTGCGTACAGGCATCTGGTTGGTAAGGACAAGGCTTCTTACCTACTCAAGGCTCTGCAGTCGGACCGTGCTCGTGTGCGGTATGCGGCGGCAAGGACCGTTATGGCGGATACTTCAATCATGTTGGCCTACTTCAACGGGCTGACCGACCACAACAAGGACCTGTACTGCTCGGGTCTTATCGTCATCCTCACCAACAAGGAAGGAAAGTGAACATGTCCGAATTCAACGTCCTCACCGAATGCGATTGGTGCAACACTGAGGTGCTGTGCCGCAAGATCATCAATGCCGAGGCCAATTCCCTGGTCGCCGGTGATACATACGAAGAGTGGATTCTGTCCATCTGCAAGTCCTGCGATACCAACCAGAACAAGGAGAATGTCATGTCCCATCACATCGAAGGCTGCAAGGTCGAACTTTGCGGCGGCGAGTGCCTCATCCCCGAATACATCAACCAAAAGGAGAATACCATGAACAAGAAGTGCTGCGCCATCACCAAGGCCCATGAGTCCTGCAAGGGATTCAAGGTCGTCGAAGTCAACGTCTTGACCAAGGGCGGACAAGCGGTTCATCCGGACTGCTACAACGAGAACAACATGGTGGGCTGGTTCACCCAATCCCTGCCGTTCTGCTTCTCGCATCAGGGACAGCTCGACAAGGGTAAGAAGGTGGATATCCTGCCTCCTCGTACTCTGTGGGCATCTGAGAAGGAGGCGGCGGAAGTTGTCGCTCCCGTGAAGGTTGAAAAGGAGGTGAAGAAGGTGAACGTCAAGTGCAACAAGGGTCATCAGCATGACTCGATTGAGGACGCTCGTGTCTGCATGGGTCTGCCTGTGCGTGGCCAGAAGCGTTCCGGCGACTGGTTCCTGCAGAACAAGCAGGTCCGCAAGATTGCCAATCCCTACAAGAATCGGTAGGTGATGGTAGCCCTATTGTCCAGTATAGCTGGATACAGGTTCGAGACCTGGATAGGGCACTGTGCTACAATCCCGTGGCACTGTATGAAAGGAACCCCAATGGATAACCCCGTGATTTGTGCTGTCCTGAAGAAGGATGGCTCCCCGTGCACCTACTCCGCTAAGGAGATGGTTGATGGCGTCGCTGTCTGTGGCGTTCATAAGGGGAGGGTTGTCGCGCAGAATTTGGCGGCAGAAATCAATCTGGCTTCGGTTGTTGAGCCACCAATCAGCAACCAGGAAGGAACCATGTCCATCTACCACTACCTGCTGGGTCGTGATGACGAGAGCTACATCGATGCTCCCCGTATCATCACCAACATCCCCAGCGATGCCGTCAAGCACGCCTATGGCTTGTCGGCTAACCTGAGTGGTCGTCCCGTCGCTCTCCTCAAGGATGGCGTTGAGACTGCTACTCGTATCATGGCTCTGGATGCCGGAACCTACCACTTCGCCCTGTTGGAGCGTGCTGCTCGCAATGGTGTGAAGTTCAAGGTTGCGGTGATGAGCCACAAGTACCTCGCCTTCAAGGGTGAGGACTACCTGGCTGCGACCATGTCCAAGGCCAACTTCGCCTGGGCCAACGCTGACCGAGCATTCTTCGTGATGTTCGAAGGCGTGATGACCTGGGGTCTGGAGCCTCTGGGTATCGAGGTGCGCAACGGTAAGAAGCTGCAGAAGCGTCTTGCTGAGGTTGTGCGTCAGACGGCTCACAGCTACGAGGGTGCTTTCACCTACCGTGAGTTCACAACTCCCGAGGGTGATGATGACATCTTCTACGACGGAGGCAATGCCATTTCCGCTCGCTTCGCCCGTAAGTTGGGCTTCAAGGGTGTGCGTGGCAACGGCCGTGGACTCTTCGAATTGGGAGAGCTGAAGGGTGATTGGTTGGTTGTCCCTGGTCTGGACGTCGATGTCCTGTACCATACGGAGAACCTGAAGCCCGAGCTGCGTACCACTGGCTGGAGCTTGTTCACCATCGAGAACCATGAGCCTCATCACATGATGAAGCATGATGCTCAGTCCGTGGGCAACTTCTCGTTCTTCTTGAGCGAGGATGTGGTTCGCGGCGACCTCATTGCCATGGTGAACAACTACAAGGCTTCCATCGCAGAGGGTGGAGACCTGTACAACTACCTGGCAGATGCTTCCCAGAGCTACGATGAGCCGATCCAGTTCAACCTGGATATGGTTCAGATGTCAGATACCCTGGAGGCTCAGGCTGAGATGTTGGCCAGCGTCGGAATTGCTCCGGCAATGTTCTCCAACATCACCTACACCAGAGTGGAAGCGTTGGCCCGTAAGATGCAGGCTACCAAGATGCATCCCGACGAGCTGAAGTACATGAAGGGTATGGATGTGTATCGCAAGATGTTTATCCCCGCCCGGAATGCCTTCGTTGGCGCTGTGAGCACGTGGGAATTCTGCACGAAGGTGTGTGGAATGGACTTTCCCGGAGAGGATGGTACCCGTACCTTCTTCAACACCCGGGTTGGTCTGGTCATCCCTGGTGCTCGCTTCCGTGATGCGGCTGGACTCCATGGTGGTCATGACGGTGATGATACTCACTGCATGTACGCCATCAAGGTGTTCTGCTCTGACTACGAGCGCCTGGATAAGCTGGTGGACCTCGGTGTGGTTGATGAGAACCTCGTCGTTGGTACCTCGGCTGATTCAGCAGTGCTTGCTGGTCTGGCTATCCGCCGTCCGAATGGTCCCGGGGAGTATTCCATCGAGGCCATCTCTGAAGACATGCCGTGGAGCTTGGCTGACGTGGAGGCCATTGGCGTCTACGATTTGGCGGAGGCTCCTCTCAGTCAGTCTGAGGCGTTCGAGAACACTGTTGTGGCAGGTATTCCCACTTCGGTGACTTACGACCGCCCATACGGCTCTCAAGAGGCTCTCATGGCAATCCAGGCCCAGGCTGAGAACCCGGGTATCGGCAGCTTCGTCAACATCTTGATGGCGTGGAACATTGCCTTTGGTGATGGTTGGGTTCCGGCTGAGATGATCGGCAACCTGGAAGACGTGGTGGACTGTGTTCAGCAGACCGCAGACAGTGTGTCTTTCGCCGCAATCAGCACTTCCATCCAGTCCATGTGGGTGGAGTTCGCTGAGACCGTCATCTCTGAGGGTGTGTTGGTTGACCCAGTGCTGCTGGAGACCCGTATCCCCAAGGTTGTCGGCACAGGTGATGACGCCATCAAGGTTGGAGACGCCATCTGGGAAGCTGGGCTCACTGGTGTGGGTTCGCTGAGCCGTACCGGTACCCTGTATACCAAGGCAATCGCAAAGCTGCGTGAGCTGGCAATCTACACTGCTGGTTCTACCCGCAATGCGCTTCCGATGGCTGAGCGTATCCGGGCAATCTCGTTCTCGAAGTTGGAGCGCGAGTTTGCTTGGAAGTGGCTGACTGCCATGAACGGGCGTCTCAAGGGTGTCGAGCGTAAGTATCGTGGGGAAATCTCCCAGGATTCCAACGCCATCCTGCGTCGCCGTATCCAGGCTGAGAAGCGTGAGGCTACTGAAGCATTCATGGACATGGCTGTGGACAGCGTCGAGAAGGCTCCTGTGGACAATCACCGGGCCATCTTGGCGATGTACGCTTGGATCACCACTCCGCGAGATGGTTTCCCTCATGGGGATATCGACCGGTTGATCGTCCAGCCGTCTTCGCCGCAGCACATCTCCATGCTCCAGCTCTTCATTGAAGCTGTGGCAATGGAAGGGATGTTGGAAGACATCTGAGGCATTGGTTTGTTGGGGCAGAGTGGTCATTGTTGGGCTGCTCTGCCCCTTCATTCCAAACCTCCAGCACGGGCTATATTGCAAAAAGTAGGGATTCTTTCCAGTATTGACAAGGGGTAGAGTGAGCATTAGGGCTTGTTCTATACGTATTGGAAAGAACTATGTTTAGACTACGTAAGGGTTTAGTAAGCATCAAGTGTAAGGTAATGCGGCGGATTGATAAAATAGTTCCGGCTGTAAAATCTTTCTTTAGTAGGTTTAGCCGCGAAAAGATGGTTGAGACTCAGCAAGGACTAGAGTCTACTATCTCAACACTCCAAACACTTCTTGATGGGTTTAACGGTATACCTACCCAAGGCTAAACCTTCTATTGTTTTTATGTAGGGGGAACTCTTTTTCTTTTGTGTGTTTCTTTTCTTTTTGTACACTCCTACCTCCGGTAGTCGTACACGTTTAAGTCTTAGAAGGCAAAAAGTAGGGAAATCAATTCTTTCAACTAAAGGAGAGCATCATGGGTTTCAAGTCGTTTGTTAAGAGTGCCGGGGAAAAGGCAATGGATGTCAATCTTCGCACTGTGGTTTCAGGTGTTGCGGCGATTCCGGAAAAGGCTCACGAGGCTCGTGTTCGCCGCGCCGCCAACCTTCTCACCGAAGAGTACCTCAAGGCAATG
>CAZGYC010000165.1:0-5613 GCA_964530015.1 uncultured Limnohabitans sp. | reverse complement strand
GCTAAAATAATAAATTCACTACGTCTGTTTTGTTGGTGTTGTTCTTCGGTGCATTCTATATCATCGGCGCATTTATTGACCAGCTGGCTTTCTCCATAACCTTTTCCTGTGAGTCTGTTTTTCTCAATTCCGTTTTTCACTAACCATTCTATGGTTGCTTTTGCTCTTCTGTCAGATAATATTTGATTGTATTGGTGAGAAGCTCTGCTGTCGGTATGAGAACGGATGTCTATTTTCATTTTTGGGAATTTTTCCAGTACATCGAGTATTTTTTCGAGTTCAATAGCCGCTTCACTTCGGATATCGTATTTATCGAGATCAAAGTATATTGTTTTAATACCGAAACAGATTCCCAGATTGTCTCCAATGGTTACTTTGCAAGCCGCTTTTTCGAGTTCAAAATTCAGCGTTGTTTTTTGGTTTTCTTTTAAAATAGTGATTTTTTGTTCTTTGACATTATAGTCTGTTTTTTCGGCTCTTACATAATAGGTTTTTCCTGCATCTACTTCAAAACTATACATTGCATCGGCGGCTGTTTGAAATTCTTTGATTAAGTTGAATTTTTCATCAAATAAAGAAACTTTGGTGCTGTCTAATAGTTGTTTAGTTTCTTTATCGGTTATTAACCCTTCTAAAATATAATCAAACACCAGTTGTTTAGTTTCAACAAATTTATAAATGTCATCGGCACCTTTTCCGTTTTCTCTGTTTGATGTCAGAAAACCGTTTCGTGTTTTTGAGTCGATATAATACCCAAAGTCATCTTTTTTAGAATTGGCAGGTTCCCCAACATTTTGAATAGGTTTGAATTTTCCGTCTTTTGTAATTTTTGTGGCAAAAATATCCAATCCTCCAAGTCCTGGATGTCCGTCGGAAGAGAAGTAGAGTTCATTGTCCTGGCTCACAAAGGGAAATGTTTCTTTACCTTCGGTATTAATTTCGGGACCCAGATTTTCAGCAGGTCCCAGTGTACCATCTTCGTTTATTGTAGCTTTATAAATATCGGATTGCCCTATGGTTCCCGGCATGTTTGAAGAGAAATAGAGTATTTTTTCATCGGGACTCAGGGCAGGGTGTGCCACACTATAACCATCCATGTTTATCGATAATTCAATTGGGGTATCCCATTCCTCTTTTACAAGTGTAGCTCTATAGATTTTGAGTGTTCTTTCTTTATTTTTTCCTTCAATTTCTTCTCCTTTAGGGTCATTTCCTGTAAAATAGATTGTTTTTCCGTCTTTTGTAATAACGGGTGTTGAAAGATTAAACTTGTTTTTGATTTTTTTTGAGTAATTTTTAGGGTTTTTTAAAGAGTTATCTCCTTCAATATCGGAAGAATACAGTTTTGTGAAATACTGATTGGTCCATTTATCTTTTCTTTTAGCAAAATTACCTGTATCTCTGGCCGAAGCAAATATCAGTTTGTTTCCAGCAACATGTGATCCGTAATCCGAATAGATTGAATTGATTCCGGCATTCTCCACTTTGTGTCTTCCCGAATTGGCTTTTATTTCCTCCATGTAATATTTATTTTTTGCATATAATTTAGCTCTGGAATCATTTCCTGATTTTTGGTTGAATTTAGCAAGCATTTGGTCTGCTTTTTCATATTCACCAATTGATTTGAGGGATTGTGAATACCTGTAGAAATATTCCGGTTCTACATCTTCGGTCAATGCAAATAATTCACCATACCATTTGGCAGCTTTCTCCAATTCGGCATTAAAATAATAGGCATTTCCAAGTTTTTGGAACATATCAGCAGACTTATATCCTTTATCTGCAACTTTTTCATACGTTTTAATTGCGTCTATATAGGCATATTTATCATATTTAGAGTCCGCTTTTTTCACTGCTGTTTTTTGGCTGTAAGTATTTAAAACAAACAGACTTAAAAACAGAATACAAATTATAGCTTTGCTTTTCATGACGTTAATTTTTTAGAAGAATCGAGGAGACATGACTCTGTTGAAATTATTTAACAATTCAAATCGTAAGAAAATCTCGTGTGATCCGGAGTTGTAATTAGATAATCTTGTTGTTTCTAAATCATATCCATATCCTATGAATAATTTATCTGAAATTTTAAATCCGGCCATGGCACTCACAGTTCCGTTCCATCGATAGGAACCTCCCAATACCAGTTTGTCATCCAATAAAAAATTAGCTGAAAGATCTGTTTGAAGAGGTGTACCTATCACCATTTTTGAAAGTATGGAAGGTTTGAATTTAACAGATGAACTTAAATCAAATACATAACCTCCAATAAAGTAATAAGTTGCCGTTTGTTTGTAAACAGACACGTCATTATCACTGTACTGTTTTGAGGTGAGTAAATGGGGGGCAGACAACCCGATATAGGTTTTATCAGAATGAAAATAAACACCCGCTCCTACGTTTGGAGTTATCTGATTATCCAAATTTTGAAATTTGGGGTCATTTTGATCATCGGGATTCAATTTGGTCACTTCTAAATTGAATATATTTGCAGTGGCTTTTACCCCAAAGGACAATTTAAATGTTTCTGAAGTTTTAATGGTATAGGAAAGATCTCCTGCAAAATTGGTTTCCTGTGTAGGACCTATTCGATCATTGGTCATAGATACTCCAAGCCCTAACTTGCTGTTACTTATTGGAGTATTTATAGAGAAAGCATTTGTTACCGGAGCTCCGTCCAAACCGACCCATTGAGTACGATGCATCGCAAACAAACTCATTACACCTCTGGATCCTGCATAAGCCGGATTTATCAAAATCGTGTTGTACATATATTGTGTAAATTGGGCATCCTGTTGAGCGTGAGATACAAAATTTGTAAGCAACAAAACGAAAAATAGTACTATTGTTTTCATTTGTTTTCGGTATTATCGAGAGACAATGTCCGCAAAGAGACATTGTCTCAAGAGTTATTTTTCATTAAATTATCTTGATAAATATAAATATCCACCTTTTTTATAAGGTTTATCATCCACAGTGTATTCAAGTAGATAGTAATAAGTACCCGATGGTAATTCGGCATTTTGGTTCACAGTCACGTTTGCCTCAGAAATACCTCTAAATACTTTTACATTATTATCATACCCATCTGTTTGGTATACCAATGCTCCCCAACGATTAAAAATCTTCACATTATTAGATTGATAACAAGGTTCTGTTATATTTTCTATTTTGAAGAAATCATTGTATCCGTCTTCATTAGGAGAAAAGAAATCATGAACTATAATTTGATTACATGGTAAAACAGCACAATCGTCAGTTACGTTTACAGACACCTGATTTACCCTTGGACAAGAAGCGTCATCTATAACGTATTCAAGTAAATAACGTCCCAAAGGAATATTGAATGCAGAGAAAGTTCCGTCCAGATCAGAAAGTAATCCTCCTGAGTTGTCAGTATCTTTCCATTTACCAAGGCCTCTGTATTCTTCCGCAATTAATTCCTGAAGGTTTATTTCTGCCGCATCAGCATTACAGGCATCATATTCTTGAACAGAAAAACCATCTTTTACTTTCACATTAACGGTTTGTGTATATACCTGAGTATTTCCGCAAACATCACTCACAATCCAATCTCTTATAATTGTATAGGAATCGGCTGTTTTATTAATGATATTCTCGATTGTAGAGGGAAGAATGACTTGGGCCAAACCGGCACAATCATCTTCAAATTCTAATTTTGGAATAGGTGGAATTTCATTACAATCAGCCTCAATTATGTTTTGAAATACTCCTGCTAATTTTGGTGCAGAATTATCAGCCACATTTATAGTTTGAGTTGCTATTGAAGAAATTCCATTAGAATTAGTTGCAGTCCAGGTTCTGGTAATAGAGTAATTACCCGGACAATCCTCGTTTTTAACTTCATCGGAATAGGTAAGAGACACCGATTTTCCACAAATGTTAGTTGCTATGGCTTGCGCAAATTGAGGTTCAGCCGGACAATAAACAGTTGTTAGATCAGGAAGTGATTCAATAATTGGTTTAGAATTATTAATTACAATTACATCAAAACTACAAGTTGTTTTAGTTCCGCTTGCGTCTGTAACTTCAAATATGTTGGTTGTGGTTCCTTCAGGGAATGCTGCCCCGGAAGGTAAACCGGCTATTTGAATCGTTGTTTGTGCTGTACAGTTATCTCTTCCAAGAGGTACAGAATAAGTAACTGTTGCTGTACATGAACCTTGATCTGTTGACTGAGTGATATTTTCAGGACAGGTAATTGTAGGTGGTTCAGTATCATTTATTGTTACATTAACACTACAAGTGGTTTTATATCCTAATTTATCGGTAATGGTTACAGTATGCAATCCAACAGTAAGTATTACCGCTTGTTGGGTTGTCTCACCATTATCCCATAAGTAGGTATTTTGACCATTTCCTCCAATGGCTGTAGCTGTAGCCATACCATTACTTTCTTCAAAGCAACTTGCAGCAGAATCGAGTACTACAGAACAAGTCAAAGGAGCTCCGATTGTAACACTTACAACAGCAGTATCACAATTTGTGGTATTCAATTTTTCACAAATCTGATAAGTCAGCGTTTGTGTACCTACCGGAGAATTTGGTAATATATCTAATGATCCGTTAGGATTTAATTGCATAAACGGATTGGATTCAATGGTTGTTAAAATAATATTCTCCTCATTAACCGGCATACCATTTAAATTGTCATTACTCAAAACATTGATGAAATTTGGTATTGTTTGATGGTAACTTGCAATTGTACCTGCATCATCATCTACAGCATCAATACTATTTGGATTTTCATTAACAATTTCATCATCTGTACCACTAACAGGAACCTCTTTCGGATTAAATCCGTTGGCAGTAGCAATATTGATTACTGAACCTCTGTCTAAATCTTCCTGAGTTACGGTATAACTTTGTAAATATTCTACAATACCTTGTGGTTCCAGTGTTTCAATAGTAGCATCCAATTCTGTTAATGGATCTTTTACTGCAATTTGATACAAAGTTTGATTACCGGTATTTATAACAGTTATTTTATAATTAATGATATCTCCAACAACACTAAAACTTTCTGTTGTAGTTGTTTTTATAACCGATAAGGCAGGAGATGGTGTAAGTGGGGTAATGGTACAAGTTGGACAACTAAAAAGAGTCGGACAAAGATCACAAGGAGTAGGATCAGAAGAAGTAGCTGTAACCGGATTTCCTTTAGGATCCAACGCTGTTACCGTTGCCAAATTATAAAAAATACCGTCATCAATATCATCCTGAGTAATTATATGCGAACCCGAGAAGCTTGTAGAATTTGTAGCTCCAACAGCCAGAGAAGCAATTGTTTCTCCGGTAATTTCGGCATTTACATCACTAACCATTACTTGGTAAAGAGTAACGTTTCCGGTGTTTTTAATTACAAAACTATAGGAAATTATATCTCCCACATTGGTAATACCATCCTGATTCAAATCTACCCAATCACCATCTTTAGTAATACTGATATCCGGAGCTTGAAAAAGTTTAGTAATAGTACAATCAGGGCATTCAGGATCAATAGGACACTCAGTACAAGGAGTAGGATCAGAAGAAGTGTTTGTTACCTGATTCTCTTTAGGATCCAACGCTGTTACCGTTGCTAAATTATAAACC
>CAZGYC010000164.1:0-5624 GCA_964530015.1 uncultured Limnohabitans sp. | reverse complement strand
AAAAATCAAGCAAGCGTATTCAAATCGGCCATTTTCCCGCCTTTTGGCCGTTTGGATCAGGCATGGCTTTGGCTCAAAAACCAATGCAAATCTGGACAGAGACCTCCTTTCCTTTGTCCAAACCCGAGCAAACTATGTGGAAAAACTACCTGAAGACCTCATTTCGAAACCTTCTCCGGCACCGGGGCTACACGCTGATCAATATTGTTGGCCTTACCTCCGGCATCGCCGTAAGCATTTTTATCCTCTTGTGGATCCTGGATGAGGTGTCCTATGACCGCTTTCTGACCGACGGTGACCGGATCTACAGCGTCATGGTGAACAGCACGCTGCCCGACGGAAGTATTTCTACCCATCCTGTTCCCCCTGCCCGGCTCAAGGACGTGCTGTTGGATGAAATCCCCGAAGTGGAAGAAGCCACCCGATACAGTTTTGAAACCGCGATGCTGGTCAAAAACCAAATCGAGGGCTTTAACGAAACCGGCATCTTTGCCGATTCGGCGTTTTTCAGGGTTTTCAGCTTTCCATTTTCGATAGGGGCATCAGAAAACCACGCCAGAGAACCGAATTCCATTGTCATCTCGGAGGGGTTGGCGGAGAAACTTTTCCCCCAAGAAAACCCCATCGGAAAGACCCTCAGCCTCAACCAAAATCTGGAACTGACCGTTGGTGGAGTCTTCGAAAACGTCCCGGAGAATTCCTCGCTGCAATTTGACTTTGTGGTTCCGTTTGGGCTTTACCTCAACGAAAATCCCTGGATGCAAAACTGGCAGTCGGGCGGTTCGCGCACGGCGGTATTGCTCCGGGAAAACAGTCCAAACCCCAACTCCAAGATCGCAGGCCTGATCCGGGCCCACTGTGCCGAATGCTCCAGTGTCCCCTTTCTTTTCCCCTACCAAAAGCTCCGGCTCCACGGCAGTTTTGAAAACGGCGTCAACGTCGGCGGCAGAATCCAGCAGGTTTACCTTTTCGGTGCCGTGGCACTCCTGATCCTCGTGATGGCCTGCATCAACTTCATCAATCTGGCTACCGCGCGGGCCGGTACCCGGGGGCGTGAGGTCGGCATCCGCAAATCCGTCGGAGCCAACCAGAGCGAACTGATCCTCCAGTTTATCCTGGAATCGGTCCTGCTTTCCTGGATTGCCCTGATCTTCGCCCTATTGCTGGTGCAGTTGTTTCTGCCCTTTTTCAATGAATTGACGGGCAAAGCTGTCATTCTTGAGCTCGGCAATCCGGTTTTTCTCCTTGCCCTCGTAACGATTACCCTGCTCACGGGGATACTTTCGGGGAGCTATCCCGCACTGGTCTTATCAGGATTTAACCCCATCAAAGTCCTGAAAGGAGACAGCCGATCCCTACTCAGCGGCAGCGGCCTGCGCCGGGTGCTGGTCGTCGCCCAATTTGCCGCCTCTGCGGTACTGGTCGTAGGGAGCATCGCCGTCTATCTGCAAATCACCTACATCAGCGAGCGAAACCTGGGGTTTGACCGGGAAAACGTCCTGGTGATCAACCAAAATGAAGGCATCGTCAAAAACTACTCCGGCATCAAAAATGACCTCCTGCAGCTTCCCGGCGTGTCAACCATCGCCTTTGGGGGAAACAGCATCTTCTCCGTGCCGATCACCACCCCCGATCCAGTCTGGCCCGGCAAGCCGGAAAACTCCACGGTCAACTTCAAGATCTACCGCTGCGATGAGAGCTTCATCCCCACGCTGAACATCCCGGTCAGCGAAGGCCGGAACTTCTCCGGAACCCAGGATGCCTCCAACTACATCGTCAACAAAAAGGCTGTCCAAGCCATGGGGCTGGATCCTGAAACGGCAGTAGGAACCGAGCTGGAAATGTGGAACGGAAAAGGGCAAATCGTGGGAGTCACTGAAGACTTTCACAACGGCAACCTGAGGCTGGACATCGAGCCGATGGTGTTCATGTATTCGGAGCACCTCGGCTCCCACTACTTCCTCAAGGTATCCGGCCAAGCTTCCTTGCCTGCTTTGGTAAAGCAGATCGGTGCGGTGTTCAACAAGCACAATCCCGAATACCCCTTCGAATTCAGTTTTCTCGAAGAAGTGTTTGACCGGGAATACGAAAGCGAACAGGTAATCGGCAAGCTTTCCCTGGCTTTTACCTGCATTGCCGTCCTAATCTCCGGCTTGGGCTTGTTTGGTCTGGCCTCCTTTACCGCAGCGCGGAGAACCAAAGAGATGGGGATCCGAAAGGTGCTGGGCGCTTCAGCAAGCAGTCTTTCCCTGCTGCTTTGCGGTGACTTTGCCATCCTGGTATTGACCAGCCTACTGATCGGGTTTCCGCTGGCCTGGTATCTGGTGGACCAGTTTCTCTCGGGATATACTTACCATACGGAGATCCGCTGGACGCTCTACTTCTTCACTGCGGTTCTGATGCTGGGACTGACGTTCGTCTCCGTAGGGTATCATACGCTCAAAGCGGCCTGGAGCAATCCGGTGAATTCCCTGCAAAACGAGGGATGAATTGATTTTGTCGAATGCCGGGTGTCCGATGTGGAGTGTCCGGTGCCGGGTGTTCCGATAGCCGGGAGGCCGATGCTTCGGCACCGCTCAGCACGGGCGACAGGAAATCTTGAGAGTAAAGTCCTCTTTCGCCGCCGTGAGTGTCCCACTCACGGTTTCATAGCTCTTCAGGATTTGTAATCCTGAAGCCGCTGTTCCAGGATTTGAAATCCCCTGATAAGTGCTCAAGGTTACTCCCGATGGCTATCGCGGACCTTGAGGAGCTGTGAGTAGCATGTAAGAAATCCCTGCCCGGCGAAATCCAGGTTTTTTGGATTATACAAAATTCTTATAATCCCTACTTTGATGGAGAACCCTAACAATCAAAACTCCTGTCTCTTGAATCATATAAAAAACCATGTGGGATTTGAACACAAATTCTCTTAGCCCTGGAAATAATTCAGAAGCATCGCGCCCCAAAAATGGTGTGTTAGCCAACTTTAAGAAACATTCCTCTAAACCTAAGAGATACTTTTGAGCTTGGTCCAATCCAAAAAGATAAATTCCAAAAGTATAGATAACCACCAAATCTTCCTCCGCCTTTATCGACAGTCTAAAGCTTTCCATCAGCCTTTAACTTTTCCTCTACTCCTTTCATTATCTCTGACATTGACCGACTTCCGGGCCCTGATTCTACCCCTTCACGAATGGCGGATTTCAACTCCTGAAACTTGGCCCGCCTTTCCTGATCCAGACGGACCAGATGTCTGATATATTCGGACTCGTTGGTAAACTCCCCTGCTTCGATTTGAGCCTTGATCCATTTGTCCTGCTGGTCAGTAAAGGTCAGTGTTTTTCTAATTGTAGTCATAGTAAGTTATTTTACACCAATATTCATACGATTGACACAATATAGGGTTTGCTATTCAAAAATCCATCACTGCCGCCACCTTTTCTCTGAGCTCCAGCGCTTTTTCCGGTGTGAGTTTTCCGAGCTTTTCCAGAAATCGGCGGTTGTCCAAGGCGCGGATCTGATCTGCCAAAATCTCGGAATCCTGCCCCAAACCGGTACCAAGAACACCGATTCGAACCCGTAGGATGTTTTCCTCAGCAGAAAGCTGAGAAGTAATCGGACAGATCAAAGTGGAAGGATGATCCAACTGATTGAGCAAGTTGGTCTGAATCACCACGGCTGGCCGGATTTTTCCGGGTTCCGTACCGCGGGCAGGATTGAGATTGACCAGCCAGATCTCAAACTGCCCCTTCATCGATCAGGCGGTCAAACTCCGCATTGACTTCGATAGAAGAATCCCGAACTAGCCATGATGCTTTGGCAAAGGCTTTTGCCAGCTTCTTCCGCTGGTGATAGCGATTGTAAAATTCCAGAGCCTCGTTGATGTAGCGATTTCTGGGGATTCCTCTTTCCTTTAGAATATCCTCTGTTTCCTCAAAAACAGCCTCTTTTAGTTTTAATGACAGTGTTTTCATCTGTTTATATTTTGTTTTTTAAAGGTCATCCCGATAATCATCGGGAGGAATCTTCGCATGTTTTATAATCGTCCCAGTGTGTGATCCCGTAGGTACGGGATCATGCTCGATTTCATTTCCAATCAAAGTATCACCTAAGGTATATACTCTTTTATGGAAAGTGAAGTTTATGAAATTATTTCATTTCCAATATTTTTGGCTTAGGCTCTTCGGGATTGGTAATCCCGAAACCGCTGTTCCGGGATTTGAAATCCCCTGATAAGTGCTCGAGGTTACTCCCACTATCGCGGACCCCGGGTAGCATGTGAAAACAAGTGTAGGAATCCATTTTCCGATTTTCTATTTTCACACATTGAGACAATAGAACCCATTGACTTATGAAAAAACAATTCCTCCTTACTATTTCCGCCCTTTTCCTGACGGTTTCGACCCAGGCACAGGAAGCGCTGTTTCGCGCACAGAATATCATTTCCCCGGAAGTCCACGATGACTCTTCGGTGACATTCAGGCTTTTTGCCCCCAACGCCAAATCCGTACAGGTGACTGGGGATTTTCTGCCTTCAGTGAAAATGGAGACTCCCATGGGGCTCATGGACGGTCCCGGCAAAGCGGAGCTGACCAAAGACGAAAACGGCGTCTGGTCTTTCAAGTCCACGTCTCTGAGTCCTGAACTGTACGGATATTCTTTTGTCATCGATGGTTTTGCCACGACTGATCCCAGCAATCCCTTCCTGATCCGGGACGTGGCTTCGGTGACCAATATCTTTATCGTAGGAGGCGGACATGCCGACCTGTTCAAGACCAACGACATTCCCCACGGCACCGTCGCCCGGCGCTGGTACGATTCTCCGGGATTGGGCATGGATCGCAGGATCACCGTCTACACCCCTCCGGGATATGAAAACTCCGCCGAAAAATACCCGGTGCTTTACCTCCTCCACGGAGCCGGAGGGGACGAGGAGGCCTGGATCTCCCTGGGCCGAACCGCCCAAATCCTGGACAACCTGATCGCCGAAGGCAAAGTCAAACCGATGATCGTGGTCATGCCCAACGGCAACGTGATCCAGGACGGTGCGCCGGGAGAAGGCAGCAAAAACTTCTACAAGCCGCAGTTTATGATCCCGAAAACCATGGACGGAACCTACGAAGGGGCCTTTGAAGACATCATCAAATTTGTAGAAAGCAACTATCGGGTGAAAGCCGACAAAGCCAACCGGGCCATTGCAGGATTGTCGATGGGCGGCTATCACACGCTGCATATTTCCAGATACTATCCGAATACCTTCGATTACATGGGGCTGTTCTCCGCTGCGATCATGCCCCGGGAAGATGCCACAGGCAAAGTGTACAGCAACTTTGACGAAACGCTGAAAGTCCAGATGGACAACGGCTACAAGCTGTACTGGATCGCCATCGGCAAGACGGACTTCCTCTACAAAGCCAATGAAGAATACCGCAGCAAGCTCGATGCCATGGGAATGAAATACACCTATGTCGAAAGCGAAGGCGGCCACACCTGGAGAAACTGGCGGGTGTATCTCAGCCAGTTTGCACCGCAGCTTTTCCAATAAAGCCAAACGCAGCCCTGTTCAGGCTGCGTTTTTTTCGGAATTCAGCGGCTTGGCCTTTGATGTTTCAAGGCCGAAGGACCGAAATCGGCAAAATTCA
>CAZGYC010000163.1:0-5642 GCA_964530015.1 uncultured Limnohabitans sp. | reverse complement strand
AGGGGCATTTAGCCAATGGCTAAAACTGGGCTGGAGTTTCATGCCCCGAAGCAATCTCCCCGTTTGGAGCAGGTTTTGACTGGGGGATTGCTTTCTCGAAGCGAATTCGGGGGAGTCGAGGACCCTTTGACTCCACTACCAATGACATAGTATGTTACGTTTTGAAAATATCAATATTTGAGTTCCCTCCGAAAAGTCATTTTCGCCTAAAAAATAGGCTTTTCCGGATCGTATAAGGGGTGGATCTCATGCAGATTTGGGTTATCGGAGTGGACTCATATTTCCAAATTTTATTTTGATCTGTCGGCTCTTGACTAGGCGATCTCTGTCATTTCCTTTTTGTATGTACGCAGAATATTTAAGACTCAGGGTGACACTTTTTTCCGCACGGGAAATTGACTGATATACGGGACTGAAAAGTATGCGATACCCGGATCTTTTGTCCGCTCGGGCATTTATTGCTAGTTTTGGTCAAAAGCGCAGTGCCATGGCAAAATTAACCTTGGAAATAGAAGACAAAAAGCTCAAGTTCTTCAAAGACCTTATCCGCAACTTCTCCTTTGTGAAGATAGACCAAGCCGAACTGGAGGAGGATACCGATGAGCAGGTACGGGAAAACATCCGGGAAGGGGTCAAGGAACTGAAACTGGTTTTGGAGGGGAAGAAGAAAGCTACCCCGTTCAAAGATTTTTTGAAAGAATTGGATGAACTTTAATTTAGTTACCATTGATGCTTTCAAACGGGAGGCGAAGCGTTTGATTAAAAAATATCCTTCTTTGAGGGTTGAAATTGAGGATTTGGGAAGAAAGCTTGAAAAAGAACCGAAAACCGGTACGGCTATCGGAAACGGATTCTACAAAATCCGCTTGGCCATCGGCTCCAAAGGAAAGGGAAAACGCAGTGGGGCGGGTGATCACCTACATCAAAATTGTCGCCGAAACAGTCTATCTGGTGTCCATCTACGACAAGTCGGAAAAATCGGACATCCCTGCCGGGGAATTGAATACACTTTTGCGCCAGCTACCGGAATGAACGGTTTGCGCCGGCACCGAATGGATAGGCTGCTTAACCGAACCCGATAATCCACCCCATCCAATGTTTCATTTTTTGGGCGGCATCATGGACACGCCGGGACTTCCTGCAAATTCCGATACCCGAGGCCAATCAAGGGGCATTTTCAACTTTGCTTGCCATCGGACGTTTTTGTCCGCAAGGTCGGAAGCCCCAAGCCAACAAATCCGCTTACAAGACATGCAAAAGGTGTTTTTGCTGGCAGGAAAGTGGATGATGGATTTGCGGATAAGACAAGAAGCAAGACGCCAGTATCAAGATCAAAGAATCAAGAGGCAAGAACCAAGATACAAGAGGAGAGAGACAAGTATCGAGTAACAAGACGCAAGTATCAAGAACCATGACAACCACTAGAACCCTTCGACTCCGCTTCGACTTTGCTCAGCGCAAGCGCTCAGGGTGACAACAATGACCACCACGACAACCTTACAACTCTCGTGCTGAGTATGTCAAAGCATGCCACCTCCAACTTCCTCTTAGTAAGCCAACAAACGCCCGCAGGTGATCACGGCGATCCATACGACGATGGAGACCAAGGCCTGGATCTTGTAGTGCAAGGGGGATTTCGGGGAAATTTTCGGATCCAGTTGTCTGCCGGAAACAAATCGGTGAAACAGGAGCGCGTTCAGCCCCGCCACTGCCAGTAAGGCCATCTTCAGCCAAAAGGTCGGGTCCAGGCCGAGTGCTCCGGCATTGGTGATGAACAAGAGGAAACCGGAAGGAATCACCAGGATCAACCCGCGGCGGGACCAGGGCAACAGGTAATTTGACATACCCGCTATCGGTAGATTTTTGGAAAAACCCAGGAGACGAAGGTCAAAAAACAGGGCTGCACCGACCAAGATGACAATGCCCAGGATATGGACGATCTCCAATGCCGGATATAGCCACAGGGACTGCCGGATGGCGACTGCCCAAGAGCTGTGCTCCAGCCAGTCAAGGTATTCCTGCGCCACTACCTCAGCTCGTACTTCTCGCCGTCCACAAAGATCCTTTCGGCCCGCATTTCTCCTTTTTCGGTTTTATGGGGGTAGGCGACCAATCTTACCGGAGTGCCTTTTTTGACCATTTCCGCGGACAGTCCACGTGCTGTCATGCGGCTGGCCGGAGCCAGATAGACGGTCCAGGATTCATCCTGATACTTTACCGTGGCCATTGTGTGGGGATTCCCAAAAGTCGATTCATCGATGGTAGTCTCAAAATCCAGCACCTTGGTCTGGTCATAGTTGGCCCATCCATGGTGCAGCATTGCAAACGATGCACTTAGAAGAAACAGCAGGATGAGGGCGGTGTTTTTTAGGCAGATCATGGCTTCTTGTGTTTTGGTGTTGCCTGAAATTAAACAAATCCTACGGGAGTTGCTAGTATTCAGGTGTTTAGGCGAGTGGTTGTTTTTTGGAATCAGTTCATTTCCGGTTAAGAAGGCTGAAAACGATGTTAATGACTCGTGAAACATGAAGGAATGAAGGGCATGAAGGATGATCCCAGCCTCGCTTTCCCCTGGGCTTTTGCCATTCGGGACTGCTCCCCTTAACTTCCTTACGGTTCTTCATGGTTTGGTCCAGACCAAGGACAAGCCTTAATCGCGCTTCCTTTCTACTTTTGGCCGAAGGATCCAAAAACGATTTTCCTGGCCTTAGGAACCAACTTCCCGGAAACTTTGCCAAGAAACTAGGAATTCAACTTGCAGTGGAGGCACTGGTATTTTTATTGAAGTCAAAGTTTTGCTTTGGCCAATCCTTTGGATACCTACGAGGTTGAGTGTTTCTATAAACTTGGTTTTATGGTCTGTGAGACACAGACCAGGGCGCATACATTTTTTCCTGAGAAAGCTTTTCTGCTGTACACCATTTGTTTTTTGCCCGCCATCGGACATTATCGTCCGGTAAATCGAGGCCAAAAGCGATAAAACCGCATTTTTGACAGGATATTCGGCCTTTTTTGTTGGCATGGAAATCGTAAAATCAGAGTGGAAGAAATCAGTAAACCGCCCTGTGGATTTGTGATTTACGGGGGATTGGGTAGCGTCAGGGTTCTTTGCCCTAGTGAACCCTTACAATATGACAAATGATAACGACCATAACCCGATCACCTGACAACCCTTCCCAAATAGAAAGCCATGTGGATCAATTACTTTAAGATCGCCTACCGGAACCTGTTGAGAAACAAGATGTTTTCCCTCACCAATCTGGTCGGCCTGTCCCTGGGCTGTACCTGCACCATTTTTATCCTGCTGTGGGTGTACGATGAGTTGGCCTATGACAAGTTTCATGAACACTACAGGGAGATCTACCAGGTGATGGCACACCGGAATTACAATGACCAGATTTTTACCGACCAAAACATGGTCTTTCCGCTCGCCCAAGCCCTGGAGCAGGAACTCCCGGAGGTAGAGAAGGCCGTAATGAGCACTTGGGATGAATCGCATATCCTGGCTTTTGGGGATACCAAGCTGCGCAAAAACGGGATCACGGTGAGCGAAAACTACTTTGACGTGTTTTCCTGGCAGTTTCTCCAGGGAAATGCCCAAACCGCACTCCCGGATCCCAGTTCCATCATCCTGACAGAATCAGCCGCGAAATCGCTTTTTGGGGATGCGGATCCGCTTCACAAAACGCTCAAGATCGACAACTCCACGGAGGTAACCGTCACTGCCATTTTAAAGGATTTGCCGGGGAATTCCACGTTTCAGTTTGACTACATCCATGCGTTCAACTATTCGGACGCGAGCCTGGTAAGGGCGATGACCAACTGGACCAATTCGTCCTGGAATGTCTTCCTACAGGTACAGCCGGGCACCAATCCGGAGGAATTGTCAAAAAAAATATCGGCCATCAAGATCAAGAACAACCCCACGGACCAAGGAATCAGTGACTACTTCGCTTTCCCGATGGGCAAGTGGAGGCTCTATGGCGAATTTAAGGACGGGGTCAATATCGGGGGTATGATCGCCTATGTCCGGCTTTTTTCAGTTGTCGCCGTGATCATCCTGTTGATCGCCTGCGTCAACTTCATGAACCTGTCCACTGCCCGCTCGGAGCGAAGGGCAAAGGAAGTGGGAATCCGCAAGACCTTGGGCTCGGGCAAGAAGCAGTTGATGCTCCAGTTCTGGGTGTAACAACCCGAATCTTGTATTATACAAGACTTGGGCTCGGGCAAGAAGCAGTTGATGCTCCAGTTCTTTTTTGAGTCTATGACCCTGACTTTGTTGTCGTTTGTCGTCTCGGTGACTGCCGTTTTCCTGTTGATGCCTTCGTTTAACCAACTGGTGGGAAAGACGCTTTCCTTGGATCTGAGCTCTCCGGTATTTTGGGTGATTTCCTTGGCTATTGTGATGTTCACCGGCTTGGTCGCAGGCAGCTATCCCGCCATCTACCTGTCTTCCTTCAACCCGACCAAGATCCTGAAAGGCACGTTCCTGGCAGGTGAGAAGGCAGTTTTGCCGAGAAATATCCTGGTGGTTGGGCAGTTTGTCATTTCCATCCTGCTGATCTCCTGCACGCTCATCGTGTACCAGCAGATCCAGCATATCAAAAACCGGGACATCGGATACAACCCCGACAACCTCATCATGATCTCCTCGACCGGGGATATCCGGCAAAACTTCCCGGTGATCAAAGACGAACTGCTCAAAACAGGGATGGTCCAGGCTACCACCCGGACATTCTCGCCCATCACGAGTATTTGGTGGAGATCTCCCGCCCCGGACTGGGATGGGAAGCCCACGGATATGAACCTGCTGATGACGGGTCTGTATTCAGACGTGGATTTCGCGGAGACCATGGGAGTCAAGATGCTGCAAGGGACCGATTTTACCGGAATGCCGAGCGATTCCTCCTCCCTGATCCTGAATTTGGCCGCGGTGGAGGCCATGGGTTTGGAGGAGCCGGTTGGCATGCAAATGAGACACGCTGGCTCGACCTACACCGTAATCGGCATCACTGACAACATCGTGATGGATTCACCATTCAACCCGGTAGATCCCATGGTGGTCTATTTTGACCCGGCACGGACCCACTTGGTCAGTATTCGGTTCAATGAGGGAACGCCCGTGCAGGCTGGATTGGAGGCTGTGGAGGAGATTTTCAGAAAGTACAATCCGGCAGTCCCCTTTGAATACCAGTTTGTGGACCAGGAGTTTGGGCGCAAGTTTTTGTCCGAGGAGCTGGTGAGCAGGATCATCACGATTTTCTCTGGGATAGCGATCTTTATCTGCTGCATCGGTCTGGCGGGACTGGCGTCATTTACCATAGAAAAACGCTTCCGCGAGATCGGCATCCGCAAGGTCTTGGGCGCTTCCGTCCCCCAGGTACTGGTGTTGATCTCCAAGGATTTCCTCAAGCTGGTGCTGATCGCATTTTGCCTGGCAGTGCCCTTCGCCTATTGGAGGATGGGCGTCTGGCTGGAGAGTTACACCTACCATATCAGCATTGATTTCTGGCTTTTTGTGGGAGTGGGAGTGCTGGTGTTGGTTTTGTCCCTGCTGATCGTCAGTATCAATACCCTGCGGGCCGCCTTGGCCAATCCGGTGGAGAGCTTGAAGAGTGAGTGATTTTGAAGTATCAAGACGC
>CAZGYC010000162.1:0-5757 GCA_964530015.1 uncultured Limnohabitans sp. | reverse complement strand
ATGAAACTACCTTCACAGTAAAGCACAAGTATGCTGTAGGAGATAGAATTCAAAGAGTTATTGGTACGCTTACCGAAACATTAGAAATCTCAGAAGTAAATCTTGATAGTTATACCCTCGATGATGGTCGTATATACAAAATTAACGAAGTAGATAATGATGGTGAGTGGTTGTTAGCTCCGCCGCCCCCAACCATTATCTCAGACCGTTATATAGCTATCTATGAAAATGGTCATACAGAGTTTTGGGTTTCGCCGCCCAGTGCGTATCTTTCTAATATTGAATGCATGCTTAAAATCTCTGGTACTGTTTCTTCGCCGCAAATCGAAACCATTTATGCAAAGTGAATGAAAGGGCCCTAGCCCAACATAATAATTATCCCCCCTACTTTTAGATTATGTTGAGCTAAGCGTATAAAAGACTGTTAACAGCGCCCTTATTTCACACCGTCTATTTTTTAATGTAGGTTAATCGGCTTGATTCAAACTTACCCAATCCCTCTATACACCATAGGAGATAGAGTCAGACTTCGAATACCTGGCATTTATTATCTTACCATTGGAACTATTATAGAAGCCCGGATGTATTTATGGTTTGTTGTCAAGATGCACGATGGGATTTGCAAATTAGTTTCGCATGAAGATATACACCTACTTTGAATACGGTCTATCCGATGTAGTTAGGGTGGACGGTTCTCTTGGCCCTTGGTTGATAGTGCAACAACACGATTTACCTTCGGGTGTCTTATATGACGTAAAACGATATGATATAACTTTCACCACTGCCCCAGAGTATATTTTAGGCTTATGGTGAAAACCTACCCTTGTTTTCAGTATGATATAGGTGAAAAAGTCAGGATAATGGGCTCTCACCATCCTTGGAAAATACTATATAAGGGACTATTCAATTACGGGGAAGGCTACGTCGTTGAGTGTGGCTATACAACTTACCAGGTTCCAGCTAAAGATATATTAGCCCCTTGGTGAAAGTTTACCCTTACTTTGAATATGAAGTAGGACAAGAAATAAGAATAACAAACTCTCATCAACCGTGGAAGATTCTGGCTAGGAAATTGCTGCCTCTCGGTGAAGTCTACACTATTAAGTCTGGTTATACAACTTTTGATGTTCAGGCTAAAGAGGTGTTGAGTTTGTGGTGAAGATCTATCCTTATTTTGAATACGACGTAGGTTCTAAGGTCAAAAGGGTTGATAAGATTTTGTACTCAGAAGGCTATTATCAAACCTGGACAGTATTGCGCCATGCTTATGGATACACCGGAGAGCCATGGTATACAATTCAATGGAAGAACATTAGATCACATGTCAAGGCGGAGCATCTGAAAGCTATTGATTAAATCGTACCCTTACTTTCCCTTCGAGATAGGCGAAACTGTAGTAGCACAGGGTAAATATCTTTATGTCATTGAAGGTATTGTGCAGGTAGGCGGCGGATGGTACATTGCACGAAATGGCGACTTGAGATCTAACATCCGTCCTTGGGATTGCGATTCCCCGTGAAAACGTACAAAATACCTGGATACAGACAAGGTGATATAATCCATCTTATTAATACAGACTATCTTATAGACAGTATACAGTCTAATTATTATATGGTTCGTAGAGTAAAACAAGATGGTAGTCTTGGTATGCTTGGCGGAATTTCACGTCAAATCATTGATAGGGAAGCATTTGGGGTTTCTTGAAAACTTATTCGTTGATATCTTATCGTGAGGGAGATATTGTGGCTGATAGATTAGGTAGAGTCTTTCAGATAACTTTTGCTCTCGCAGACAGTAAGTGGTATCAATTAGAAAGAGTTTCTAATGGTGTTCTTATCTATAGAGATCTTGAATATATGAGTGATCACTTTGAGCTGATAATGTGATTCGCACTACTGTATTACCTCGTTTTGAAGTAGGTAATTCGATTGTAAGTCCCGGCGGGATTGTATATAGAGTGCTAAATGTTGATTCTCTATATTATCGTTTACAGGTTATTAAATCTAAAACGTTGATAACAGGTCATTCTAATAAAAAGCGTATTGAGTTTGCAGACGACTATTATGAATTGATGGAGAGTTCTAATGTTGGTTAGAATTAACGATGTCCTTTCTCGTATTGATGAGCCGCCGAAGTGGTATACCAAGGAAGGCTATCCGAGGTATGATGACTTTAAACCTAAGCAGTGCTCTATCTATGCAGAGTTTTCTGCATTGTTTTTAATTGCTTGTCAAGATTGCGACGAACAGTTCGAGATAGGTGTTGAATGGAATGCATTCGATTTGTATCAATATTTAATTGACGCTTCGAAGGTTCCTAAGACTAAGTACAATCGTAATCAAACAGAGGATTTCTATTTGCATATGCCTGCAGCTATCTATGCACCTAAGGTGTTAGATCCTCACGGCAACCCGGTAGTTAAAACAGCAACCTTAGAAGAACTGGTTGAGACTTGGGGCTTCGGCGACCCACCATCTCATGGTTGTGTTGGTGATACCATGAGCTCTATACCCCTTGCTTGTCTTGAAGCTTGGAATCTTAAATTCGGCCGCACAACCAAACGATCTCCAAATGGTATTCATGAAATAATAGATAACTTCGGCTCACCCAAGCGTATTACTGAGTTGGAAAAGGCCTTTGAGAACCTATAATATCAAAAGTTTGTATATAGGTCAATTCATATATACCAAAGCTAATGCTGCCTGGGAAGTTATAGGCTTAGATGATGATAATGTCAAACTAAAATTACATAAGTCATCCGGAGGCATCCCGTTCTATGGTGAAATAATACAAACCTTTCCGATAAGGACAATCGAGCCATTGTGGATACTTTGATTCTTCCGTCTGATGTAGGTGTTGATGTTGGCGGCGACTTAGACCATCTTACTTGCTGTGTAGATGAAGATATCTCCTTGTGTGGATTAGATGTTTCAGGCATGGCAATTGATGAATCTATTGATGTACCAAATTGCATTGTGTGTTCCGATTTGGCGGCGAACCCAACGTTTTGTCCTAAGTATGCTAAGTGTACTGAATATTGAAAGCAGGTAAAGACATCATGACTAAAAGACTTTGGGCTTATTTAGTTATAGTTGTTGTATGTAGTGCGGCGATTATAGGCTTAACTGAATGAAGCACTATACCAAGATATATAAGCTTGAGTACGAAGTACGCTGGGGAACCGATGGCGACTGGGCTTATGAGTTAGAGTTCACCGATGATTTCAATGAGTTCATAGATATGCTAAAGCGCACTAAAGATACTAACTATGGTTATGAATTTAAACATATAATTTGTTCAGAAGCAGATGTTAGCTGGAAGACCAAATATCAAGGGGAGTAATTATGGATAATCGAATTGAAGAAATCGTTAGGGCTGGATGGGCTATCCAGATTTCTTTCTACAATCAATATCACATTGAATTATATAATGATGAAACTGATGATACCTATAACTTCGGCGACGATGATTATGAAATAGCTTTGGATAAAGCTTTTATTTGTTTCATCGCCAATAAACAATGACCGATATGTCTTCCGTTGCACAACTCTTACGTCAGGAGGACTTGTTCCGTGATTTGTATATTGGACAAGTCCTTTGCCGCACTAATAACCACGGTGTACAAATTAAACTAAAGATACTATCAGAGGTAGATTCAGCTGGTTATAGAGCTGCAATAGCATACTACAGTGATGGGACTAAAACGACTTGTAAATTCGCTGCGACTGAGATGTGGGCGTGGCAGTAAAACTACATAACGCTGTTTGTGGTAGATGTGATGGTATGCACTCTGAGATATTCGAAGATCCGGGATGGCGTGGTGACTGTTCTTATTTTGACGGCACCGGAACCTGTAGTTATTATTGTGTAGAAGAACCAGAGTGTATAGTAAATTGCCCTTCAGAAGAAGGCTGGGGTGAAGACCCTGGTCCTGGTCCTTGTTGGGATTGCGGCGGAAGTGGCAAGCAACCTATATACCAAGGATTTAATCTATCAGAGCTGTTTAAATAAAGGGGATTCAATTGAGTGCTGATAACTATTACTGTGTTAGCCAAGATCCAGATACCGAAAGGTTTATCGTATGGATGGGCTTTGCATCGTGTGAGGGTTCCGATTTCGGCCCGACCCCAGATGACCCATCTTTCAAGACAGAGCTTGATGCTATCCATTATGCTATGGAACAGTACTCTGAATACGGAGTATCTACGGTAGAATGGCCTGGCTGGTTTGAATACGATGATGACGATGATGACGATGATTATGAGACTGCATATGGAATGCATGTCTTTTCGCCGGAGGCACAACTATGACCAGACATAGTGGAGTAGGTATCTATGCCTTTGGAGATGGTGTTGATGGAAGCGGCGAAATCAGCACTCTGGAATTCAGAACCCTAAACCAAGACTATGTCTTGAATATAGAAATTAAGCCTGATGGGGCTGTGTATGCTTATGTGTTTGACCGTAAGGCTGAAGAGATAATCAGTAGCTGGGATGCTATTGTAGATATCCCATTTACACAGGTTGCGAAATTCCTTCGCCCTGATATGTTTAAGGAGAATAATGAAGATTAAGACTCAATGTTTTGCACTTTTTATCGTAGGACTACTGCTTGTTGCGATAGGTTCTATTGGGGTGTATTCTTCTGTGAGTGCTGCGGCGGATTGTGAAAGCTATGTCCCTTCACCAGAATGTGTAGGTCCGGCGCAAACAACAACAGTTCCGCCGCTTCCCACAACAACAATCCCAACAGAACTAGCTTCTACAGGTATAAGCGGTAGTAATATGGCTTTAGTTATATTGGTAGCTATGTTCTTTACCTTTAGTGGAACTATGATTTGGATTCTCGCCAAACACGACAAGCCTTGAAGACTTATTTGATGCCTAAGTATGAAATAGGCGACAAATTAGAATACACTTCTCCGCTTAAAAAGATTATATACATAACAATAGTCGATATGGGTCCTTATCATTATCAGATAGAATATGAAGGATTGAGTGGTTTTACTCTCTCTCCCATAGCCTTTATTGATGAACGTTGCCGATATCAATTTTGATCACCTATCCTGTTCCCCGATTTAAAGTAGGGGATAGATTAGAATTTCCTTCATCAGATGGTAGGGTGATGGTGCTGGTTGTTGTTGATATTACGCCATGGCGTTATACAGTACTTCGTGTTCGTGAGAATTATTATTGCGATTACTATATTCAAACTATAGATAAATACTGCGACTTAGAGTTTTGAAAACTTACAGATATACTCGATTTATTCGGGGCGAGTTTATCCAGAATAGCTTTTGGGGTGTATATAAAGTTGTAGATATAGTAGATGCACAACATTATTTTATACAACGAATAACTGATAAGGTTGAAATTCGATTTAGTATATATATTATAGACTCAAAAATAGGCAACTGGTATATTGTAGATAAACATTCAATTTACTGGAAGTATGTAAAGGATTTATTATGACCGTATTAAATAGCACTTATCTGCGCATCTGGATGCAGGATAATCCACCGCCCGAACAAGTCGCAAAGGCTTTAGAGCGTGTAAGGGATATGAAGAAGGAAATATTGAAGATGGAGGCTATCTTAAATGGTGAATTTGAAGCCAGCCTGACAGAATAGGGTAAATATTTAGCACTGTGCCCGGTGCAGCGGTTAACTCTCCCCCGCAAACTGATAATCGCTTTTCCTCCTTTCGGCGAAAAACAGTAAGGGTCGTTATCTTCCCCTCCTTGGATAATGACCTGGGC
>CAZGYC010000161.1:2945-5806 GCA_964530015.1 uncultured Limnohabitans sp. | reverse complement strand
TCAAACCTCCAGGTGATCCAGGTAATTCAGAAGCTGGAGAAATGAGGCGATGGTAAACGGCGTCATTTCCCGCTGTTTGATCTGCTCCAGGTAACTATTCCTCAAAACCGGATAGTCCGCCTCATTGTACAGTTTTGCGAGCGTGGCGCCCCGAAAGGAGTTATAGACAAAGTTGTGGCTTTTGAATCCCCCGTCTCTCTGCAAAGCGAATGCGTTTTCGAGGTTTTCCGGCTGGATCATCCCATCCAACCAAGGAAAGCCTTCCAAGGCAAAAAACTTTTCGGCAGCGGCAATTGCCTCGGCCAGTTGGGTGTCGTTTTCGATCACAAAGCGCTGTGGCATGTTGCTGCTGATCCCCTCCGGAGTTTGGATCAGGGTAGTGGATCGTTCGGAATATCCGCTCAGCGTGGGCAGAAATTTGTGGATGATCTCCTCCACGGCATTGATTCGGATTCCAAAGCTATACTCCAGATAGGCTAGATCTGGGTTTTCGGTATAGTGTACGAAGATGACTTGCTGGCCTTGCGGGAAATTTCTGTGGTACAGGAAATGGGTTGAGTGAAACTTAAACTCAAAATAGTTAAAAAACTCATGATGTAACTCAATTACCTCCAGCTTCCTCATGCTTTTATAAACTCAGGAAACCGGAAATTGTTGTGGTTCTCAGGAAAATAATTCCCTCATTTCCTGCAACATCGGCTCAACTTCTGCCTTTTTCAGCTCCAGGCTTCCCTCGTCTTCCGGGTTGTGGAGGTAGTGATTCCAGTGTTTTTCGGCCTTTCGGATAGTTCGTGGAGTAATGTCAAATTCAACCTCATCCAGGTAATCTTTCGCCAGTGTGGAGGCTTTGAAATTTCCGAAGAGATAAACCCGGAAAACATCCACGAAACTGTTGCTGAGGTCAAACTCCTCCAAAATCTGGACAAATGCGCCTTGGACGGCCCTGTTCTTTTTGTCAAAAATGGCCTCGAAGATCGCGTCAAGCGCTTCTCCCTGAAAAGTAGTTTTTGACAAGGATCGGCACGCCAAGTAGGCTACTTCCCAATTATCCCCCTTCACCAAGCCGATAAGCTGGTTTTTGGCCTCTTCGTCAGCCAAAGCTCCCAGCTTGTCCGCAAAATAGTATGCCTCGGACTCTGTGGGGTCGGACATTCTGTCAAAAAGCTTCTGGATTTCTTCCTGCATGATTTATTGGTTTCTTTGTACAAAGATAGCCAATTGTTTTTCCACTGAAATGAATATTCCCCAAGCCCAGGTGATCAGTCAGAGTCTGGCCGAAAGACTGCTTGCCGATTCGCGGGAGAAAGGGCGGACACTCGGCTACCTCCCCAAAAAGCACCAGTTGGTGATCGAAGAGGCCGGGGCTTGGTTGGCAAAAATCTACCTGCCTTGGACCATGGATTGGGTGGAATCCGTTGGCTTGCAGGCAAGGTCGGATTCTCATTTTTCCCTGGTCTTGATGCGGTCCGGACAGGCTGCGGCGGGATATTTCCACCAGGGCACGCTGATTGACCACAAGGTGTTTCGGGCCTATATGGTTCGGAAAAAGCAGGGCGTATCCCAGATTAAACACCTGAAAACCAAAGGAAAATCACGTGCTGGCTCACGCATCAGACTAGCTGAGACGGAGCGGTTTTTTGAGGAAATCAACGAACGGTTGGCTTCTTATGCCGACAGATTTCCGGTGGACTTCTGGGGGATCAGTTGCGCGAAAACCATGTGGCCTTTTTACTTCGCTTCTTCAGTTCCACCTCCCTTTTCCGCCAAAGAAGAGAATCTGATCGAGCTGCCAGTCCATATTGCCGAGGCCTCTTTCGATGAACTGGTTTCAGTGGGCGGATTGCTTCAGAAATTTCATCTTATCCTTTCAGAAAAAGGAAAAGAAATTCTCGGGGAAATGGACGCGGAGGGCTCCGGAGCGGAAATTGAAGAGGATTGGTGATCTCCGTTTGTTGGATGTCCGGTGTTGGATGAAGACGGAAGACGGGAGAACGAAGGGAAGTCAGAAATCAAAATTCAGAAAGCTGAAACCAGACTTCAAACTTCAGATTTCATCCGAAATCGTAAATTCCGAGAGCCTTTCAGCAAAAAAGCCCGGAAAAATCCGGGCCTTCGGTTGTCGGTGCAAAGCATTGCAGTTAATTAAACGGTAGTGCTGCCCATGTTCGGGAAATGGTTGGAGATCATGGCGAGTGTCTCATGCGCTACCCTCACATTGTATTCATAGGCCAGGCTCTTGTAGTTGACCAAGTCTACGATCGTGCCGATAAAACACAGGCCGACCGTCAGAATGTAGAGAATGCCGAGCCCGATCTGACCCAGGATAAACCGGTGCAACCCCGCAAACCCAAAGAAACCGATCAGAGTCAGAATCAAGATCATTTGTGCGTCCTTTCTTCTTGCACGGTACACCTGCGCAAACAGCGATGCCTGGTCTTCATCCATGTTTTTCATCAATCCCTGGATGTAGCCCAGTTCCATTCCTTCCAGTTCGGGAAGGTGTCTCAATACATTAGCCATAGTTGTGTGTTGTTTTTAGGTTTTTTACAAGAATCCAAATCCGGTGGAAGATCACCGCATACGCCAGGATAGCCAGGGGATGCATCGACCAGGACGCCTCAAAATCCCCGTGTGCCAGGAGATTCATCGACCTTCCCAAGCCGCATCCCGGACACCAGTCGAAACCGAGCTGACTGAGTGGACACAGACTCAGGTGGCTTCCGGAATGGGGCTCAAGGATCAGGATTGCAATCAGGCTTCCGGTCCAAAATACCAATTCCAGCGGTAATCGATTCAGATATGCGGCGATTTGCTTCATGGCTCTCAAAGTACGAAAAAGGTGCCAGCCGCCAAATATGGCC
>CAZGYC010000161.1:0-2845 GCA_964530015.1 uncultured Limnohabitans sp. | reverse complement strand
TAGAACCTGATTTCATGTTTAGATTCCTTTCCGCGTTTATTCTTTTCCTTTTTTTCCAGGCCCAAGCCACTGTGGCTCAGGGAGGTTTTGATCTTTGGGTCTTGGACACCCAGAAAAAAGGCGGCAAACTAAAAATCCTTGCCGGAACTGCGAAACCCCTGACAAACCGACCCGAATACGACAATCAGCCCAATTTCATCAACGATCACCAACTGGTTTTTTCGGCGGCTGACGAAAACGGAAACCATGATATCATTGTCTATAATTTCAACACGGAGAAGTTCACCAACCTGAGCAAAACGGCGGATCGCAGTGAGTTTTCCCCTACCCTGACCGATTGCGGGCTATACGTCTCGGCGGTGGTGATGGAGCCGGACAGCACCCAAAGGCTGTGGCTCTATCCAACCAATTTCGGCGAGCCGGAATTACTCTACGACGACATTGCCCCGGTTGGCTATTACGACTGGTATGACAACAAAGCGGCAATGTTTGTCCTCGGAGAGCCAAACAGGCTGGTCTATGCAAGGGGAAAAGGGGATATCCTGGAAATCGACAGCCAGATCGGAAGATCGGTCAAACACCGGCCGAACACTTCACAAATCGGCTATCTGTCCATGAAATCGCCCAAGGAAACTTTGGCCGGCCTGGAGCTGCCAATACGAACCTTTGACATCGAAAGCGGAAGGTCAGAAGTACTGGGATTTGGACTGGCAGGCGCTCTGGATTTCATTTGGCTGGACCAAAACTACCTGCTGATGGCCCAGGGAAATGGGATCTATCGCAAAAAAACTACGGATTCAGAATGGGAATTCCTCGGAAAAATTGAATCTTCCACACATCAAAATATTACCCGAATGGCCTACAGCCCTGATTTGAACAAGCTGGTGGTCGTCATGCAACGCAAATAACAACAAACCGATGAACAAGAATTTCAAAAACGCCCTCGCTTTTTCAGTCTTGCTTTTGGCCGGCTCTGGCCTATTTGCGCAGATCGAAGACAAAAAAGGAATCGTCGCGAAAGGAGCCGAACTGGTCAAAGTCAAGGATGGGTTCAGCTTTACCGAAGGTCCGGCCATCAATCGGATGGGCGACGTCTTTTTCACCGACCAGCCCAATGACAAGATTTACCGATGGAACTCCAACAGCAACCAGATTACGCTGTTCAAGGAAGGGGCCGGCCGCTCAAACGGCCTGTATTTTCAGCTTGACGGGACTTTGATCGCGGCGGCCGATCTGAACAATGAGCTCTGGGCGATCGATCAGAATACCGGTAAAGAGACTGTAATCGTGCCCTCTTTTAAAGGTAAGAAGCTCAACGGTCCAAATGATGTCTGGGTGAGGCCTCGAGGCGGACTTTATTTCACCGATCCGCTCTATCCAAGACCCTATTGGGAGGGCATTAGAGGAGCTGAAATGGAGCAGGATGGGCAGCATGTCTATTTCCTTTCATCTGACAGGACGGAACTTTTCCGTGTGACGGAAGACCTGACCCAACCCAACGGGATCGTCGGGACGCCTGACGGAAAGAACCTGTACGTGGCGGATATCGGAGCCAAAAAAACCTGGAAATACGACATTCAGGAAGATGGATACCTGACCAACAAAACCCTGTTTTGCGAAATGGGATCCGATGGCATGACCATTGACGAGCGCGGAAATGTCTATCTGACCGGAAAAGGCGTCACGGTATTCGATAAAAACGGCGTTCAGATCGCCCATATTCCAGTTCCGGAAAACTGGACCGCCAACGTGGTCTTTGGCGCACTGGACAGAAAAACGCTTTTCATCACCGCCATGGGCGCTGTCTATACGCTGAAGATGAAAAACCGGGGAGTTTGGTAAAGGAAGACATTAGACGCAAGATGCTAGACACAAGATTGAAGACGCTAGACACAAGAAGATAGAGCTAAGACGCTTACTCACTCTTTACAAATTGTAAGTGGTAGAAGGTAAGTAGTAAGTAGTGGTACCACCGCTCACATACTTCCTGCCATTTACGATTTTTTCGAAATCAGGCTATCTAATGTCTTGTGTCTAATGTCTTGCGTCTTAAATCTAACGTCTTAAATCTTAGCAATTCCCCCCTACATCGCAGACATCGCCGTCTTGGTTTTCTGCCACCTCTAGCCCAGCATTGGATTTTGCATATTCAGCCCAGGCTTTTTCCAAGGTTTGGTCAAACGCCTCATCCGGTTGCGCACCGGAAATCCCGAACTTCCGATCCAAGACAAAGAACGGCACTCCCCTCACACCCAGTTGTCTGGATTCATAAATATCCTGATCCACAGCAGATTCAAATGCATCTGATTCAAGCATTGCTTTGATTTTTTCTTCAGCCAAGCCGACTTCCTTTCCAAGAAAAATCAAGGTCTGGAAATCATCCACATTTTTTCCTTCGGAAAAATAGGCACCCAGCAATCGCTCCTTCATCTCCCCTCCTTTGCCGATGGTTTTAGCTAGATGGATCAGGCGATGGGCGTTTTTGGTATTGGCCACCACGGCCTTGTCAAAGTCAAACTCCAATCCCTGGGCTGCGGCCATGTTCACCACATTCGAAGTGATCTCACGGGTCTGGTCCATCGACCAGCCTTTGGATTGGGACAGGTGCTCCAGCGTGCTGAGATTGGGATTGGTTTCCTGCTCTGGATTGAGCAGGAAGCTCTTCCACTCGATTTCTATTTTGTCTTTTTGGGGAAATCTATCCAGCGCTTTCTCCAACTTTCGCTTTCCGATATAGCAAAACGGACAAACGACATCCGACCAAATCTCGATTTTCATTGATTTTTTCATTTAATCCCTAACTCCGCCACTATTTTAGGTTGCCTATTTCGATTTTCTTGAAAAG
>CAZGYC010000160.1:0-5917 GCA_964530015.1 uncultured Limnohabitans sp. | reverse complement strand
AGGCACTCCCGGCGAAAAAGTGGAGTAACTGAAAGTCATTCGGGATGACCGCCAGATCATACTCTCCTAATGAGAGCCGTTTTGGCTTTGGTGGACATGAGAAAGACGATGAAGTTAAAGGTTCGGGAAACCATATAAGTTTCAATGATTATGGCTATGATCCAAGGACTGGAAGAAGATGGAATGTTGATCCGGTTGAGCAGCCTGGTATTTCTCCTTATGCAGCATTTAACAATAACCCTAACTTTTTCAGTGACCCAGACGGACAAAGCCCAATTTCAATTTTTGCAAAGCAGGCTCTTAAACAAGGAATTAAGAAAGTAGCCAAAGAAACAGTTGAAAGGGTAATCAAAGAAAGGCTTAAGGCTTATATGGGCAAAAAATGGGCAACGCAGTTCTTGGATGATGCTTTAACGGCAATTGATATGGCCACTGGTCAAGCTTGGTGGGAGTATGCCATAGAGTTCATTCCTGTTGCTGGCGACATATACGGAGGCGCCAAGTTAACCGAGCAAGGGATGAAAGTTTACAAGCTTGTTCAAAACCTCGAAAAGAGAGCTGAGAAAATCAATGACTTTTTGGTAAAGAGGGCAGATTTTGCGAAGCAGTTTGCCAAGTTGAACGGATTTCAGGCTCACCATATTATACCTTTTGAAGCTTTAACCAAGAACAAGTATGTACAGGAAGCTATAGATGCAGGTTGGGACATTAACAAGAAAGATAATGGTAGGTTGTTAGCAGATGGCTTCCATACTAATCATCCTGGGTATACTGCCTTTGTTGATAATAGCGTAAATCAATGGGCTGCAAAATTTAAGAAAGACAATGATAGAGCACCAGATGCTGGAGAAATAAAAAATTATTTAGATAATCAACTAACCCCTCAGTTAAACAAAATGATAGATAAAGCAAAAGACGCTTGGGAAAAAGGTGGGGAAGAGAATTTGAATAAATTTTTCAAGAATGTAAATAGTCAGTCAGGAAGTTAAAAGAAACAGGTATAAAGAGCATCTTTGGTAATAAGATGTTCTTTATACCTTATTAATTAAAAGGGAGTGCAGGATTGAATTCAAAAGCAGTTAAATTGCTTTTTTCTAATTCGTTTTTCATTTTTTCCGAAACCCTAAGGTTGGTAGAGCCAATGGACATAAATAGTACATCAAAATTTGCGATACTTTTGTTTTTTAATATTAAGTTGTCTGTTTTGATTATGGGTATAGGGTTATAGTTCATGCTTTTCTTATTTAAATCTCTTGCATCTGAAATTTCTATTGGGTTCTTGCTGTCTTCAAGAAAGTCGTACAAATAGAATACGGTTTTTTCAAAGTCAATATCAACATCAAAATCATACACAGGATTTAACCACACATAATCAAGGGTTTTGCCCTTGTGGTGAATAATGGTTTTGTAGGTTTCCATTTCGGGCTGAAGGTTAAACCCTGAAAGGAATTCAAATGCTCTTTGTGACACCAGAAGTCCAATAGAGCCAATCCAAGATTGAGAAATAAAATCGGTAGGGTTTGTTTTGGGATCAAGTTCCAACTCTATAACCAAACCATTGGCATCTGGGTTGGGCTTGTTTCTTAGGTTGGTTATTGTGTTGTAAAGTTCTGACCCTTTAGGGGCAACAGGCTTTAAGACTTGAGGGTAAATGTTTCTGGTTTCCTTACAGGCTATCCCACCTTTTATTATGTAAAAGTTTTTCATATTGTTTTATTTTAGATCAGTTAATGCCCTCTGGTCTGGGTTTGCCTCGTGTCTAATATGCTACGGAATCCTGAACGCCTGTTTGGCTTTGGTATCTCTTATAAAAGCATCAATAATCGAGTTGATCTTATCTTTGTCACTTTCCGGCAGCTTGTCAAGTTCCTGCATGCGGTAAAGCACATCCTTATTGAACAGCGTAGAATCTTCCTTCTCAGCTTCGCTCATCAGGAAATCCAAACTCACACCAAGTATATCGGCCATTTTTTTAGCCTTATCAGCAGTTGGCATAATATCGCCACGCTCATATTTACCTATTGCATCACGCGAAATCCCGATTTTATCAGCCAAATCCCCTTGTGAGAGGTTTTTTTGCTTGCGTAGCATGGTTAATTTATCCCCTAAGTTCATAGTAAAGCCGTCTTTTTTGTGCTTATGTCGACAAAAGTAGACAGAAAAAGCGATTAAATGCAATAAAAGTTTACAATGATACTTGTCTGATTAAATACTATATGCTACTTTTGTTTATAATAGTTCACTGAAAATATTATTATCAACAAAATGTCAAAAATGGATACCTCGGCTCCGGAAAGCACAAAAGAACACGCAGCCCCCCTGCTCAATACTTCAATCCCTGAAGCAATGGTTTACCAGACAGAAGAACTGCGCTTTACAATCCTTGGAGGTATCAGGTTGGAAGGGTTGGACAGGTTAAGGGTCACACTGAAAATAGAAGTCACCAACCGCAAGTTTGTACACTTCCTCAACAATCCGGAAATAGCAGACCTTGCATTAAGGCAGAATTTAGATTTATACAACGATACCCAGGTTGAAAAACTGATCAGGAAAACCGCCGACCGCCTGGAAGTAGGGAGCACCGCCATCACCAAAGCCATCGCCGATATTACCGAACAGGCCGAAAACTGGCGGTTGCACCAGATCGAAACACAAAACACCGGCAGCGAGAAACATAAAAGAATACTCACAGAAACAGAAACACAGCAAGCCCAAAGTTTTTTACAATCCCCAAACCTGATGGCAAGGACAGGCGAAGCCATCGGGCAAGCGGGCATCATAGGAGAAGAGCAAAACAGGCTGCTCATGTACATCATCTTTACCAGCCGAAAACTTAGACAACCTTTACATATCATCAGCTTAGGCAGTTCAGGGATAGGCAAAACACACCTGCAGGAAAAAGTGAGCGAACTGATCCCAGAAGAAGATAAACTGGAAATCACCAGCCTGTCAGAAAATGCCTTTTATTACTTCGGCCAAAGAGAACTGAGCAATAAACTTATCCTGATCGAAGACCTGGACGGGGCTATGAACGTGCTGTTCCCATTACGGGAATTACAAAGCAAAAAACGCATCAGCAAAACCGTCACCTTCAAAGACGCAAGGGGCATCACCAAAACCATCACCCTGACAGTTGAAGGGCCGATCAGCGTAGCAGGTGCAACCACACGGGAAAGCATTTATGAGGACAACGCCAACCGCAGCTTTTTAATCTACCTCGACGAAAGCGAGCAACAAGACCAGGCCATCATGCACTACCAACGCCAGGCATCGGCAGGTACCATTGACACAGACGCCCAGGATAAAATCAAAACCCTGCTGCAAAACTGCCAAAGGGTACTACAGCCCTTACATATCAAAAACCCCTATGCCCTGCAATTAGAGCTGCCAAAAGAAGTGTTCAAGCCACGCCGGACAAACAAACACTATTTAGACTTTATAGAAGCCGTCACCTTCTACCACCAATACCAAAGGGAACAGAAAGCCGACGAAGGAACAGGAGAGGTATATATCGAAACTACATTGGAAGATATACAAGAAGCCAACAAGCTCATGAAAGAAATCCTGCTGCGCAAATCAGATGCCTTAACAGGTGCATGCCGGAACTACTTTGAAAAACTGAAAGACCACCTACAGCAGACAAAGCAAACAGCATTTACCAACAGAGCCACCGCCCAGGCATTAAGGATGGCACACAGCACCGTCAAACGCCACCACCTCGAACTATTACAGGCAGGGCTTACCAAACTCAAAGAAGATAAGAAAGAAAAAACCCATACCTACGAGATCACCACAGGACAGGAATACGAAACCCTTAAAAAGCGCATCAGCAGCGTGCTGGACGAAATTTACGACAAACTGCAATCGCAAGAGCCTAACAGCCCAGACCAGCCCAATATAGGGACTGAGCCGGTTAAACCACTGAAAGACAATAAGAAAAAGCCGTCAGCCCAACAGCCACCACAAAGCATATAAGTAAGAAATGAAACAACTCCCTATCACATCACCGCACTACAGGTATACCCTCCAGGCATTTAAAGAATGGCTGGACGTACTTGGCTATGCGGAAACGACCGTGTACAAATTACCGCTCCATGTACAGGAAATGCTCCATTACTTCGAACAGCAAGGCAAAAGCCAGCTCCACGATATAGACAACACCCTTATCAAAGCCCATTACAGACAGCTTAAACAACGCAGCAACCTTACACGTGGTGGCGGGCTTGGCAATGGCTCTTTAAACAAACACCTACAGGCCATCAATGTCTTTAGTGATTACCTGCGCCAGAGCGGAAGGCTGCAACTCCCCAAACTCTATATCCCCAAAGAAGAACGGGACAGCAAGCAAATAGACACCCTTACAGAAGCCGAAATACAACAACTCTACAAAGCCACAGAGCAGTACGAAGCAGAAAAAGAAAGCAAAAACATACCACACCTCTATGAAGCCCTTGCCAAAAGGGACAAAGCCATGCTGACCATTTTTTACGGTTGCGGGCTTAGGCGCAACGAAGGCGTACACCTTGACATCAGCGACATACTTACAGACAAATACTGTATCCATGTGCGCAAAGGCAAAGGGAACAAAGAGCGGTTAGTGCCGATCAACAGCAAAGGCATGCAATACCTGCAGGATTACCTCTACGAAAGCCGTCCTTACTTTATCAGGGACAACAAAGCAGAAATGTTTTTTGTCAGCCAACGGGGCAAACGCATCAACGGGCAAAGCCTGTTGCTCAGGCTCAAACAACTCATAGAGCGTACAGCCAACACGGCCTTACAGCAAAAAGAAGTTGGGCTGCATACCCTGCGCCACTCCATAGCCACCCACCTGTTGACCAACGGGATGCAACTGGAAGCCATCGCCAAATTCTTAGGCCACGACAGCTTAGAATCAACACAGATCTACACACACCTAACCCAGCAGGAAAATGAAGCATCAGGAAAACACTTGTGCTGAGCGAAGTCGAAGCACATACTTGGCTAAGTTCAGTGAATGGCTGGCCATCAAAGGTAATGCACCTAAAACAGTCAAAGGCTATACTAAATCCGCAGGCCGTTTTCTGGAATGGCTTACAAATGAGAACATAGAACCGGTACATGCAAGCTATGCCGATGTACTAGCCTATATCAACCATCAGAAAAGCAAAGGGAACAACGCAAGGAGCCTACAGATCATCAGCATGATCCTCACTCGTTTTTATAATTGCTTACAACAAAACGAAGAAGTCAGCGAAAACCCAGCAAGTAATGTTACCATTAAAGGTATCAAGCGCAAAACCTTCCATGAAATATTTACAACTGAAGAACTTGAACAGCTCTACCGGAAACATGGCGAACTGATGACCAAAGAACCGGAAAAAAGTAAACGCATCATGGAATCCTATACCAATACCAGAAACAATATACTGGTCAGGAAAATGAACAGGGTTATCGTTGGCTTGCTGATCTACCAGGGCATTACAAACAATGAACTTGAAGAGCTTGAAATAAAAGACTTGCAACTAAAAGAGGGCAAGATCAGCATACAGGCAGGCAGGAGGAGCGGGGCAAGGGTCATGAAACTGGAAAGCCATCAATTATATGACCTGATGGATTACATCCACACCACACGCAAAGAAATACTTGAATCGACAGGCAAGCAAAGCAGTAAAGTGTTTATCAGCGTTGGCGATGCGCCCACACTTGCCAGTGCCATGAAAAGGGTCGCCTTAGAACTTAAAAGCATCAACCCCAAACTGGAAGACCTCAAACACATACGCACCTGTGTAATCACCAATTGGCTCAAAACCTATAACCTTAGGCAAGTACAATACATGGCAGGTCACAGGTATGTGAGCAGTACAGAATCCTACCAGCAGAACAATATCGAAGAATTACAGGATGATATAAGGAAATACCATCCGATCAGCTAAAA
>CAZGYC010000159.1:0-6067 GCA_964530015.1 uncultured Limnohabitans sp. | reverse complement strand
CAGACAAGCACAAACGGAATGGACGTGTGGGATGTTGGGTGTCCGATGCCGGTGCTGCTTTCCCAATTTCGTGCCCCGCATTTCGTGTTTCCTATTTCCAAAGGCCTTCGGATTATTTTTCCCGATACATCCGGGAGATTTCTTTGCCAATTTCAGAACAATGTTCTGTTTTGGTCGGTTTTTTTGTCCAATTTGAAAAAAAATCAAAGAATCCGGGATCGAATTGAGGAATACACAAAAAAATCCCGAAAAATTAATTTTGTTTTTAAATGACCGCCTCTTATTTTTGGGGCATGTTACTCACAGCAGCGATCTATTTTACCTTCTTTTACTTTTACTTTCGAAGCCAAAATCGAATCGGAGCTGTGTATTGCCTAGCCAAAAACTAAAAGAAAATAAAACACAGAAAGCCCGGTTCGAAAGAGTCGGGCTTTTTTCATTTCAAACGCTCAAAAAACTATGAAGCCTCACAAACAAATCCAAGATTGGGGAATGGGATTGACCTCCCCGCTGATCATCGCAGGGCCTTGCTCCGCCGAAACTCCCGAGCAGATCGAGCAGATCTGCAAGGAAATGAAGGAAGAAAACATGGTTCCACAGGCTTTCAGGGCCGGAATCTGGAAGCCGAGAACCAGACCGGGATCTTTCGAAGGCGTGGGTGAAGAAGGCCTGAAGTGGATGGAGATCGTCCGTCACCACCTCAATATCCCCATCACCGTGGAAGTGGGCAACGCTTCGCATGTGGAGCTGGCCCTCAAGCACAAGATGGACATTCTCTGGATCGGTGCCAGAACGACCGTCAACCCATTTGCAGTCCAGGAAATCGCCGAGGCGCTTCGGGGAGTGGACATTCCCGTGATGGTAAAAAATCCCATGAACCCGGATCTTGAACTTTGGATAGGAGCTTTGGAAAGAATGTACGCCGTGGGCATCGACAAGCTGGCCGCAATCCACCGTGGCTTCTCAGACGCCTATGACAAGCGCTTCCGAAACAAGCCCAACTGGTCCATGCCGATCCACCTGAAGCGTGAGTGGACCGGAATGGAAGTCATCAACGACCCCTCACACATTGTAGGAAGAAGGGACGGCCTGCTGGAGGTAGCCCAAAGTGCCATGAACTTCGGGCTGGACGGCCTGATGATCGAAACCCACCACGATCCGGACAAGGCCTGGTCTGATGCCAAGCAGCAGGTGACTCCCGCCAGATTGAAGGAGATGATCAGCTCTATTGACTTCAAGGAGTCGCTGGGAGCCATGAAGCCAGACGAGCGGCTGCAGGATCTCAGAAGGGCGGTGGACCACCTGGACGACCAATTGCTGGACATCCTTCAGGAACGGTTTGCGGTGATCGACCAAATTGGGGCACACAAGCGTGAGCACCACCTGACGGTATTCCAGTCTGACCGCTGGAAAGACGTGATGGAAAGCCGCACCAAAAAAGGCGTTGCCAAACACCTGAGCGAGAAATTCATGAAAGAGCTGCTCTATTCCATCCATGAGGAATCCGTCAAGCGCCAGGAAAAACAACTGCGTGAAGGGGAAGCCCTGAAAAAATAAATCTGCTCCCAAGCCCGGAAAGCAGTCTCCAGGAGGGACTGCTTTCCTTACCTTTAGATCCGTACCAAAATCCCGAGCACCTTGGATCCCGTCATTTTCACCTCAGAGGCTGAGCACACACTTTCGTGTATTTTGGCGCAGCTTTCTTTTTCCAGATTGGTCGTTTTGACCGACACCAATACCCAGTCCAACTGCCTTCCGGTGGTCAAGGGAGCCTTGCCCCAGGACACGCTTTTTGTCAGCGTTCCGCCCGGTGAAATCCACAAAAACCTGGACACCTGCTCCTTCATCTGGGGTAAAATGACCGAAGCGGCCCTCGATCGAAAGGCCCTGATGCTGAATCTGGGCGGTGGGGTGATCACCGATATGGGAGGATTTTGCGCCAGCCTGTACAAGAGAGGCATCCGCTTTGTCAACATGCCCACCACCCTGCTTTCCCAGGTAGATGCCAGTGTGGGCGGCAAGCTCGGCATCGATTTTCAGGGGCTGAAAAACCACCTCGGGGTATTCAATGAGCCCGAGACGGTCGTCATCGCCCGGGAGTTTCTTGGCACACTCCCAAAAGCCGAACTCCGATCCGGTTATGCGGAGATCCTGAAGCACGGACTGATCCGGGACGAAGCCTATTTCCAAAGCCTAAAATCCGAAGACTGGGAGACTCAGGATTGGGAAAAGCTGATCTATCATTCCGTCGCGATCAAAAACGCCGTGGTACAGGCAGATCCAAAAGAAGCCGGACTTCGCAAAATCCTGAATTTCGGCCATACGATCGGACACGCCTTCGAGTCCTATTTCCTGGACACGCCCAACCACCTTCTGCACGGCCAGGCCATTGCCCTGGGGATGGTCTGCGAGGGCTTCCTCTCTTTTCAAAAAATCGGATTCAGCTATGAGGAATTGGATCTGCTGACCAAAACGATGCTCCGGATTTACGGGAAGGTGGATTTTTCGACAGATGAACTCGATCCCATCTTGGACCTGTGTCTGCAGGACAAGAAAAACGAGGGCAGCACACTGATGTTTTCCCTGCTGGCCTCCATCGGAAATTGCACCTACAACGTCCCCGTAAACCGGGAAGAAATCCGGGACGCAATCATCCACTATTACAACCTAAAAACGGCCTGAACCTTGACTACCCAAACCATGACCCTACTTCGCCTAAGCCAAACAAGCGAATTTAACCCAACCCGAATACCCCTTCCCTCTTCCAAGAGCGAATCCAACCGCGCTTTGGTGATCGATGCTCTGACCGAGGGAGAAAACAAACTCAGCAACTTGGCTGAAGCGCGCGACACCCAAACCATGATCCGCCTGCTGAAAAGCAACCCGGCTGTGTTTGATGTCTTGGATGCCGGCACGACGATGCGTTTTTTGACAGCCTACGCCACGGTGACCAACCAGAAAAAAGTCATGACCGGCACTGCCCGCATGTGTGAGCGTCCCATCGGGATCTTAGTCGATGCGCTTCGGGCCATCGGTGCGGAAATCCACTACCTAAACGCAGAGGGATATCCTCCGCTCGCGATTCACGGGCTTCCCGAGCAAAAGTCGGACAAGGTAAAAATCCGCGGCGATGTCTCCAGCCAGTACATCTCCGCCATGCTGATGATCGCCCCGGTCTTGCCGCAGGGCCTGGAGATCGAGCTCGAAGGAAAAGTCGGCAGCCGTACCTACATCGAAATGACGCTCCAGCTCATGGCCCAGTTTGGGATCAAACACACCTGGGAAGGCAACATAATCCAAGTAGCCCATCAAAGCTATCAACCCACCCAATTTGCGGTCGAAAGCGACTGGTCTGGGGCGAGCTATTGGTTCAGCTTGTTGGCCTGTGGGGATTCGGGAGCCCTGTTTTTGGAAGGCTTGAAAGAGAACAGCCTGCAGGGGGACTCCGCCATCGTGGAGATCATGGACCATCTCGGAGTCAAGAGCACGTTCGAAAACGGAGGCGTTTTGCTCAAAAAACAAGCCGTGAAAGGCCTGAAAAAGTGGGATTTTAGCCATTGCCCTGACTTGGCCCAAACCGTCGCCGTGACCTGCGCCATCCTGGGACAAGACGCGGTCTTCACCGGGCTGGAAAGTCTGAAGATCAAGGAAACCGACCGAATCCACGCCTTGCAGCAGGAACTCGCCAAGTTCAATGCCGAACTGAAAGAAATCGAACCGGAAGTATTTCAGGTGATCCCTTCCGTCACCATGCCCCGTCAAGTCCAGATTCACACCTACGAAGACCACCGCATGGCGATGGCCTTTATGCCACTTCTGACCAAAACCGAGGTTCTGATCGAGGATCCCGAGGTAGTCAACAAATCCTATCCGAGCTTTTGGAATCACTGTGAACTGCTCGGCATTTCCATGGAAAAACAACCCACGCCATGAGCTTGAAGATAGCCATTCAGGGAGTTCCGGGCTCGTTTCACCATCAGGTTGCCTTGAAAAATTTCGGCCTCGATGCCGAAATTTTAGCCTTCAATACCTTTGAGCCGGTTGCCAAATCTGTTGCCAAGGGGGAAGCAGACTTTGGAGTGATGGCCATCGAAAACTCCATCGCCGGAGCCATCCTGCCTAATTACGATTTGATCGACCGCTACGAACTGTATATCCGGGACGAATATTACCTCCCGATTGCCCATCAGTTGATGGCTTTGCCGGGACAACAAATCGAAGACATCCGAGAGGTACGCTCCCATCCCATGGCACTCTTGCAGTGCAAGGCTTTTTTTGCAAAGCACTCCCACATCCGGCAATTTGACGACGTGGACACCGCCGCCGTCGCCAAGCGGATAGCCGATGAAAAGCTGATCGGCCTGGCCGCCATCGCCAGTGAAATCGCCGCGGAAATCTACGGTTTGGAGATCTTGGCCAGAGACATCCAGACTATCCGGGACAACTTCACCCGGTTTATCATTTTGACCAAAGAAAAACCCAAACCAGAAGGGATCGCCAACAAAGTGTCCTTCAAAGTCACCATCCGAAACCAAAAGGGAGGACTGGCAAAACTGCTGACGATGCTTTCGGACAAAAACCTGAATCTGAGCAAGATCCAGTCCATTCCGGTGATCGAAAAACCCTGGGACTACGCCTTTTTCATCGATGCGGAAATCGAAGATTACCCCCTGTTTCAGGAGGCGATGGAATTGGTGGTCCGGGAGTTTGGCGACTTAAAAATTTTCGGAGAATATATCAACAAAAAGGCATGAAGGGATTTGCAAATCGGGTGGAAACAGTGCAGGAATACTACTTTTCGGCCAAACTGAGAGAGGTGAACCAATTGATCGCAGATGGCAAGCCCGTAATCAACCTGGGAATCGGAAGTCCCGACCTCGCCCCGGACAGGATGGTCATCGATGCCCTGAAAAGCACGGCAGAAAATCCAAAAGCCCACGGCTACCAGAGCTATCAGGGCATTCCCGAGTTGAGAGTTGCGATGGGGGAATTTTACGCCCGGGAGTACGGTGTCAGACTCAACCCCAACAAAGAAATACTGCCGCTAATGGGTTCCAAAGAAGGCATCATGCACCTCAGTATGGCGTTCCTAAACCCCGGAGACCAAGTTTTGATCCCGAATCCCGGATATCCGACTTACGCTTCTGTGACCAGACTGCTGGGCGCCGAACCGGTTTTTTATGGACTGGACTTGGAGAAGAAAGGAAGACCAAACTTCGAGGAACTTGAAAACCTCGACCTCAGCCGGGTCAAGCTCATGTGGATCAACTATCCGCACATGCCCACCGGAGCTGCCGGAAGCAGGGAAATCCTGACCGAACTGATCGCTTTCGCCAAAAGACACGGCATCGTGTTGCTCCACGACAATCCCTACAGCCACATTATCAATCCTGAGCCGCTGAGTATCTTGGCAATCCCCGGAGGCGAAGAGGTGGCCTTGGAGCTGAATTCCCTGAGCAAGACCTTCAACATGCCAGGCTGGAGAATCGGGATGCTTTGCGGAAGGGCTGACTGGATCGAGGCGGTGTTGAAAGTCAAATCCAACATGGATTCGGGGATGTTTCTCGGTCTTCAAAAAGGGGCCATAGCTGCCCTGAGCTTGGGAAAAAGCTGGTTTACCGACTTGGACGAACTCTACCAAAACCGAAGAAAACTGGTCTGGAAGATGGCCGATCTCCTGAATCTGGGCTATCCAAAGGACACTGCCGGACTTTTTGTCTGGTGCAGAGTTCCCGAAGGAAAAACCGCGGAAGAGCTGGTGGATTGGCTGCTTTACGAGAAAAGCATCTTTGTCACTCCGGGCAAAGTCTTCGGACCGGCGGGAGAAAAATACATTCGCATTTCCCTCTGCATGCCAGAATTTAAAATCCTGGAAGCGATCAATCGCATCAAACCCTAACCCTGTTATGAAAAAAATACACATCATCGGACTCGGACTTTTGGGAGGTTCTTTTGGCTTGGGAGCCCGGCAGAAATTTCCCGAGTTGGTCATTTCAGGCTCGGATTCCGATCCCCAAAACCTGAAAGACGCCCTGACCTTGGGCATTGTCACCGAGGCCAAAGAAAC
>CAZGYC010000158.1:0-6095 GCA_964530015.1 uncultured Limnohabitans sp. | reverse complement strand
CCCGGCCCGGAGGCGGTCACGGAAATGGGGGAAAAGTCATCCTCTCCGTCACAGCTCGCTTGTCCCGCCAGGCTTTCGGAAACAATGGCGGTATTGGGCAGCACCTCGCTGGCATCGGAAAACACCCAGTCCACCGCCGCACAATTGTTGGGGTTGAGGTAGTTGATCCCCACTTGCTTGGATCCGACAGATTTCCAGACCAGGGTCAGGGTGTTGTCAGAGTCCGTGCCGCCGGAGAGGATCTCGTAATCGTCGCCTGCATCGCCGGGAATGATCCAGTCATAGTCATCCATGTCCGGCTCGGTGGCATAGACAAGCTCCTCACCGAGGCAGACCTCGGCAGGGGCTTGCACGGTGAAAGTCGGCACAGGCAGCTCGTGTACGGTGACGGTACGTGTGGTCGTGGCATTGCCGCAGCCTCCGCTACCCGCCACGGTATAGGTCATCGTTGCCGTGCCAGGGGCTACCCCGGTAATCTTCCCCGTTGCAGCGTTGACTGTTGCAATCGAGACATCGTCTGAGAACCAGGTGCCGCCGGTGGTGGTGGACCAGAAGTCTGTAGTACCCCCAACACAGATTTCCGGATCTCCATTCAGGGTTCCTACAATGGGCGGGGCGGTGACCGTGACATCCCGGGTGGCCGTGGCATTGCCGCAGGCTACGCTACCCGCCACGGTATAGGTCATAGTCGCGGTGCCTGGGGTTACCCCGGTCACCAGGCCCGTGGTAGCGTTGATGGTGGCAACTCCCAGATTGCTGGAGATCCAGGTGCCGCCTGGTATGTCAGAGGAAAACGATGTGTCGCCTCCCACGCACACGGCCGGGTTGCCGCTCAAGGTCCCCGCACTTGGCGGAGCGGTCACGGTGACCGTGCGGGTAGCAACGGAAGCGGGACAGCCACCGCTGGCAGGGAGGGTATAGCTGATAGTTGCCGTACCCGTAGCTATTGCGGTCACAAGTCCCGTGGTAGGGTGGACGGTGGCAAATGCAGGATGGCTGGATGACCAAGTCCCGTTGGTGGTGGTGGACGAGAATGCGGAAGTCTGGCCGATGCATAGATTGTCATTGCCGCTCAAGGTGCCCGCATGGAGCGGTAGGTTCACGATGACCGTCCGCGAGGCGGTGGCAATGCCGCAGCCCGGTACAGTAATGCTATAGCTGATGACGGCCGAACCCACCGCCACCCCGGTGACGACTCCTGAGCCATCGACCGTGGCCACGGCGGTGTTGCTGGAGACCCAGGTTCCGCCTGATACGGTGGTGGGGAGCGTGGTCGTGCCGTTCACGCACAGGGGCACAGGCTGGTTGCCGCCCAAGGTTCCGGCACTGATGGTGTAGGTGATTTTGATTTGGCCGTTTCCACCTGCTCCGCCGTTTCTGTCTGTGCTATTATCACGACGGGCACCACCTCCACCACCTCCAATGCCTGGTGCATTTCCACCATTTGCTCCGTTGCTTGTATTGGTACCATTCCCTCCATTCCCACCTCCGGCGGGAGCAGTTGCTCCGGCAGTCACTGCGCCATTGTTTCCATTTGCGGAGTGACCTGCAGATGATCCACCGCCTCCGCCGCCCGAGGTTCCCGAGCTTGATCCATTTGCACCGTTTCCACCATTGTATCTTTGGTCTCCAATTCCGGCAGATGCTTGACCTCCGGTTGCTCCATTGGAGTTTCCACTAGCAGTACTGTTGTTTACAGAGTTTCCTCCCTTTGCCAGAACCGATGAGGAAGTTCCGTCCGAGTTGGCCGAAAACCAAGAATCTCCACCTGCCGGGGGAGTGGTTACCTGACTTGAAGGTGCTCCCTGGCCTATGTTATAGTAGTAGGTGTTGCCAGGAACTACCGTGACCACACTTCGTGAATAAGCTCCGCCGCCCCCGCCGCCGCCTCGTCCATTATTGGTGGTTTTGCTTCCCCCTCTTCCCCCGCCCCCCCAGGCCTCCACGGTGATCGAGGTCACTCCGGCCGGAGCTGTCCATGAGGTTTCGTTTGAAGGAAGGATTACATCACATTCACAATTCTCCACGGTAATGGTTCCGGTCGCATAGGCGTCCGGGCCGCAGCCAATCAGCGGAATGGAGTAGTTGAAGGTGCCCAGTTGGGAGGGAGTGCCGGAAACCGTGATGACCCCACCGGAGAAGGAAGCGGATACTCCCGCAGGAAGCCCGATGGCAGGGCCGATGCCCGTCACGCTGGTGGTGTTGTGGGCAATGGTGACAGTACCCGTCACCGCGCACGCCGTTGCGGCCATGGGACCGGTAGCGGATTTGTTGGGGGTGACGGTGATGGCATTTGACTGAGTAGCGGTGGCAGCCCTGCAGCCGCTGGCATTGACGTAGTTGACCGAGACGGTTTTGCTGCCGGCGCTGAGCCACCGGATCGTGACGGTGTGGGTGTTGGTTGCCCCGGCGGTGATCTCGTAGTCTGTTCCCGCAGTGCCGGGAATGGTCCAGGTGTAGCCGGTCATCCCGGACTCGGTGGTGTAGGGGGTGGTGTCCTCACCGATGCAGTAGGTGCCTGCCGGCTGGGCGGTAAATGTCGGCGGCGGCGCGGGCGGGAGGACGGCAATGGTCCCCGTTGCCACAATCGACGTGTTGCAGGGGCCGTTGAGCCGAATGGAATAATTATAGGGAGACCCTGCCGCGCTGGTTGGGGTTCCGCTGATGGTCAGGGTATTGCTGGCCCAGGAGGCTGTGACTCCGGGCGGCAGTCCGCTGACCGCTCCCAGTCCAGAAACCCCGGTGGTAGCCCGGGTTATTGGTGTCATAGCAGTGTCTACGCAGACTGGGTCAGTGGGCGGTGGGGCGGCTACAGTCAGGATCGGGGAGTAGGTGATGACGATTTGGCCGGGAGCTCCGTTGCCGCCGTTTTGATCAGTACGTTGTGCTGTTCTTCCCCCAGCGCCGCCGCTTCCGGGCGCGTTTCCATTCGCTCCCGCTCCATTGCTGTTTCTTCCATTCGCTCCGGCGGTGCTGCCATTGGAGGAGGTTCCGCCAGTCATCCCGTTTGCAGCATTTCCATTTCCCGATGTTCCTGCACTTGCTCCGCCCCCACCACTGAAGTTGTTTCCTGCATTTCCACCCGCCCCTCCATAATAGGAGGCCGAAGTCCCTCCTAAATTTCCTGTGGTGACAGCAGTTGCCCCGGTGCCCCAACCGTTATTTGATGTTATTGGTCCGCCGGCACCATTTCCACCGACGGCGAACAACGTAGAAGTGGATCCAAACCAACTGGGTTGGCCATTTCCCCCGCTGTTTCCAGTTCCGCCTTGCCCTACTGAATAATTTATTGTTGACAGGGGAGTTACCGCAAGTGTGGTTCTGACATAGCCTCCCCCTGCACCGCCACCTCCGGCAGAGGGATTACCATTGGCTCTTGCCCCTCCTCCCCCTGCGCCCCATACTTCTACGGTGATCTCGGTGACTCCAGAAGGGACGGTAAAGGAACTCCCGCTGGTAAATGTTTGTGAACAGGGGCAGGTATAGGTAATGATGATTTGGCCGTTGGCGCCTGCTCCGCCGTTTTGATCGGTATTTTGCGCCGTTCTTCCCCCTGCGCCGCCGCTTCCGGGAGAGTTTCCATCTGCTCCCGCTCCATTGCTGTTTCTTCCGTTTGGCCCAGCGGTGCTGCCATTGGAGGAGGTTCCACCAGTCGTTCCTGATGCGGCGTTTCCATTTCCTGATGTTCCTGCGCTTGCTCCGCCTCCACCACTGAAGTTGTTTCCTGCATTTCCACCCGCTCCCCCATAATGGGAGGCCGAAGTCCCTCCGACATTTCCCGTGGTGACAGGATTTGCCCCAGCTCCCCAGTTGTTGTTGGAGGTTATTGCATTTCCTGCACCATTTCCACCGACAGCGAACAACGTAGAAGTGGATCCAAACCAACTGGGTTGCCCATTTCCACCGCTGTCTCCAGTTCCGCCTTGTCCTACGGAATAACTGTACGTTGAAAAGGGGGTTACCGCAAGTGTGTTTCTCACATATCCTCCACCGGCGCCGCCTCCCCCAGCAGAGGGGTTTCCGTTGGCTCTTGCCCCTCCTCCCCCTGCGCCCCAGACTTCTACGGTGATCTCGGTGACTCCCGCGGGGACGATAAACGTGGAACTCCCGCTGGGGAAGGTTTGTGAACAGGGGCAGACGTAAGAGATGGCAATCCGGCCGTTGGCTCCGTTGCCTCCGGTAGGACTACCGTTGGAATTTCTTCGAGGCCCACCCCCACCAGCTCCAGGGGCAGTTCCAGCGGATCCACTAGAGTTGTTACCAGTGGCACCATTACCTCCATTTGCGCCCCCTGCGGCAACACCATTTCCTCCGGTATTGCTACTGCTATTCCCTCCATTTCCAGCCGGTCCTGCGGAGCCACCACCGCCACCGCCATTTGTAGTTCCGTTCCCATTTGCGCCATTTCCCCCGCGATGGGTAATTTGGCCCGAACCCTCGACTCCTCCCTGGCCTCCAGTTGCACCGTTATTAACCACACCGCTGCCGCCGTTTGCCAAAACTTGGTCTGCTCCTGATCCGAATATGGTATTTCCCCCATCGATATTTGTATTGGTTGTCCCGGAACCTCCCGCCCCTACAGTATAGCTGAAGGTTTGCCCGGGAGTAACGAACAGTGTGGACTCGGAGTATCCCCCGCCGCCGCCGCCGCCGCCGGCCCCGTTGCTTGAGGCCCAGTTTCCCCCTCTTCCACCGCCTCCCCAGGCTTGTACCCTGATCTGGCTGACTCCGAAGGGAACGGTAAATGTGTAAGTTCCCGGAGCATTTTGAGGCGCGGGACCACACTGCGCCATCGCCTCTCCCGAACCCATAAAAAACCACAGCCCCAAAATCACGCTCAGACCAGCAGGAATGCCGGAATTCGTAAAAAGAGTTTTAAGCAACTGGGGGACGGTCTTCACAGGTCAACGTTGTATTCTAATGGGCTGGGAATGAGTGGAAATATAGGCAATAAATTATTTTCAAATATATAAAAATGGATTTTGACTTTCATTTTATTCGTTTCAAAATATTTTTAGTGCATTGGAAGCCCTTTTTCCACCGGAACGGCCCCGCCTGAAGAGCTAGGGAAAGGCACACTAATTTCTCATAATTTATTTTACTGCTAAAGTCTACATTATCGTGCGAAAAAAGCAATCATCTCTTGGCATTCATTACCAGACCGTTGAATCTCCCTTTTATCGGTAAGGAGGATGTACTTTAATTCCTGAAATGTATGGTAATCCTTTTTAATCTGCGTTTTTAGGTAGGCAAAGTGCATTTAAGTCATTTGAGACAAATATAATTTGTTATTTTTTTTATAATATCCTTCTAAAATAAGTGTTGAACTCTAAAAAACAAATTTAATATTGTTCTGGCTAGACGCTGAGATGATGGATTGCTTTGTTTCTGCCGCTCTTGCCGCTCTTCGGGCTTTGCAATCCCGAAGTCCTTTAGGATTTGCAATCCAACTTCCAACTACTGGCCAAAGGCTGAAAGCCTGTCTTATACCAGCTCGGGGTGCAGCCCCAGGCAAAACGCATATTCCCGGATTCCCATGAACAGGAATGCGGGGTTGGCCCATTTCTATCTGGAAATCCAATCACCAAATTGGGGTTAGCCAAAAGAGGGCGAGTATTTGGCTGAAGCCGGGAGACGTCTTGCGGTTTTTTTGATCCCCCAGCTAAAGCTGGAGGGAATTCATGCGGGGTTGGCCCATTCCTATTTGGAAATCCAACTTCCAACTACTTGGCCAAAGGCTGAAGGCCTGTTCGACGCCCTTCGGGGTCGGGGGGAGGGGGGGCGGTCGTTTTATCCACGGATCCCGATAGCTATCGCGGACACCCGCGGTTACGCCACGGCGCACAAGTATTAAGAAGTTTGACCCCGTTCGGGGTCAGAAGTTTGACCCATGGGAAATGCGGGAAGCATGATCCTCCTGATGAGCGGAGCGATTTCGGGCGGGTTGAGCCTCTGAATTTTTCAGCGCATATAAATGCAGAAAACCTCCGGCCATTTTGGTTATCTTAGGGGGTATAGACAGGCAGCATGGAAAAGGAAAATTCAATCAGGCTATTTGAACAAAAGCAAGTCCGTTCCCACTGGGATGGGGAAAA
>CAZGYC010000157.1:0-6189 GCA_964530015.1 uncultured Limnohabitans sp. | reverse complement strand
ACGGTCGACACCGTGTCCGCCGTGGCGGAGCAAAGTTGTTTCGACGTAAAACCATAGGATATTGGGTTACTTGTAGTAAAGCGTATAATCAGATAATATTTTTCCTAACGGAGATAATTGCGTTGCTGGTTCAAAATCCCCCGATCTTTCTATCGAAAACATACATGAAGACCGAACTTTTTTGGCTGATATAAGTACCGAATTACGATAAGTCCGAAGTTTCTTCCAAATAAAAAGGCTGACCTCTCAGCCAGCCTCTCTTGCTACAGCATCGGCCTAAATTGCCCCAGAAACCTCACGTCATTTTCGGTAAACAGGCGCAGGTCTTTGATCTGGTATTTGAGCATGGCAATCCGCTCGATGCCCATCCCGAAGGCAAATCCGGTGTATTTTTCGGAATCGATCCCGCAGTTTTCCAGGACGTTTGGATCGACCATTCCGGAGCCACCGATCTCCACCCAGCCGCTGCCTTTGCAGACATTGCAGCCTTTGCCGCCGCAGATCAGGCAGGAGATGTCGATCTCCGCGCTGGGCTCGGTGAAGGGAAAGAAAGAGGGTCGGAACCGGACTTTGGTTTCCTTGCCAAACATCTCCTTGGCAAAGTGGTACAGCGTGTTTTTCAGATCCGAAAATCCGACGTTTTCATCCACATAGAGGCCTTCCACTTGATGAAAGATGCAATGAGCCCGGGCGGAAATCGCCTCGTTTCGATACACCCGTCCCGGAGAGAGCGTGCGGATGGGAGGTTTTTGGTTTTCCATCACGCGCACCTGTACGGATGAAGTATGGGTGCGGAGCGCGATATCGGGATTTTTCTCAATGAAAAAGGTGTCCTGCATCTCCCGGGCCGGGTGGTTTTCCGGGAAGTTCAGCGCGGTAAAGTTGTGCCAATCGTCCTCGATCTCAGGGCCTTCGGAAAGATTGAAGCCGATGCGTTCGAAGATCTCGATGATGCGCTGCCGGGTGGCGGTCAGCGGGTGAATCCCTCCCAAGGGATAATTGGAAGGAGGCAAAGTCAGGTCGATTGCGGCGGACTTTGCTTTTTTGTTTGCCGAATTGACCTTTTCGATCAGTTGCTGGAATTTTTCCTCGGCCAGTTGCTTGACGCTGTTGACCACCTGTCCGTAGGTCCGCTTTTCCTCGTTGGGGATCTGTGCCATTGCGGCAAAGAGTTCTCCGACGACACTTTTTTTGGAGATAAACTCCATCCGGTAGGCTTCCAGTTGGTCCGGGGTATTGGCATCGGCCGCTGCGATGGCCGCTTTGATCGCTTCGATTTTCTCCTGGTACATGGGTTGGGACTTGATCAGGCCACAAAGCTAAGGGTTTTGGGCTTTTTTGGGCAAGAGTACGGGGGAACAACAGGTAAATCGCCTTTAAAAACACGTCACCTCCCGTGCCGATATTCGTATCGGTACGGGAGGTGACATCATTTTGATCGCCGGAAGCCAAACGCGATTTCCCTGACTTCGGATTTCAGCTTTTCAATTTCGGTTTTCTGAATTCAGAATCGGATTTTTCAGCTTTCTGATTTCATAATTCTCCCCTTACCAGGTTCTTCCGCCCGGAGGTCTTCCCTGCTGCCAAGGCTGCTGAGGCTGGGCTTCGGGCTGTTTGAAGTTTCCGAGGATGTAGGTGAAAGTCAGCATCCCGTATCTGGTGAGCACGTTGGTGAACACGTCGGTCACCGCCACGTCGGAGACGGTTCGGCTGATGCTGTTGTTCTGGTTCAGCAAGTCAAAGATGACGACCTTCAATTCCGCTTTGTTGTTTTTGGCAAAGCGGTAGCCCCCTTCGATGTTCCAAAGCCAAAAGTTTTGGTCAAATCCTTCAGAGAGTCCACTGTAGAGCGTGTGGCCTACATTGTTTCCCACAAATACTTTCCCGTTTTGGGAGGACAGATAGAGCCGGATGTTGGATTCCTGTTGGTAGTAGTTGTTGTCCAGATTTTGCTGGAGACTGGAATTGACGATGTTGTACGTGCCGGTGGTCTGGATTGAGAAATCCACGTTCTTGCTGATGTTGGAGCTGAAGGTCAGTCCCTGGCCAAGTGCCAGATTGTCGTTCAGGTTTTTTTCCCCATTGATCATCCCCGGGGTACGGTTAAAGCTGATGCGGGTGTTGGTGTTGAACTGGGTCTTGATCTTTTTGATCGGAGCGCCATAGGTTAGGAAAAAGCTGGATCTCCAGTTTCCATCCAGATTGGTCGGCTGGGAGATCTGACCGCCAGAACGAAGGAGAATCTCCCCGTTGATCAGCGTATCCTTGGCGGTGATGAAGGTGTTGTTTCCGATGTAGTTGTTGGTTGCCGAGTAGTTCAGAAACAGGAACAGCGTGCGTGATTTCTCCAGGTTTACCTTGCTGATGTTTGCAAAGATGTTGTGGTTGAAGCTTTGCCCTAGGTTTGGGTTGCCCACGCTCATATTCAGTGGGTTTTGGTTGTTGACCACATTCTGGAGCTGGGATACGCTGGGCTCATCCGTGTCGGTCCTGTAGCGGAATCTCCAACTGAAGCCGGTTTCGCGGTTGCGGAAGTTGACGTTTGCGCTCGGCAGGAGGTTGCTGAAGTCTCTTTTGAACACTCCTTCCGTGGGGAAGAAGGATTCATTGTCCAGCGTCGCAAACTGGTAGTCGAGGTTTAGGTTGATGCTGTATCCCTCCTTGTTGTACGCATAGCCCGACCGCAGTCGCTGGGTAATGAATTTGTTGTCAAATTCATTGGACAGGGCGGTGTCCAACACAGGTCTTCGCTCGTCGTCCAGGATACGGGTCTTTTGGTCGGCGACGGTTTTGTTGTTCCCGATTTGGTAACCCAAGGTGCCGATGGAGTTTTTCCCCAAAGGCTCCGTCAAAGTGGCATTTATCCGGTAGTTGAACCCGTCATTCCATGCATCCGTCTCCTGCAGGGTGGTGTCAAGCACGTTTCGGTTGAAGTCCCTGCTTGCCGCCAGGAGGTCCGAGTTTTGGTCCCGGTTGTTCCATGCGGTGAAGATGTCGGCAGAAAGGGTCCTGCCTTTTTTCTCAAATTTATACCGGTAGGTCAGGTTGTTGGAGATGTTGAATGCCTGGGTTTCGGCCTCCGTGATGGATCTCAGGGCCGAAAGGGAGTCTCCCGTGCTTGCCAAGGTCAATGCATCCCGGTCACTGAATGTCTTGTTGGTCTGAAAAGAGAGGTTTGGCGTCAGGATGATGGAATTCTTGTCATTCAGATCCGCCTCGATCCGGGCGTTTGCGCGGTGGTTGTAATTGTCCACCGTATTGATCAGGTTTTCCTGGTAGTATTGCCTCAGGTCTTCGTTGACCACCGTTTCCCTGTTGGTGATCTGCTGGAGGCTGTTGGTGGTATTGTTGAAGAAATAGCTGCCCGTGAAATTGACTTTCTTTCCCCACTTGTCGGAGTAGTTCAATCCCAGCGCATTGGTGGTGACAATCCCGCCCGAGTTGCCGACGTAGAAATTGTTGTTGCCACCGCCACCCCAGCGACCGCCACCGCCTCCGCCGCCAGGCCCTCTGGGGCCGCCCCCGGATGAATTGGCAGATACGCCGGCCAAGTCTTGGTTGGAGAAGTTTTGTTGGTTGATGTTGTTGAAAAGTCCCAAAACCGAAAACCGCTGATCGCCTTTGAACATGTTCAGGCTTCCGCCGGCAGAATAGCGCTCGTCCGTGCCATAGCCTCCGTACGCCCTTCCAAAGGAGCCGTTTTTGCGGTCTTCCCGCAGGATGATGTTGATGGTTTTGGTATAGTTGCCGTCGTCAAAGCCAGTCAGGCGGCTTTGGTCCGAGCGCTGGTCCAACACTTCCACCCGGTCGATCGCATCGGCAGGCAGGTTTCTCAGGGCGATATTGGGGTCGCTGCCGAAAAATTCCCGGCCATCCACCAGGATCTTCTGCACTTGCTCACCCTGGGCCTGGATCTGTCCGCCTTGCATGGTAATCCCCGGCATCTTCCGTATCAGGTCTTCGGCCTGTGCATTTTGCTGGGTTTTGAAGGCGCTTGCGTTGTATGAGGTCGTGTCCCCCCGCTGCTCTCCCACCGGGGATTGGCCTTCGATGACCACTTCCCCAAGTACCTGAGCGTCTTCCAGAAGCAAAAGCTCGCCCAGCTCCACAGGCTCCCTGAAACTGTGGAGCTTGGTGATGGTCTTGTAGCCAAGAAATGAAATCTCCAGCTTTACCTCCGGGATCGAAGGCCGGGCGATTTCAAATTCCCCGTTTACACCGGTCACGGTGCCGCGAAGCAGGGAGTCATTCACCGTCTTGATCAGGACATTGGCTCCGATCATCGGCAGTTTGGATACCCCATCGGTCACTTTTCCGGTAAATTTCCGCTCCGGGCGGTTTTGGTCGGCGGGTCGCTGGCCGTATGCAGTGATTCCAAACAGCAGGCTAAAAAACAGAACGATAAAAAGGCGGATTATTTTCATATGACTCAAAGTTCACACCTTTGACCGAGAGATTAAACCGACGGTTTAATCTGGATGGATTGAAAAATTGGAATGGGCATTTTAGGGGATGGATGGTCTAAATATCCTTTCAAAAAACGCCCATGAACCTGGGCTTCCAGCCTATCGGCAAGCCAGGCCTACCTGCCGGACAGGCAAGCACCAAGGGGGGATGAACTGGTTTTGTTGGAAGACGGGAAACCGAAAACGTACCCCGAATATCAGGGCGTATCCCATAGTTCCAAGCTTCGTTTTTTCGGAAAACAGCGCACCGCAAGGGCCGCCAAGAAGCGCAAAGGAATTTTAGCGGCAAAGACACACAGAAACCAAAGGCGGGCTCTTCCAAAAGCCAATTTCCTCGGTGCCCGTTGTTCCTTTGTATTTCCCATTTGCAAACACGGAAAAGGAGTTTGCAGTCTTGAAACAGCGGAGTCGCCTGATCTCCGGCTCGCAAACACAGATTAGTCCCTGTGGTTGAATTTTTTTGCGGTGGATGGGCAGGCCTGAATTGCCCTTCATCGTGTCACTTTGGTGAACGGACCCCAAAGCGATTCCCCTGCCGCCATTCTGTCCTTTTGGCGATTTCCTTCGGGATTTTATATATTCAGGAAGTCTAATCTTTTAACCTCCAGATCGATGGATAACCGAAGAGTTTTTCTCAAAAAAGCCGGAGTTTCGACTTTGGCCTTAAGCCTGCCTTATGTAAACACACTTTCAGCGATGCATACAGAAAAAGAAGACCAAGTGCTTCGGGTCGCCATCATGGGACTTGGAAGCTACGGTGACCGGGTGGCCAAGGCCATGAAAGACTGTAAAAGGGCAAAATTGGTGGGCGTGGTCAGCGGCACGCCTTCCAAAGTGGAGGACTGGAAGCAGAACTACGGGATCCCGGACAAAAACTGCTACAACTACGAAAACTTTGACCAGATCAAGGACAATCCGGACATCGATGTGGTTTACATGACCACGCCGAATGCCCTTCACAAGCCCTACGGAATCCGTGTGGCCGAAGCCGGAAAGCACGTGATCAGCGAAAAGCCCATGGCACTCAATGCGGCGGAAGGCAGGGAGATGGTCGCGGCATGCAAGAAAGCGGGGGTTCACCTCCTGGTCGGCTACCGGATGCACTTTGAGGCCAAGACCCTGGAGGTGGTCCGGCAGCAGAGAGCCGGGGAATTTGGGAAAACGCTGTTTTTTCAGGGACTGAGCGGGTTTGTCATCGGGGATCCGACCCAGTGGAGACTCAGTCGCGAGCTGGCTGGCGGAGGAGCGATGATGGATATCGGCGTTTATTCCATCAATGGGACGAGGTATATGCTGGGCGAAGAACCGACCTGGATCACCGCCCAGGAGGTGAAGAATGACCCGGTCAAATTCAGAGAGGGTGTGGATGAGACGATCACTTTTCAGATGGGCTTTCCCTCCGGGGCGGTGGCTTCCTGTCTCTCGACCTACAGTCTGAGCAACCTGGACAAGTTTTTCCTAAACGGGACCAAGGGTTTTGCGGAGATGCAGCCTTCTACGGGCTATGGACCGATCAAAGCCTGGACCAACAAAGGCCCGATCGAGCGGGAGCATGTCACGCATCAGACCACCCAGATGGACGAGATGGCGGCAATCATCCTGGATGGGAAAAAGCCCTTCATCCCGGTGGACGGAGAGGAGGGACTGAAGGATCTGGTGATCATCGATGCGATTTATGAAGCGGCGGCCACTGGGCGAAAAGTTGAAATCAAGTAGGCGTGGT
>CAZGYC010000156.1:0-6244 GCA_964530015.1 uncultured Limnohabitans sp. | reverse complement strand
TGGGAAAAACTATGCCTTTGTTGACGATATACATAAATCAACACATGGAGAATGGTCCTATTCCTCTTTCAATGAAATGCTTGAAAACATTGTACAAGCAAGGGTTAGTGGCGGAACCATTTTTAGGTTTGCGGGTGAAGCCGGTGTGACACAAGGTCGTTTAGTCGGAACTGCGATTGACAAACTACCTTTTAAACAGTAATAGTTAATGGCAAATTTTCAATCCTTATTCAAATATCCCCTTTGATGGTTTCCCACTGCTCAATTCTATGTATTAAAATCTTATTAATGTGAGTTCGGATGAAGCACAAGTGATAATTGAACAGAAGGCAATTCAAATACGATGTTTGGGAAAGGTTTTTAATGTAATCTGGTAACCTCCAGCCCGGGACTTTTGTCCGTCATCTCCGCCACGGCCAATCCAAACCTCGAAATCAGGCAATTGCCTCGGATTACTTCACTTTTCTAAAAGTAAGGATCGCTGCGGAATTGTCGGATTCAAAGAACCGTCCGATTTTCAGTTGGAGTGGGTTGTATCGAAAATAATAGTCTGTAGGGTTCCAATTGCTGGACAGGGAGTATTGCAGCTTGATGCTGTTATTTTGCAACTCAAAGGAATAGGATCCAGATCCGATTTTGGGCAAATTGTATCCGTCCCGGATTTCTTTGCCCCGGTTCAAGAGCATCAAGGAACCGCCGTCATCGAACACCAAAAACTCCAGTGTATCCGTGGCGGTAAGGCTGTCCACCCAAATCCCCTCCAAGTCAGCCAGCCGAGGTTCCTCAGATGGATCTCCACAACCAAGCATCGCAAGCAAAAGAACCGATACGATCCAATTTTTCATGGGACTAAAATTAGGGAATAGTGCTGTTTTTCAAAGGTTGTTTTTAAATCCCAGGAGGGATATGGCCTCCGAAAGCCCGTTCCTGCATCAATCGACTGTGATCACTTTGCTGAGCGTGTAGCCGTCTTCCGGATTGCCGGTGACGGCATCCGCCATATTCCCGGCGAGACTGTTTCGAAAAACTCCATCCTCCGAATTTGGGGTGTCTTCTTTGCCATGATACCCGCGGCTGGCATACACTTCCGCCGTGCGCTCCTCCGGAAAGGCGATCTGGGTACTGAGAAGAATTTTGTCGCTTCTCAGGATGTCCACATGGAGATGGGGAGCCCGGCCGGGATACCATCCGGGAAAAATGCTGATAAAGGAGACCTCTCCGTTTTCATCCGAGGTCTGCCGGCCCCTTAGGAAAGAAACCCGGGTGTAGTCTTTTTCCTGAAGCCGAACACCTCCGTATTCGGAGTAGTGTCCCTCGGCGTCACAGTGCCAGATATCGACCTGCACCCCCGGAAGCGGGGAGCAATTTTCACTTTTGTCCCGGATTTTGAGGTTGATCAGCAGCGCGATGCCCTGTCTGTCGGCCACGATATTCGCCCGCATCAGGGAGGCCGGGGACTTGATCGGAAACGGCCCCCGGGTTTCCCTCGGCGTCACCTCACAGGCCGGGGACTTTTCGCCTGTTTTGTCTGTGGCTGCGTCACCCGCCAAAACCGGCAGTGCCACGATGGACCCAAAGCTGGCCAGGGTCTTCTTCAGAAAATCACGTTTTTTCACTGGATCCGGGTTTAAACATCCAAAATCTACTGAATTTCATGCACTTATTCCATTACATTCCCGGATTTCACCCGTATCGCCGGGAGTGAACCCAATCCCAAAATCCGCCAAGTTTTGTATTTTCTGGCCATCCCATAGCTTTGCAGAAAAAGCCAAAACCCAGACTATGGAAATTTCGAAAGACATCCGTGCAGTCCTCTTTGACATGGACGGGACTTTGGCAGACAGCATCCCGTTTCATCGGGAAGCTTGGCTGCGTTTTTTGGGAAGCCACGGCATCCATCTCCGGCCGGAGGACTTTCATGCCCAAAACCACGGAACCATCCACGAGATGGTCGCGAGGTTTTTTCCGCATGTAACCCACGAAAAGAGAACCGAATTGGGCGAGGAAAAAGAAATCACCTACCGCAAGATCTACCGGCCACATCTGAAGGAAGTAGCAGGACTGACTCCGTTTCTCAGGCAATTGGAAGCCCTGGACATCTCCGCCCATCTGGCCACGATGGGAGACCAAAACAACATCGACTTCACGCTGGACGGACTGGGGATTCGCGGCTTTTTCCGCTCAGTCACCGGCGGGCATGAGGTGCTGAAGGGCAAACCGGATCCGGAGATCTTCCTAAAGTCCCTGGAAAAAACAGGCCTGAAAAAAAGCGAATGCCTGGTGTTTGAAGACTCGGGCGGGGGAATCCGATCAGCCCTGGCCGCTGGCTTGAGGGTCATCGGCATCGCCACCTCCCATAGCCAAAAGGAACTGATCGAAATGGGCTGTGAAGCTGCCTACCCAGATTTCACAGCGCTTTTGTTGGATTCAAATTAGCCGCGCCGCGGATGCACAGCGAACCAATCTGTGCATCTGTGGCCAAAATTCAACCCGCGCAGGCGCTTGATGGTTAGAAAGTCGGTTTTTCAATCCTATTCCACCAGCGAAAACACCATCTGCCGAAATTTCCAGCCCGTTTCGTCCCCATTGCCGGCACCGGAGGTCTGCTTGAACAGCAGGCCGATCACCTTGGTCTCCGGATCTGCGAAATACTGGGTATTGAAATAGCCTCCCCAGTCAAAGGTGCCTTTGCTTCCCATGCCTCCAACAGCAGGCCCTTTGTCCGTGACCACCCCAAAGGCCAGCCCATAGTGCCGGTCACTGCTCCAAAGGTCTCCCACCTGATTTTGCATGATCGTCTCGATGGTGGTTGGACTCAAAATCCGCTTTCCGTTGTACACGCCTCCGTTGAGGTACATCTGCAGGAATTTGGCGTAGTCTTCCGTCGTGCTGGAAAGACCCGCCCCTCCCGAGAAGAATGCCTTTGCGCCTGTCTTGGGATAGGCCGGATCGTAGAAAGTTACGGGATAGGGAGTCCATTTTCCTTCCTGGTGGGTATGGACAGTGACCAGTCGTGGTGCCTGGGCGTCGCTCAGATAGAATCTGGTGTCGCTCATCCCGAGCGGGTCAAAGATTCTTTCCTTCAGAAATACATCAAAGGGCTTGCCACTGACAATCTCCACAAGGTAACCCAGCACATCCAGACCTTCGCTGTAGGTGAATTTCGCACCGGGCTCATGGTGCAGCGGAAGCGTGGCCAGACGCTTGACGCTCTCTCCGATCGTCACATTTTCAGTGGTAAAAAGGTCCACCACTCCGGCTTTGTGGTAGATCATCTTCATGCGCTCGTCCCCGTCGATCACGCCATAGCCCAGGCCCGAGGTATGGGTCAGCAGATGCCGGATGGTGATTTCTTTCGTGCTCGGCTTGGTACTATAGGTCGTGTCCGCATAGCGAAAACCACTCAATACCTGGGGATTTCCGAATTCCGGGATGTACTTGGAGATCGGGTCGTCCAACCGGAATTTTCCCTCTTCCCAAAGGATCATCACCGCTGTCGAAGTGATGGCTTTGGTCTGGGAAGCAATGCGGAAGATCGAGTTTCGTTCCATCGCCTTGCCGGACTCCACATCTGCCAATCCTTTGGCGGAGTGGTAGACGACTTTGCCGTCCTTCACCACCATGGCGACCATGCCGGGCACCTGTTCATTTTGCATGGCCTCATTGAGCATTGCGTCCAGTTTTGCGACCCGTTCCTGGGAGATTCCCTGTACCGGAGTCTTTCCTGGATCGGTGATGGTCTGGGAAAACGAAAACTGGCAGGCGACAAAAAGGAAAGCCAGTCCGCTTATGAATCTTTTTTTCATGGAGGTCTTAGGTTTAGAAGCCTTCAAAATAGGAAAAAGAGGGCAAAAAACATCCATGAACCAGCATTTCACAAACGGGATAAAAGGGGCGTGTCGGATGCCGGGTGACCGAAGAAGTCTGAAGTCTAAAATCAAAAGTCTGATCCCCTTAGTACTGGACCTTTTCTTTATCGCTCAATACGAGTACCTTTCGGTGAATCGCACCATAAAGTGGTTTGTGAAGTCTGGCTGACAGCCTACACGATGGGCCTACCATCATCTTTTCAACAGCATGCGAAGGACTTATTCCTCCGCTTCAAGGCACACATAGGGATATCCGCTACTTTGCCAATGGCCAAATTAACTCTTGATGGCACCTCGACTTGGTTCGACACACTTCGACATACTTCGACACGCTCAGTACAAGTGCTCTGTGACCAGGCTCACCAACCGTCGCTCGGTGTCCGATGGGATCTTGTTTGGGATGGGGGAGTTGTCACATCCGAAATCCGAGCTCCGAAATTAAAAACCTGACAGTTCTTCTTGACTGCTCGCATTTCATCGGATTTGGACTCCAATCAATTATTTGAACATCCCCCATTGAAACTCCCTCCTTTTGGCGAACCGGCTATTTCTCCATTGATCTCTTTGCGGCCAAAAGGCGGGGTGATGGTTCTTTTCCCAGCCTTAGGGTTCCACTGGGCTTTTATAGGTCGCGCCTTCAGCGCTTGGTCTCCAACCAAGGTCTGTGTCCGAAAAACATCGGATATCCATCCCAAATCCGATGTCCGAAATCCGAAATCATTGGGCATCCTAAACCCAACATCAAAGCGTCTCCCGTCTATTATCTTACTTCTTGAATCTTGCTTCTCCCTTCCCCTCCCTCACATCCTCCGGATCGTGTCGATCAACTGGAGATTGATATTGGCCTCGATCACGAAGGCCTGTAGCCGGTAAAACTCCTCCTCAAGCAAGGTAAACTGGACATCCGGGTGATAGGTCTCGATGACGACGCGATCCAGTCCATCAAAAAACGGGTATTTCTCCTGCTCGAAATCCATGCGGAGCATATACCTCCGAAACGCGTCAAAATTCAGTTCGTCAAAAGCGATCATCGCCTGCTTGTACATCAGTCCCATACGTCCGCAGTCTTGACATCTGGTAAAAATAAACTCTCCGTTTTGGTAGATGATTTCGGCTTGGCAGGATGACATGGGCACGTGGATTTTAAGGTTGACGGCAAATTGGTGCCTGGGATTTGAAGCGTTGAAGGTTTAGTTTCCAAGTTCCGCAAATCTCCCAGGACTTAAATTCTTGAGCAGTGTTTATAAAATTTCTATTCTTATTTAGATTAATTATAAATTAAACAAATTTACTATTGGATGTCCTCGCTGCCAAAAGTTTTAAAGATTTTTTTGAAAATATTTTGGGCCAAAAATTTAACCTGAAAAAAACCATCCTGCAGGCGGACGGACATCTAATCGAAATGGTGCCATAAGACCGATATACCGACTTAGCCCAACAGGTTCAGTGACCGGGTTAAGTTCAGATGACTCAAAAAAACAAAGATTTGGAGATCTCTTGTTCTCCAAATCTTTTGAAAAAGCCATTGCCAAAATTCTGTGATTCCACCATTAGAAAAGGCAATTCCCAATGAATCGAAGGTGGTAAGGCTATTGACATTTAGCCCCGATCACCAGGCCCCAATCTGTCCATCCATCCAGTTGGCCCGGTCGGTAAGGAAAGTCTTTAGATTCTGGATAGACTGATCATAATTGACTCCGATCCCCTGATCCCACTTGGCGTAATTGCGCTGGACAGCTCCGTTTTGCTGCAGGTAGGCAACTGCATCATCCACTACTTTTTGGAGGGAAGATGAGCCGAGTTCCCCACTTCGCAAAGCCTGCCAACGAACTTTGACGGCTTGCTTGAAAACGGGATCTTCCAATAACCTATCCCACCAAAACGGCACCATCCAAGGATCATTGGGCACGTAATCATTGTAATTGGCCACCCAATCATTTCTGGGGATTCTTTCTCCTTCATCAAACCCAATGTTCATATCCCAAATGAGACCCATGGCGAGCTTTCCGTCACGGTCCTTTTGCAAAAAAGTACTTATGCGATAAGCATCCACATTCCTGCATAATTCAGTGATGAGGAAATAATCCACGAAAGATTCTAATTGGATATAGTTAGGATAAGTCCTTGTGGATAAACTGAAATCATCTGCAATCAGGGCATTCTCAAACTGATCCACATACCCTGCGATGTACTCTTTTTGGGCTGGGGTAATGTCTTCGGCTTTGGGATACTCATAGTTGAAATAGGTCTCCAGATACTGCTGAGGATGATACGGTGGCTGAAAAGCAGAGAAAGAAATCGGGTTTTTGAAAATATCAAAGTTGAGTCCGCTCCGAAAAGCCCGGTTTCAGGAAACGGCTAAAATCCGGGTTTTT
>CAZGYC010000155.1:0-6247 GCA_964530015.1 uncultured Limnohabitans sp. | reverse complement strand
GGGATGGACAGTCTGAGGAGCGAGTGATTTTGAAGTATCAACTATCAAGTATCAACTATTAAGTATCAAGTATCAAGACACAAGTAGCTAGACGCTAGAACCAAGAGGCAAGAACCGAGAGCCAAGAAGTAAAGTGCCAAGTAGCAGGACTGTAAGAGGAGGCGGTTTTTGTAATCCACAACTTCCTGACTTCCAAATCTTTCAATTAAATAAAGAACACCGAATGATGAATGTCGAATGATGAAGTTGGGATACTGGGTCAATCTTCGAATTTTCAAATATTTCAATCTTCCAATCACCAAAACCATGTGGAAAAACTACCTTAAAATCGCCTGGAGAACGCTTCTGCGGAGCAAAACCTTTTCCCTTATCAATACCGGGGGATTGGCCCTGGGGCTGAGCTGCTGCATTCTGATCCTGCTGTATGTGAAGGACGAGACGACCTTTGACCGTTTTCAGGAAAACGGCAAAGACCTGTACCGGATCAAGGTGGCGATGAGCTCGCCGGAGGGTGAAATGGCCATGGCGAGTACCAACTCCATCCACGGGCCGTCCTTCAAGGCGGGAATCCCCGAGATCCGGGACATCATCCGCACCCAAAACCAGCCCTTTGTAGTCAAGAAAGGGGAGGATATCCTAAGTGCGAACGTGCTGTTTGCCGATCCCGTGTTTTTTGGGGTTTTTTCGCTTCCCTTGCTTCACGGCGATCCCAATACGGTCCTTTCGGACATCGGTTCGATCGTGCTGACCGAGGAGATGGCCGAAAACTATTTCGGCACCACCGATGCCGTCGGCAAAGTCGTCGAACTCAAGGTCAAGGACCAGTTTGTTCCCTTTACGGTTTCCGGCGTGGTCAAATCCATCCCGCAAAACTCCACCATCCAGTTTGACAGCATGGTTTCTTTTGAATGGCAGGTGGCAAACGGATGGACCAATGACGAATGGCTGGGCTTCTACATGAACACGTTTGTTTTCTTGCACCCAGGTGCTGATCCGGCTCAGGTCGGCCCGAAAATGGACCGGATTTTTGGGATCAACGCAGCGAAAGAACTCGCCAATCTGCCTGGGTTTGATGGAGCGGTTCATTTCAGTCTGCAGCCCTTCATGGATATCCACCTGGATGACGGGATGGACGGCGACCGAAACGGCATCACCCGCACCAGCAATCCGGTGTACTCCTACATCCTCGGAGGCATCGGGCTGTTTATCCTCGTCATTGCCTGCATCAACTTTGTGAATCTGGCGGTGGCCAGATCTCTGGGCAGGGCCAAGGAAATCGGCATTCGCAAAGTGATCGGAGGACGGCGAAAACAGTTGATCCTGCAGTTTTTGTCCGAATCGTTTCTGCTTGCCTTTTTCGCCTTTATGGCGGCTTTTGTTCTCAGTCAGCTTGCATTGCCAGCGTTCAATGTCTTGGCAAACAAGCAATTATCCCTTGCCTATTTGCTGGATACAAATCTGGTTCTGGTTTTTGCGGGTCTGTTTGTGATGACAGGTTTGGTGGCGGGATTTTACCCGGCATTGGTGCTTTCGGGCTTCAGTCCGACCAAAAGCCTCTACAAGCGGGACAAGCTGGTGCGGCAAAATCTCCTGACCAAGGGCCTGGTGGTATTTCAGTTTACGCTTTCGATCTGCCTGGTCGTGGGGACGATCTTGATTTTCTCCCAGTTCAACTTTCTGACCACCCTGGATCTGGGATACAATGACAAGCAGGTGATGAAACTGAATGGGATGCGGGGAAACCGGGCGGGCATGGAAGCCATCAAGCAGGAGCTGGGCAGCATGTCAGAGATATCCTCCGTAGCCGGGTACAACGGGAACTACAACGGGACAGTGGCCAAGGCAAACGATGAAATGATCGAATTCGGGTACATCGGAGTCGATGACGATTTCCTGAAAACCCTGGAAATCCAACTGGTGGAAGGCAGAAACTTCTCTTCTGAATTCCCCATCGATCCCGAGGAATCCATTATCGTCAATGAGGCTTTTCTGAGGAAAGTCGGCTGGACAGCAGGCGTGGGCAAGGAAGTGGACTTTGAATGGAAAAACAAGAAAATGAAGGTGATCTGCGTGGTAAAAGACTACCATTTTGCTTCGTTGAAAGAGAAGATCGCCCCCTTGGTATTGACCCAGGATCCCAAGTACGGGCTCCAGTCCCTTTTCATCAAACTGAATGAAGGAAACACGGCCGAGACCGTCAAAAAGATCGAATCGGTATTCCGCAGGCATGTGCCGTTTATGCCCTTTGATTACAGTTTTGAGGAGGAGAACAACCTGAAGCGCTACGAAAGGGAAGCCCGGTGGAAGCAGATGATCACCGTGGGAGCGATGCTTTCCGTCTTCGTCTCCTGCATCGGCTTGTTTGGCCTGGCTGCCTTCAATGCCGAATCCCGCACCAAAGAGGTCGGGGTAAGAAAAGTGATGGGAGCCTCGGTGGGAAGTATTGTGGCTTTGCTTTCCACGGATTTTGTGAAACTGATCCTCGTGGCGGTGGTGATCGCAGTTCCGATTTCCTACTATGGAGGCACAGTTTGGTTAAAGGAATTTGCCTATCAGATCAGGATCGAATGGTGGTTTTTTGCGGCAGCGGGCCTGCTCGGAATCGGAGTGGCGATGCTGACAGTCGGTGTTGAGGCGTTCAAAGCTGCGGTCAAAAATCCCGTGGAGACGCTGAAGAACGAGTAGGAGGTATGTGGTATCAAGACATAAGAAGCAAGAGGCAAGAACCGAGAGCTAAGTATCAAGTAGCTAGACGCCAGTATCAAGAAGCGAGAACCGAGAGGCAAGAGGAGAGAATCAATAAGCAAGAACCGAGAGTCAAGAGTCAAGAATCAAAAGTCAAGAAACAAGAGCCAAGGTGTAAGTATCAAGTAGCTAGACGCTAGTATCAAGAAGCGAGAACCGAGAATCAAGAGGAGAGAATCAAGAAGCAAGAGATTTACGATTTACGAAATATGCCCCGCTATCGGGGTACGAGGCCCTGGAAGTGAAAGCCTAGGTTAAGAGTACAAACATAAAAATGATTTGAACAACTAAAATGAATCCTAATGAAAATCAATACCCGGCAACCCGGATACGGACCCGGTCTTTCTCTACCGTAATAATGGCATGATGTTCCAACTCTGTAACATATTTTCCAAGAATTTGAATGCTGACTTGTCCGTGTTGGAGTGCGGAAAAATTCACTATGCGGATTATCCGGTAGGCAAAAGTTCGATGCGTTCGTGGCTGACCAGCTTATGGGCATACACCAAACAGGCCTGTATATCCTCCATTTCCAACCAATCGTATCCCTTCAAAATGGTGTCGGGACTATCCCCGGCGGCCAACATCCCAAGAACATGCTCAACGGCAAGTCGCTTACCACGGATAATCGGCTTGCCTCCGAAAATCTTGGGGTCTATTGTAACACGTCTGATCAATTCGCTCTGTTCCATACCAGTAATAGTCTTTAATGTAAAAATATCAATTGCCTTATCAAAAACGAACAAACCCATTGGCTATGTTTAGGTTTTGTCACAACAAAGAGAACCACGACAACCCTTCGACTTTGCTTCGACTCCACTCAGTGCGAGCGCTCAGGGTGGCACCTTACAACTTTACCACCTTATCACCTTGGAACCCTAATTTTCCAAGTATCAAGAACCAAGAGACAAGAGTCAAGAACCAAGAATAAAGTATCAAGTAGCTAGACGCCAGTATCAAGAAGCGAGAACCAAGAATCAAGAACCGAGAGCCAAGAAGTAAAGTACCAAGTAGCAGGATTGTAAGAGGAGACGGTTTTTCTAGTCTCCAACTTCCTGATCTCCAAATCTTTCAATATCGAACACCGAACGCCGAATGCCGAATAATGAAGTTGGGATCGTGTTGCTAATCTTCCAATTTTACAATTTTCCAATCTTTCAATCAGAAAAACCATGTGGAAAAACTATCTAATAATCGCCTGGAGAAACATCCTCAGAAACAAAGGATATGCCTTTATCAACGTCGGCGGGCTGGCAATCGGCATGGCCGCGTCGGTGCTGATTGTGGTTTGGATTCAGTTCGAATTCTCGGTGGACAGCCGCTACGAAAAGTCAGACCGAATCTACGCCGTCTGGCGCACGAATGTCAATCAGGGGAATGTCCTAAGCTGGGACTATACTCCCACACCCTACGCCGCCGCGCTGAAGGAGCAATACCCGGAAGTGGAAGCCGTGACGCATGTCACGGAATGGGATCCGATGGTCTTGTCGGTAGGGGAAAAGAGTTTTTATGAGCAGACGAGCTTCGTGGATCCCGGGTTTTTTGAGATGTTCAGTTTCCGGATCTTGGAGGGGGATCCTGTGGAAGCCCTGAAATCCCCGGACAATATCATCCTGACCGAATCGGTGGCCAGAAAGCTGTTTGGAGAGGAGTCTGCCCTCGGGAAATCGGTGAAGGTGGAGTCCCAACTGGATTTTGAGGTAAAGGCCGTTGTGGAGGACATGCCATCCACCACCAATTTCCGGTTTACGGCCTTTCTGCCCTACAAAAAGCTCGAAGTGATGGGCTGGGTAGATGACTATTGGGGAAACAACAACTGCCGGACTATTGCCATGCTCGCTCCGGGCACCGATTTGGCCACCTTCAATGACAAATTCCAGGATTTTTCCCTCCGAAATGCGGACATCAAAAACACGAGCGACTTCCTGTTTCCGATGTCGGACCTGCATCTGAAGAGTGAGTTTGAAAACGGAAAATCCGTCGGTGGAAGGATCGACCTGATCCGGATGTTTGGCTTGGTGGGGATCGTGATCCTGCTGATTGCCTGTGTCAATTTTGTCAACCTCAGCACTGCCCAAAGTGAAAAAAGGGCCAAGGAAGTGGGCATCCGGAAGGTCTCCGGAGCAAATCGCAGGATGCTGATCGGGCAGTTTCTTGCGGAGTCTGTCTTGATCTCTGTGGCTGCGTATGCCTTGGCTTTGTTGGTGATCACGCTGGTTTTTCCGGGATTCAACCACCTGGTCGGCAAGGAACTGAGCCTGCCTTTTGCCCAACCGTATTTCTGGGCCCTTTCCTTGGGCTATGTGGCACTGACAGGGATCCTGGCGGGTGTCTATCCGGCGTTCTTGCTGAGCTCGTTCCGTCCTGCGCTGGCGCTGAAGGCGCGTATGACCACCCCGAGGACTTGGTTTAAGCCAAGGGAAGCCTTGGTGGTCTTCCAGTTTACCATCGTGGCGGCCCTGATTGCGAGCACCTGGATCATCCGCGAGCAGATGCAGTTTGTGCAGAACAGGGACATGGGTTTGGATACCGAAAACCTGATCTATCACCAGATGACCGAGTCGCTGAAGACAAACTACTTAGCCTTTCGTGGAGAGGTCGAAGCCCTGCCGGGAGTCGTGTCTATCTCGAGTACCTTTTCTCCTTTCACAGAAACCTACAGCGGCACCAACACGATGGAATGGCAGGGAAAAGACGAGGCTTTCATGCCTGAAATCCAGCGCATGGGAGCCGATGCCAACGTGGTAAAAACCGCCGGGCTGGAATTGGTTGCTGGCCGGGACATCGACGTCTATACCAATCCTGCGGACAGTTCGGCGGTGCTGATCAATGAGACAGCGCTGGGCTTTATGGGTTTTGACAATCCGATCGGGGAGGTTATCAAGGACGGTGACAAGGAATACCGGATAATCGGCGTGGTGAAGGATTTTGTCATCGATTCTCCTTTTGGCAAGCCGGGAGGGATCCTGATCTTTGGACCAAAGATCCAGCAGAACTTTATCCATATCCGCCTTTCCGAAACCGGTTTGCCGGAGACCCTCGCCCAACTGGAGACCGTGTTTGGGAAATTCAATCCCGGATCTCCCTTCGGATACATCTTTGCAGATGAAATGCATGCCCAAAAGTTTGCAAGCCAACAGCAGACCAAGTCGCTGACGGGCGTATTTTCAGCATTGGCGATCCTGATTTCATGCTTGGGACTGTTTGGCTTGGCGGCATTTTTGGCAGAGCAGCGAAGCAAGGAGATCTCCGTGCGGAAAGTTCTGGGAGCTTCTGTGCGGAGCTTGGTGCTGTTGCTTTCCGGAGAGTTTACCAAACTGGTGCTGATCGCGATGGTGATTGGAGTGCCCATTGCCTGGTATGCGATGGACGAATGGCTCGCTGGCTTTGACTATCGCATAGGGATCGACTGGAAAGTCTTTGTCGGCACAGGCCTGATTGCCCTCCTGATTGCCTTTCTGACAGTCAGCTCGCAGGCGATCAAAGCTGCTTTGGTGAATCC
>CAZGYC010000154.1:1409-6321 GCA_964530015.1 uncultured Limnohabitans sp. | reverse complement strand
TGTCTGAAGCTATAAAAGGTTATTCTGTACTGGATATGATAGCTCAGGATTTGATGATGTTTCGCCGGGGCAACCCTGATATGGGTGGTCCCAATCCAAGCGACTATAAAAATGCTGAAAAGCTGATGTGGAAGTTAAGCATTCCGATTGATACGTACTGCGGCGAACTTAAAGAAGCTATCGATGACTTCTTCAGTTGAGCTCTCCGTAAGGATAAATGTATACTATGCAGAAGACTTTGATTATAGTCAGTCTCTCAAAATTGGCATTGTGCGAATGGGCGACGAAGAAGTATTTCGTCAATCGTATGACTTCTGTTATGAAGATTATTACGTAAAGGACCTTGTAGTCAATGAATTCGCCCGAATCCTTAAAAAGATACTTGATAGGGAGATGAATAGTGCCGAAGTATAAAGCTTCATTGAAAACACAGATAGATGATTTAGCTAAAGCTGTCGACATGATACGCAGGGAAACGGTTGATACACGTGAGTTTACAAGTAGGGTAAATGGACATGTGAATCAGTTGTCTGATAAGCTAAATAAATTAGCTGATGATGTTTATACAGATATCTCTTCGCCGCAAGAAACAAAATCAAAACTTCCTACTCCAGTTAAAGGCCAAGTATGGCTTGTTAATAATGTAGAATACACCATTGTTTCAGATATAGATGATAGAGAAATGTTCTGTGTTATCGGAATTAATCTTGAAGGCAAGACCGTAAACAACCTTTTATGGCTGCAAGATATCCTCGATGAGGGTGTCTATATCGGCATCGGTTAAACTACTATAAAAACTGGAGAATTGATATGGGTGCACCAAAAGAAGTTCAACAGCAACGCAAGAACCCACTCGCCGCAACACATGACTGGGTTCTCATGATGGATGCTTCTAATAAGCCACATGGTTCATCTAAGAAGACTTTCATGTGGGTGCCTAAGGTTGCCGCAGCTCCCAAGAAGTAAGGGTCTTAAATGTCGAATCATAACGAGGGTTCCGGCGAATTATCCACTTACTCTTTATACTCAGATTGCTGTGATAGTAAGATAACTACTTTGATTAACTTACTATCTGAACCAATCTTAAAGCAAATTATAGATGACCCACATGGCAAAACTATGGTAGCGTTGCAAGAAGCTATCTCTGAACTCTTCGGGCATCTTGAAGCACACGATTCAGAAGTACGTTGGACATTGCACGCTAAAGCTAAGGAGGTGTCCTATGGTGTGGAGAGTACCGGCTGAAGAATCTGTAGGCCTATATCCTAAGCTCGTTGTTTGGGATAGGAGAGTCGCCGGAGCTATTACTATAGGACAATCTCGTTTACCCATTAGCTCTATTTTATTTCAAGCTTTTCATGACTCTTGGGAGTTTACGGAGGAAGAGTGGGGTTTGGCGCAATATGATTTCAGCGCCGAAGACCTAATCGAATTCCTTTATAGGCTGTTAGATGTTCGTGGTGAGTTCGCCCGTTTACTCTTAATGCTCGCTAATGCCGAACTAAAAGAAGCTGAAGATACAGATTCACTTATCCCAGCGGATATCCCTTGGTTCAGAAATAAAGAGATTAAGACTGCTATTAAAGAACAACTATTACGTTGTGTAGAATCTCTGGAGAGAGAGCCGACAGTAGAATGAACTATGAAGAAGCCCTTCAACGGTGGGGAGCATCTAAACTTACTAAGAGTTATAGTATAGTTTTAGACGATGTTGCATTAGGCACAGTTCGTGTAGAGATGAACTTTAATGAGGGTTATGTTTGTTGCGGCGGAACTGACCCAGACTGTTATTGCTCTTTCGCCGAATCTCCAACAGCAGAAGTAGTTATAACTGGCAAGAATAAAAATGATGGCTACCTACGTTATGCTATTGATTATGCTAATTTTGATTTTAAGACTGTGTTAAAAGAGTTGCTTGAAATTGGGGGAGGAAGTTTGAATGTCTAACGGTGGATACTTTGGTATTGGGATATTCCAGCCTAAGAGGAGTGTAAACGTTGGGACGTTATGGCGAACTGCACATTCCTTCGGCGCAGCCTTCACTTTTCAAATAGGACAACGTTTTCAAAAGCAGCCTTCAGATACTTCTTGGGCGTATAAAAACATCCCGCATTATACGTACGATAGTATAGATAGCTTCTTTGCTAACACCCCATATAATTCTCCTGTCGTAGCAGTTGAGTTGTCTGATTCCGCCCGGGCAATCAAATACTATAACCATCCCGATACAGCAGTTTATCTTCTTGGCTCAGAAGACACTGGTTTGCCGCAAAACGTACTTGACAAATGTCATCAGATTGTACAACTGCCAGGAGACTTTTGTCTTAACGTAGCTGTGGCAGGAAGCATCGTAATGTATGACCGTATTAATAAAGGTAAGAAATGACTGAGAAAGAGCGTGATTATATACGGGCTCTTGTATCGGAAAATCAGACAGAAGGAGTTATTAACTGGATTGAGAATAAAATAAGACTTCTTGAACAAGAACTTAGACTCAGCGAATATTCTTTGGGAGAATTTTAATGATAACTCAACTTATTCTTTTAGTTTGTTGTTTGGTATCTATAGCAATTCTGATTTACGTTGCTAGCATTGGGTTTATTGATAAGGAATATGGAATAACCTCATTCTTTGTCCTGTGTATTTTTGCTTTAAGTATCTCATCTGGCCTATTGATGAGTGATATATTTAATTCGGATTCAGATTTCTGTAATCAGTCTAATCAAGTTATCGTAGATAATGAGTGTTATTGGCTCGGGGAGAAAATAAATGTATAAGTACCCTACAGACGTACGGGTAACGGCAGTGCTTTGTTTGATGTTAGTAGCGACTGGGTGCGTGGTGGCTGGCTATGGGATAGTACTATGCATTGTGAGTTGGCCGTGGGCTATTCCATTGATTCTTGGTTTCGTTGCGATCTTCACTGTCCTATATATAATTAGCCCGAAGATATTAAACTGGCTTGATAAATAAAATACTTATTGCTATAGAGCATCGTGTGATTGTTTTGTTTTGCCGCATCTTCCATTTGAAACCACCTTGGGAGTGGTATGACGATTTGGATGAAGAATGAAGACTTACCCTTGTCCTAGATTTCAGCCGGGGGATATAGTTAAACTAAAAGATGTAGGTAGCGCTGATGGACTATTAGATGCTCCTTATAAATGGGTAATACGTGGGATAACAGGTAATGCCTATCAATATGAAACCATTCCTACTACGGGTTATACTGAGATTCATTTCACCAACATTGTGTGGATGGACAAGAACTTGGATTTGGTAGAATTATGAAGTGGGTTTCTGCGCCATTCACACAACAACAAGTTGATAATATCAATGCTTATCAGAATTCTGGATTTATACACCCTTTAACATGTGCAGGCGGAAGTGGTGTTGATTGTCCTTCCGGCGAACAACAAAAACTCATTGCTACTACAAACGGGATGGTGTGTCCAGGTTGTGGTGGGGTGCAAGTAGATGTACCATCGAATTGGTTAGAACCTATACCCGAAGAGGTATCTAATTACTGGAAGAAGTTCTTAAATGTCTTATAACGTTAGAAGCTTTTTATTCTTTGGTAGGGACATCATCAACTGGGAGTGGTATGAGCCAGAAGATGAAACGTTGGCTGCTAAGATATATGTAGAATCAGATGGTAATTTAGAGATTCTAACTTGTCAAGATTTAGCGGGAAGCACTGGCAGTACTACCTTTTTAATCTATAAGCCATCTTTAGTTAGTATCCAGAGGGATAAACAATACTCATTAGAGAATATGTCTTATAAACTACCAACTGGGCCGCAATACCATGCACAGTCTCTTATCAATAATGCTTGTTTAGATTATGATTTAACACTAGGACATTTAGGCATTGGTTGGTTTATTGGATTGTCGGCCGGATGATAGAATCAATACTGGTAGTTGTATTCTTTTTAGCTACGTTTCTTTTGCTTTTAAGTATTGCAATAGAGAGACTCTGGGTTTGTATGGTAGCAGTCGGTCTGATGTTTGGGTTTATGGCTACTGTATTGATTAAGACTGAATACGATACTAAACAGGATAAGTCGAACTGTTTGGAGGCGGGCGGAACGACTATCATAGAAGGCAAGTGTTATAATCTGGGCGCCGGAATACAACTCCCTTGAAAACTTATTATCCCTGTAAATATCAACCAGGAGATGAGGTTTCTTATATTTCCATACTACATACAACTATCAAAAAAGTTAAGATGGTAGTAAAAGCATCAGACTATCTAACGATAGGTATTAGCGACTCAGATGCCTTGTTATACCTATATACCGATGACAGTTGGGATTGGGTAAAGCATGCAGATACTCTTGAAGATTTAACGATATAGGAATTTGAAGTTAGCTTCAAACCCCCATGACGATTTGGTCTATATCTATGAAGACGGCCATTGTGATTGGGTGTCTGTTATAGACAAGTGTCATGAGAACATATTATATAACTAAATATAGTGTAGGTGATACGTTACTTTATATGGTCGATCGCTACAACGGAACATCGTATACTATAACAAATATTGGAATGGTTAAAGAACTATATTCACAGTTGTATTGGGACGGTGCGGATAAGTTGATATATAAATATGAAGACGACGGCGCGTATGACTATGTCGATGTCGTCGATAATAATCCATACGTAATTATTAAAGAATGAGAACATATCATCAAGCCAGATATGATGTAGGAGATGAGATAACCTATCCGGCAGGCGTGGTTATGACTATAGCTGAAGTCATACCATACAGCGAAAGGTTCGGCGGCGAACGAAACATTCCCATCTATGTTTATTCAACGAAGGAATTCGACTTTGCACATTATGTAGATGGAATGGAGGTATCTAAGTGAAAACCTACTATGACTGCAAATTCAAAGTAGGAGACAAGATA
>CAZGYC010000154.1:0-1309 GCA_964530015.1 uncultured Limnohabitans sp. | reverse complement strand
TTCAAAGTAGGAGACAAGATACGAAATGCAAGGTTTCCTGGATTAGAGTATACGGTTATGGAAATAACTACTAAGCCGACTGTGAACATAAACCTCGCCATCGATGGTGAATCTTTAGCGTATATATTTAAAAGGGATATGATGTGGGGGTATACAATCCTCATAGATAAAAGCTATGAATTAATAGAATAGCTATATTTAATATCAAGCCCTCTTAACTCAGGGGACAGAGTCTTCCGTTTCTTTTATTAGTCCATGGTCGAATTCCCAATGGCAATTACGACATAGCGCTTGTAGATTGTTTATATTATTTACTTCTGATACAGTAGCTGTAAGTTCGAAATCTTTTACGGCTTTGATATGTGATACTTCGATATGAATGTCGTATCCACATATCCTACATTTTTGTGGCATTCCTGAGTTTAAATACTTCTTTCTTGCAAGACTTCTTATGTAAGGATATCTACTGCCTGCATTAGCACTGCCCATTCCTATCATATCTCCTAGCGTGATTCTTTCCCAATCTTCTATGGATTTTTGATTTCGAAAATCATTGCTGCAACTTATACTGCAATATGTATATCCCGAAAGAATAGGCGAACCACACCCTGCTTTACAAAATCGAGTTCGTTTCCTTTTTGGTGATATCTTATTAGTATAAGTCGCAGAACATGACCTAGAACAAAATTTAGGATTGGTAGTAATTTTGCTACAATATAAACATTTCTTCATGATAATTCTAGCCGGGGTAAGCCAATGGACCTTCTAAGTCCAGTCGTTAAATATGGCAGTGAACTGACAATGGGGGTTTGATTCCCTCCCCCGGTGCTAATAGTAATCGAAACTATAATAGAAAATGAAATAGAAAGGTCGGGCGTTCGAATCGCTCAGGGGGCACTACATATGGTATCAAAGGAGTATTATGACACTATATATAGTATCTGAAGGTAGCTATGATGATTATACAATTGTCGCAGTCTACACAGATAAAACTTTGGCCCAAGCTCATGTAGCAGCATTTGCGGAGTTGGCTAACTTAGAGCGTTTTTATCATACTCCTTGTGGAATAGAAGAGTGGGAAATATCTACTAAGGCACCTTCTGTATCAGAGATACATGAGCTTACAGAGATTTATAGTAAGCTTGATTCAGGTGAATGGGCATTAGAGAATAACGAGAGACGTCGTAGTAGAGTTGGATTGTGGGTTCCCGGCGAAGTTAGTTCTGGAGTTCATGATAATTATATCAGACCTGATAGAGTATGGTTTCGTGTAAGCAGTGATGATCTGGATGCGGCGGAATCCAAAATG
>CAZGYC010000153.1:0-6331 GCA_964530015.1 uncultured Limnohabitans sp. | reverse complement strand
AAAGCGCTCATCATGCTCTTCAACCCTACTTCCGAAGTGATCAAAAAGGAGATTAACCTTCCCATGTATTACACAGGACTAAGCGACACGGCCAACATCCGACTGGAAGAAGGAAGTGCAAAAACCTTCACTCTGAACAGGAATTATGAGGTTTCACTTCCTGTAGAAATCCCAGCGAACGGGTACATCTGGCTGGTGGTGGAGTGAATCAAGATCCAAGATTTAAGTAGCAAGACGCAAGACTTGGAAAATAGCTTGGGTTGGGAAAATAGGCTTAAGCGTTGACGGTGTTCGATTTAGGCCCGGCCAAGGATAGCCCAAATTACGGTACTATGGGTAGTATCAGGACAGAAAATGTGGGCAAAACCCTTATATTTTCAACAATTACAATTTCAGAAAATGTCCTTATTCCCTCCAAAGGCCTCCAAGTTCCGAATTGGTCTGATTCTCCTTTCATTTGTTTGTCTTGTCCTGACGGGGTTCCCTGCTTTGGCTCAGGGCAACGGTTCCGAAACCGGCTTTTGGCTCTGGCAGTTGCTGGGAAGGCTGCATCCGATGATAGTCCACTTTCCGATCAGCTTGTTGATTGTTGCGGGGGTACTGGAGCTTTTCACTTTGAAAAAATTCAAGCATCCACTCCGTCCGGGAATCCGGATTCTGGCCTTGGTTGGCGCACTCAGTGCGGTATTTTCGGCAATTTTCGGTTGGCTTTTGGCCAGCAATGAAGGGGTTTCGGGACAAATTTTGGATCTCCATAAATGGATTGGTTTTGCCTCGGCAGGGCTTGGTCTTGCGTTGCTTTTTTTCCTGGGAAAAAGAAAACCAAAATCGAAAACCGTCCCCTACTACCGGAGTCTCCTCTTCCTGTCCGGAATAGGCGTAGGGCTGGCGGGGCATTTTGGAGCTTCCCTAACCCACGGGGAGGACTTTCTGACCGAGGTTTTGCCTTGGGACGACGCGGCCGAAGCACCGGAATCCCTGACCCTTGATCTGGCGGCGTTCACGTCTGAGCTTTCCCCGGATCGGGAAATCCAACTGGTCACCAATGTCCGCTCGGTCTTGGCGCACAACTGCTACAAGTGCCATTCCGGAGCCAAGATCGAGGGAAAACTGCGGCTCGATGAAAAGGAATTTGTGTTTGCAGGGGGAGAAAACGGCTCCATCCTCGTCCCCGGAAATCCCGGAGAAAGCGAGATGATCCGGCGGATTTCCCTCTCCAAAAACCACGACGACGTCATGCCCTCCAAAGGCAAATTGCTCAGCAAGGACGAAATCAAACTCCTGACGCTTTGGATCGAAAAAGGAGCTCCCTGGCCGGATGGTGTCGCCCAACAATCCATCTACAGAATGGCTGAGTTGGCACCGCGAAAGCCGGATTTACCCGCTCCCAAAGCCGGACTGGAAAATGAGATCGACCGTTGGGTGGACCAGTACTTCCAACAAAACCGACTGGACTGGGCCAAAACGGTGGATGACCGCACCTATCTGAGAAGAATCTATCTGGACGTGATCGGGCTGTTGCCTTCCCCGCAGGAATTGGAAGCTTTTGAAAAGGACTCCAATCCCGACAAACGGGAAATCTGGCTTCAAGACCTGCTGAGCCGCAAAGATGACTTCGCCCAGCACTGGCTGACCTTCTGGAATGACGCACTGCGCAATGACTATACCGGAACAGGCTACATCACCAAGGGAAGATTCGCCATCACGGACTGGCTGTACACCTCGATCCGTGACAACAAGCCCTACGACCAGTTTGTCAAGGAACTCCTCAATCCCAATGAAAAATCCAAAGGCTTCATCGAAGGAATCCGCTGGCGGGGAACCGTAAACGCCTCCCAACGCACCGAGATGCAGGCCGCACAAAATGTGGGACAGGTCATCTTGGGGCTGAACCTGAAATGCGCCTCCTGTCACGACAGCTTTATCAGCGACTGGAAGTTGGAGGAGGCCTATGCTTTTGCCAATATTTTTGCGGACTCTACCCTGGAAGTGAGTCGCTGTGAGGTCCCAACCGGCAAGATGGCCAAGACCAAAATCCTCTGGGAAGAACTCGGCGATATCGATAGCACGGCTGCCAAAGCCGAAAAACTCCACCAACTTGCCGACCGACTCGTCCAGCCCGCCAATGGCCGAATGTACCGCACGGTAGTGAACAGAGTCTGGAAACAGCTCATGGGCCGCGGCATCGTGGAGCCGGTGGACGAGATGGACAATGCCCCCTGGAGTCAGGACTTGCTGGACTGGCTGGCGGTGGATTTTGTGGAAAATGGCTACGACCTCAAGCGACTGATCTTCCAGATCGCCTCCTCCAAAATCTACCAAAGCCAGTCGATCGCCATAGATTCCCCCGAAAAACTGATGGCGGAAGACTTCAGATTTCAGGGAATCGTGAGAAGACGCCTGACTGCCGAGCAGTTTTCGGACGCGGTCAGCGGCCTTTCCGCACCCTTGTTTGATTCTACGGAGGTCAAATTCAAACCTTACGAATTGATTCCCGAGACAAAAACAGGGATTTCCTACGCTAGGGCTTCCTTGGTGGCAAACAATTCTTTCCTGACTGCCCTTGGCCGTCCCAACCGGGAAATCGTATCTACCAGCAGGGACTCACAGGCCAGTCTGCTGCAGGCCCTGGAGCTGAGCAACGGAGAACGGCTCAACAAAGCCCTCGAAAAAGGAGGAAGGGTCTGGGTCGAAAACTATCCGGACACCGACAGGCTTACCCGGGAGCTCTATACACGGGTCTTGCTCCGGCAACCGAGCGACAAAGAACTGGCTGTTGCCAAAAAAGCTTTTGGTGAAAAACCCGAGGCCACCGAAGTCCAGGATTTTCTCTGGGCGGTGTTTCTATTGCCTGAGTTTCAAATGATTTATTGATTAAATAATGAGTATTCCAACGCCCCTGTGAGTGTCTCACTCACAGGAAACTACTCTAATCCCCCTGCGAGTGTTCTCACTCACAGGAAAAACAAAAAGAAGGTTCTGACGAAAAAATGCCGCCGTGAGTGTCTCACTCACGGTAAACGATGTTCTAAATATGAAAACCCTCCAGACCAGACGGGATTTCCTCAAAAAAACCAGCGCGGCAGCCATGGCTACCATGGGCATGGGAGCGCCTTTGGCAGGCCTGCTTTCTTCCTGTGGCACCGCCACCTTGTCCTCCACGGCGGATTCCGTGATATTGCTTTTCATGGCTGGTGGTATGGCCCATACCGAGACTTTTGATCCGAAGAAATACACCCCCTTTCGAAAGGGGATGGAATCAAAAGAAGTCCTGAGTACTTTTCCGTCCATTCCCACCATGCTCGATGGAATCCAAATTTCCGAAGGGTTGGAAAATGTCGCTTCGGTGCTGGACAAAGGCACATTGATCCGGTCCTACCAGGCGGCAGATTTGGGACACATCCTGCATACCCGGCATCAGTACCATTTCCACACCTGCTACGAACCGCCCCAGTCGGTAGTCGTGCCACACCTGGGAAGCTGGATTGCCAAGGAAAAAGGAGCCTTGAATCCGGTCATCCCGCCCTTTATCAATATCGGGCAGCGGTTTACGGTGGGCGAAGGGGAAGAACTGAAAGCCTTTCACAGTGCGGGATTTCTGGGATCGGAATACGGGCCCTTTTTGATCCCTGATCCCACGGCGGGATTGGATGCCGTGAGGCCTCCGGTGGGGATGGATACCAAGCGGTTTGAGGCCAGAAACCAGCTCTACGGGGATCTGATCTCGGCGGGCCCGCTGGGGGAATTTGGCTCGGATTATCAGAAAGAATCGCTGAAACGATCCATGGAACAGGCCTACATGCTGCTCAATTCCCCGGAGGCAAAAGCCTTTGACCTCAGTCAGGAGCCAAAGGAAAGCTATGAAAAATACGATACGGGAGGAAGATTTGGTATAGGCTGTCTTTTGGCCAGAAGGCTTGTGGATCAAGGCGCGCGCTACATTACGGTGACGACAGAATACGAGCCGTTTTTTGGCTGGGATACACACGACAACGGGCACACCCGGCTCAAGGACATGAAAAAGATGGTCGATGCGCCGATTGCCCAACTGATCAAAGACCTGGACCAAAGCGGAAAACTGGAGCGTACCTTGGTCATCGTCGCCAGTGAATTCAGCCGCGACATGCTGACCGAAGGCAGGCCGGATCTGAAAGTGCTGGACCAGGTGGAAGTCCCCGATATCATCGAGGACCTAAAAAACTACGGGATGCACCGGCATTTTACGGACGGATGCTCCATGCTGATGTTTGGCGGGGGGATCAAGCGGGGCCATGTTTTTGGCAAGACCGCCGACGAGCGTCCCTGCAAGACCATCGAAAACCCGATCCAGATCGACAGCATCCACCAGACGGTCTATCATGCATTGGGAATCGCTCCGGACAAAAACTACGAGATCGAGCAACGCCCCTTCTACACCACTCCGGATGGACACGGCAAGGTTGAATATGGGCTTTTGGCTAAATCCTAAGTTTGGATTTTAGTTTTTGGGGGAATCTGTTTGAACCCTGAAATACTTTTTCTTATGGAATAAACTGCCATTTCCAAATCAAATCCTCAAAAGCTGAAACCCTCTTCTTGACATGAATTCTCCCCTACATGGCAGGGGCGGGTCGATTGAAAAAGCAAGACTTTTTCAATCCGTTTCCTTTTTCATTCATTCATCCTGAAAAAGAGCCTCTCATCATTTATCACAAACCTTATAGGGAATGTCCGTTAAACAATCTGTCAAAAGAAGAGTCTAAGACCTGTACTTCAAATCAACAATCAATTAAACCAAACCCGTTAAACACATGAAATTGTTTACCACTTTAATCCTTGCTGCCGGAACATTGCTTGCTACCAACAACACGCTTGCGCCTGTCACCGTCAACAAGTCAGAAAGTACCATTACCTGGAAAGCATCGAAAGTCACCGGTGAGCACTGGGGATATGTTCCGATTTCGGATGCAAATCTCGACTACGCTGCCGGAAAAATCACCGGAGGATCCTTTGAAATGGACATGACCAACCTGACGGTCGAAGACCTCACCGATCCCAAATCCAAAGGCAACCTGACCAACCACCTGAAGTCGGATGATTTCTTTTCGGTGGAAAAATTCAACAAATCCACCTTCAAAATCACAGAGGCAAAAACCTCCAACGGAACCGACTACACCATTTCGGGCGACCTGACGATCAAAGGAATCACCCAGTCGGTATCATTTCCGGCAAAAGCTTCCGTTTCCGGCAACAAACTGACCGCCACAGGAGCCATCACCTTTGACCGGACCAAATTTGACATCAAGTACAGATCCGGAAGCTATTTCGAAAACCTCGCCGACAAACTGATCTACGACGAAGTCAAACTGGACGTGAAATTGGTCGCGACTATTTGATTGGAAAATTGAAAGATTTCAGAAACTTGTCCGCCGGGGCGGATTGAAAAACTAGGCCTGAATTGATTTTCAGGCCTTTTTATTTTCAGACCAAATGAATGTCAGCTTTCTTGCCAATAGTTTAAAATTACCAGATCCCATCGGACACCGAGCCTAGTCGAGGTGCCATCAATAGTTAATTTGGCTACTGGCAAAATTGCGGATAATCCTATGTGTGCCTTGAAGCGGAGGAATAAGTCCTTCGCATGCTGTTGAAAAGATGATGGTAGGCCCATCGTGTAGGCTGTCAGCCAGACTTCACAAACCACTTTATGGTGCGATTCACCGAAAGGTACTCGTATTGAGCGATAAAGAAAAGGCGGAGGCGATCCGTCAGGTGGGTAACGGGGAGCTGAACGAAAGTGAACCTCCATAGTAAAACATCGATATATCCATAGCCCATACTGAAACTGGGGGGGTATATGGGCCCCCAGGAATAAAGTCCGGCAGAAGTAAGCTGCTACCGGCCGGACAGTATGCGGTGTAAAGGAGGCAGGAACCCGTTACAGGCTTTTCAACGGAACAAGGGAACTCTTTCAGCGGTGGTAAGGGAAAGTACAAGCAGTGAACCTGCAAGGCGAATACCGAAAGGCTGAAAGGGGGCGGATTCCATCGTAGTAGTGACGATATTCTGTGAAAGCAGAGAGGAGCGAAGGGTGGAACCAGAGTCGGTTTGCATGGTAACAACAACTTGTAAAAGGGGATGATTGATTAGTGTGAAACAAAGGAACATCCTGTTAATTAAAACAGGAAGCCTGACTTTGGAAGCGTCCGCCGCGGCGGAGAGACTATCACGCACGGTGCTGAGAGAGGTTTGGGGTGAAATTCCCCTTACCTACTCGACTAGACTAAATGAAGAGGAAAGAATCTGGATAACCTAAGGAGCCAAAGACTATCTCGCATTGGCAAAGTTTCTG
>CAZGYC010000152.1:0-6333 GCA_964530015.1 uncultured Limnohabitans sp. | reverse complement strand
GTTGTGGTTTGGGTTCAAAATGGAAAGGTTAAGGGTTAAAACGTTAAGCGTTAAACGTTAAGCGTTAAAATCGTTAAGCGTTAATGACGTTCAGCGTTAAAAGCGTTAAGCGTTAATGGTGTTAAGTGTTAAAGACATTGCTACCTAACCTTCAACAATTAACCATTAACTGTCAACAGTTGGTCAAAATACGCGATCGTCTTCCCCAGTCCGGTACGGAGATCCACCTGGGGCTCCCAATCGAGCTCTTTCTTTGCCAGATCGATGATGGGTTGCCGCTGCATGGGATCATCCTGGGGAAGAGGCAAAAAGACCAATTTGCTTTTGCTTCCCGTCATTTCGATGACCAATTGGGCGAGTTCCAGCATGGTAAATTCTCCCGGATTGCCGATGTTGACCGGGCCGGTGAAGCCGTCTCTGGAGTTCATCAGGCGATACATCCCCTCGATGTTGTCGTCCACATAGCAAAAGCTTCGGGTTTGTTTCCCATCTCCAAAGATGGTGATATCCTGCCCCTTGAGCGCTTGTACGATGAAATTACTCACTACTCTCCCGTCATTTGGGTGCATTCTTGGCCCATAGGTGTTGAAGATCCGCATCACCTTGATCGCCAGGCCATGCTGCCTCTGATAGTCAAAAAACAGCGTTTCGGCGCAGCGCTTTCCCTCGTCGTAGCAGGCGCGGATCCCTGTCGTGCTGACGCTGCCTTTGTAGGACTCCGGCTGGGGATGGACTTCCGGATCCCCATACACTTCAGAGGTACTCGCTTGGAGGATTTTGATTCTCAGCCTTTTGGCGAGGCCGAGCATGTTAATCGCACCGATCACCGAAGTTTTGGTCGTCTGCACAGGGTCAAACTGGTAATGGACCGGACTTGCAGGACAGGCCAGATTGTAGATCTCATCCACCTCGGCATAGAGCGGAAACGTGACGTCGTGTCTCAGAAATTCGAAATTCTTGTTGTCCATCAGGTGATGGACGTTGGATTTTCGGCCGGTAAACAGGTTGTCCACGCAGAGTACTTCATTCCCCTCATTCAACAACCGCTCACAGAGATGTGAGCCCAGAAAACCGGCGCCTCCGGTGACAAGAATTCGCTTCATTTAGTAGAGAGTTATTGGTTATTGGTTATTGGTTATTGGTTAAAAATTCTTGCAAGCTTTAACTGTTGACACTAGCCGGTTTTCTAGACCAGCTCAGGGCGCTCGCGCTCCAGACGCTCGTACACCTTCTTTACGTCCTGGGCATTTTCTTTGCGAAGGACCAGGATGGCGTCGGGGGTTTGGACCAAGATCGTGTTTGTCAGTCCGGCAAATTCGGTATGGATCGAGGTTCCGATGGCCATATTGCCAAACTCGTCCTTGGGGTGCCCCGTTTCCCCCAGGTATTCGTAGATGGATTCAAACGAACCCATGTCCGACCACTGGAACAGCGAAGGCACGACTTTTATCTTCCTGGTCCGCTCCATCACGGCATAATCCACGGATATCGAGGGGATCCGCATGGATAGCGTGTAGTCCAGCTTTCCTTCATCTAAACGCTCATAGGCTTGCTTCGAGGCCGAGAAAACCTCAGGTTCAAATTCCTGAAGCTCTTTCAGATAAATTCCTGCCTGAAAGCAAAACATGCCGGAATTCCAATGGAAATTTCCCTGCTCCAAAAAGCCAAGGGCAGTTGCCAGGTCTGGCTTTTCCCTAAAACTCTTCACCTCTTCCCCCTCTGACTCGATGTATCCGTAGCCGGTCTCGGGCTTGGTCGGTTTCAAGCCAAAGGTCACGATGAATCCCTCGGCTGCAAGCTGCATCGCCCTTGAAACGGCGGAAGCGTAAGGTTCCCCTGCCTGTATCAGGTGATCCGAGGGGGTTACAAACAGAATGTCTTCAGGATCAGCCGCAAATGCCGCAAACGCGATGGCTGCGGCGGTATTTCTCGGACATGCCTCGACGATTTCCGAATAGTTGGTGATCCCGGCATTTGCCAGATCTGCGCGGGAAAGCTCCTGGTTGTCGCAATTGCCCACCACGATGACCCTGTCGCAAAACGGCTTGTTTCTCCATGCGGTTTTTTGGAAAAGCGTATGGCCTTCAAAGATGGGCAGGTATTGCTTCGGTCTGGCCTTTCGCGACAATGGCCAAAGCCTTGAGCCGACGCCTCCCGAAAGTATCACGTTCACTGTCTTCATCCTGTGGGTATCCATGAGCTTAAAAAACGACTGCTACTGATTGGCAAAATTGAATCCGCCCCGCGGATCGAGAACTTCCCGCTGAAGCTCCAGTTAATTTCAAACCACAAAAATCCACTTTCACCATGAATAGCGCTTATGCAACCCAACAATCGGCACCTGCGGGCACAGCTTCGCCCTTTCAGTCCCATTTTGATCAAAATCCGGAAGGCGAAAAGCAAATCAGGGCAAAAAAACAATGCCCTTTGATTTACGGATTTCTTTCGGTTTAAATCTCTGGTCTTAGCAGGTTTATGAACTTTCTTGAAAGTCTAAACCTTCGCGATTACGGGTTATTGTTTTTAAAAAAAGGGCCTAAAAATGGAAATTTGGGGTATTTTGTAAAGGTTTATTGAAGCAAAGGTAGCAAAACGAGCAATTTTTGTACTCATTTTTTTCCCTATTTTTTATCGATTTTTTCATATTGACAAAAATGCTTTTTGCAACGGCCACGGCGTGATACTGAAATCCCACGTTTACCCAATCCATCAAGACTCCGGGGATTGCTTTTCGGCAACCCTGACAGGCGGATGGCAATGGGCTTGCCAAAGTCCCCCATTCCCTGAAAATAGGATCGGCTGATTTTTTGGCAAAAACCATTTCGCAGGGGACAAAAGGATCGGCATCAGGAGATTCGGCATTTCAACTGGGTTCAAACCTCCCCGTCCCCGCTTTTCAACTTCCCAACCGAAAAACTGACGAATTCGGAATTGCGGTAAATCGAGCCCAACAATTTTGGACAGATTTACCCACAAATCCCCGAGGACATGCCAAGCTCGGTCACCGAGCCGATCGAAGTGTGTCGAAGCACCTGTGCTGAGCGGGTCGAAGCATCCGTCATCCAGTCCATAAGAATAGCACGCCTTAGCCATAGTTTTCTATATTTGCCTGAGCTAGGGTTATGAGAAAGTCAGCGGCATTCCTTCTTCTTTCCTGTTTCGGGATCTACCATTTGGGATACTTTGTGGTGCAGTTTCTCATGCCCTTGGCAATTCACCACCATTGGGAAAACCAGGTCTGGGAAAGCCATGAATCCTCCCTTTCGGGCAGGTTGGTCAGGGTTCCGTTTACCAAGCCCTATGGCCAAAACCAGGAAGATTTCCAGCCGGCCAATTTTGCAATGGAGATTGACGGCAAGATGAGCCGTGTGATCGGGCAGCGTTATTTTGAAGACCATTTGGAAGTACTCGTGGTGCAGGATGAGCTCCGGACAAAACTTGACGAACAAGTCAAACTCTGGATATTCTCCCTTGGGTCCGACCCCGGCGGCTTTGACGGACCTCCCCTCCAGAAGCTGCTGCTAAAGTCCTTCCTCAAAGATTTCCTGCCCCAACCATCCGGATGGGAGCTTGTCGACCCTCTCCAAAAAATCGCCATCGACCATTCCACCCCTTTTTTGTTCGATATCCCCAGCGGGATCAAGGATATTTTTTTGACACCTCCCAGGGCGATCCGTTTGTCCTGACTCTTTTGTCCGGGGAAGTCACCTTCCCTGGTTTTCCATTACCTATTTCTTACCAAACATGACAAACAAGTATTTGATTTACTTGCTTTTATGCTTTTGCTGGCTATCAAGTCAAGCTCTGGCACAGCAAGACACTGTGAAAACCTTAAACCTCGAAGAGGTCAAAGTCCAGAATTACCGGCTCCAAAATCCGATCACGGCACTTCCATCGACCCACGGGTTGATGATCATCGGCGGAAGAAAGTCCGAGGTGATTTCCCTGGCCAGCATGGCTACCAATCTGGCCGAGAAGACCGGACGCAGCATGTTTGCCAAAATCCCTTCGGCTTTTGTATATGACATGGACGGTTCCGGAAACCAAATCAATCTCTCCGTAAGAGGCCTGGATGCGCACCGCAGTTGGGAGTTTAACGTCCGGCAAAACGGCACCATGATCAACACCGACATCTATGGCTATCCGGCCAGCCACTATTCCATGCCGATGGAGGCTGTGGAGCAGATTGAGCTGGTCAGGGGTACCGCCGCCCTCCAATATGGGCAGCAGTTTGGCGGCATGCTCAACTACGTCCTCAAAAAGCCCGATGCCCACAAAAAGTTTGGACTCGAAAACATCAGTTCTGTCGGTTCCTATGGGCTTTTGTCCAACTACACCTCCGTGGGCGGCACGGTCGGAAAGTGGAGCTACTTTGCCTACTATCAAAAGCGAGTTTCCGATGGCTACCGTGACGGTGCCGAATCGGAGTCCGATGCCCAGCACGCCGAAATTTCCTATCAGTTCAGTGACCGGCTGAAAGCGAAAGCGGAATTGAGCAGAAGCATCTTCCTGTACCAAATTCCCGGCCCGCTGACCGACGCACAGTTTGCCGAAGATCCTACCCAAGCCACCCGGACACGGAATCACTACAGTCCGGAAATCTGGGTACCGGCCATCACACTCGAAGGAAAGTTGGGTAAAAACACCAGCTTCAGCCTCGTAGGCAGCGGAATATTCGGGCAAAGAAGCTCGGTGACCTTTGACGCCCTGGCCAATGTGCCGGACACCATCAACTCCGCCACTTCCGAATACGCACCCCGCAATGTGGATATTGACAACTACCACACCCGCACGGCCGAAGGAAGAATCCTGCACGGCTATTCGCTTGGTTCCGTCCGAAATGACCTCTCCCTCTCCATCCGGTATTTCAACAATTCCTTTGACAGAAAGCAGCGGGGAAAAGGGACGACGGGCACAGACTACGACTTGACCGTCATCGGGGATTTTCCGAGGGACATCAACCTGAAAAGCCAAAGCATCGCCGTTTCGCTGGAAAACCAGTTTCACCTGAATGAGCGTTTTTCTGTTTCCCCGGGACTCAGGATCGAAAACGGAAGCTCGACCATGAGCGGAACGATCAGCTATGTCGAAGCGGACCAGGTTCCCCAGGAGATTGACTATGACTTTGTCGCCCTGGGAATCAACGCCAACTATCGGATTTCACCGGCCGGCCGCTTCTATGGGGGGATCTCCCAGGCAAACCGGCCCGTCCTGTTTCAGGACATCATCCCCGGATCTCCCCTGACCAAGATCAGCCCGGATCTCACGCACAGCTTTGGATACAATTCGGAAGTCGGCTGGGAAACCAATCTCCAAGAGTCCATGCACCTGAATGCGACCTTGTTTTACACCTTCATCGGCAACCGAATCGGAAGCCTACTTGTAGAGGAAAATGGCACCTCCCTGATCCAAAAAAGCAATATCGGAGACAGCGGAACGACCGGAGTGGAGCTGTTGTTTGACTGGGAATTCCTGAAAAAGGAGCGGTTTACGCTTTCTTTCTACACCTCTTCCAGTTGGATGCGGGCCAGGTACCTCAACGGGGAGGTGGCCGGATCGGAAGGCAATCAGGACATCACCGGCAACCGGGTCGAAGCCGTCCCGGAGTGGATCAGCCGAAACGGGCTGACAGCTTCCCATGGGAGGCTCCAACTGGTCTTGCAGCACCAGTTTGTCAGTGAATCCTTTGCAGATGCGCTGAATACGACAAGCCCTCCCGCATCCGGTGCGGTAGGCTTGGTGCCTTCGTACAACATCTGGGACCTCCAGGGAATATTCTACTACAATTCCCTGACCTTTCGGGCGAGTTTTCAGAACATGTTCGACAACTCCTATTTCACCAAAAGGCCCCAGATGTACCCCGGACCGGGGATTTGGCCTTCGGACGGGAGAAGCTTGGTGGTTTCACTCGGGTTTAGAATCTAAAGTAAATTCAGCAGGCAAAACCCTTATGATCCGGGTTTTGCCTGCTGAATTTTTGCGCTGCGGGATTATTCCGGCCTGGGTAATCAATATACCTATAAAGAAATGTGAGTATTTGCAATGTTGCACGTGACGAAATAAAATCCTGAAATGGCTTCCCCTCGACTTCGCTCGGGGGCCGAAATTCCTCAAAGTTGGGGGGAGGGAGAGAATGCGGCTGCGCCGCATTCTCTCCCTCCCCCTAAGAACCTGTAATTCAGGAGGCCGAGCGATGGTTAGTGAGCTGGTCGAACTAAGTCGAGGGCATATTGTCGATACGTGCATCTATGCGGATACACCTATAATGAAAAAACCAAGAATCAAACCTCTATCCCCAAGCGCTCGTGCCACTGCGGCAAGGCATTGAAAATC
>CAZGYC010000151.1:0-6419 GCA_964530015.1 uncultured Limnohabitans sp. | reverse complement strand
TGGCCGCTTTGAGCTGGACTTCCTGTATCAGTCCTCCCGACAATTTTCCGAGCGTTCCCCAGATCGAGTTTTCGACCATTGAATACGTACAAACCCCTGCCCAGGACTCCTTGATTGTAAGCGTTGATTTCAAGGATGCGGAGGGGGACTTGGGCCTCTCTCCCGCGGACATCAATCCTCCGTTTAATCCGCTCTTTTACAAGAGGGATGCCGCCGGCAACCTGATCACCTACTCCAACCGCCCACCCGAAGCGCCGTCTTACAATCCCATTGACTGGGTGGTGGATCCGATCATCAACAATGTGGTGGTAAAGGACACCATCTGGGTCGAGCAAAACGAAGATTATTACAATATTTTCGTACGATTTTATATCAAAAGAAATGGACAGTTTACCGAATTCAGATGGCAGGATCCTCCGTTTTATACCACTTTCAATGGACGGTTTCCAAGGATCCTGACTACCGAGGAAGGCCAGGCGGTGGAGGGCAACATCAAATACCGGATGCTTTCCTCAGGCTGGGAGTCCATCTTCCGGACAGACACGCTGCGGATCGACGTAGAGATCCAAGACCGAGCCCTCAATCGAAGCAACCAAGTCTCCAGCCCGGAAGTCACGCTCAGGCAAATCACCAGAAACTAAAACAACCAAGCCCTCGAAAGAGAGCTTGGTTGTTTTAGATGGCCGGGAACTTCTTCGGATTTGCCTCGTGCATCATTCGATAGGCCTTTTCGGTCACATCGTCTGCGCTTGGCTTGGAAAAATAATCCCCGTCTGAGGAATAGGCCGGACGGTGGGCCTTGGCGGCAATGGTTTGCGGTTCGGAATCCAGGTATCTGAAAACACCCTGCCCGTCGATGACCTGCTGGAGCATATAGGCGGAAGCTCCGCCCGGCACGTCCTCATCGGCAAAGATCACCCGATTGGTCTTTTGGATCGACTTGCCAACAACCCCAAAGGTATCAAACGGCAATAGCGTCTGGACGTCAATCACCTCTGTCGAAATGCCCAATTCAGCCAATTCCTCCGCAGCTTCCATGACGATTCGGCACATGCTGCCGTAGGTGACGATGGTCAGATCCTTGCCTTCCCGCAGGATTTCCGGCTTTCCCAAAGCCACCGTGTATTCTCCCAAATTGGTGGGCATCCTTTCTTTCAGCCGATATCCGTTCAGGCATTCCACCATGATGGCGGGTTCGTCGGATTCCAGCAGGGTTTTGTACATCCCCGCAGCCTGGGTCATATCCCTGGGAACGCAGACGATCATCCCTCTCAGGGAGGAAAGAATCATCCCCATCGGAGAGCCCGAATGCCAGACGCCCTCCAGTCTGTGGCCTCTCGTCCGGACGATCAAGGGGGCTTTCTGCCCACCTTTGGTTCGGTAAAGCAATGAGGCCAAGTCATCCGAAAGCATCTGCAAGCCATAGAGCAGATAATCCAGGTATTGGATTTCGGCCACGGGTCTCAGGCCTCTGAGTGCGGTGCCGATGCCCTGCCCGATGATCGTGCATTCCCGAATGCCGGTATCGGCCACCCTTTGCTCCCCATACTTCGCCTGAAGCCCTGCAAAGGCCTGGTTGACATCCCCGATCTTTCCCACATCCTCGCCAAAGGCAAAGAAGCGCGGGTCTTTTTCCAGTGTATGGTCAAAAAATGCCTGGAGGATCTCCCGGCCATCCACCAAATGGGACTTCTCATCATAAGTGGCGGGTATCTCTTTCACCCTTCCTACAGCCCATTCCGAATGGCTGTACAAATGGCTGTTGTATCGGTCGAAATTTTTCGCCTCTTGCTCCCCGTACCAGGTCCTGAGGCCGCTTTTCACAGGTTCTGCATCAAACCTCAGCGCAAGCAGGGCCTTTCTGACCGCAGTGACGGCATCTTTTCGGATGGGATTGATGGTCTTCGAAAGATCGTCGGCCAGTTGGAGCAAGACGACTTTCCGTGTGCTCTTTTCAGCGGCTGATTTCAGCAGCACGATTACTTCCTGGATTTCATTCTTTATCTCGCCCGAAAACCTGTTCCAAGCCGCTTCCTTTTGGCTTCTGACCTCGGCTTTGGCCTCATTTTCGATCTGGTCCAAAACTTCGTCTTTGGCAATCCCCGCCGAAATGATATAGTCCCTGAACCTGCTGACGCAATCCCAGTCTTTCTCCCATTGCAGGCGTTCCGCCGACTTATACCGCTCGTGTGATCCGGAGGTAGAATGTCCCTGGGGCTGGGTCATATCCTCCACATGGATCAGGACTGGCACATGCGCTCTGCGGGCCAACTGTCCGGCATATCTGAATGCCTGGACCAAGCCTTCGTAATCCCAGCCTTTTACCCTGAGAATTTCAATTCCCTTTTCGGTCTCAGTTCGCTGAAAACCCATCAACACTTCGGAAATACTTCCTTTGGTCGTATGGAATTCATTGGGAACCGAAATGCCGTATCCATCATCCCAGACCGCTACCACCATCGGGACCTGCATTACTCCGGCGGCGTTGATGGATTCGAAAAACATCCCCTCGGATGTCGAGGCGTTTCCGATCGTGCCCCAAGCCACTTCATTTCCGTTGGTGGAAAACCGGGACAATCCTTTGAGGCCCTTGTTTTCGCGAAAAAGCTTGGAGGCGTAGGCCAATCCCAGAAGTTTGGGCATCTGGGCCGCTGTGGGAGAGATGTCCGCTGCCGAATTGTAGGTCTTGGTGAGATCTTTCCAGGAGCCGTCTTCCTCGAGGGAGCGGGTTGCAAAATGTCCGTTCATCAGCCGGCCCCCACTGGCAGGCTCGGCATCCACGTCGGCGTGGGCATACAACTGTGCAAAGTACTGCTGCACCGTCAGCTCCCCCAGTGCCATCATAAACGTCTGGTCCCGGTAATATCCGGATCTGAAATCGCCGATCTGAAATGCCTTGGCCATGGCAATCTGCGCCAGTTCCTTTCCGTCCCCAAAAATCCCAAATTTGGCTTTGCCCATAAACACTTCCTTTCTCCCCATCAGGGAAGCGTGTCGGCTGGTCACCGCCACTTTGAAGTCTTTCAGAATCTCTTCTTTGCTGACTAGGGGTTCTTCCGGAGACTGTGGATAGGATTTGGTAATTGCCATGGGCGGTTGGGAATCTAAATGTTACTTTGGGTTGGACATTCTGATCTTAGCACCATCAAAAATAGCCAAAATAGATTTTGATGCAAATTTCGGGTTTACATTTTAACAATCAAAAATTTCGAATGAATTGCCATATTTTCATTATTTTGAAATATTATTTTGAAATCTGGCATCAAACAACCGATTTACTTGAGAATCAGCAAGTAATGGAAATCCACAAACCAAGTGTTTTTCAGAAAGAAATTTCAGGTTTCTTGGGTTCCCAAAAATTAAATCCTGGAATTTTCTAAAACTTCAGCATAAAAAATAGAATAAACTATCGAAAAGCAGCATCCAGCCAGGGGTTTACCGAATACTATTTTTTAAAGGGCTTTTTGGATAATCATTGCTTGTTATCTTTGTGGCAAGAATTTAAATCCAAATAGTATTGCCATGATAATAGGTGTCCCAAAGGAAATCAAAAACAACGAAAACCGGGTAGCACTGACCCCTGCCGGTGCCAAAGAGCTGATCAAGAGAGGCCATGGCGTGTATGTCCAGCATACTGCCGGAGAAGGGAGCGGTTTTCCGGACGCTGAATACGAAGCAGCGGGCGCAAAAATCCTCCCGACCATCGAAGCAACCTATGAGATCGCCGAGATGATCATGAAAGTGAAGGAACCGATCGAATCGGAATACAAGCTGATCCGGAAAAACCAGTTGTTGTTCACCTATTTTCACTTTGCTTCCTACGAGCCGTTGACCAAAGCCATGATCGAAAGCAAAGCGGTGTGCCTGGCCTATGAAACCGTCGAAAAAGCCGACAGAAGCCTTCCGCTGCTGGTTCCCATGTCTGAGGTGGCGGGAAGAATGGCCATCCAAAAAGGGGCAAACTACCTCGAAAAGCCACTGAAGGGCCGTGGAATCCTGTTGGGAGGCGTACCCGGTGTGCTTCCCGCCAAGGTGCTGATTCTCGGTGGAGGCATCGTGGGTACCCAGGCAGCTTGGATGGCTGCCGGACTGGGTGCCGACGTGACCATCATGGATGTCTCCCTTCCGAGGATGAGATACCTGGCCGACGTCATGCCTGCGAACGTGAAGACCATCATGTCCAACGAATACAATGTCAGAAAACTGATCGGGGACGCGGACCTTATTGTAGGCGCGGTGCTGATTCCGGGAGCAAAAGCCCCGCACCTGATCACCCGTGATATGCTAATGGACATGAAGCCCGGAACAGTCCTCGTGGATGTGGCGGTAGACCAGGGAGGCTGTATCGAGACTTGCCGACCCACTACCCACGAAAACCCAACCTATGTCATCGACGACGTGGTGCACTATTGCGTGGCAAACATGCCCGGCGCGGTTCCCTACACTTCGACTTTGGCCTTGACCAATGCAACCCTGCCCTATGCCATGCAGTTGGCGGACAAGGGCTGGAAAAAAGCAGCGCAGGAAAATGCTGACCTGGTACCGGGTCTCAATGTGATCAACGGAGAGATTGTGTACGAGGCAGTGGCCCAGGCCTTTCACCTGCCTTACACGCCGGTGGCAAAATATTTGGCTTAATTCATAGGCGTTAAATGAAAAAATCCCCCTGGTTCGCTCCAGGGGGATTTTTTTGTCTGAATTCATTCCATGAGACCTTCCAGGTTTTAGAAAACCTGCCAAGTCTCCGATCCATTTTTGTTGTCTTCCGTTTTAAGACGTCTGCCTACTGCGACTGAAAACTGATCACTGAATTAAGCTTTTCTCACAAACTCCGACTTCAGGGCCATGGATCCAAAGCCTTCGATCTTGCAGTCAATGTTGTGATCGCCCTCCACCAACCGGATGTTTTTTACTTTTGTGCCGGCCTTGATGGCTTTTGGCGCACCTTTGACTGGAAGATCTTTCGCGATCACGATCGAATCTCCGTTGGCGAGGATGGTTCCATTGGCGTCTTTGACGACCAATCCGGTTTCCACTTCTTCTGCCACTTCATTCGGATCCCATTCGTATCCGCAATCCGGGCAGACCATCTGATTGTCCATTTCATACGTGTAATCTGATTTGCACTTGGGGCAAGGGGCTAGATTTTCCATGCCGCAAAATTAACCGATTCGGGGGATATCTCCCTCGCCGCCCGAAAAAGATCACGTTGGGACGGTCTGTTCCAGGCACTTTGCCCAAGTCTCCCAAATTATCCCCAGCCCAAAACCGACCATTGCCAGTGCCGAAGCAGGATTCCTTTTTTTAGCAAAGTGCTGATGATTGGCCTATCTTTGTTTATGCCCCAAGGCAAAAAGTGAAGTCTAAAATTATGCAATGGACATCAACGCCAACCTCGAAGCCGTAAAAAAATCCTTTGTCAATCCCGCCTGCAAGCTGATTGCCGTCAGCAAAACCAAGCCTCTCGGAAACCTACAGGCTGCCTATGCCGCCGGGATCCGGGATTTTGGGGAAAACAAGGTGCAGGAAATCCTGGCCAAGCAAGCCGAAATGCCGGCAGACACCCGCTGGCACATGATCGGTCACCTCCAAAGCAACAAGATCAAATACATCGCGCCTTTTGTCCACCTGATCCACGGAGTGGATTCGTTTAAACTGCTCTTGGAAATCAATAAACAGGGAAAAAAAACCGACCGGATGATCCCGGTTTTGATCCAAATGCACATTGCGGAAGAGGAAAGCAAGTTTGGATTTGACCGAACTGAGCTGGAGGAAATGCTGTCCTCGCCCGAATTTGCGAGCTTAACCCATGTGCAGATCCAGGGGCTGATGGGCATGGCCACATTCACCGAAAATCGGGATCAGATACGAAAGGAATTTCGGGGTCTGAACGCCCTTTTTGGGGAATTGAAAAACCGGAATTTGCCGGAATTCGTGGATTTGAAAGAGCTGTCCATGGGCATGAGCGGGGATTACCAGATTGCCCAGGAAGAAGGCAGCACGATGGTGCGGATCGGATCGGCAATATTTGGAAGCCGCCAGTGAGACCGGATTGGGGAGGTCGACCCCCGACAGGAACCTGCCGGGCAACCGGTGCGACACCTGGACAGGCAAAGGGCCTGTGGGGTTTCAACCCGAAATGAAGGCTTGCAGGCAATAATCACCGGCCTTGGGCATCGGATCAACACGGTTTTGCACACGGTCGCCGATACCAAAGGCAGCGCATGTCCCTGACAGGCAATTTGGGACATTGGGCAAAGAGACGGGGGATCAAAGAAACATTTCTATTTCGAAGATGAGACAAAAACTGGTTGTTCTTACGGGTGCGGGAGTTTCGGCGGAAAGCGGCATCCGAACCTTCCGGGACAGCAACGGGCTGTGGGAAAACCATGACATCATGGAAGTGGCTTCGCCGGATG
>CAZGYC010000150.1:4176-6436 GCA_964530015.1 uncultured Limnohabitans sp. | reverse complement strand
CTTGCGGGGTCAAATCCCTTCTGCCCAAAAAGAAACTGGGCACAGGTGCCCGAAAGTCCCCACAAAACCGCAGAAGAGATGGCCATGATCAGGCCGGGGATTTTTTGGTATTTGGTCGATGAAAACATACAGCCCTGGTGGTTTTGCGGCGAAGATATCTCCAAAACCGGATTTCCAGGAGCGAATCCTGAAGGAATTTCCTCTGGGGAAACGCGGCTTTTTGGCATTTTGGTAAATAAGGACGGATTAAGGCCCTGTTGACACGGTGGGTTTGAACAGACCGTAAGATTTTTTAAAAAAGTTGGTTCTTTTTTTTGAGAACCAACCGAACCAAATTATCTTTGCTGCGTTAACTGAGACAAACCCATCCAAATCATGCTAAGTGAAAAACAAAAAGAGCTGATCGAAAGAATCGGGGTCTTCCATGAGCACAAAGGACTGCAGCCCCTGGTTGGGCGGATCATCGGGCTTTTGCTGGTGCACGAGAACGCCGAGGCCACTTTTGAGGAGGTCGTGGAGCTGCTCGGAGTGAGCAAAAGTGCAGTGAGCAATGCGTTGACCTTTCTTCAGGCCAAAGACCGGATTACCTACTATACCAAGCCGGGTGACCGAAAGAGATATTTTACGCTCCAGATGAAAAACTGGAGCGAAGAACTGGAAAAAGAAATGCTGGAAATCACCAAGATGAAGGAATTTATCGACGACGTGATCAAAGTGCGCGAGGGATCCTCCTGCACGGAATTTAAGACCTGTCTGGTTGATTTTTCAAATTTCCTGGATTTCTTCAAAAATGAAATCCCGACGCTTTTCAAAAATTTCAGAAGCCAAAAGACTTAAAAAAATTTGAACAACAAGTTCTTTTTATACAGAACCAACTATTATTATCAAAATTAACTACCAAGTAAGACAATGTTTCGAAAATACCTGATTTACGCCGTCATTCTTTTGATTCCGGGAGTCTTGTCAGCACAAAATTCCGCTTCGGAATTGACGTTTCCGGATCCGCTGACCTTGAGGGAAACCATCCAAATCGGCCTGGAAAACAACAGGAATTACAAGAAGGCTTTGCTGGATGAAAACAAGGCTAAGTACCAACGCAATGAGATTAGGGGGGCAGGTCTTCCCCAGATTTCCGCCTATGGGGATTACAACAACTTCATCGATGTATATCCCCAGGCTGTTCCCGGTGGAATCTTCGGTGGGGACCCGGAAGGCATCCAGGTAATCTCGCTGGGTGTGCCCCAATCTTTGAAGGCAGGGGTTCAGGTCAATCAGTTGATCTACAGCAACTCTTACCTGATTGGGTTGAAGGCCGCCAAGACAGGGGAGGAGTTTTATGCCCTGCTGGCCCAGCAGTCTGAGGAAGACGTGATCCACGAGATTGCGATGAACTACCTCGGATCTATCCAACTGGAGCTTCAAAAGGAAAACCTCCTGGCGACCATCAGTCAGTTTGAAGGATTGGAGAAAATCCTCCAGGCCCAATATGACAATGATCTGGCCCGCAAGGTGGATCTCAACCGGGTCAAGGTAAACCTGACCTCGGTCCGTGCCGAATTGGAAAATCTGGAGATTGCCATCTTCCAGCGTGAGGGCTATCTGAAGCTGGTCATGGGGATCCCGGTGGACACCGAGATCAGCCTGGATCTCCAGGTGACGGACATGAACCACATGGTGCGGGATTTTCAGGTCGCAAACCTGAATATCCAGGACAGAAAGGATATCCAGATCCTCGGCGTGCAGGAGAAACTGTACGAATACGAGTACAAAAACATCAAGTCTGAGCACATGCCCCAGTTGGTCGGATTTGCGGATTTCAACAAAAATGCTTTTTCGCAGGAGTTTGACTTTCTGAGCACCAGCAAGAATTGGTATCAGGGATTTCTGGTCGGACTGAAGCTGGAGATTCCCATCTTCAACGGGGGGCAAACCAAATACAAAGCAGCCCAATCAAAAGTCAATGCCCAGCAGTTGCAGCTCGATAAGTCCCAGGCGACAGATGCCGCCGAGCTCGAGTACCAAAATGCCCTCAAAAGCTATTACAATTCCCTGAGTACGCTGAAGTCCCTCGAGGAAAACCTGGCACTGGCTGACGATGTCCTCAACGAGACCCAACTGCTCTACAAAGAATCCCTGAGTCCCCTGACCGATCTTTTGGCCGCGGAGGCCACCGGAAGACAAGCCCAGAGCAACTACAACAACCAAATCATCCAAGTACGCCTTGCCCAACTGGAGATCCTCAATTCTACCGGCAAGATCA
>CAZGYC010000150.1:0-4076 GCA_964530015.1 uncultured Limnohabitans sp. | reverse complement strand
GCCATTGCCTACACGCTTTACAACAACAAAACAGAACTGGACCAGGCCGCCAATCTTGCCATGAAGTCCAGTGGGTTTATTTCCGTCACGGTGGAAAAGGTGGAGAAGCAGACCATCAACCGAAACTTCGAAGCCAACGGCGTATTCGAGCCTTACCAAGAGCTCAAGCTCATGTCCGAGACTTCCGGAGCCATCACCAAAATCCTGAAGAGAAAGGGAGACTACGTGAAGACGGGGGATCTGATCGTCCAGGTGGATGACCGGCTGATCCGGTCCGATTACACGATCGCCAAACTCAACCGTGACCAGGCCGAAAAAGACCTGAAGCGATTTGAGAATCTGGCGAATACAGATGCGGTCACCAAAAAGCAACTGGAAGAAAACCAGAATGCCTTCCTGATCGCAGATGCGCAGTTTTCGGCTTTGCAAAAAAGACTGGACGACACGCAGGTCAAAGCTCCGATCTCGGGCTTCATCAACGAGGACTACTTCGAGCTGGGGACTTTGGTAAGCCCGGGCATGGCCCTGGTGGATATCATCAACAAAAACCCGCTGAAACTTTCCGTCAAAGTCACCGAGGGGGAGATCTCCAAGGTCAAAAAAGGCGACCAGATTTCTGTGGGTGTCAATGCGATTTCCGGCCAGGAGTTTTCAGGAAAAGTGGATTTTATCTCCAACAAAGCAGACGGCGCATTCAAATATGAAGTAGTCCTGCTGATGGGCGGAACAAACCAGGATCAAATCAAACCGGGGATGTTTGGGACGGCGCATTTCAACTTTTCCCAGGATGAAGAAGTCCTGAAGATCAACCGGAAATCCATCGCGGGAAGTCTGAAAGATCCGGGGGTTTATGTCATCGAAAACGGCCAGGCCGTCTATCGGGCAGTCAAGATCAACCCGCTGGATGACGGGATGGTCGAAATCCTGGACGGCTTGAATGCCGGGGATGAAGTGATCGCTTCCGGCCTGATCAATGTGAAGCAGGGTACCAAAGTAAAAGTGCAGTAAGCATGAAGATTACCAAGATATCCATTCAAAGATCGACCATGGTCGTCGTTCTTTTCACCGTATTGACCTTGCTGGGGATATTTTCCTATACCCAGTTGTCTTACGAGTTGCTGCCAAAGATGGAAACCAACGTGGTGACCATCTCCACAATCTATCCGGGTGCGGCACCGTCGGAAGTGGAAACTTCCGTCACCAAGAAAATCGAGGATGCGGTCGCTTCCCTGGAAGGGATCAAATCGATGAATTCCATCTCCCAGGAAAGTATCTCGATCATTACCATCGAGCTGGAGGCAGGCACCAACGTGGACATTTCCATGCAGGATGCCCAGCGAAAGATCAATGCCATCCTGGGCGACTTGCCGGATGACGCGGATCCGCCGAGCTTGGGCAAGTTTGACCTGGACGACCTGCCGATCATGCAGATGGCGGTCTATTCCAACCTCAATGCGGCGGATTTCTATGATCTGATCAAAAACAAAATCCAACCCTCCCTTGCCAAGATCAACGGCGTGGCGCAGGTAAACATGATGGGCGGTACAGAGCGGGAAATCAAGGTCAACCTGGACCGAAACAAGCTGGAGGCTTATGGTATTTCTCCGCTGATGGTCGTGCAGACGATCAATGCGAGTAACCTGGACTTTCCGACCGGACGGTTGAAAAACAGCGAAGGGCAGGTCTTGATCCGTTTGGCAGGGAAATTCAAGTCGGTTTCTGACTTGGAAAAGCTCGTGATCGCTTACCGTCCCGATGAATCCCCCATTCAACTGAAGGAAGTGGCGGAGGTCACAGACAGCTACAAAGATGAGACGGTCCTTGCCAGACTGAACAACAACGATGCGATCGGATTGAACATCCAGAAGCAGTCCGATGCCAATGCGGTGGAGGTCTCCGAAATCATCGAGCATGAGCTCAAGGTCCTCGAAGACACCTATACGGCAGAGGGGCTTTCCTTCCAGATTTCCCAAAACGCCTCAGAATTTACGCTGGAGGCTGCCAATGATGTAATCAAAGATTTGGTGATCGCCATCGTGCTGGTGGCTTTGATCATGCTGCTCTTCCTGCACAGCATCCGAAATGCGGTCATCGTGATGATTGCCGTCCCGGCTTCCATTATTGCGACGTTTACGGTGATGTTCCTGATGGGCTTTACCCTGAACCTCATGTCCTTGCTGGCGCTGTCGCTGGTGGTGGGGATCCTCGTGGATGATGCCATTGTGGTGATCGAAAACATCTACCGACACCTGGAAATGGGCAAAACCATCGCCCAGGCATCCTATGACGGGATCCGGGAGATCGGCGCAACGGTCATCTCCATTACCTTGGTAATTGTCGTGGTATTCGTGCCGCTTGCCTTGACCGGAGGATTGATTTCGGGGATCTTGAAGCAGTTCAGCATCACCGTGGCAATGGCGACTTTGTTCAGTTTGCTGGTTGCGTTTACCTTGATTCCTTTGTTGACTTCCCGCTTTTCCAAGCTGGAGCACTTGAGCAAAGACACTTTCTTCGGAAAGCTGGTGTATGGTTTTGAAAGCGGGCTCGATGCCTTTGTGGATTGGCTACTGGGTATCCTGAGATGGGGATTTGCGCACAAAGCTGCCCTCTTGATCCTGACAGTGGCCCTGTTTATCTCCTCGTTTTTCTTGGTAGGAATGGGTCTGATCGGCAGTGAGTTCGTCTCTGAAGGCGACCGCGGGGAATTTATCCTGAGGATGGAGCTGCCAAAAGACGCGACGCTGGAGCAGACCAATTACAAAACCCAGGAGGTAGAAGCGTATCTGCGCACCCTGCCCGAGGTCACCGAGGTGTTCACCACAGTAGGGATGGCCAGCGGTCAGTTTACCGGGTCCCAGTCGTCTCCATTTACTTCCGAGATCTCGGTAAAGCTGGTGCCCAAAGAGCAGCGAACCCTTTCGGGGCCTGATTTTGCCCGGAATGTGGAGAATGAGCTGGAGGAAAAGATCACCGGAGCGGAATATACCGCCGTGCCGATCTCCATCATGGGTACGGCCAACGATGCGCCGATTCAGGTGATCGTGTCCGGACCTGACCGGGATTCGGTGCGGGTGACTGCGGAAAAAATCATGGACATCCTGTCTGGACTCCGGGGGACAAGAAAGATCGAAAGTTCGCTGGAGGCGGGTAACCCAGAAATCCAGGTCGAAGTGGACCGCTACAAGATGAATGAGCTGGGCCTTTCGATGGATCAAGTGGGCGGTACGCTCCAAGTAGCCTTCAACGGAAACGAGGACTCCAAATACACCGATGGGGATTACGAATACGACATCCAGATTCGCCTGAATGCGTTTGACCGGCAATCCATCGCCGATGTGCAAAACATCACTTTCCTCAACAACAGAGGCCAACTGATCAAACTGGAGCAGTTTGCGGCAGTGAACCAGTCCGAAGGGCCGACCAAGTTGGAACGACGTGACCGGGTAGGCTCTGTGAAGATCTCTTCCCAGGTGGCGGGCATTCCTTCGGGTACCGTGGGCGCGCAACTGACTGCTGAGATCGACCAGTTGCAGTTGCCTCCGCAGGTTCAGATCAACTATGACGGAGACATGAAAAACCAGAGCGAAGGCTTTGGCAGCTTGGGAATCGCCTTGCTGGCATCCATCATCCTGATCTACCTGATCATGGTGGCACTCTACGATTCGTATGTGTATCCGCTGGTGGTGATGTTTTCCCTGCCGATGGCACTGATCGGTTCGCTTTTGGCTTTGGCACTGACCAAGGGTACGCTGAGTATCTTCAGTATCATGGGCTTGATCATGCTGATGGGTCTGGTGGCCAAAAACGCCATCCTGCTGGTGGACTTTACCAACCAGCTAAAGGCTGCCGGAGTGGAGGTCAAGACTGCACTGCAGAAGGCGGTGAAGATCCGTTTCCGGCCGATCTTGATGACCACGCTGGCAATGGTGATCGGGATGCTTCCGATTGCCCTGGCATCCGGTGCCGGAGCAGAGTGGAAAAACAGCCTGGCATGGGTGATCATCGGCGGTTTGCTTTCTTCGATGTTCCTGACCTTGGTCGTGGTGCCGGTGATTTATTACCTCTTTGACCGCATG
>CAZGYC010000149.1:0-6586 GCA_964530015.1 uncultured Limnohabitans sp. | reverse complement strand
CCGACAAATGCCGGAGGCTCCACGCCATTGGCACGAAGATAGGCGATCGCCGACCCTCTGTGGTGGGTGCTGTGGTCGATCAACAAGGCCTCGACCTGTCTCCGGGTCACCTGGTTGCCAAAGACTTCGATCTTTTCCGCTGCATCCGCGTCACTGAGGGCTTTGACAGTGGCTGCGCCGTAGTCGTAGGCATCCGCCACAAATTTGGCTAAATCTGCTCTGGAGGCAGTCTTTACATCCAGCTCAGGGGTATTTTCCCCGCCTTTCAAGAATCCTTTTGAAATCCCCACGATGGCACTGCCGATGTGGTGGATCTGCTCCTTAAAGGTCATCGCTCCAGGGTCAGTTCGGTAATCCATCCCAGAATCCGGCATTTTGGCCAATACATCCAAGGTGAATTTTTTGCTGTTTTCCCACTTTGCCAGGAATTCTTCTTTGGTGGTTTGCGCCTCCGCCATACTGGCGAAAAGCATTAATGCCGCAGAAAAAAGCATTGCGGAAACGAGTTTGATCAAATGTTTCATGGGTAAGTGATTTTGGTTTGTTGTTAAAGTTCCGCTATTCCCGATTCAATTCAAATGGAAAACCTAATTTTGAACTATGAAGAAACTGTTGGCTCTGCCGCTTGTCGTCTTGGGTTTGGCTTCCTGCGAAAGCAACTGGCTCCCCAAACCGACCGGCTACAACAAAATTGACCTTCCCAGTCACGCCTACCAGAGCCTAGCTGGAGACTATCCCTACCGGTTGGATTTTTCCACCTTCAGCCGAGTTGAGCCCGATTCGTTTAACCTGTCGGAAAAGACCTGGATCAACCTGAACTACCGGGATTTTGGGGCGAAAGTCCACCTGACGTACAAAAAAATAGGCGCGGGACATCCCGATTTTGAAACCCTTTCCAACGATGCTTTCAAGCTTACGGCCAAGCACCAAATCAAGGCCTACGGGATCGAGGAGGGGGTTTTGATCACGCCCAACGGCTATACTGCGGTCGTCGCGGAGCTTTCGGGTGAAGTCCCCACCCAGTTCCAGTTTTTTGTAACCGACTCCACGGATCACTTTCTCCGGGGCGCGCTGTATTTCAACACCGCGATGAAAAACGATTCCCTGGCACCGGTCATCGAATACATCAAGATCGACATGACGCACCTGATGAACTCGGTGAAGTTTTTGGATTAAAAAAGCGTTCGGAATACTGCTCCCGAATCGCATCTCTTTCCGGCGATCCCATAGCCTGAAAAAGAAAAATCCTGCCCCGATTTGATTCGGAGCAGGATTTTCAGCTATCGGAGACGCTTTGATGCAGCAGTCCCCCGTCATTTTAGGCGCTTAGTGCAGGTTTTTCCAGGATTTCAGGATGACACCCCCGCCAGCCAGCGCAATCACCGCTGCAATTGTACCGCCGACGACATTGCCGTAGATAAAGAATCCCGTAGAAAAGAGCGCGGCATACACCATCACCGTACCTACCAGCATCAGTCCGATTTCTTTTGGCAAGGTTCCTTGTTCCTGCTTTTCCGCAGGATATCTGTCCAGTACTTTTTTCCATCCCCAAGCCGCCGGAGTGACCTTTCTGTAGAACGAAAGCAACACTTCGTCCTTTTCCGGCCTGGTCAGGAAGGTCACCAACATCCAACCCGTCGTGGTAATGGAGACAGAGTAAATCAATTTGAGATAAGCCTGGTGTTCAGGAATGACAATCCAGCCCACTTTCGGGTTGATCACTTCGAAGAAAATGGCCACCACAAAGGAAATCGCCATGGCGGAAATCTCGGTGTAGGCGTTGATCCTCCACCAAAACCAACGAAGGATAAAGATCAGGCCGGTTCCAGCCCCGATTTGGAGCAGGATATTGAAGGCATTCAACGCGGAAGACAATGCCAAAGCCAAGACCGCGGACAATACCATCAGGCCTACGGTGGAGATTCTTCCGATGGCCACCAATTGTTTTTCTGTCGCATCCGGCTTCACAAATCTGAGGTAAAAGTCATTGACAATGTAGCTGGAGCCCCAGTTGAGGTGGGTCGAAAGCGTGGACATCACCGCAGCGATCAGGGAGGCAAGCACAAGCCCGATAAGACCGGTTGGCAAGTAGGTAAGCATCGCAGAATAGGCCAAATCATCCCCCATCTTGTCCACCGGAATATGTGGAAATGCAAGCTGCAAATCGGAGACATTGGGATAAATCACCAAGGAAGCCAAGGCAACAATGATCCATGGCCAAGGCCTCAGCGCATAGTGTGCAATATTGAAGAACAGGGTAGCACCGATGGCATTTTTCTCATCTTTGGCAGAGAGCATCCGCTGGGCGATATAGCCCCCCCCACCAGGCTCAGCACCCGGATACCAAGTGGCCCACCATTGGATGGCAATCGGCATGATGAAAAGCGGGATATACATATTGGGATCGCTGAAATCCGGCAGGAAATCCAACTTGGTCGAAACCACGTCATGCGCGAGAAGTTGGCTCAGGGAACCGATTTCGGGAAGATCAAGGATGTAATAAGCAGCTCCGAACGAACCGATCATTGCGATAAAAAACTGGAAGAAGTCCGTCAACAAGACCCCTTTCAGACCACCCAAAGAGCTATAGATAACCGTGACGACGGAAGCAATCAGGAGTGTTTCAATCGGCGAAAGTCCCAGCATCACCCCGCCGATCTTGATGGCGGCAAGCGATACGGTCGCCATGATGACCACATTGAAGAATACGCCCAGGTAGATCGCGCGGAAGGCCCGCAAGAAGGCGGCCCCTTTGCCTGAATAGCGCATTTCGTAAAACTCCAAATCCGTCGTCGCCTCGGATCTTCTCCAAAGCTTGGCATACACAAACACGGTCAGCATCCCTGTCAACAAGAATGCCCACCAGGCCCAGTTGCCCGCAACACCGTTTTTCCGTACGATGTCGGTGACCAGATTTGGAGTGTCCGCCGAAAATGTGGTTGCCACCATGGACACCCCGAGCAGCCACCAGGGCATGTTGCGGCCAGAAAGGAAAAACTCTTTGGCCGAGGTTCCGGCAGATTTTGCTGAAAACAATCCAATGACAAGGGAAATCACAAAGAAGGCTGCAATGATGCCCCAATCCAAGGCAGTTACATTCATAGGGGGTCAGGTTTAAATTGGCGGACAATTAACAAATTTTTTTTCTATCGAATGAAGTCTTCTTTAATTTTTTTTAAAAATAAAGGCTGTCATCGATCATTCTGCCGCCTTTTGCTTTTGGCAAAAACAAAAGGAGACAAATTTTATTTTCTTCCCTATTTTCGCAGGATGATTTCAGAGCTGATTCCTGCACTTTCCAAATCCTACCCGATCCTTGAAAACCAGCCACTTAATATCAAGCCTTTGGGTGAGGGGCTGATCCACGAGACTTTGTTGGTGGAAAACGGCACAGATAAATGGGTGTTGCAGGGGTTCAATGAGGCAGTTTTTAATTTCCCGGACCGGATTGACCACAACCTCTCTTTGCTGAGTGTCCATGCCAAAACGCACCCCCTGCCTTTTTTGCTTCCCCTACCAATACCCAATAATTCCGGAAACGGACTAACGGAGATCGAAGGAAAAAAATACCGCCTGTTTGAGTTTGTCCAGGGTGCCACACTCCAGCAAATCGAAAATCCCGCCCAGGCCTACATTGCCGCGCGTGCCTATGGACAATTTGCAGCCTGGAGCAAGGATATCAGTGGCGAAAAAATGTTTGAAACCATCCCCAATTTCCACCGGCTTGACCTGCGCTACCAGAAGCTCAAAGAGGTAAGCCGGGAATCTGCCGCACTTTCGGAGGAAGAAAATGAAATTCTGGGCTTCTACCTGGGCCAGTTTCCACTGGTTGAATGGTATCTGGACCAACTGAATCACCTGAAACTGCGGATCACCCACAACGACACCAAGATCAACAACCTGATTTTCTCCGGGGATTTGTCCAAAGTGGAAGCTTTGATCGACCTGGACACGCTGATGGGCGGATTTCTGATGTACGACTTTGGGGACTTGGTCCGCACGGTGGCCTGCAGCCTGCCGGAAACTTCGACCAAATGGGGGAAATTGTGCCTCCACCCGGAGATTTTCGAAGAATTGCTCAAAGGTTATTGGGAAGGCGTGAGCGAGCTCGCTTCACGGGAAGAAGCCAAATCCCTTCTCCTGGGAGGGGAAATCATGACGCTGATCATGGGACTGCGCTTTTTCACAGACCACCTGCAGGGAAACATCTACTACCGCGTCAGCTATCCGGAGCAAAACTTCCACCGGGCCAAAAACCAGATGGTTTTCCTCCAAAGCCAGCAGGAGAACAGAAGACTTTTGCAAGGCATTTGGGAAAAGGTGACCGGCCTCCGCTACTGAATTCCGACAATTGGGTTCAATCCCTTGGGTTTTGACCCAGCGCGGGTTTAATTTGCTTTTCCCAAAACCCAGTCCACTTGTCAGGAATTTTTGATACCCGAATCGAATACCTCAAAGGCGTCGGCCCCCAAAAGGCCGAATTGCTGAACAAGGAGCTGAATATTTTTACCTATGGGGAGATGCTCCAGCATTATCCTTTTCGCTACGAGGACCGCACGAAGTTTTTCAAAATCCGCGATCTCAGCGATGAACTCGAAAACGTCCAGGTCATTGCCCGGATCAAAAAAACAGAACTGGCGGGAACGGGCGGAAAGCGACGGCTGGTCGCCCAGGTTTTTGACGAAACCGGAGAGATGGAAATGACCTGGTTTAAGGGCATCCAGTGGGTTCAGAAAAAACTTCCCGTCGGTGCGGTCTATATTTTCCTGGGAAAACCGGCCCAATACGGCCGGAAATGGAGCATGGCCCATCCCGAAATGGAGCCCCTGACCGCAGCCAACGAAACCCGCAACAATTTCCAGCCGGTCTATTCCACGACCGAGAAACTCCGGGCCAGATTCCTGGACTCCCGGGGGATTTCAAGAATTTTGGAGGTCTTGGTTCCATTGGTTTACCCCCAAATTCCCGAGACACTTTCGGCCGAAATCCTCCGTCAATACCAACTGATCGGCAAGCCGGAATCCATCCGCCAGATCCATTTTCCCACAGCACCAGATTTGCTTCAGCGGGCGAGGAAGCGGCTGAAATTCGAGGAGTTTTTCTACCTGCAGCTCCGGCTCCTGATGATGAAGGTGAGCCGGACCGAAAAATCCCGGGGACAGATCCTGGCCAATACCGAGCTGCTGACGGATTTCTACAAAAACCACATTCCCTTTGAGCTGACCAATGCCCAAAAAAAGGTAATCCGGGAGGCCTTTGCCGACCTGAAATCCGGGAGGCAGATGAACCGCCTGATCCAGGGGGATGTGGGCAGCGGCAAGACCATGGTGGCCTTTATCTGCATGTTGATCGCAATCGGCTCGGGTGCCCAGGCTTGCCTCATGGCTCCCACCGAAATCCTGGCCAATCAGCACTACGAAGGCTTGAAGCAATTTGCCGACATGATGGGTCTGAAAATCGCCCTGCTGACCGGATCGACCAAGAAATCGGCCAGAAAAAAAATCCACGAAGCGCTGCTCAATGGGGAATTGAAAATCCTCATCGGAACCCATGCCGTACTCGAGGATGTGGTGCAGTTCCAAAACCTCGGCCTGGCCATCGTCGATGAGCAACACCGCTTTGGGGTGGCGCAGCGGGCCAAACTTTGGGCAAAAAACGAGGAATTCGCCCCCCATGTCCTGGTCATGACGGCCACGCCGATTCCCAGGACGCTGGCCATGACGCTCTATGGCGACCTGGACGTGTCGGTCATCGACGAACTTCCGGCCGGGAGAAAACCCATCCAAACCGTCCACCGCTACGACAAAGACCGCCTGAAAGTATTCGGGTTTATCCACGAGGAAATCCAAAAAGGCCGACAGGTGTACATCGTCTATCCCCTGATCGAAGAATCCGAAACCATGGATCTCAAAAACCTGATGGATGGCTATGAAAGCATTGCACGCGCCTTCCCGCAGTATCCACTCAGCATCGTCCACGGAACAATGAAGTCTGATGCGAAAGATTTCGAGATGCAGCGTTTCGTCAAGGGCGAGACCAAAATCATGGTTGCGACCACGGTCATTGAAGTGGGGGTAAACGTGCCCAATGCTTCGGTGATGATCATCGAAAATGCGGAGCGGTTTGGCCTGTCCCAACTTCACCAGCTCAGGGGTCGCGTGGGACGTGGTGCCGAGCAGAGTTATTGCGTGCTGATGAGCAAGTACGAGCTGTCCAAGGATTCGAGGATTCGCCTGGAGACGATGGTGCGGACAAACGACGGGTTCGAGATTGCCGACGTGGATTTGAGGCTGCGAGGACCGGGAGATCTCATGGGCACGCAGCAAAGCGGGATCACCGACCTGCTGATCGCCGACCTGAGCAAAGACGCCCCGATCCTGACTTTGGCGAGGGATGCCGCACAGCAGCTTTTGGCCCATGATCCTGAACTGGCCCAGCCGGAGAATTCGGCAATTTTACGACAAGTGAAGCAGCAGAAGACAACAGCGGTGAATTGGAGCAGGATTTCTTGATGGATTGCAAAATTGGAAGATATGGATATACGCTATTCTGCCAGTAGTTGAAAATTACAAGATGGCCTCGACTT
>CAZGYC010000148.1:0-6652 GCA_964530015.1 uncultured Limnohabitans sp. | reverse complement strand
CAGAAGACCATGGCCGAATTGTTCGGGGTGAACGTTCCTGCGGTCAACAAGCACTTAAAAAATATCTTTGAAACGGGGGAATTGGATGGGGATTCAGTTATTTCCATTTTGGAAACAACTGCCAAAGACGGTAAAAACTATGCCACCAAATTCTACCGCCTTGAAGCGATTTTAGCGGTAGGCTATCGTGTGAACTCGGTGCAGGCGACGGACTTCCGGAAGTGGGCTACCCAAACCCTGAATGAGTTTATCATCAAGGGTTTTGTGATGGATGACGAGCGGATGAAGCAGGGGAAGCACTTTGGGCAGGACTATTTCGATGAACTGCTGGAGCGGATCCGGGAGATCCGGGCCAGTGAGCGCAGGTTTTACCAGAAGATCACCGACCTCTATGCGCTGAGTACTGACTATGATCCTCAAAGTCCCCAAACCAGGGAGTTTTTTGGCATGGTGCAAAACAAACTTCACTGGGCCATCACGGGAAAAACCGCCGCCGAGATCATCTATACCGAGGCCGATGCCACCAAACTCTATATGGGACTAAAAACCTGGAAAGACGCCCCGGAAGGAAAGATCCAAAAGAGTGATGTGTCCATCGCCAAAAACTACCTCTCCCATCAGCATATCCAGGAACTGAACCGCATCGTGTCCGCCTACCTGGACCTGGCCGAAAACAATGCACAGCGGGGAATGGCCTTTTCGATGCGGCAATGGGCCAAGTTTCTGGACAGCTTCCTGGAACTCTCCAGCTATCCCATCCTGCGGGACAAGGGAAAAATGACCATGCTGGAAGCCAAGCTAAAAGCCGAGGGCGAATTTGACAAGTTTCGGGTGATCCAAGACCAAACCTATCAGTCGGATTTTGATAGGTTAATCGCAAAGACAAAGGAGTGAAAAGGCGATCAAGAAACGAGAGCGTACAAAAATTGCACAGCCTTGGCTTTGCACCGGCTGGGGATCATCAAGGTCAAGGGATGAAGGGGGATTTTGGGGAAAAGATGCTGGATGTCCGATGCTGGATGTCGGGTGTCCGGTGTTGGATGACCGATGTAAGGACAAGGAAGATGTGATAAATCTGAAATCGTAAAGACTGAAGACCTGCCTTTGCCGAAGGCAGGCCGAAGACCGAAGAAGACGTCGGATGATAGCACAGCGTCGTAAATCGTAAGCCGTAAATCGTGGAGGCCAGCATCAACCAGTCACTTGGTTTGGTTACGTGCAAGATTGCGGATACCTATTCCATTTTAGCCTACTGGTCAAGCACTGTGCACTCAGATCGCTTTTTAATTTGAAATTTTATCCACTATTTACTACTGAAATCATTTAGCCGGTCTTCACTCCCATAAAGCAGAAAAAGCAGCCCAATCCCTTCAATGACCTTTTCAAACTTTTCCTTTTTGGAATCCGAGTTCCGTATTCTTTCCAACATCGGCCAGGCTGCGGAGTTTAACCTCCATCAGGACCCGGTGACCTGCCTGTTCAAGCTCCGGCAGTTTGGGGAGCGGCTGACGGAGTTTTTGTTTGAAGAGCACCATTTGGGGTTTCCCTATGACAATACCTTTCACAACAGGATCAGGACCCTGGAGCAGGAGGGGGTCGTGCCGGCCCAGGTAAAGGACCTGCTGAACAGCATCAAGCACAAGGGCAATGTGGCAGTACACCAGAACAAGGGCTCACTCCGGGAAGCGGAGGAACTGCTTTTCTCCACGTTCAAGGTAGCCCGGTGGTTTTACCAGTCGTATTCCAAAGAAAACGCCGACCTGGCCCAGATCAGGTTCAAGGCTCCCGAAAAGCTGGACGCGCGACATGCCCTGAACGAGCTGGAGCGGCAGTATGCCGAGCTTCAGGGCAAATTCCAGGCCCTCCTGGACCAGCGGGACACCACGGCGCTTCCAGCCGAAAAACAGGAAGAGATCAAGACCCGCTCCCAGCAGGCCGCGAAGAAAATCGAAATGTCCGAGGCCGAAACCCGGATGCTGATTGACACGCAGCTCCGGCAGGCCGGATGGGAGGTGGACTCCAACCAGATCAACTTCAAACTTCACAAAACCCTTCCACAGCGGGGCAAGCACCTGGCCATCGCGGAGTGGCCCTGCGGCAGCAAATGGGCTGACTATGCGCTGTTTGTGGGTTTTGAGCTATACGGCATCGTGGAGGCCAAAAAATACGCCGAGGATATCTCCACCAACCTGCAGCAATCCAAAGTGTATGCGGAGCTGATTTCCCCGGCACACGAAGCCAGGCTACTCGGGAAATGGGGCGATTACCGGGTTCCTTTTCTCTTTTCCACCAATGGACGCCCCTACCTGGAGCAGATCAAAACCAAGTCTGGGGTGTGGTTTCTGGACGTGAGAAATCCCCACGGCAGATCCCGTGCCCTCCAGGGCTGGTACAGTCCCGATGGGCTGGTGAAGCTGCTCGAAAAGGACCTAAGGCAATCCGAGGAAAAGCTCAAAACCGAATCCGCTGATTTCCTGGAAGCCAGCACGGGTTTGGGCTTGCGCAAGTACCAGCTCAAAGCCATCGAGGCGGTGGAGCAAAAACTGATCGAACATCCCGAGGACCGGAGGAGCCTGATCACGATGGCAACAGGCACGGGAAAGACCCGGACCATCATCGGGCTCTGCTACCGCCTGATCCAGTCCAACCGGTTTCGGCGGATCCTCTTTTTGGTGGATCGCACCCTACTGGCCACCCAGGCAATGGATGCTTTCAAAGACAACAAGATCATCGGCCTGAATACGTTTGCGGAGATCTATGATGTAAAGGAACTGAAACATGCCGTCCCTGAATTGGACACCCGCCTGCATTTTGCGACCGTGCAGGGTATGGTCAAACGGCTTTTTTACAGCGAGGATGTCGCTGTTCCTTCCGTGGACCAGTATGACTGTATCATCATCGACGAGGCTCACCGGGGCTACCTGCTGGATCGGGAGATGGACGAGGACGACCTGGAGTTTCGCGACCAGCGGGACTATGTGAGCAAGTATCGGATGGTCCTGGACTACTTTGATGCCTATGCCATCGGTCTCACCGCCACCCCGGCATTGCATACCACGGAGATTTTCGGCTCGGCCGTCTATACCTACTCCTACCGGGAGGCCGTGATCGACGGCTTCCTGATCGACCATGATCCTCCGGTTCTGATCAAGACCAAACTCGGCGAAGAGGGTATCAAATGGGAGAAAGGCGAAAAACCCAAAGTTTACGACAAGGAATCCAACTCCCTCGTGGAGCTGGAGCAACTGGAAGATGAGCTGAAGATTGACATAGCCGGATTCAACAAACAGGTCATTACCGAAAGCTTCAACCGGACGGTGATCCGGCACCTGGTCACCGAACTGGATCCGGACGGAGAGGAAAAGACCCTGATCTTTGCGGCCACCGATGAGCATGCCGACCGGGTGGTGCAGTACCTCAAGGAGGAATTTGAGGCCATCGGAGTGGATGTGGCGGATGATGCCATCCAGAAGATCACCGGCAAATCCTACCGCCCCAAAGATCAATTTATCCGCTTCAAAAACGAAAAATACCCGAATATCGCCGTCACGGTGGACCTGCTGACCACGGGGATCGATGTGCCGTCGATCTGCAACCTGGTGTTTCTCCGCAGGATCAAGTCCCGCATTCTCTACGAACAAATGCTGGGCCGCGCCACCCGCCGCTGTGATGAGATCGGAAAGGAAATCTTCCAGATCTACGACGCCGTCCGCATCTACGAGACCCTGGAGGACTTCACCCAGATGAAACCGGTGGTGGCCAATCCGAACGCCAGTTTCAGGCAGTTGGTGGACGAGCTGCAGCACATCGAAAAGGAAGACCGGGTCAGGCGGCAAATCGAACAGCTCATTGCCAAAATCCAGCGGAAAAAGAACCACCTCCGGGAAAACCGGGCGGAGCAATTCCGATACAACGCCAAAGGCGAGGATCCCGATGCACTGATAGAAGGCCTGAAAAACGATCCCCCATCCGCTTCCGTGGACAAGGTCCTGGCGCTTCCGGGCCTGTGGAAATTCCTGGATGAGCTAACCCCCTCACCCGGAGCGACTTTGGTATCGGAGCATGACGATGAGCTCTGGGGAATCGAGCGCGGCTATGGCAAAGCCCAAAAACCGGCCGATTATTTGGATAACTTTGCCCGCTTCATCGCCGAAAACCAAAACCGGATCGATGCGCTGAAGATCATCTGCTCCCGGCCTGCCGAGCTGGACCGAAAATCCCTGAAGGAACTGCTGTTGGCCTTGGATCAGGCAGGTTTTACCGCCAATGCGCTGAAGGCTGCCTGGAAAGCCACCAAAAACGAGGCCATCGCCGCGGACATCATTTCCTTTATCCGCACGCTCTCGCTGGGGAGCTCCCTGGTCAGCCACGAGGACCGGATCAGAAAGGCGGTCGATTCCATCCGGGAAATGAAGCCCTGGAACAAGACCCAACTCAAGTGGATCGACCGCTTTGAGATGCAACTGATGAAAGAATCCATCCTGAGAAAAGAGGACCTGGACGATGCCCCATTCAGCGATGCGGGGGGATTTGCCCGGCTGAACAGACTATTTGAGGACCAGTTGGAGCAGGTGATCGCCCGGCTGAACCAAAACCTATATGCTTAATACAAAACGATGAGTGCAGAGCAAATTGCGAAGAAACTGTGGGAACTGTGTAATGTGCTCCGGGACGACGGCGTGACCTATCACCAGTACCTAAACGAACTGACGTACATTCTTTTTCTGAGGCTTTCCGAGGTCAAGAAGTTTGACCGGGACATCCCCGAGCACTACCGCTGGTCCAAACTGAAGGAGATCAAAGACAACAAGGAGCTCTTTGACACTTACCGGGATTTGCTGGCCAATCTGGGTACCCTTTCCACCAACGAGGCCATTACCGAGATCTACACCAATGCTTCCTCTACCCTGCGCAAGCCCGTCAATCTCCGGACACTGATCACGAATATTGATCAGATCGACTGGTTTGAAGACTCAGAGCAGGACAAGATCGCGAGCATCTACGAAGAACTCCTGGAGAAAAACGCCGGAGAGAAAAAGAGCGGTGCCGGGCAGTACTTTACCCCAAGACCCCTGATCAATGTGATGGTGGAGCTGCTTTCGCCCCGGATAGGCGAGCGCTGGAACGACCCCGCGGCGGGCACCTTTGGCTTTATGATCGCGGCGGACGAATACCTGAAGCGAAAGCACCACGACTACTATACCCTGGGGCAGAAAGAGCGGGAGTTTCAGGTCAGCGAGGCGTTCACGGGCTGCGAACTGGTGCAGGATGCGCATCGGCTGGCGCTGATGAATGCCAAGCTGCATGGGCTGGAAAGCCGGATAGAGATGGGCGATACGCTCACGGAGTTGGGAAAAACCTTCCGAAACTACGACGGCGTGCTGGCCAATCCGCCCTTTGGCACCAAGCAGGGCGGGGAGCGCCCGTCGCGGGACGACCTCACCATCAAGACCTCCAACAAGCAACTGAACTTCCTGCAGCACATCTACCGCTCCCTGCGAAGGGACACCGGCACGGCACGGGCGGCGGTGGTGCTGCCGGATAACGTGCTCTTCGAGGACAACGACGGGCAAAAAATCCGCCGTGACCTGATGGACAAGTGCGACCTGCATACCATCCTGCGCCTACCCACCGGGATATTCTATGCGGCTGGTGTGAAGACCAATGTGCTGTTTTTCACCCGGGGCACCAGGGAAACCGGAAATACCCAGCGGGTATGGATCTACGACATGCGGACCAACGCGCCCAGCTTTGGGAAGCGGACGCCCTTCACCCGGGAGGCCTTTGCGGACTTTGTCAAGGCCTATACCGGGGGCATCCCGCTGGACCAAGTGAAGGATGCCTACGAAGGAGCCATCGACGAAGCCAAGCGAAAAGCCATCCAGGACCCGAGGTGGCAGGTCTATACCCGGGAGCAGATCGCTGCCAAAAACGATTCCCTGGACATCGGCCTGATCGAAGATGAGAACATCAGCAAAAACGCCGATCTGGGTGATCCCTTGGCTATCGCCCGGGAAGCCGCACTGGAACTGGACGCGATCAAAAAGGAATTGGACCAGCTAATCGGACTGTTGGGATGAGCGAGAAAAAATTGCCGAAAGGGTGGAATCCATTACCTCTGGAAGAAATCTCCGATTTCGTAATTGGGGGGGATTGGGGACTAGATCCCGAATCTGATATTTTAGACGATTATGTGCCAGTTGCTTGCATAAGAGGAAGCGAAATAAAAAATTGGAGAGTTGATAAGGGGAAAACAGCCTCCATTAGACTTGTAAAAAAAAACAGCTTAGAAAAGAGACAGCTAAGGTCTGGAGACTTACTTATTGAAATTAGTGGCGGCGGTCCAGACCAACCTGTTGGAAGAGTCATTTTGATAGATGAAGAAGCTCTTGCCCAGAATATAGAGTACCCGAAAATTGGCACAAACTTTCTTAGGCTGATCAGGCTAAAAGACAGCGTTAACAGCCATTTTGTCAACCATTATTTACAAATTTTCTACCTAACGGGGAAAATAATAGAATACCAAGGAGGAAGTAATAATCTTAGAAACCTTAAGTACAAAGAGTTTTCCAAAATAGAAATTCCGCTTCCTCCCCTCCCCGAACAACAGCGGATTGTAGCCAGGTTGGATGCGGTATTTGGGCATTTGGAT
>CAZGYC010000147.1:182-6742 GCA_964530015.1 uncultured Limnohabitans sp. | reverse complement strand
TCCTTCGTGTCCTTCGCGGCTAAACCGCTTTATGGGTACTTTCTTAGAGCCAGAAGACATCCTGCTCTTGGTTAACAGCCCCTTATCCCCTATTTTGCTTTGCAGTCGGATTTTTTTGTCTGCCAACCCAAAAAACCTCAACCTATGAACAAGCCCCTACTTGCGCTGATCTTCGTTTCAGTCCTGACTTTTTCCTGCGAAAAACCCAGACCCCAACTCACCGCTGAAGAATACGCCGCACTCACCGACGAGCAAAAACGGGCAGTGGAATTTGCCCTTGACGGCATAGAAGTGACGGATGATCGCCTGGAACTGACGCTTTTCGCCTCCGAACCCATGATGACCAACCCGACCAATATGGACATCGATGACCGCGGCCGGGTTTGGATCACCGAAGCTTACAACTACCGCACTCAGCTAAATCCCGAAAACCCTACCAAAGCCGAAGGGGACCGGATTTTGATTCTCGAAGACACCGACGGAGACGGCAAAGCCGATAAATCCACGGTCTTCTATCAGGGCACCGATATCAACGCCGCCTTGGGCATCGCCGTCTTTGGCAACAAGATCTTTGTCTCCGTCAGCCCGAATGTCTTTGTATTCACGGACGAAAACGGCGACGACGTGCCGGACAGCAAGGAAGTCCTCTTCACCGGAATCGGCGGCGAGCAGCATGACCATGGGATGCACGCCTTTACTTTTGGAGCTGACGGAAAGCTTTATTTCAATTACGGCAATTCAGGCGAGGGACTTCATTTGGCAGACGGTTCGCCGATCCTGGACCCATTGGGACAGCCCATCAATGATCAAACCGCACCCTATCAGGAAGGCATGGTCTTCCGCTGTGACCCGGACGGCAGCAATGTCGAGATCCTGGGCTGGAACTTCCGAAACAACTACGAAGTGGCCGTGGACAGCTACGGACGCATGTGGCAGAGTGACAACGACGACGACGGCAACCGCTCCACGCGGATAAACTTCGTGATGGACTATGGCAACTACGGCTTCAAGGACGAGATGACCAAGACCGACTGGAGAACCCGCCGCATCAACATGGAGGACTCGGTCTGGCAGCAGCACTGGCACCTCAACGATCCCGGCGTGGTGCCCAATCTGGTGCAAACCTATGCAGGTTCCCCAACCGGAATCCTCGTCTATGAGGGCAAACTCCTCCCGGCCGAATACCAAAATCAGGTCATCCATGCCGATGCCGGACCCAATGTGATCCGCATGTATCCGGTGGAGACTTCCGGTGCGGGCTTTACCGGCGAGGTGAAACCGATCCTCGACGGCAATACCCGTGACAACTGGTTCCGTCCCTCCGATGTGACAGTCGCTCCTGACGGTTCGGTCTTCGTCTCCGACTGGTACGATCCGGGAGTTGGCGGACATGCCGTCGGCGATCTGGACAAAGGACGCGTCTACCGACTGGCTCCAAAAGGCTCAGATTACAAGGTTTCCGCCCCTGATTACTCCTCCGTCGAATCCCTGATCGAGTTGGTGCAAAATCCCAACCGAGCCATCCACTTTAAGGCTTTTATGGCATTGAAGGAAAAAGGTGCTGAGGCTAAAGAAGCCCTGGAAAAGCTTTATGAATCCGAGGATTCCCGCATGAAAGCCCGGGCCTTCTGGCTGCTGACCAAGCTGCCGAATGGAAATGAATACATCCAAAAAGCCGCAGCCGATCCGGATGAAAACATCCGCGTAGCCGCTGTCCGCGCTTCCAGAATCAACGGAATGGACGATTCGGCGTTCCTTCTGGAAATGGCTGGAGACGCTTCCGCCCAGGTGCGTAGAGAAGTGGCCGTGGCGATCCGCTATCAGGATCAGCCCGCCGTCTGGCAAAAGCTGGCCGAGTCCTACACCTCCGGCGACCGCTGGTACCTGGAGGCCCTGGGCATTGCGGCGGCGTATCATTGGGACAGCTACCTGCCCGCCTATCTGGAAAAAACAGGAACTGGCTGGGTGGAATCTGCGGCAGCCAAGGATCTCGTCTGGCGATCCAGATCGGCCAAGACCCCCGAACTGCTGGAGCAACTGATCCTGGCGGAAAACAGCCCTGCGGATCACCGGTATTACCGGGCTTTGGACTTCCAAAACGCCAATCTGAAGAATCAAACCCTCAAAAACCTTCTTGCCAAAGGCCAAAATGAAGATCAGGTCATCATCCTCCGTCAGGCGGCCTACGATCCCCAAAAGCCCGATGCCCAACTCCTCAGTCTTGCCAAAGCCAAGTCTGGAGAGATCGCCGATGACCGGGACTTCCTCGACATCGTGCGCAAGTACCAGCTCAAAGACCAAAAGGACCGCCTGCTAAGCATCGTCTATCAGGCAGAAGACAATCGAATGGCAAGTTCTGCAGCGGGAATCTTCACCAGCCTGTATGGCTATGGAGAGGTGGAAAAAGCCATGATGGATACCGATCAAGCCAAAGCCGTCGCGGCCATCCGCAAGTTTGGCGTGGTGGACAACAGGGAGATGGCCATGCTGCTGAGCAAATTTTGGGGCGATCCCAAAGCAAGCAACGAAATCCGCACCGCCGCCATGGAAGAGGCCCGGGGCTATCAGTCCGAAGCTACCCTGTGGGAATTTGCCAAGGCCGACCAGATCCCGGCAGACCTCCTGCCCATCGCACAAAAGATCCTCATGTCCTCCTGGAATTCCAACCTCCGACAGCTTGCCACAGAGAAGTATGGCAGCAGCCTGAATACCAACTATGACATTCCCAAGATGCTGGCCGCGAGCGGAAATATCGAAAAAGGAAAGACCCTTGCCGCCACCTACTGTGTGGCTTGCCATAAGATCGGAACGGAAGGCATCGACTTCGGTCCTGGTCTGAGCGAGATCGGCGACAAACTCAGCAAGGAAGCCTTGATCAACTCGATCATCAATCCATCCGAAGGCATGGGCTTCGGCTACGAAACCCAACTGGTCAAATTCAAAGACGGCAAGGAAATCCGCTGTATCGTCAACTCCAAGACCGAAATCGACCTGATAGTGAAGCTCGTCGGCAGCGGCGAACAAACCATCTACAAACTGGCCGACATCGCCTCCATCACCCAGCTCGACGAATCCCTGATGCCCAAATTCCCGCTGACTGAAGAAGAATTGGTGGATCTGGTGAGTTATTTGGAGGGGTTGAGGAAGTGATGGATGCGGGATGTTTGATGTCGGGTGTGGAGCAACCCAACCAGTATTCACAATACCATTTTGTACAACTAGTCACAGTCTAAGAAAAAAGGATAGAAATCTCAACTCATTTTGAAATGAAAAACGAAATCATTTCCCATAGTGAAACCCTTTTCAAAGGAATTGAGCAACTAATTGAAACTGCCAGAAGGCGGGTTGCAGTCTTTGTCAATGCGGAAACCACTATGCTCTATTGGCAAATTGGAGATTTTGTGAATAAAGAATTACTGAAAGAAAATAGAGGAGTCTATGGTGCAAAGATACTTGCGACATTGTCGCAAGATTTGATGAAAACATTCGGGAAAGGCTATTCCTACTCTGCTTTGACCCGAATGTGCAAAGTTGCCAAGTCATTCGATGCGGAAATTGTTGCGATACAGTCAAAACATTTAAAATATCCGATTACTTCAATTTTAACATTCAAAACTATTCAGCATGAATATTATACACGAAATTTTGAATTCAAATTCAAAAATAGAGACTGAAAGGTTACTTATTTACCCAGGAATCATCGAAGGAAGAAAACTTGCAGATTTATTTGAAATTTACAATAACAAATCTAATGTCACCTTTTTCACTAGCCCCTTAAATGATATTGATAAATTTGTTGACTTAATGTTAGATAAAATAGAACGTCATCAAAATAAAGATCACGGTTATATTTGTTTTTTCATAGAAATAAAAGAGCATAACAAAATAATCGGATTTAGAAACCTGATTTTAGATGGTGCATATACGAAAAATGGAGCCAGAATGGATAACAATGAAAATTTAATAACTGAAATTATAATCAATAAAAAGTATTGGGGAAAAAACTATGGATTTGAAGCATCAAATGCAATTTTTCAATTCTTGAAATCAAATAAAATAAGGCTCATTTCTTCCTTTATTAACAGAGAAAATTTACCAGCAATAAAACTGAGCCAAAAACTAGGTTTTAACCAAGTTGACTCCGATACATTATTAAGGTTAGGATTCCACAAAGACTTCACTCTCTTATGCAATGATTTAGAAGACTCATTATTTCAATTAAAGGAGCTCTAACATATCGAAATTCAATTACTCTAATAAATAATGAAAATTTTAGAAAATCGAAACAGGAAGCAAAAAAACCATATCGGATCACACATGCAATTACCCCTGTGTGGAAAAAGTAAAATTAAAATAATAGAAACTTTAACCATTGATTCAAATACAGATATTAAAACTAAATTCAAGTACAATGTTTGCGCAAATTGTTGGAAAAAATACATAAAGTATAAACTTAACGTTTAAATTAACCTATCCGCGCGAGTGTAGTTGACGCTTGCCTAGGTGTAGTTTGCAAATTTGCAATTCGCTCCTCCTCTATTTCTTAAAAACAGAACTTGACTTTTCATTCCTTTCTATTTGATTTCTTACTATGACGGATGACCACACCAACACGATTTAGAAGGACTCTTAATGCGGAGTTTGACAAGACTGAAAAGGATAAACAACATATACGGAAACAAGTAATAACTCTATAGACGAATCACTTATGAATATAAACAAAATTGATTTTTACAACTTATGTCTAGAAGAAGGCCATCCGTTTTATGACGAAATTTTTCCTGTCGATAAAGATTTATTTAATCAGTGGATCATAGGGAATTTACAAAAAATAGTTCAAATTGAATCATTTAATGATGTCACCCCTAGCGGGGTAATTGTTGAAGAGCTAAATAAACTAGGCTATAATCACATATATTATCAATGTCACTATTCCGCTAAAGCAGCATCAATTTTGAATAAAGAAATTAAATATTTTACAGGTTTCGTAGAAAGAAAATCATATTCATACCCCATCATCACACATAGTTTCAATTACTTCAACAATCAAGTAATTGATTTTTCGAGAATAAATAATCCTGAAGATCCAATAGCCGAAGGAGATAGAGGCTTACCTCACACCTATTATGGGATTGAAATTCCGACTAAATTTATATCAAACTACAAGCAAGAAACTTTAGTAGATAAGTCCATGAAACCTCTGTTATATGAATGGTATTTAGAAATCATCAAAAAAACACCTATCTAAATGTAATTAAAATATTCATTAGTAAAAATGACAACAACTATACCAATCTACCGTTTAATTGACGACTTATAAAAAACCAGTATTTTTCAAATAGGAGGGCGCAGGTAGCAAATCAACTTAATTAAATATTTCAAACCGAGATAATAGATGGACATAATCGAATTAATAAATAGAAGAAATCTGGATGCGTTAGGAAGAAAATTCTTGAAAGAGTCCATTGATTATGCATTAATTAAAGATTTTGGTAAATCATACCTTTGTGTAAAAAAGGGTTTAGAATTGGTAACATGTGACTGTGTTTCACATGGCTGGAAAAAGAATTACGATGATTCTGACAAGCGTCTATTCGACGAGTTAATAATAAATTCCCAAAACCCAGAAGAGTATTTTTTTGTAAAAGCTTTCATTTTGAGTTATGAAGACGAATTGATATCCAAATACTTAGCCCTTGATTCGATAAATAAGTATTTATCAATAAAAAATAATAGTGTTGGAGAATATGTGAAAGCAATAATTCTTTCCAAAATGGATAAACATAAAGAAGCATTTGAAATCTTATGGTCACTTTCAATCTCCCATGAAACAGCAAAAACATTTTATCAAATGGGAAGAATTGAGGAAGAACACCTTAACGAAAACGGCCTAGCAAATCTATTTTATTCATTTCAACGTAACCCAACAAGTTCCTGCTGTTTAAGAAACATAAAAAAATATGCACTATTAAGAGATATCAAATTTCCAGAAAATAGCGAAAGTATTTTAATGAAATATTTCATAAAAAACGACGACGAATGGAAGTTTCAAGAAGTATATGAATCATATCTTTTAGATCAAAAAAACAGCAAAAAACATCCTTACAAGCATGAAAATACATTAAAAGAAATTGAGATATTTACTGAAGAAATGCTTAAAATATCATCAAACTACTTAGATGAAATAAACGGCACAAAATCAAGTGACAATGACATCGATGTTGACTATGATGATCTCGATCTAAAGTACCCAAAATCGTCTTATAATGATTACTATAACGATTCTTTAGACTTAGATCAACAAGATCCTGAATTCTGGGACAACCTATAAACCTAAGGTGGAGTTTGACGCTTGCCAAGCATAGTTTACCCCGTCTGAGCGTAGTTTGCCGTGGGACTGAGCGTAGTTTGCAACTACGCTCGACTATCCAAACGAATTTGCAATTCGCTAGAAAAATATGTTTAGACAATTATATATTGGTATGGATATTTGGAGTGTTGTAAAACCCCGTCTGAGCGTAGTTTGCCGTGGGACTGAGCGTAGTTTGCAACTACGCTCG
>CAZGYC010000147.1:0-82 GCA_964530015.1 uncultured Limnohabitans sp. | reverse complement strand
ACCCCGTCTGAGTGTAGTTTTGACGATGGCCTAGGCGTAGTTTGCAACTACGCCTTTATATCAAAACGAATTTGTAATTCGG
>CAZGYC010000146.1:3935-6780 GCA_964530015.1 uncultured Limnohabitans sp. | reverse complement strand
TTATCCTCCAAACTGCCTCTTGTAAAATGCCAAACCCTCGCTTGCCAGTTCATCGGCGCTGTTTGCCAAGGGTCTCCAGATGCACGTGGCTTTGGCCATTTCCTTGGATACCGCACCGAAGGTCTCAATGACCATGGCACCTTCGTAGCCGATTTCCTCCAAGGCTTCCTTGATCTCATCCCAAGCCAGATTTCCCGTGCCGGGAGTACCTCGGTCGCTTTCATTGCCCTGCACATGGCACAGCAAGTCCTTGCCGACCTTGCGGATCGAAGCGGCGATGTTTTTTTCCTCGATGTTATTATGAAAGGTATCGAGTTGGATTTTCAGAAAGGGAGAATCCACGGCTTTGACGATCTCCAGCGCCTGGTCCACGGTATTGACCATGTCGCTTTCGAAGCGGTTGAGCGGCTCCAAGCCCAGGATGATCCCGTATTCCGCTGCGGTTTCGCAGGCTTTTTTCAGGTTGTCCACACACCAGTCGAACTCTTGCTTTTTTTGTTCAGGAGAAATAGAGCGCAGCTTTCCCACTGCCGAATACAGAGGCCCGCCAAACAAGGGACTTCCCATTTGCGCGGCAATCCTGATCGAATCCTGGATATATTGCAATCCATTCGCACGGATCGCAGGATCCTCGCTGGAGATATCCCGGTCGGCACCGAAAGCACCGCTGATGCTTACTTTCAGGCCAAGTTGGTCCGTGAGCTTTTTCAGCTCCTCCCAATCCACCAGCTCCTTGTTCTCCACCGGCACTTCGATGATGTCAAATCCCATCTCCTTCACCTTGTGCACCAGGTCAAAAGAATGGGTGTCGAAAGGCGACACCCATAAAAACGTACTTACTCCAAACTGCATCTGCCGCTTAGTCAAAGGTGGGAACTTGGATTCTTTCCCCGCCCTTCATGGCGGACTCATGCGCGCAGATCCCCGCACAGGTGTAGTTGGCCGCGATGGCCGCATCGACGGCGGAATCACGTCCCTCCATGATCGCGGCGACGAATTCCTGCACCAGATGTGGATGCGATCCTCCGTGACCGGCTCCTTGCAGGAAGGACACGTGGTTTGGATCGTCGATGGTCTGTCTCTTGGTGAAATGCTTGATCGGCTCGATCAGCAAGTCGTCCGTGTCTGGCACGTCGATTCTTCGGGCATTTTCCCCTCCGTCGAAGATCACATGGCTTTCATCCTCCAGTTGCTCCCATTCGAAGGACATCTTGGTGCCATACACGTCGTACGACTCACGATACTGACGCACCACATCAAAAAGTGAACGGGTAGCTTCAGCGATTACGTCTGAGTTTTTCAGGGTAAAAGTAGCTGTCTCCATCGCAAATGGCGAACCATAGCGGCTTGCCAGATCTTCGCTCAGGCGGCCGGAACCGTGGCAAACGACCGTTTCGGCTTTGGTATTGTTGATTCTCAACAGGGGGGAAATGGCATGCGTGCCGTTCAGCATCGGTGGAAAACCCTTCCAGTATTCGTCCCAGCCGGGCATGCTCATATCCTGGATATGTGATCCTCTCACCATCTGGATTCTTCCCAGCTGGCCGGTTTCTGCCAGGTTCAGTCCGTACAGAAATTCACGGGTGTAAAGCGCGGTTTCCATCATCATATAGACTTTGCCGGACTTTCTTTTGGCGTCCACGATCGCGGCGCAGTCTTCCTTGGTCATCGCCATCGGGATCGTACAGGCCGTGTGTTTGTTGGCATTGAGTGAGGCCAGGGTCATTCTGGCGTGATCTGGCACTGGTGTCACGATGTGGATGGCATCCACGTCGTCTCGCTTGGGCACATCTTCCCAATTGGTAAAGCAAAGATTTCTGTCGAGGTTGAATTTGGTCGCCAATTCATCGATCGTCTTCGGATTTCTGGTGCAGATTCCGACTGCCTTGATGTTGGGATGCGCTTGATAGATGGGAATAAATTCCTTGCCGAAACCCAGTCCGACTATGACTACGGTGATTTGTTTTTGGCTCATTGTTGTATGCGTTAGGTTTTGATTTTAGGATTGGAAAAAGATAGGTTTAATAGGTTTTATTAAGGATTCCGGTCTGTGAAGACAGAGACCGGGGCGCCAGTTCGTGAGATCTGCCTAGCGGACAGGGCTATTTTGCGGCCCATTTCACGGCGTTGCGGATCAGCGTCTGATAGGCTTCCAGTTCGTGCGAGGCCGCATCATGGCCAAGGGCGATGCCGACGATCTTGGCTTTGGGGTTTTTCACGATGAAAATGGAGGGAAAAGGATCCGTATCCGCATTGCTGGCCTGGGCGAGGATCTCGATGCCAGGGCCGGCGGGATCTGCTTTGTAGTAATAAAGCTCGTCATCCAGGGAGAAATGTTTCGGCATTCCCTTGGTCACGGGATGCTTTTCGGTCAGATCGACATTGAAATTGCCATATTTGTTATGGCCTCTGGAGCCGCCGCTGACCAGGGTTTGGTTATACTCCGGCCAGTCTTCCCAGTTATACCAAATCGCCGGATGCGCCAGGACCAGGCCTTTTCCCGCATCTGCGAAGGCAAAAATGGCCTTGCGCGTCGCCTCATCTGCAATCGGCTGGTTGTTGGCCAGGAACAGGACATCGGTATCGGCCAAATACTGCAAAATGGTCGTCGGATCGTCGGTATAGGTGACTTTCGCCAAGCCGCCTTTTTCCAGGGTAGCCACGTCGGCACCTTTGTACCACTTGTCGAAATCATGGGAGGACCCACCGCCGATCATCAGGACTCTGATCGGTTTTTTGGCTGGACTCTCTTTTGCCATCAGGCTGGTGGCCATTCCGAAAACCAGCAGCAGGGCAAGGAAAGGAATGATTGTTTTTTTGAGGTTCATGTTTTGGGTTGTGTTTT
>CAZGYC010000146.1:0-3835 GCA_964530015.1 uncultured Limnohabitans sp. | reverse complement strand
TTCATTTCCCGATAAACTGGGACAGGCTGTGCCTCATTCGCAATGACGTCTAATCTTGTGTCTTGTGTCTCAAGTCTTACGTCTCCCTTCTCCAATCATTCCACCACCATAATCCCGTTCATCATCCGCCAGTGTCCCGGGAAGGTACAGACAAAGGGATACTTCCCTGGAGTACTTGGAGCGGTAAACGTCAAGGTGTATAGTTCCTGTGGCCCGATCATCTTGGTGGCGAAAAGCACCTCCGGGATCGCCGGAACGTAGAACTTCTCTGAAGCCTTGGGATCTCTCAGCATGGCATCCGCCGCAGCACCGACTTTCTCCAGTGTCCCTGGCTTAACGATCAGCAGGTTGTGCTGCATGCCGTCCAGATTGTCGATCTCCAGGGTGATTTTGTCTCCGGCTTTCACTTTGAAAGATTCCTTGTCAAACTTCATCATCTCCGGTACGATTTCCAGCAATATGGTCGTCGCACGCTCATCTTCATTCCGCTCAATTCGGATGCTACTCGTTGGTTGGTTTGAGCTTTCAATATTTGGTTTCGCTTCGCAAAGGGTAATCGCTTCAGACGGTTTCACCTCTTTGGGAGCGTTGAACCAGTTCCCAAATACCAGCATCGCTGCCATGGGAAATAAGGTCGCTTTAATCATGGTATGCTTATTTTAACTCCAATACTACATTTCTCAGGTTGCCTTCAAAGCTGAATTCGTCTTTGTAGGACCCCACATTTCTATCTCCTCCGAAGTCACGGCCGGTTCTTACGCTGGGAGCAAGCTTGCCGCTGAATGCGCCGGTTGCTTTGGCTGAGGCCACGGACTTGCCGTCCACGAGGATTTCCATTTTTCCGTCTTGGCCAATAGTCGCCTGTGTCTCGTAACTCTCAGGAAGAGCTTGGCTGGTCACGGCTTCGAAAGCTTGTCCGTTTTGTTTCACCACCAGATGCAGTTTCCCTGCTTCCAAATAGAAAGAGTATCCGTTTTTGGAATCTCCCTGCGCGATGATCACACCAAAGGATTCACTGTCTCCTCTCTTTGAAATCTGTGTGGAAATGGAAATCGCTTTGCCGCTGACATCCGGTGAGAACTGAAGGTTGCTCCTTCTTCCCAGGTCATATTTCTCGTTTGCCACGGAGCCCATCAGTCGCCTGGTCAGGTCTGTTTTTTCTGTACTGATCGCATCCGTGAAGAACTTGCCCTGCTGGGCTGCTGCGGCAAAAATCGCTTTTTGCAGCCAGTCGTCTTTGGCGTTTTTCACATCCAAACTCGCCTGATAGAGCATTGCCCCGGCATCTGCACTTCCCGGTACTTCTGCCAGTTTCAGGATCGCATGCATCCGCACGTTCAGATCCTTGTCTGCCGTGAGGCCGGCAGCTTTGATCGCTTGGGTCGTCGTCTGATCGGCTGGCAATACGGCAATGGCGGCCTTTCTTACGCCCGCGGCAGGATGTGAAAGTGCAACCGTACCAACTTTGATAGCTTCTGCATTCTTTGATTCGAAAGCCCCCAAGCCGTGCAGTGTCCAGAGCGCATGGACTGCGGGGCTGTTGAGGCCAATTTCATCTACCGATTTATCGTTGACGATCTTGTACAAATCGCCAAAAACTTTCCGGTCACCAGACTCCACTAGCAGACGCTGTGCGGTCATTCTCCAGAACATGTTGTCATTTTTCAAAGCTTCGATCAGCGACTTCGGATCTTCCTTCGAAAGTTTCATCGGCTTGTCGCCGCTGCCGTCTTTGTAAACGACCCGATAGATTCTGCCATGATTCGTATCCCGAAGTTGGCTTTGGAAGGCATTTCCCTGGCCGTGAGGCTGGTCTTCAAAGGGCAGGATCATCCTTGAGGGCGCTTGGCGCTCCACGAAGACATTGTGCTGGATGATGAAATTGTACCAGTCGGCTACCCAAACGGCTCCGTCCGGGCCCACTTCTGCGTGAACCGGCCCGAACCATTCGTCCGAACTGGCCAGGAAGTTCCAGCCGTCTTTTTCGCCAAAACCCGCTCCATTAGGCTCGATGATGGCATTGTGCGTCAACCGGATCGTCGGCTCATTGACAAAGGCGATCCGGTTCCAATATTCCTTCGGAAAATCCCTGGCGGTGTACAACCTAAAGCCAGCGGCAGAGGTAAAGCCACCTACCACATCGACTTGTCTCAGATTTGGAGTCATGGCATGCGCATCGTAGTGTCCGTCGATCTTCTGGATTGGCTGGATCTCAAATTCCGGAGAAATTTCCCCTTCTCCGGCTTTCTCAAATGCCCGTTGTAAGTATTTCGCAGGGATGGAATAGTAGCCGGCATGTGTATTATTGGCGGTGGACATGAAGACGTTGTTGTCCTCGGAGAATCCAAGTCCCCAGGTGTTGTTGCTGGAGCCGGCGAGGTATTCGAAGTCTTTTCCGTCAGGATTCAGTCTGTAGATTCCCTGGGGGAAACTCACCTTCTCTCCGTTGATCGTGCCGTTGAAGCCGGAATAGCCGGTCACGCCCCAGATCTTATTGTCAAATCCATACTGGAGATTGGAAGGTCCGGCATGGGTGTCGTTTTTGCCCCAGCCCGTCATGATGACTTCACGCACGTCGGCCACGTCATCCCCATCGGTGTCTTTCATGAAGACAAAATCCGGAGCCATGGATACGACAATTCCGCCATTGGCGAAGACCATACTGGTCGGAATATTCAGCCCATCGGCGAAGACGGTGAACTTGTCAGCTTTGCCGTCCCCGTCGGTATCTTCACAGATTTTGATCCGATCATTGGCCTGGCCGTCTGTTTCTTTAAATGTGTTCGGGTAATCCACTGACTCCACGATCCACAGTCTGCCTCTTTCGTCCCAGGCCATGGCGATGGGATTCTGGATATCCGGCTCGGATGCAAACAGCTCGATAGAGAAATCAACAGGCTTCTGGATCAGCTTCTTGGACTCCTCGGGGGCTAAGGCCTCCTGGATTTTCGGAACTTCATAACGGGCAGTAAAATCGGAGATTTTCTCCTCATAGATCGATACATCCGGGATGTTCAAGGCAGTCACATTTGCCTTGACAGCGTCGCCCATCGCCCAGAAAATACCATTTTCCACCAACTCCAAAAAACCTTCATTCTTCCAAGTCCTTTCGTCATGGCCATAAGCGGTGTAGAATACACGGCCTTTGCCGACGTTTTTCACCCAGGTGTAAGGCTCGTGGTGATCACCTTCGACCCGCTCTGTAAGCACGGTCATGTCAGGATTGATGCGCTGGTGCACGTAGGTTTCGTCCCAAGTGGTGAATGGCTTTAGGCCTGTCATTATAGCATGGCCCGGGGCAACGGTCTCGCCGGTGAACTCACCTTCCCCATGGGAGGCAAATTGTCCGCCGATGGTCTCAATGTACCAGTCGGAGTTCTTGAAGCAGCCTGCCGCCGAGTGCAGCGGAATCAGTCCTTTACCACCTTCCACGAAGCCTTTCATCGCCGCTTCCTGCTCTTTGCTCAGCACATCGTGATTGGCATAGATGACCAGGCCGTCGTATTTGGAGAGATTCTCTTTGTTCAGATCTTCCAGCTTTTCGGTATAGGTGATGTTGATACCGCTTGCAAAAAGTGCCGTAGCAAGCCAAGGGGCGTAGAGTCGGGCATTGTGATGCTCGCTGGCATGTCCGAGGAAAAGGACTTCCGCACGTCTGGGGTTCGGCTTTGGATTGGACGCTGAAGCAAAATGGGAGAAATTGAGACTGAGGAAAATAGTCACAATCAGCAGGCATAGAACGTTGAAGTTTCTACTTAATCGCATGAGTGATTCGGTTTATCAGGGTTTATCAATATAACAAAGAAACAAAGTCCACACTTTGATCCAACTTGGG
>CAZGYC010000145.1:0-6841 GCA_964530015.1 uncultured Limnohabitans sp. | reverse complement strand
TCAAATGTCAAACTTGATTCCCTGTGCCAAAGGCAAAGAAGTGGAATAGTTGATCGTGTTGGTCTGCCGGCGCATGTAGGCTTTCCAGGCATCGGAGCCGGATTCGCGTCCGCCTCCGGTTTCTTTTTCCCCTCCAAAAGCCCCGCCGATCTCCGCACCGGAGGTTCCGATATTGACATTGGCAATGCCGCAATCCGAGCCGGATGCTGCAAGAAAAGCTTCTGCTTCACGCATGTTTGTGGTCATGATAGCCGAGGAAAGTCCCTGGGGAACGCCGTTTTGCAGAGCGATGCCTTCTGCCAGGGTTTTATATTTGATCAGGTAAAGAATCGGCGCAAACGTCTCCTGCTGGACAATCTCAAATTGGTTTTCTGCCTCAAAAATCGCCGGCTTCACGTAGCAGCCCGACTCATATCCTTGCCCAGAAAGCTCGCCTCCTGCTACCACTTCTTTTCCTCCTTCCGCTTTTGCCTTTTCAATGGCAATGAGGTAATTTTTGACTGCATCCCGGTCAATGAGCGGGCCGACGTGGTTCTTTTCGTCCAGCGGATTTCCGATCAGCAGTTTGGAATAGGCAGAAGCCAGCCTGCTTTTGACTTCTTCATACACATCCTCCTGGATGATCAGCCTCCTGGTCGTCGTGCATCGCTGACCGGCCGTGCCCACAGCACCAAAAAGTGCACCACGGACCGCAATGTCCAAATCCGCATTTTCGGTGATGATGATTGCATTGTTTCCCCCCAATTCCAATAAAGATCTGCCAAGCCGCTCTCCGACCGCTTTTGCTACCAGTTTCCCCATTCGGGTGGATCCAGTGGCCGAAACCAAGGGGATTCTCGAATCATGAGAAAGCAATTCGCCGATTTGATAGTCCCCGATGATCAGGTTGGAGATCCCTTCCGGCATGCCGTGTTTGCCGAAGATTTTCCCGGCAATCCGCTGGCAGGCGATGGCCGAAAGCGGTGCTTTTTCGGAGGGTTTCCAGACGCAGACATCCCCGCACACCCATGCCAGGGCGGCATTCCATGACCAAACTGCCACCGGAAAATTGAACGCGGAAATAATCCCTACGATCCCCAAAGGATGCCATTGCTCATACATCCGGTGTCCGGGGCGCTCGGAGTGCATGGTCAATCCATAGAGTTGGCGCGAAAGCCCCACTGCGAAGTCGCAGATATCGATCATTTCCTGCACCTCGCCCAGGCCTTCCTGATAGGATTTCCCCATCTCGTAAGAAACCAGCTTTCCCAGATCCTCCTTGACTTCCCGGAGTGCATTGCCGATTTCCCGTACGATCTCCCCGCGCTGGGGAGCAGGGACGGCTCTCCATTTCTCAAACGCCAACTGGGCCTGGGAAATGACCGCTTCGTAGGTTTCGGCGCTGGTCACCTGGACTTTGGCAATAAGCGCACCGTCTGCCGGAGAGAGGGAAGAAAGATAGGTTCCGCCGGAATCCAGCCAGTCCATTCCGGTGGATGAACCGGGGTTTTCGGGCTGGACACCGATTTTCTGCAGGGATTGAAGGATACCAAATGCGTCAGTCATGGAAAAAGGGGATTGAATCGAAGCCAAAACTAGGAATAATCGGACGGATCAGGAAAACCCACTCATTGTCTTATCCGGCTGATGATCTGGAGCGGGTTGAATTTGGTGTAGGTTTTGGTCAGTTTTGGTCCGGGGTTGATTTTGTAGACCAAATTGAGCCGATAGTTTCCGGTGTTGGCAGAATGGGAGATCTCCTGCTGCTTGGCAAGATTCAGTTGCTTGTACACATAGTTGACGTTGACGGAGATCCGGTCGCCATTGTATCCGGCAAAGCCCCGCAAAAAATATCCCGGCATCAGTTCGACGTTTCGGGTTTCCTTGTCCTGATCTGCCTTTGAAATCCCCAGCCCCAGATTTCCGGAGACGGCACCGGAAAGGAAAAACCCTTTGCCAAAGACCAAAGTACCTGCCAGTCCGGCGTTGGGGCCGATTTGCAGGAAATCCCCACGTGAATAATTTCCCGAAATCGGCCCATCCTGCTCAGGCAGCATCAGGGAATCTCCACTGATCCGGACGCGATAGGCTTCAAAGCCAAGCATGGGAGAAAAGGCGGATTTTTTCTGGATGGCGGATTGGTGAAACGCCGCGGAAAAGGAAAGTTTTTCCCCATTGAACAGGTAGCTTCCGCTCAGGCCCAGTTTTACCACGCGGATATCCTTTCGCAGGTAGTCTTCGCCGGGACTATAGTAATCTTTGATCATGTAGCCGTTGTAAAACTGCCCGAAAAGATCCACCATCCAATCCTTGAGGTACACGTGGGACTGCAGATCCAGATAGCCCGGCCAGTCTTCTTTTCGGTCGGGGTTCAGGAAGGAAACCGGAACACCGATGTTCAGGGTGAATTTTTGAAAAGTCACACCCAATCCCAGATTCAGTCCGCTATTGGGTTCGTAAACCCCTATCCGATCCCCATAGTTGACTTCGGTGTACTTCCGGGACAGGTAGGCCCTCAAGATCATCTTCTCCGGAGTCTCTTTGATATAGGCGGTGTCCAGTCCTTTGGTTTGGGCTTTTGCCAAAGCGGAAACCATCAAAAACAAAACCAACAGGAGAATTGGGCGAAATGGCCTCATAAAGAATCAATCTTGCCGAATATACGCAAAAAGAACCCTGACTTTCGCCAGGGTTCCCTCAAAACTGTCTGAGTTCGAAAAATGGATCCGCAAGAATCTCATTTTTTGAAAAAGGAGGATAGAGAAAAGTTGTTAATCACCGATTCTAAATTAGGCCAAAATTGGAATTAAACAAATTTTTTCGCCTTAAAGTAAAATTTCCGGCCAGTTCCTTGAACCGATATCATTTATTGGGGGAGGGATGCAGGAGCCATTCGTCCACCCGTCAGATTTCCAACAAAACCGAGAGCCGGCCGAAAAAAAAATCAAATTCGTCCTGTTTTTGAAAAACCCATCCGACTTCCCCTCAGAGCTGCCGCAACCAAAAAAGCTGTCCTTGGCTAGGAGACAGCTTTCATTTTAAAGGGAAAAAACGACTACAACAGGGGCTGATTCAGCTTTTGTTTTTCAGATCCTTGAAGTACAGCAAGGTCAGTTCTTTTATTTTGAGCTCTTGGTGCATTACCCACAGGGTCAACAGTCTTTCGGCCACAAATCCCAGAATCCTCCTCTGATACCCCTGATACGAATCCAGTTCCACCCTGCTTTCAAATGCAAAAAGCATCCCAAACCACCACTCCATGAATTTCTGATACAGCTCGGATCTGAGCACAAACATATTGTTGGCGTATAGGATTTTGCCGGAAAGCACCTTCCTCCACGTCGGCAGATATTCGGGGCACAATTCGGACAAAACCTCCGCTATTGTCTCCAAATCGCGTGCAGAATGGTACTTTGCATAGTGCTTTTCCAGAGAGTATCTAAACCTCCTGGCCCGGGGAAGTATGATGTCATGGGTGTCCAGTATCTCCCTGGCCTGAAGCTCCGACAAAATCCACGGAGTGTATTTCCTGACATTTTTGGTGTAAATCAGCGGGTTGGGGCCAAAATGCACTTTAAAGAGGTGGGTGAAAAAATACTTGAGGCGGATATGCCAGGGTTCTTGGAAGGCCGTGAAATACCTCCGATAGTGACAAACGCCCGTGATGTCCTGCGCGGTGTTTTTCCAAACCCAATAACTCCCGGTGAGTTCACTGTAAAATTCATTTTTTGCGGAAATATTTTCCCCACTGTCGTCTTTCAGATACGGCAACTGCGCTTTTTCCGGAAATTGCCCGCAAAACAGCGGCGCATAAAAATCTTCCAAGGGCAAAACCATCCCCTTCTTGTAATACATGACATACATCTTGGCCGAATCCATAATTTTCAAAAGTCCTTGTTGTTAGTTGCTTTCTTTCTCAAAATAATCCACCAAAAACTCCGCCTCAGCGGTGCTTTTGGCGTGGGTTTTTACCAAATTTTCCCAAACCCGCCTGGAAAAAAACAGCCTCTGCCAGAAACCCCGTTTCACGATGCATCTCTTTTTCAAAAAAGGATAGCCCAGCCCCAACAATTCCCCGGGAGCTTTGACCGTAAAATTCAGCGATTTCTTTCTCCCCAAAATCGAAGCCAGGCTTTCGGATTGAAAAACGGCACGGGGGGCAAATCCCTCCGAAACAAAATACTGGCTTAGTCCGATTTCCCATAGATCAATCACTTTTCGCCTGATTTCCTTGGGACTGCTCTCCGCAAAAACCGTTTCCAAGGACACGAGGTTGAGATATTTTTGAAGAACGGGGAGCGCATCCTTTTCCCAAACCAAAAAATGGCTCTGCAGGTGATAGCTTTCCCTGTGGGTGGAATACCAAGGCCTTTCATAGGAATCAATGGCGCCCCAGAAGCCTGCCTGCAGCTCCCTTCCCCGCTCCATTAACTGACTCAAATCACCCAGCAAAACATTCGAATCATTGACCAAGGCCAGCCTTTCTAGTCCTGTCAAGTCCAAGCCTTGGAAAACTTTGTAAAACATGCCAAAATCATAGCCCTCATTTTTCACCATCTTCAGACCGACATGTCCGGGGAGGTTTTCCAAACGGAAATCCCTTTCATTCGTAACCACCGTGACCCGCGAAAAACGCTTCGCCAACTGGCTTAGGTAGCTGAATTCAGGAAAAGGGAGGCGGTCCTTCGATCCAAAATGGACAAAAACACAATGATCCATAGCTCAGATTTTGTCCAACCCTTTCCAGAATTTCAAAAAGTAATACTTCAGCGGATTGCTGTATTTCAGTTGCTTCCAAGGGCGGCTGGCATGGGGGCGGTGCCAGACCGGGGCATCCATCAACACGGTGTTTTCAAACCCCAGCTCGATGGATTTTTTGGAAATAAAGGTGTCGTACCAATCCTTGGCTTCATCCAGGCCGGTGAAGTCATAGCTTTTCAGAAAGTCCGGCGAAAACAGCGTACAGCAGAAGCTCAGGCTCCGCTGGGTTTGGATTATGGATTCCTTCACCCCTTTGAATTTCAGATAGGGGAAATTGACGATTCCCTGTTCATCCACAGTGACTGATCCAATCAATCCGGGTTTTGCCACCTTGCTTTTGTGGGATAACAGTCTGGAAACCGTATTGGGTTTTATTACCACATCCGACTCGATCACCAACAGGGGCAAATCTGCCTCCAAAGCCATTTTTTGGGAAATCTGCAACACCAGCTTGTAGTTGGGCGAAGGATGGTCGGTCAGGTCTTCGATATGGACCAGTTCGTAGCCGATCTTGGACTTATTGGCCTCCAATTCAGCTTTGGTCTCCGCAGCACTGAAGTCATTGAAGATCACATGCCGGACAGGAACGTCGGAAGCCGCAATAGCCCGCGCGGTGTCCAGGGTGGTTTCAATCGAATTTTTGACTGGGGTGACTACTAAAACTTGCGCCATGAATCGGGATTTTGATCAAAATTAACCCTTTCCGCGAAGGCAAAAAAACGGCCCCGTTTTTCAACGGGGCCATCTCTCTTTATTTCGGCAATCAGGCCAGTTCGCCCAAAGCTTTTTTCATCCGCTTCAATGCCTCCACCAGATCCTCCTCCGATGCGGCATAAGACAATCTCACACAGCTTGGCGCGCCAAAAGCCCCGCCGGTCACCAAGGACACATTGGCAATGGCCAGGAGGTACAGGCAGAGGTCATCAGCATTGGCAATCGTGTAGCCATGGGCAGATTTTCCAAAGAAAGCAGTGACATCAGGGAAGAAGTAAAATGCCCCTTCGGGTACGTGGGTTTTGATGCCCGGAATATCTCTCAACAGGCCCAAAACCAAATCCCTCCTGCTGAGGTATGCTTCGGTCATCGCCACAGAAGGTGCCTGATCTCCGGAAATCCCCGCCAAGGCCGCACGCTGTGCGATGCCGGTGCCGCCTGAAGTAAACTGGCCTTGGATTTTCTCGACTGCCTTGGCGATTTCCAATGGAGCGCAGATGTATCCTACTCGCCAACCCGTCATTGCGTAGCCTTTTGAGAAGCCATTGACAGTGATCGTTCTTTCGAACATGCCCGGAAATGAGCCGATGCTATAGTTTCTGCCGACAAAATTGATCAGTTCGTAGATCTCATCAGCAATCACCATCATCGTTGGGTGCTTTTTCACCACCTCAGCGATGGCTTCCAATTCCTCCTTGGAGAAAACCGATCCGGTTGGGTTGCAAGGCGAGGAGTAGATCACCGCTTTGGTTTTGGAAGTCACGGCAGCCTCAAGCTGGGCGGCGGTAGCTTTAAAATTATTCTCTAGGGTTCCCTCGATCAGGATCGGCACCCCGCCACAAAGCTTGATGATCTCCGCATAACTCACCCAATAAGGTGAAAAAATCACCACTTCATCGCCTTCGTTGATCAGACACATGAACACATTGGCGATCGAATGCTTGGCACCAGTCGATACCACAATGTTTTCGGCCTTGGCCGGGGTGATGCTGTTTTCCTCTCTCAGCTTCTTTGCGATAGCTTCTCTCAGATCCTGATAGCCAGCCACCGGGGGATATGCAAAATACTTTTCTTCATCGATCGCGGATTTGGCAGCTTCCTGGATGTGTTTGGGTGTTTTGAAGTCCGGCTCACCCAAACTCAAGCCGATAATATCAATACCTTGGGATTTCAGTTCCCGTGCCTTTTTTGCCATGGCAAGGGTGGCTGATTCCTCCATATTCAGGATGCGATCCGAAAGAATAGAATTCATTTTTTCAATGGGTTTTTTACAAATTCCTCAAAAATAGGCAGAAGATTATAAATTCTAAACAATCCCGTGGAATTGGTGCCGAAATGTTATTTTTGAAGAAAATAGTTCGCCATTTCTGCCGTTTTTCTTTCCATG
>CAZGYC010000144.1:0-6891 GCA_964530015.1 uncultured Limnohabitans sp. | reverse complement strand
AAGGCTGCGAAATTCCAGCGTTTCCGTGATTTTGAGTTCGCTAAGATAGGGGGAATCGTCAAAAATTGAGGGAATGGCAGCTATAGCCAAAAATCTGGCGGGATTATTGGCTGTTTTTTTTGCGTTGATCGGCAAAGCCTTCAAGCCACCTTTCAAAACTTTGGTCCCGAAAAGCAACCACGGCTATGACCCGGTTTTTCAAAACAACCCGATTGATAACTCGGTTTTTATGGGGCGAAAATCACGTCGCATGAAAGGATGTCCAAGGAGTAGGATGGGATAGTGGAGAGGCTGCTTGCGAATATTAGCGATCCAAAAGGATTTTTTTTACCCTATTTTTGCGTTTCTTTCTTGGATTTTATCCCAAAACATTGAACGCCACTCCCTACAATATTGCCCGAATAGAACAACTTATCCTTCAATTTGGACTGGACAAGGAGGAGTTTTTGGAGTTGGTCAGTGAGGGGTTGAAAAACAAACTCGCTTGGGGGGATGTCTTTAAGGAAGAAATCCAAATCAACCATCTGAAGCGGATTGACAAGGTTTTTGACAAAGGCCTGTCCTATTACCTGGATCCCACTCCTCCGGTCCAAAGTAAGGAGTCCAGTATTTTCTATCGAAAGGAGAAATTTGGCACGGACCTTAACCTTGCCTCCAAAAAAATTGTCAGCAGGTTTGAGGAACTGAAGCTTTCCCTGTCTGGCCTGGCCAAGCTGTCGGATTTGAACATGGACAGGATCTTGCCTAGCTGCACGGTAAGCCAGGATCCCGAAGCCATGGCCCGGGAGATTCGCAAGGCACTTTATCCCAAGTTCAGAAAAGACCCCAAAAAATTTCTCGAAGGATTGATCAGCGGATTGGCTGGGGCAAATGTTTTGGTCTTTGAGTTCGTCGAACACCCCTCACTGAAGGAAAAAAGCAATATTGACGGGTTTTACCTTCAGCCCAATGTAATCGTACTGAGAAGGAACCAGGATTATCTGAGAAGAGAGGTGTTCACGCTCGCCCATGAACTGGGGCATTACCTGCTTGATCAAGAGGAAGTGGAAGCCATGGACTACGACCACCTTGCTTTTGGGAGTACCACGAAAACGGAAGCATGGTGCAACGCCTTTGCTTTCGCGTTCCTTGCCGGAGACCAGATAGAAGCCCTCAACGCCTTTCCCGAACTGGGCAGCTCCAACGACTATGCTTATGGGGAAATCAAAACGGTTTCTGACCAAACCCATTTGAGCTTTACGGCCATCCTTACCTATCTGGTTCGGAAAGGAAAGCTGAGTGCGGCCATTTATGGGCGCATGAGGAAAGACCAGGAGGAGCAAATCAATTCCAAGAAGGAAGAAGAAAAAAGGAAACGGGAGCTGGAAAAGGAAATGGGCAAACCTTCCATGGCAAGCCAGGCCAAACCGATCCAGTCCCCTTTGTTTGTCTCAGCGATCCAAACCGCATTTTTTGATGGGGTGATCAATGAGTATGAGCTGTGCAAAACCCTTCATCTCAAGCCTGAGCAACTCGAAAAATACCTGGGATGAAGGCAGTAATCGACACCAGTTCGCTTTTGAGTTTGGTTCGGTACTATCTGCCGTTTGACAAAAAGGGTGTCCTGTTTGAGGTGATCAAGGGTAAAATAGCCAACGGGGAAATCATTTTGCTTGATGCGGTGTATGAGGAATGCAGATTTGTCTCCCGGAAAATCATCCTTAAAACCTTGGGGTTTTTGGAAGATCAGGCCTTTCTAAAGGAAAATGGGATTCTGGTAAAGACGGACGATCTAATTCCGGTCTCGCCCGCAAGATTCTTGAACAGGATCAGAAACCAGTTTGTAGCCGTTCCCGCCCAATTCCGAAAATTGACCGAAGCGGAATTTGAAGTCCAGAAAAACCGTTTTATGCAGTCTGCGGATGCAAAGCTGATCATGTATTGTGAGCATTTGATGGCGGACAATCCAGCCGGAGGGGTTTACTTGGTCACGGAAGAAACCGCCACCGCAAATGACCTGAAACTTTTCAAGAAAATACCCGCAATCTGTACCGTCCTTGGGATTCCGACGATTACACTTCCCGAGCTTTTGGAGAAGTATCCGGAAGTGGATTTGGGGTTCAATCGGAATCCATAAACCGATCAGAACCCCAAGACCGGATCCTCTTGTCAATTTCCTTTTTCATCGCTACGCCCTGATACAGGGCATTGATCCTGGGCATTTGGTCAAGGACTGCCACTGCCGGTTTTTTGGAAAGTATGCCCGCATCCGTCAGTTGGTCCAAAATCCAAAAGATGCCATGGTAGGGCAGACCGAGTGAGCCTGCAAAGTCACGCACCAGCTTATCACTGCTGATGACTATCGCGCCTCCAAGTTTCTTTGCCAAATAGATTACGGAACGGTCTTGTTGGGATAAGCCCCTGGGAAAAGGGATCATTTCCATTTCCAAGAAATCGCCCTCTCCGAGGTTGTGGGCTTGTAGTTTCCCTACTGTTTCATAAGCCTCAAGAACCCGCTTTTGCTCCGGGAAAAGCCCTTTCATCACGGCCACTGTGGTATGCAGCTCGATGTCCAACCGGAAAAAGCAGGAAATGATATCCAGCTCGATCAGGTCGATAAAAACACCTGCATCCGTGACCGCAACCTTCATCAGATCACCAGGTTTTCCTGAGATCTGCATGGGCTAGGTCTGGACTTGGAAAGAATGATTTTTGTTACAAGATTTCATAAATTCAATAATTATCCATTGTTTTGTAACATAATTTTTTAACCAAACCTACTATGGATCAGGATCAAATCATCGGGAGAAACCTACAAAGCCTTCGGCAAAAGCTGGGCTTCACCCAAGAGCAGGTAGCCGAATACCTTGGCATTGCCCGTGTGGAATTAAGCTATTATGAGACTGGAAGTCGGAGTATGCCCACTTCGCTCATGTCTCCCTTGGCAAATTTGTATGGGGTGGAGGAATACGATTTCTATGAGGAGGATCTTGACTTGGCTCGTGTGAATCTTGCGTTGGCATTTCGGGCAGAGGCCATCAAAACTTCCGATCTGGAGCAAATCGCCAAGTTCAAAAAGATGGTCAGGAATTATTTGAAAATGAAAACCCTTCTTGCCGATGAGTCCGCTGGTTCTTGAGAAATATGCAGCTCAGTTTCGGGCTGAGAACGGATTCAGCAACAAGGAAAGTATTCACCTCAAAAGCCTGCTTCACAAGCTGGGCGTATTGGCGGTATTCCGTCCTTTGGAAATGGACGTATCGGGTATGGCCATCAAAGTAGGGGACAGCAACCGCTTTATGCTGATCAATACCGCACGAACGCTCGGCCATCAGCACTTCACGGTCTGCCATGAACTCTACCACCTCTTTATTCAGCGAGACTTCAACTACCATGTCTGCCAGGTGGGGCTCTTCGACAAGAAAGACAAAGAGGAATACCATGCGGATATTTTTGCGGCCAAATTTCTGATTCCGGAAGAGGGAATCCTGGCTCTAGTGCCAGATGCCGAGCTGGCAAGCTCAAAAATCACATTGGCTACGGTTTTAAAGATCGAACAGTACTTTTCCTGTTCCAGAAAGGCACTTTTGAACAGATTGGCCGAGATGAAGCTGATAGACAAAACCCAAGCGCAGGAATACGCAGTGAATGTCAGGGCCAGTGCGATGAAACATGGCTATTCGGTCAAACTCTATGAGAAAGACGGCCAAAACGAAGTAATAGGAGATTACGGAGATGTGGCAAGGAAGTTGTTTGAACGGGGCCGCATCTCAGAGTCCCACTATTATGGACTGTTGGAGGATATAGGATTGGATTTTTCGGTTTTGGGAAGCAATGGGAATGAAACAGAATGAGAAAATCATCCTGATCGATGCGGATGTCCTTTCCCATTTCATCACCGGGGGACAGATCACGCTGCTTCCGACAATCTTCCCCTATCCGATCAAGATCCTGGACAAGGTCTATGCGGAAATCTCCCGGATGCCCGGAAGAAAAACAGAGGTGGATAACCTGCTTCGCTTCAAACTGATGGAACAAATCCCATTTCCAGAAGACAACCAAGATATCAAAAAAGAATACCATTACATCAAAAACCGGCTGTTTAAGGGAGACGGGGAAGCCGCCTGCCTGGCAGTGGTCCGGCACTCAAAGGACATCCTGGCCAGCAGCAACTTGAAAGATATCGCCAGCTACTGCAAGATGCACCAAATCACCTACCTGACCACCATGGATTTCCTGTGCCAAGCGGTAAAGAGTGGACAACTCACCGAGGCAGATTGTGATGTGTTTGTCCAGCGGGTGCTGAAAGCAGGAAGCAGACTTCCTGTGAAGAAGTGGGGGGAGTATGAGTGTGGGGATTTATAGGATTTTGAAAATTAGTATTTTAAATATGGCTTTTAATTTCTTTCAAATTTCATGTTCAAAAGTGTTTTGAATTCATTCTGTTCCAAAAGAGCCGAAAGTAACTGAAAGAAATCAATATTATCTATTTCTATTTTAGATTCAGATCTATCAATAACTGAATTTACAAAAAATAAATAAATATCACCTAAACCACTACTATCAAACCTTCTTTCAATTCGATATTTAAATGTTTTTTCATTAAATAATAAATTAAATTCCAATTCATCACCTCCGCTTCGACGGGTTTCATCCGTTATGCTATGATACTTTTTAAAAACAGCCGCTTTCACAATTTCACTAATAAAAAAATGATTTGAGATTTCCGATAGATACACAATATCTTTTTCTATCAAGAATTTGCATTTTTCAACAAAAAGATCATAATCCTGAAATAAGTAGAGTAAAACATCAAGTGATTTTACCAATTCAATATGGTTATTTGTTAAATAATCATGTTTTCCTTCTCTCCAAATAGTTCTTTCTTTTAGGTTTTGTTTCGCTGACAATATACGTTTTAGGACTCTGATAGAAATTAGACCATATTGAATAAATGAGTGTAATATTTGTTTGATTAGAGCGCCAGGCACATCTCTCCTTATGACTCCAAGTGACATCTCTTTCATCCCGTAATCCAATACTATAGAATCAAAAACCTTATTCACAATTTTTATCATTTCAGGCGATAAGTCAAAATGAAAAATTGACCTTGAGTAAAACTTGTCTACGTATCCTGAAAAGTCAACATCCGCACCATATCGGTTCGAAAATATCTTCCTGATATTTTCTATATCACACACCAAAATTATCTTGTTGAAATCAAATTTGTTTTGATCGCTGTCCTTCTTTAAATCTACGTGAGCGGCCAAGACATTCATGATCCGGAAAATATGCTCCGGATCAATACGGTCTAAATCATCAACGATAAGGACTATTTCTTTCCCGGTTACTTTAAGTTGGTTGACAAGCTCACAGATCAATTGGGTATAGAAATCTTCTTCATTGATTCCTTTCTTATCTTTAAATCCCTCCAAGTAAGAAACAATCTTGTCTTGATCGGTTAAGTTCGCCTCCTTAAATTCTTTCTTAAACCTTTTGTCCAAATCGATTAATCCCTTAGCGATATCTTTCAGTGAGCCACCAACTTTGGGGATAACTCCCAGTAAGAATGGGATAATTTCCGTTGCATGGTTTTTAAGAAAAAACGGAAGAAAGGCTCCCTTCTCAATTTCTACCTCCTCAAAATCTACACCTTTCTCCAGAAGCTTGAAGAATATGTCGTATTTGATCAACTCAAAAATATCCTCGTTGGATGCGACTGAGTAATTTACCGGGTAGATATGAATGGCTTCGTATTTTTCATTGTCTTTGAAAAACTTATCCAAAAAGTAAGTTTTCCCTGTTCCGAAACCTCCAGAGAAGATGATTCGATGATTATCTGGCAAGTCCAAATGCGCTAAAAATTGCTTTTTGGGAATCTCAAGTTCAAACTCCATAGGCTGATTTTTTTTTGTTTAGCTAATCAAACCTTCGAGGTTTTCAAAACCTCAAAGGTTTTTCCCCTCCGCCGCCATCATCACTTCCCCAGCCTCCCTGACATACTCCTTCACTTCCTGACCGACCAACTCCCCACGAAATGCCTTCGCCAAGACTGCCTGTGGCAAGTTGTCGATTTTGGTTTTTAGGCTTTGGTATTGGGATTCGATTTTGTCAGCTAGGCTGAATAATGTTTCTACCTGTTTTATGATTTCTTTTTGTTCTTCGATAGTTGGAATGTTTACAGGAAGGCTATTGGCGTTTGTTTTGTTTATGTATGCCACTGTTGTTGAAGTGGATATGTCATTTAGGTATTTTTCTGATGTCAATATTTGGTATAACAGAAATTTTGGAGCCAAAATAGGACAAGGCAAAAAGGCATGAAGTTGTTGGTTAATTACTGCTTCACAATTCAGTATTGAAGCTATCCCAAATCTGCCTACAATACTCATTACCACACTTCCATTAGGAATTACTTTTGCTTTAGCGCTTTGGATTTCTTCTTCAGTTAAAAATAATTCAGCATCAGTTTTATTGATGATTTCATTTTTAAGTATGGGCATAGTTACCCAGGGGATTTCCCCTGAAAAGCTTTTTGGCTTATCTCTTCCCGGAACAATTGAATCGCAGATAAGGCCAATAGGGCCTTTTAGCCATCCTTGTATTGCGGCTTTCTTAAGATCGGTTAAAGGGTAGTTTATATATTCTGGTTTTCGGATTTTATCAGTTTTAATTTTGAAAGAATTAAAGAAAACGGTTTCCCTTTCTTTCAAGAATGTTGTTAGGTTTTCCTCCCACTCCCTCAAATCCTTCCCCGCTCTCCATTCCCTCGTCAACTCCCCAGTCACTGCTTGGGTCAGGACCTGCTGCCGGAAGTTTTTTAGCAACTCGGGTATCCGGTCTAGCTTTTCCCGTACTCTATCCAAATGCCCAAATACCGCATCCAACCTGGCTACAATCCGCTGTTGTTCGGGG
>CAZGYC010000143.1:0-6917 GCA_964530015.1 uncultured Limnohabitans sp. | reverse complement strand
TGGACTATGTGGTCAACAACATCAACGATCCGGCTTTTGTCTTTGAAAACAAGCTGAATGAAAGGAAGAATGCGCCAAACTACCTCCGGGTGAAACTGAAAGGCCCGGAGAAGAACCCGCAGGGGCTGGGGGCCAAGGTGCTCGTAAAGCCGACTGCGGGAAGCCTCCTCTATCAGGAACAGCAGGTGGCGAGGGGATACATGTCTTCCGTTGAGGAGATCCTTCATTTTGGATTGGACTCGGTGACTTCCGTGGCAGAGCTGACCGTGATTTGGCCGGATGGCAGGAAATCCCGCCTGTCAAATGTCAGCCCAAACCAGGTGCTTCAGGTAGACTATGGCACTGCCGAGGCGGACGGGGATTTGGTGGCAATCGTGGATTTGGGGAGTTTCCCAAAGATGCTTTCCGAAGTTTCGGAAGACTTGGGGATTTCTTTCCTGCATCAGGAACAGGACATCATTGACTACAACGTCCAGCGCACCCTGCCGCACAAGCTGACGCAATTTGGGCCTGTCCTTGCCGTGGGGGATTTGGACGGAAACGGAACCGAGGACCTGGTCATCGGATCGGCATCGGGGTTTGCCCCGGTGTGGTATGCCCAGCAGGAGACGGGAGGCTTTGTTCAGCGGGAGCTGCTCCCGGGCCAAAGCACGATTTTCGAAGAAACGGGGATCTTGCTGGCCGATCTGGACAATGACGGGGATCTGGATCTGTATTTGGTCAGCGGCAGTGCGGAATTTCTGCCCGATGCCGCGGAGTACACGGACCGCATCTACCTCAATGACGGCAAGGGGAATTTTACCTTGGATCAGAATTTCTCGGCCGTGAAAGCAAACGGAAGCGTGGTTCGAGGGGCAGACTTTGACGGAGACGGATACCTGGACCTCTTTGTCGGTGGCAGAAGCCCGATCGGCAAATTCCCGATAGCCGAACGGAGCTTTCTCCTGAAAAACGAAAACGGCCAAATGACCGACGTGACGGATCAGGTCGCTCCGGGGCTAAGGAACGTCGGGATGGTGACGGACGCCGTCTGGTCGGATATCAATGGAGACGGCAAAGCCGATTTGATTGTCGTGGGCGAACTGATGCCGATTACCGTATTTGTCAACCGCGGAGGCACATTCGAAAAGCTGGTCGATTCGGGACTCGAAAACCACCTCGGCTGGTGGAATTCCGTCACGACCGCGGACTTTGACCAGGACGGGGATTCGGATCTGGTAGTCGGAAATCTGGGTGCCAACAACGCCCATCACCCGACGGCGGAGCGGCCGGTAAAGATCTACGCGAAGGATTTTGACAACAACGGCAGCGTGGATCCGGTCACTTTTGCCTATTACAAAGACCGGCAAGGCGGTACTTACCACTCCTTTCCAAGCCATTTTTGGGATGATTTGAACGGGCAAAGCCCGATGTTCAGGAGGAAATTTGAGCGGTATAAGTATTACGCGCGGAGTACGGAGCAGTCTTTTTTCACCGAGGAAGAGAAAAAAGACGTCCAGATCCTGACCGGCAATTACGACCGGACGGCATGGGTGGAAAATCTCGGCGGCGGGAAATTCAAGGTACACGAGCTGCCGGTGATGGCCCAACTTGCGCCGACAAATGGAATCGTCGCGGAAGATATCAACGGGGATGGCTTTTCCGACATTCTTTTGGTGGGCAATGACTATGGCAATGAGATCTTCATCGGAAGGCTGGACGCATCGGTCGGACTGTTGCTGTTGGGCGATGGAAAAGGCTCCTTCAAAGCCGCAACGCCCATGGAAAGCGGGTTTGTGGTGCCCGGAGACGCGAAGGCTTTGGTCAAACTCAGCTCTGTCCAGGGAACTCCCATCTATTTTGCTTCCCAAAACAGGGGGAAACTGCTGGCCTTCAAAGCGGGCAATTCAGAGGGGAAAACACTCTCGTTCGGTCAGGAAGCGATGGCCGTGATCCTGGAACTGGAAAACGGAAAGATGCAGCGTTACGATCTCAGCTTGGGATCGGGCTTTGGGTCACAGTCTTCCCGGGAGATCACTTTTCCCAAAGGAGCGAAATCAGCCGTAATGATCGACTACAAAGGGCAGATGATTCCCGTCGAAATATTCACGAGGAACTGATCAGCGATAAAGCTCGCCGGGCTTGGCCCCGCAAATGTCCTGAATCAGCTCCGCCACCTTGTCGGTGACATCTTCGAAATAACGCCTTCCTTTTTCAGGGGAGGCTTTTTTTGGATTTCCTATGCCGGTGTCGGCGGTGACTTCCGACCATTTCCGCTCCGCCCAGGCCCATTTTTCACGAATCCCACGGATCGTGGATTTTTTCTCGGCTCCGTCTCCCGCTTCTTCCAGTGGCAATACCAGCTCAGGATGGAGGTGTTGGATCAGGCAGGTTTCCATCTCGTCGGCATGGTCTCCGGCCTCTTCGAAGTACCTGCTTTTGTCCAAAGCCTGAAACCAATTGCAGGTGAAGAGCATCATTTCCGGAAACTTCAGTCCGAGTTCACGAAGCAGGGGCTGGAAGTTGTTTCCCCCGTGGCTGTTGAGGATCAGAAATTTCCTGAGTCCCTGTCGGTTCAAAACCTCGACAATATCCCGCAGGATGATCAGTTGCGTGCTCGGGTTCAGGTTGATGTCCAGGTAAATGTCACTTTGCCCGGTGTTGACTCCAAAAGGGATGCAAGGCAAGACCACAACTTTTGCTCCCTTTTCCCAGGCCTTCCTGGCTCCTTCGGCGGCGATCCCATCCGCTTCGTAAACGTCTGTCCCATAGGGCAAATGGTAGTTGTGCGCTTCGGTGGCACCCCAGGGGAGAATGGCTAGATCGTATCGGAAGGTTTTCAGGTCTTTCCAGTTCGCTTCTTTGAGGAGATAGGGTCTCATGCAATTGTTTTTTTGATTTGGGAAGAAAGGGGGGATTTTTTGGGGCCAAATTCATAATTTGAAAGCCATTTCTAAATTACGTTTCATGTCTCAAAGAAGAAAGTTTATCAAGCAATCCCTGCTGGGATCGGCCATTTTTTTACCCGGCGTGGCTTCGGCCTACCCGTCCTCTCCAGTTCAAAAGCCAGTCGTCGGCGAAAGACCTTTGATCCTGTCCACCTGGAACCACGGCCTTCCGGCCAATGCAGACGCCTGGGCAAAACTCCAGGAAACAGGGAGCATCCTGGATGCAGTGGAAGCCGGGGTGAAAAATACCGAACTCGATCTGACGAACCTGTCGGTGGGCTTACAGGGACTGCCTGACCGGGAGGGTATCACCACCCTGGACGCCTCGATCATGACCGGAGACGGGTCCTGCGGTTCGGTGGCTTTTGTCCGCCAGATCAAGCATCCGATCTCCCTGGCGAGAGCGGTGATGGAGAAAACCCCCCATGTGATGATCGTGGGAGAGGGAGCCAGACAGTTTGCCATTGCCCAGGGATTTCCTTTGGAAGAAGAAAAACTCAGCCCCAATGCCCAGAAGGAATACGACAAGTGGAAAGTGACGAGCCAATACAAACCCATCATCAACATCGAAAACCACGACACCATCGGGATGATCGGGGTGGACGCCAACGGAAAGCTGGCAGGAAGCTGTACGACCAGCGGGCTTGCGTACAAAATTCACGGCAGGGTTGGCGACAGCCCCATCATCGGTGCCGGACTCTATGTGGATGACGAAGTGGGAGCCGCCACTGCCACGGGTCTGGGAGAATCGATCATCCGCATTTGCGGAAGTTTTTTGATCGTGGAACTCATGCGCCAGGGGCGAACCCCCCAGGAAGCCTGCGAAGAAGCAGTGAGAAGACTGGTCTCCAAAAACAAAGACATCAAAGACATCCAGGCAGGATTCCTGGCCATCAACAAGGAGGGGGAAACGGGAGCCTATGCCGTCCATCCCGGTTTCAATTTTGCGAAAGCCACCGCATCGGGAAATGTGCTGGTTGACTCTGGTTCCCACTTTCGACCATGAGCAGGGTCCTGCTGGAAGCCCCTGTTTTCAATCTGCAGGGAGCGATGGAAGCCGCGCAGTTTGGGATTGACCGCCTGGAATTGTGCGCGAATTTCCCCGAAGGGGGAGAAACACCCAGCGCGGGCATGTTACGGTTTTTGAAAAGCGAGGTGGATATCCCGGTTTTTGTGATGATCCGCCCGCGGGGAGGGGATTTTGTGTACTCCCAAAAGGAGCTGATCGTGATGAAGCAGGACATCCAACTGCTGGATGAGCTGGGTGCGGACGGCTTTGTTTTCGGGGTTTTGGACGAGCTGGGAAAAGTAAATGAGGCTGCCTGCGAGATGCTGCTTCGTGCGGCAGGCAACAAGCCCTGTACGTTTCACCGGGCATTTGATGCCTCCTCGGATTTGGACGATTCTCTGGAGAAAGCCATCGATCTGGGGTTTCAGCGGATCCTGACCTCCGGCGGCAAAAACTCGCTGACCGAAGGGCTGGGGGTAATCCAGGAACTGCTCCGGAAGGCGGATGACCGGATTGTCATCATGCCGGGTGGTGGCACAAAAGCCGAACATATCCCCATCCTGAAGCAAAGCGGCTATTTGAAAGAAGTCCATGCCTCCTGCAAATTGGCCAAACCCTCTCCCAATCAGTTTGTCAATCCCGGGCTTTCATTTTCTTCGATGCCTTTGGATTATTCGATGCATTTTGGAGTGGATCCCGGTTTGGTCGGGGAGTTTAAGAAAGTCTTATAAGATCGGGATGCAGAAGTGTTTGGGGTGGTGTTTGGGTTTGTTGCTTTGGGGCTGTGGTCCGATTTCGGAGCGGAAACAGCCGCCGCCGAGCTTGCAGCAGTTGGCCAGTTCCGATCTGAATCTGTCAGGTGAGCAACTGGCAAACGGCTACTGTGCGGCATGTCACCTGAAGCCGGATCCAACGGTTTTGAATAAGGTGACTTGGGAAACCAAGGTTCTGCCGGATATGCGCAAGCGGATGGGCTTGTATCTGGAGGAGGATTTTGGAACCACACTTCCTGAAGACGAAGGGGTGCCGGACGGAATCTATTCGAAAGTCCCGATGATAAGCCGGGAAAACTGGCAAAAACTCCTGGCCTATTACCTCGAAAATGCACCGGAGCAACCGCTCCCTCAAGGTGACAAGGAAACTCCCCAAACCGGTATCCCCGGATTTGAGCTCGAAGTGCCCCAATTCCCGATGGTCCGATCCAGTCTGACTACGATGCTGAAAGTCCACCCGGAAACCGGGCACCTCTGGCTGGGGCATCGTTTTCGGTCACTTTTTGTTTTGGATCCAAAAGACCAGTTCATGCAACTGGACTCCATCGCGACTCCGGTCGCGCCTGTGGAAGTGAGCTGGGCGAAGGACGGTTCCTTCGAGCTGCTGTCGATGGGACTGATGGATCCGGCGAATGACTCCCTGGGAGTATTGGGAAAGTACGCCCCGTCAGGCCAAGCCTGGTCGGTCAGTTCCATGCAGGAAAAACTGATGCGCCCTGTCCATGTGGAATTTGCCGATTGGAATGGGGATGGGATCGAAGACTACCTGATCAGCCATTTTGGAAACCATCTGGGGAAGCTGAGTCTGTATTTGTCTGATTCGGCCGGATTTAGGGAGCAGATTCTCAAGAAAGACCCCGGGGCCAGACGGACGGTTGCCGTGGACTTTGACCGGGACGGTGATTTGGATATCCTGGCATTGATGACCCAGGCCCGAGAAGCGATCGTGCTGTTTGAAAATCAGGGATCGGGCAGATTCCGGGAGAAAACCCTGCTTGCTTTTCAGCCCGCATTTGGGTCGAGCGATTTTCGATACGAGGACATGACGGGCGACGGTCATCCGGATCTGGTTTTGGTCAATGGGGACAATGCCGACCTGTCGCAAATCCTGAAGAATTTCCACGGGGTTCGCATCTTTGAAAATGACAGGAAGGGAGGGTTCAAAGAAATTTGGTTTTATCCGATGTATGGGGCCAGTGGATTGGAGGTGGGGGATTTTGACCAGGATGGAAACACCGATTTGATCGCGATTTCATTTTTTCCCCAGAAAGAGCAAAACCCAAAACAGGACCTGATCTATTTCAGACAGGCTTCCAGGGGAAAATTTGAACCCTATGTTTTGGCGGAATCCCCTGATCTGCATTGGCTTACCGTCTCCAAAGGCGACTTGGATTTGGACGGGGATATGGATATCGTGGTCGGGACTTTTGAGTTTGACCAACTGTATAGGCTTCCGACGTCAAGCTGGAGGCCGTTTGTGATCTTGAGGAATGGCTTGAAACAATAGTTTGTTATTGTGTTGATATTCGAAATAAAACCGTGGAAAGGATTTAATTTTCGCGCTATTATTTCTCTTGTTCCCGGAAATCAGTATCTTATTGTTCTTCCTTAAATAATGAGCGATGGTAAAAAGTTTTCAAGGGGTCAGAGAGGTGGAGCCGAAAGCCCCAATCCAGCAGGTTTTGGTCAGGGACCACATGAGTACCAATTTGGCCACTTTTAGTCCCGATGATTCGATAGACCAAGTTTTGGAAGTCTTGACCAAGCGGAAAATTTCCGGAGGACCGGTGCTGGACGAATCCGGGGCTCTGGTGGGGATCATCTCCCAAACCGATTGCCTGGCGGAGATTATCCGGGGAAAATACACGAATACGGTGCGGTTTCCGGCCAAAGTCAAAGAGTATATGAGCACCCAGATCATCACGGTGTCTCCGGATATGTCCCTGTTTGATGCAGCGCAGAAATTCCTTGAAAGCAAATTCCGGCGCTTTCCCGTGATCAAGGATGGCCATTTGGTAGGGCAAATCAGCCTGAGTGACGTGATCCGGGCATTTCCCAAACTCAGGCACACGACCTGGTAAAAACAAGAAAGGCTTCCCGACCGGAAGCCTTTCCTTTTCAGTCGCCCAGGGAAATCGCTTTTGAAGCAATCCCTCAGCAATTCGGATTTTAAGTATTTGAAGTCCGGCAGTCATTTGGGGTATAGAT
>CAZGYC010000142.1:0-6923 GCA_964530015.1 uncultured Limnohabitans sp. | reverse complement strand
GCTCATGGTTGAAAAAGTGAAAAGTTGCGGATAGTTTCGGCTATCCTGAATAGCCGCAATAAATCCGGTGATACGCCAAAAAATCCCCCAATTCAAAAAGCCCCTCCACCGCCCAAAATCAACCATTATCCGACAACAAACGACTACAGTCGGATACAAACGACTAGCTACCGACTGTTTCCCGGCCGAGCCCCCAACTTTGGTCCATCAACAAGCCTCTGGCGAAAATCTTTACCAAATCTTTCACAACCAAACTTTTAAAACCATGAATGCGCTAAGAAACAAAGTCCAGCTCATCGGCCACCTGGGGGCCAAAGTCGAAATCAAAAACTTCGAATCCGGCAAAGTCGTCGGCCACTTCACCATGGCCACCAACGAAACCTACAAAAACCAAAAAGGCGAAAAAGTGACCGAAACGACCTGGCACAACCTGGTCATCTGGGGCAAGCCCGCGGAGATCCTGTCCAAATACACCGACAAAGGCTCCGAGGTCGGGATCGAAGGCCGACTGACCAACCGCTCCTACACCGACAAAAACGGGGAGAAAAAGTACATCACCGAGGTCGTGGTCAACGACTTTCTCCTGATGGGCAAAAAGGAGGTTCTGCAGTAGGCAGTCACAGTAGGCGAGTGAGTGGCTAGGCATCAAGGGCGTTGAATGCGTTGAATGCTAAAGACGTAAAGCGTTAAACGTTAAAACGTTAAAACGTGAAGCGAATGGACGTTGAGTTCCCGCGCTTCTTCGCTCTTGCTTCTTGCTTCTTGCTTCTTGTTTCTTGGCTCTTGTTTCTTGGCTCTCGGTTCTTGTCTCTTGGCTCTCGGTTCTTGTCTCTTGGCTCTTGTCTCTTGGCTCTTGGCTCAAAACAACAACCGCTGTAAACTGATCACTGTAAACTGCCTACTGATTAAGGCTAGGCATCAAGGGCGTTGAATGCGTTGAATGTTAAAGACGTAAAGCGTTAAATGTTAAAACGTGAAGCGAATGAACGTTGAGTTCCCGCGCTTCTTCGCTCTTGCTTCTTGGCTCTTGGCTCTTGTTTCAAAAAACCAACTGCCTATTGCCCCTCACACGCACACTGGATGCCGCAGATCACTTCAAACTGACTGACTGCACCCTGCCTGCTGAAAACTGTCCTCAGAGCAAATTAAACCCTCCCTTGACCAATACCACGGACGATTCATCCAGCCCTTCCACCGCTTCGACCGCCGTCATCCCCCGGTTTCTGGCTCCCGGGATCACTTTCAGCTTTTCCAGTTTGTAGCCCTGCGCGGTCTGTTCTTTCTGCACCAGGATATAGTAGTCTCCGTCCACTTCCACCAAGGCGTTCTCAGGCAAGGCCCAGGACCGCTGCGGATCGAGCTGCACGCTTGCCTGGACGAAAGTCCCAGGAATCAGCCTTCCCTCTTCTTTTTCGTCCAGCACATGGGCGTGGACATTGATCTGCCGCTCGGAGTTGATGGACTGGCCTACCACGTAGATCTCCGCCATCACGGATCTGTTCGGGGCATCCGGCATGGAAACCTCCACCCGCTGTCCGGGATGCACCTTCGGGGCGTCCTTTTCAAACAAAAACAACTCAATGTGCAGATGGTCTTTGTTCAGCAGGGAGACGGCCTTGCCCGAAGCCGGAAGAAAGCCGCCCGGCACCACGTGAACATCCTCCACAAAACCATCGATGGGGGAGAAAACCGGGACGCTCGACCGGATCGTCTCCGGTGTCAGTTGGTCGGTGTTGATATTGATCAGACTGAGCTGCTTCTTCAGGCTTTGGCTTTTTGCCAAAGCTCCCTGGTAGTCTGCCTCGGCCTTCAGGTAGTTTTTCTGCGCCGAGATCTGCTCACCATACAGGGTCTTGTGCCGCTCAAACTCCGCCCGAAGATAGGCCAACTGACTGGTGGTCTCGAGGTAATCCTGCTGCAGGCGGATAAAATCGGGGTTTTCCAGATAAAAAAGCGTCTCCCCTTTCTTCACGGGCTGGCCTTCCATCAGCTTCAGCCCGCTCACATAGCCCCCAAAGTAGGCGGAGATTTCCTGCATTCCCTCGACCGGTACCCGCACCGTGCCCTGCACATGGATCTGGTAGGAAAAGTCGCCCTGCACGGGACTTCCCCACTCCATTTCCATGGTCTTGAACTGCTCGGCGGTAAGGAAAACCTCCGTGGCTCCCTCCGGCGCCTCGTTGACTTCTATTCCCTCCGAGTCGGGGGTTGGGTTCTTTCCGCAGCCGGAAAGTGCCCCGAGAAAAAACACGAAGACTGCGACTAGGAGCGGCTTGGACTGAAATGCTTTCATCTGTTTATAATTTTCTTTCAAAGGCCATCCCGATAGCGGGAGGATTCTCGCAGGATTGACAGCCATCCTTCTGTGTGCCGCTTGTGCCATGCCCGATTTCATCAGTGATTCAGGTAAATAAGTTCCAGTTGGTTGAGCTGGTAATCCAGCTTTGCCTGCAGGTAGGCCAGGGTAATGTTTCGGGAGTTTTCGATCAGATGGACGTATTGGAGAAAATCGATTTCCCCCTCGGCAAAGGACCGGATGGCCTGGTCCCGCATCAGGGTCGAAAGCAATTCGCCTTCCGATTCGTAGTATTCGATCACCTCCCTGTTCTGGGCCAGGGCGGTTTGGATCTTGGAATAGTTGGTCTGGAGTTGTTGCCTGAAGGCCTCCGACTGGAGCAGGATCTGCTCTTGCTGGAATTTTCCGGCTTTGACTTTGGCGGACTGGGAGCCAAAAAACAGCGGGACGCCGATTCCGGCCTGGAATCCGGGATAGACTTTGGCATCCTGTCCGGGATTGGTTCCCCGGAAAAGGTCCAAGCTGACCTCCGGGAGCATCGTTCTGCGGTCCACTTTCATCTGGCTTTCCGCCTGTCGGTATTCGGATTCGTACAGGAGCAATCCCGGATGGTTTTCCGGATCCGGCTGCCCTTCGAAGGCGATTTCCTCCCCGTCCAGTTCAATTTCCCCTTCGATATTCAACAACTGGCGCAGTTGGGTGATGGCCACTTCGGAGTTTCGGACTGCCTCGGTCTTTTTCAGGCTGATTTCCTTTTTCTTGCTGTCGGCGGTGAGTTTTTCCAGCAGATTGGACTCCCCGGTCTCCAGCCTGCGGGTGGAGGCGCGGGAAAAATCCGCGTACAAACTGTCCAGAAAACCGTAGATTCCTTCCAGTTCTTTCCAGTAAAGTGCCGTGACAAAGGCCCGGCTCACCTCTTTGTCCAGTGTCCTGCTTGCAAGCTGGAGCTGGGCCGAAGTCCGCATCTCGGCCGCTTGGAGGACATTTTTCTGCGCAGCATACACCGAGGGGAAATCAAACCGCTGCCTCACGCCCCAGACCCGGTTGTAGATTCCGTTTTCGGCGATGTCGTTTTTGTCAACCCCGTAATAGACCTCGGTCTTGTCAAGAGTCCAACCCGCATGGCTCATGGCTCCGGCGGTTTCCAGCCCCTTTTGAGCAGCCCTGATGCCGATGTTCTGCTCCCTGGCCAGTTGCAGTGCCTGGCTCAGGCTGAGCTTTTGCACTCCCTCTTGGGAAAAGGCGGGAAGAGCCAATCCGGTCATGAGGGCCAAGAGCAGGATTGCCGTTTTCGGAAGTTTGGCCCCGCTTTTTTCCCCGGAATTGAAAAGCACATACAAAACCGGCAGAACCACCAAAGTCAGGAGTGTCGCCGAAATCAGGCCGCCGACGACTACCGTGGCCAATGGCCGCTGCACCTCCGCACCCGCCGAACCTGAGACGGCCATCGGCAAAAAGCCCAATGCGGCGGCGGAAGCGGTGAGCAAAACCGGCCTGAGCCGCTCCTTGGCTCCCACGATGACCAGCTCGCGGATGGAGGTGTATTTGTCTTTCATGGACTTGAAATGTTCGATCATCACGATGCCGTTGAGCACGGCTATGCCAAAAAGGGCGATAAATCCCACGCCTGCGGAAATACTGAAGGGCATGTCCCGAAACCACAGCAGCAGCACGCCGCCAATGGCCGAAAAGGGAATCGCCGTGTAGATCATAAACGCGTCCCTGGCCGAAGAAAAAGCGAAATACAGGAGCACAAAGATCAGGACAAGCGCGATCGGCACGGCGATCAGCAGCCGGGATCGGGCCTGTTGGAGGTTTTCAAACTGGCCACCGTAATCCACCCGGTACCCTTCGGGGATCGCGATTTTGCCGACGATCGCCTGGATGTCATCCACCACGGATTGCAGATCCCGGTTTCGGACGTTGACTCCGATCACGACCCGCCGCTGGGTATTGTCGCGGGAGATCTTTGCCGGGCCCTTGGTATAGGAGATTTTTGCCAGCTCGTGCAGCGGAACGCTCCCGCCTCCGGGGAGCTGGATGGCAGCATTTTCGAGATGGGAGATATCCTTGCGGAAAGGCTCCGCAAACCGGACTACCAGGTCAAATTGCTTTTCCCCTTCGAAAACAGTCCCTGCGCTCATCCCCGCAAATCCCAAGGTCACCACCCGGTTCAGGTCTTCGACATTCAGTCCAAACTTGGCGATCTTGGCCCGGTCGTAGTCGATCTTCATCTGGGGAAGCCCGTCCACCTTTTCCAGGATGATGTCCGCTGCCCCCGCTACACCCTGGATGGCGGCCTCGATCCCCTGGGCGGTTTTCAGGAGCACGTCGAGATCTTCCCCAAAGACCTTGATCGCCAAGTCTGCCCTCACTCCCGTGATCAGCTCGTTGAACCGCATCTCGATCGGCTGGGTAAACTCGTAATCCAGTCCCGGAATAGCCTCCAGTGCCAGCTTGAACTTTTCCGCGAGTTCGTCCTTTGTCTCGACCGTCTTCCATTCCGAAGGGGGGTGCAGGGTCACGATCACGTCACTCTCCTCCATGGACATCGGGTCGGTCGGGATCTCCGCGGCACCGATGCGGGTCACGACCTGCTTCACCTCGGGGAACTGCAGGAGGATTTTTTCCATCTTGGTGATCGTTTCAACGGTGTTTGTCAGGGTCGTCCCGGTTTTCAGGACGGGCTGGATTACAAAGTCGCCTTCGTCCAGCGTCGGCACAAACTCGGATCCCATGGTGGAGAAAAGAAAAAATGTCCCCGCAAGAATCGCCACCGCTCCGGCCAACACCGCTTTGGAATGCCCCAAAGCCCAATCAATCGTGGGTTCGTAGATCCTATTGAGAAAACCGATCAGCCTGACCGACACATTTTTTGGACCCGGAGCTTCGGATTTCAGGAAAAGGGAGGAAACCACCGGTACATAGGTCAAACCCAGGATCATGGCTCCAATCAGCGCAAAGCTGAACACCTCAGCCATGGGTCGAAACATCTTTCCCTCCACCCCCGAAAGCGACAGAATCGGGATAAACACGATGATGATGATCAACTGTCCAAACACGGCCGAATGCATCATCTTGGAAGCCCCCTGCCCGGCGATCTGGTCCTTCTCAGCCCGCTTTTCCCGCTTGGAAAGCCCGGCAAAGAGCGCGGAGGACTTGGAAAACCGAAAGGCGATGTACTCCACGATGATCACCGCACCGTCGATGATGATCCCGAAGTCAATCGCACCCAGGCTCATCAGGTTGGCATCGACTCCGAAGATGTACATCATGGACAGCGCAAAGAGCAGACTCAGGGGGATGACCGAGGCCACCACCAGTCCCGAGCGGAAATTGCCGAGCAGCAAGACCACCACAAACACGACGATGAGGCAACCCAAAATCAGGTTTTCGGCAATCGTGAAGGTGGTCCGCTCGATCAGGTCCGACCGATCCAGGAATCCGTTGATGACGATGCCCTCCGGGAGGGTGTTTTCCATCGCCGCAATCCGCTCTTTTACGCGGTCGATGGTGCGCTTGCCATCGGCACCTTTGAGCATCATCACCTGGCCGAGCACCTTCTCCCCTTCCCCGTTGGCGGTGATCGCGCCAAATCGGTTGGCATGTCCAAAGCGCACTTCGGCGATATCCCGGATGAAAACCGGCGCACCGTTTCGGACTTCGACCACGATATTGCCGACATCCTCCAGACTGGTCACCAGCCCATCTCCACGGATAAAAAAGCTCTCGTTGGTCTTTTCGATGTAGCTGCCGCCCGCAATCGAATTGTTTTTGCCCAACACCTCGTAGACCGTGGCCAGATTGATGTTCATCGCCTTGAGGCGGTCGGGGTTGATCGCCACCTCATACTCCTTGAGATAGCCTCCCCAGGTGTTGATCTCCACCACACCGGAGATTCCGGCCAGTTGCCGCCTCACCACCCAATCCTGGATGGTTCTCAGGTCAGTGATCGAATACCGGTCTTCGTAGCCTGGCTCCACGTCGATGATGTATTGGTAGATCTCACCCAAGCCCGTGGAAATCGGACCCATAAACGGGGTACCGAAACCCTCCGGTATCCGCTCCTGGGCCATGATCAGGCGCTCGGAGATCAGTTGCCGGGGCAAATACGTCCCCATTTCTTCTTCGAACACGATCGTCACCACCGAGAGGCCGAACTTGGAAACCGAACGGATTTCCTTCACTCCGGGCAGATTGGCCATCTCCAGCTCGACGGGATAGGTGAGGTACTTTTCCACATCTTCGGTGGCGAGGTTTCGGGAGGTGGTGATGACCTGTACCTGGTTGTTGGTCACGTCGGGCACCGCGCCGATGGGCAAATTGGCCAGGGAAAAAATCCCAAATCCCACCCAAACGGCGATAAAAATGAAAACCAGGAGCTTGTTTCCAATACTCCACAGAATGATGCGATCTAGCATGAACCGGCCAAATTTTCAGACGAAGGTCGCATTCGGACCTTAGGCCAGTCTTAGGCGATTCTTAAGATTTGCTTAAGAATCCGGCAAGTCCAGGCGAAAGGTGCTTCCCTTCCCCTTTTCGCTGGAGACCTGGATCCGGATCCCCGACTCCTGGGCCAGTTTTTTCACGATGGCCAAGCCCAGCCCCGTGCCCGGAATGGATCGGT
>CAZGYC010000141.1:0-6935 GCA_964530015.1 uncultured Limnohabitans sp. | reverse complement strand
ATTGGAAAATTACTTTGCCCTCGTCATTGCGAAGGGCATTTTTGTACGTAACCATTACTCCGGAGATACCGCCCTGAAGCAATCCTTTTACATGTTTACAGTCTGATTTTCAGCGGTCATCCCGATAGTTGGGAGGGATCTCGCATGGAATAATCATCCCAGTATGTGATCCCGTAGGTACGGGATCATGCGCGATTTCTTACCGTAGATTGCTTCTCTCTTACTGACTCCATTTTGTACTTAATTATTGGTTCTTCACTCTTACATTCTTGGTACTTTGTACATAGTGCCCATCTCTTGTCTCTTGATTCTAGCATTTTGCCACTTGTTTCCAGCACCACTCCACCATTCTACTTCCATGCCAGTATAAATGGGCTAAAAAGCCCCGTATAGCCATAAATGGCAATCAAAGGGACGTTCCCATCGGACAATTTTGTTCGATAGCGGACGAAAGGAAAAAGTGAGAAAGTAGTAAAGTAGGAGAGTCCACCGATGAACAGATTTTGTCCTCTCTTTTAAAGATCAAGAACAGATTAGACCTTGTAAATTGGGATATAACGATCCCCCCCTCCCCTTCTTCCCAAGAGGAATAGGCTTTGCTAAATCAGGGTGATCGATATCGTCCGTCCACAATCCATTATTAGGGATTATTCAGGAAGCTGCAGCCCGCAGTTTATCGAAGGAGTCACTTTTAAGGTCGTAATCCCTATCGGTGAGGGATTAAATGGGGGATTAAAAACCCTACTGGAAGCAATAACCAAGAATCCCGGAATCAAGGCGAAGGAGCTTACATCCAAGCTCGCAACCGGCCATTGAAAACTATCGAACGACAAAGGAACTGACCAGGATGGAGCTCATTGACCGGAGGGGAAGCCGCAAGACGGGTGGATAGTATAAGACAGAACAAAAGCCATTTGCTATTCAAATAGCGGTCATTTTTGACAGTCACCTCGACTACGCTCGGTGTCCGTTAGTTTTGTTTCTAGAAGAGTGGAGGGAAATGCGGCTGCGCCGCATTTCCCTCCACTCCCTAATAATAACCCCAGCGGTGGCCGAGCGATGGTTAGTGAGCTGGTCGAACTAAGTAGAGGCCGTTTTGTCAAAAAGAGATAGTGGCAAGAATGCGGACAATCATTTTGTATCGTTCAATAACTTTTCATATGCTCAAAAAGCAGTCAGTTTGAAAATTGATCCGCTTGCTTCATGTCACTTAGTTCTTGCATCTTGGCTCTTGACTCTTGATTCTGGCTTCTTGATACTTGATACTAACGTCTTGATACTTCAAAATCACTCGCTTTTCAAACTTTCCACCGGATTCGCCAAGGCCGCTTTGACACTCCTTAGACAGATCGTGCCAAAGGCGATCAAAAGTGTGACCGCTGCCGCTACCCCATAGATCCACCAGGCGATATCGATGTGGTATGCGAAGTTTTGCAGCCACAAGTCCATGAAGAAATACCCGGCAGGAAAGGCAATGAGCAAGGAGATCACAACCAGTTTGATGAAGTCCCTGGCCAACATGCCCACAATCTGGCTGACCGTGGAGCCGAGTACTTTTCGGATGCCGATCTCCTTGATCCGCTGCTCTGCGGTAAAGGTCACCAGCCCAAACAAACCCAGGCAGGCCACAAAGATGGTCATCAGGGCAAGCACCGTCAGAAAGGATCCCATCTTCGCTTCCTGAATATAGGTCTCGTTGTAGAGCTCATCCAGAAAGGCATAATGGAAGGCTTCCCCGGAATTGAACCCGGCCCAAGTCTGCTCCATGTCAGCGAGCAATCCCGGAAGATCACTGCTATCGACTTTCAGGGTCAGGCTGTAATAGGGGTTGTAATCCATCATCAAAGGCTTGATCGGTTCCCTCAGAGACTTCGAGACAAAGTCCTTCACCACACCCACGATCCGCACTTCTTCCCTGCCGCCTTGGTTGTCCGTCATCTTTTCAAACACCTTTCCAATAGGATCATCGGCTATCCCCAGTTCTTTTGCCGCAGTTTGGTTGATGATGATGTTGTTTTGCTCCGAACCAAGATCCAGGGAGAAATTTCGTCCTGCGACGAGCTCCATCCCCATGGTGGCGATGTACTCCTCATCGATGCCGTAGCGGATCATCCGGAAGTTGCCGGTAGGATCTTCTTTCGACGACAGCGTTTGGCTGCTGGTATCGGTAGGACCTGAGGGAATATACGCTGATTTGGTCACGTTTTTGACCCGCGGATCCGCCTTCAGCCTGTCCCTGAAAACATCCAAATGCTCCCCCAGCAAACCCGCATCCCGCAGGACAATCAACTGGTCCCGGTCATAGCCCAGGTCCTTGTTTTGGATGTAGCTCATCTGTTGGGACACGACCAGCGCTCCGATGATCAAGGCCACAGAGACTGCGAACTGAAACACCACCAGGGTGCTTCGGAAGGCTCCGCGGCCACTTTTGGAGATCTTTTTCTTCAGCGACTCGATGGGCTTGAACCCGGAGAGAAAGAACGCCGGATAGCCACCCGCCATAAGGGTGACCAAAAGCAGCAATCCTCCAAGAGCCAATAAAATCCCAGGCTGGAACAACACACCCATCGACAGGGATTTGTCCGCGAAATCATTGAAAAACGGAATGGCGATCCTGGCCATCAATCCGCCCAACACCATGGCGATGCAGACCGCCACCAAGGACTCGGACAGGAACTGAAAGACCAGGTGCCGCTTGTCCGAACCCATCACCTTTCTGACACCGATCTCCTTGGCACGCTGGGAAGCTCCCGCTGTGGACAGGTTCATGAAGTTGATACACGCAATCAGCAGCATAAAGACCGCAATGGCACAATAGATCAAGACGGTCTGCCTGTCCCCACCCGCTTCAAAATCGCCTTTCCCCGCATACAGGGGATTGAGATGGATCGCTGTGATCGGCTGAAGCTTGAGATAGACGTGGTTTCCTTTTTCAAAAAACTCGTCGAATCCCATCCCCAAACCCTGCTTCATCTGGCCTTCCATGTATTTCTTGGTAAGTGCCGGAACCTTGGCTTCTACCGCTGATTTTTCGGCTCCCTTGTTCAGAAGCAGATAGGTCACATAGCTGCCGGATAGCCAGCTCTGGTTGTTTGCATCCGGATTCCCCAGCATCGAACCCAGCATATCAAACTGGAAATGTACATTTTCCGGGATATTCCCGATCACGCCCGTCACGGTATAGTCGCCGGCAAAACTGTGGTATCCACTGGAATGGTACCCGATATCCTCCAGTTTGATGACCTGGTTGATCGGGTTTTGGTCTTCAAAAAGTGTCTTGGCCTGATCCACGGTGATGACTATCGTGTTCGGCTTGTCCAGCGCCGTGGCAGGATCCCCGGCGACAAAGGGAAGGTCATAGATCTCAAAGAAGTTGGGATCCACAAAGGCAGTCTTCCCTTTTCGGATCACGTTTTCGCCGATCCGGATCTTGGTGTTGGAGTTCAGACTGATCACCCGGGTGCTTGCTTCGACCTCAGGAATTTCATCCTTGAAAGCCTGGGCCACCGGTGCCATCACACTGGCTTCATTGAGGAATTCCTGACCGATCTTGGCATCGAGATTTACCCGATAGATCCGGTCCGAATTCGTGAAGAACCGGTCATAGCTCAGTTCATCAATCACATACAGACTGATCACCAGGCAAGTGGCAATCCCCAATGAAAGTCCCAGGATGTTGATGAAAGACACCAACTTGTTCTTCATGAGACTTCTCCACGCGATTTTAAAGTTGTTTTTCAGCATTTTTTATGGATTGGAAAATTGAAATATTGGAAAATTGGAAGATTGGGGTTCCAAGGTGGCATGCTTCGAAAGGCTCAGCGCAAGAGGTTGCAAAGTGGTAAAGTTGTAAGGCGTCACCTCGAGCGCTTGCGCTGAGCGGAGTCGAAGGATTGTCATCGTTGTCATAGTTCCCAAATCCCTGTTTGTTGGACGCTCTATTTGGCACTTTGTATATCGCACTTGTCTCTTGTTTCTTGCTTCGATCTATGTATGTGACCTTGCAAACTTTTGGAGTACTTCGCTGTCTCATACTACACGTCGTTGATTGAAAAACTAAATAAATAATTTAAAATACACTCCTTAATGTTCACTTACATTTTGTTATCACTGTGCCGCGCTTGTTCCACTCTTAACCACCCAAACGCTAGCGCGGCACTGGCATTGGCGGGTTTACTCTAAAACTCTAAATCCACGGTCACTATTCACTTCGCAAACTATTAACCGGGTTTATAGTTGCAGATTTTAGCGTCTTTATGCTCACGGTTAAAGCTGTCAGTAATACAAGGATCAAAACCGGAAATAAAAATAAAGAAATGTCGAGCGGCATTTGATAAGCATACGCCTGGAGCCACTTTTTAAGTGACCAATAAGCCACAGGAACTCCGATAAATGCACCCAGCATAACTAACTTTACATAGCCTTTTGATAGAAGCGATACGACATTAAACACAGAAGCCCCAAATGCTTTTCGTATTCCAATCTCCTTGATTCTCCTGTTAACCGTGTATAAGGATAAGCCGAACAAACCCAAAAATGAAACGATAACAGCCAGTAAGGTCAATACACCTACGATCATCCCGACCCGTTTATCCGCGGAATACTGGGCATCAAATCTTTCGTCTAAAAAATAGTAGCTGAAAACATTGCCGGGATAAGCCTCTTTCCATCTTTTTTCAACGCTAGCAATTGTTGTTGGAATATCCTGGTTGGCAATTTTAATGGCATAGGACGGGCCCCGTGGAGCGTAGTCTTGCATATATAAAATTGGTTGAAGCTGGTGTTGAAGTGATCTGAAGTGATAGTTTTTAGTGACTCCGATGACTTCAAATCGCCTGCTTCCGATAAAAATGATTTTTCCAATTGCCTCATCAATACCAGCAAACCCGAACATCTTGCAAGCTTCTTCATTAATCAACAGTGTTTTTTGATCGCTTTCCAACGCAGCCTTGAAATCCCGTCCGGCCAGCAGGGTGAGATCAAAGACATCCAAAAATTCAGTACCAATGCTTATGATGCGACTACTGTACCGTTGGGGTGCGTTTTCTTCATCCAGCGTAATATCAGCCCGGTGCCAGTCAATTTCAGACCCTGGAAAACTTGATGCGTGTGTAACACCTGCCACGGAAGACATGCGAAGAATTTCATTTCTGAATGGCTCGAATTTGCTAACCGTTGTCGCGTCAGCCAACACAGGAGAATTGACTACCAATGTCTGCTCTAATGAAATTCCAAGATTTTGATTCCGTATGAAGTAGATTTGCTTTTCAATAGCGAAAATTGCTGTGATCAATATAAGCGAAATAGTTAACTGAGACACAACTAATACTTTTCTCAGCGTAGAGCGATCGGTTAATTCATTCATTTTTCCCTTTATGGATTGAAATGGTCTGAAAGACGAGAGAAACAGGGCCGGATAAAATCCTGTCATACATGTTCCGACCAATAGTGCAGCCAGCAGAAACAGGTAAGCCATCGGTATCTGTAAAATCAACGTTGACGATGGCATTTCGAAATAAGATACTGCCAGCGGCCAGAGAATTACAAAAAGCAGGATTGCACACAAAAATGAAATTAGGTTAAAGACAAATGCCTCGGTAAGAAACCGGACAATTAATTGACTTCTGCTTGCTCCGATAAGTTTGCGAATGCCAACCTCCTTCATGCTTTCCAAAAATCTTGCAGTCGAAAGACTTATGTAGTTGAACCACGCGAGAAATAACACAATCGCACCAAGTCCAATAAAGAAATTTACCATGGTTGCCCTACCACTTCCATCTAATGCATGTAAACGGATATCACGTATAGGTTCTAAAAGGTATTTGTCACCGGTGTTATCTTGGTGATGCTGTTTGACTATTGCGGCAAGCCCTTCCCTGAGTTTTTCAGGAACAGTATTATTGTCTAACCGGGCGTATGTAGTAACATTGCTCCATGCCCAGTTCTCATTCCACGCTTGCTCGTTTCTCGGCAGTAAAAGAATGTCAAAATATTCATTCGAATTTACAGGAACGTCTTCAAAAATCCCATCTACCGTGAATGGTGTCATTTCAATATTAGCACCTGGAAAACCTATTTCAAGAGATTTACCGACAACATCACTATTGCCAAAATATTTGACTGCGATAGATTTAGCTATAACTATGGATTGAGCACTTTCGAGAATCTTAGGGTTATAGTCACCGAGAAGATCGATTGCCAAAATATCGATAACCGAAGGGTCGGCAAATACGATGCGGTTTTCAAGATTTCTTATCTCTCCATCAGGATTATGCACAATTGCTCCCACTTTGGAACTGAGCCGTCCGATTGCCTCGATACCGGGGAGCGTTTGTTTCATGGCATAAGCCAGTCCTGATACTGTTCCGTTGGAAATGCCTTCAAAAACGCCATTACTAGTATTGTACAGATTTAGTCGGTAGGTTCGGTCCGCATTCTTGTTAAATCGCTCAAAACTATATTCGAACCAGACAAATTGAATGATGAACAGGCAAACCGTAAGGCCGGCAATTAGCCCAACGAGGTTTATGAGTGTGAATGATTCATTTCTTCTCAGTTGACGGAAAATAATTTTAATATTATTAGTAGTCATAGGTGCAGAGTTGTGGGTGATTCTCTATTATTTAATGAGGTTTTGTCATTCTAATTGTGTAACCCTGAGCACCGTCGAAGGGTTGTCGAATCCCTGTTTGTGGGACGCTCTACTTTGTACTTGGTACTTGGTACCCTTCTCTTGGCTCCGGGTTCTTGATTCTTGACTCCCGGTTCTTGGCTCTTCCTGATACTAATGTCTGGCTACTTGATACTTAACTCTTGACTCTTGATTCTTTTGTCTAGCTTCTTGGCTCTTGGTTCTTGGTTCTTGATACTAACGTCTTGATACTCCAAAATCACTCACTCCTCAGACTGTCCACCGGATTCATCAGCGCGGCCTT
>CAZGYC010000140.1:0-6982 GCA_964530015.1 uncultured Limnohabitans sp. | reverse complement strand
GCATCTATTCCCCACTTCCGTACTAGGGTATTTCGATTTTTCCTTTATTTTTGACCATGCTTTCCAAAAAGACCAAGTACGCCCTGCATGCCCTGACCTACCTTGGCAAGCACCGTGAAAACAAAACGGTGCTGATCCAGGACATCGCAGAGGAGCACGGGATCTCACATAAGTTTCTCGAAAACATCCTGCTTGAGCTGCGAAAAGCGGGCTACTTGGGCAGCAAAAAAGGCAAGGGCGGCGGCTACTACCTGATCAAAGAACCCAAGGACATCCCGCTTTCACGGATCATCCGCCTGCTCGACGGCCCTATTGCCCTGTTGCCCTGTGTCAGCCTCAACTACTACGAGCCCTGTGCGGAATGCAAAACCGAAGCCAAATGCGGAATAAACAAGGTCATGTCCCAGGTCAGGGACGAGACGCTCAAGATCCTGGAAAACAAATCTTTGCAGGATATTCTCGACGGGGAATAAAATTTTTTTATCAGTTAGTCTATAAAATATATAGGGTTTACATACTTTTGTCTTTCGGATTTTTGCTGCAAAAGGAAAACCCGAATATTAAACCCTGAGAATTAATGAGTCAAAACCTGAACTTGTCTGATCTTCAGTCACGAGTTGATGCACTTTCTGCCGGTGAGGGACTGGCCTTGATTGCTGCCCTTTTCCCGGGGAAAGTGGTTTTTTCCACCTCCCTCGGACAGGAAGACCAGGTGATTACCCAGTTGGTCGCTTCGCAAAACCTGCCGGTTCAGCTCTTTTCTTTGGATACCGGGAGACTGTTTCCCGAGACCTTGGAGCTGCTGTCACGCACGGAGAGCAGATACAAAACCCGCATCAAAGTGTACTATCCCGAGACCTCTTCAGTGGAACGAATGGTCGGGGAAATCGGCATCAACGGCTTTTACGAGTCGGTCGAAAACCGAAAATCCTGCTGCTATGTGCGTAAAGTCGAACCGCTGAAACGCGCTTTGGCAGGAAATGAGGTATGGATCACAGGCCTTCGTGCCGAGCAAAGTGCCAACCGTGGCGGAATGAAGCGCATCGAATGGGATGAGGCCAATCAGATCATCAAGTACAATCCGCTACTGGATTGGACCTTTGACCAGATGATCGCCTATATCAACGAGCACAAGATTCCCTACAATCCGCTTCACGACCAGGGTTTTGTCAGCATAGGCTGCGCACCCTGTACGCGGGCGATCTTTCCCGGGGAGGATGCCCGTGCCGGCCGCTGGTGGTGGGAAGATTCGAAGAAGGAATGTGGGTTGCATGCGAAATAAGAAACAAGACTTTAGACACAAGATCCAAGACAGAAGACTTCATTATTCGAAATTCGATGTTCGACATTCGAAATTCAGTATTGAAAAATTGGAAGATTGAAAAATTTGAAAATTTCCAGAATAAAAAAAGACAGTAACCATTTGAAATAAGGTTTAGATGCTTAGGACAAGCTCGTAGATCGTAAATCAAAAATCGTACATACAGATGTCAAACCTATTCATACCCAATCCCAAAGAAGCAGAATCGATCCACATCCTCAGGGAGGTGGCGGCGCAGTTTGAGCGTCCCGTGCTGCTTTTTTCCGGTGGAAAAGACTCCATCACCTTGGTCAGATTGGCCCAAAAGGCCTTTTTTCCGGCTAAAATTCCTTTCCCGCTCCTTCATGTGGACACCGGCCACAACTTTCCCGAAACGATCGAATTTCGGGATAGTTTGGTGAAAGAGCTGGGTCTGGAGCTGATCGTGCGCAATGTACAGGACTCCATCGACCAGGGAAAAGTACGGGAAGAGCGCGGCCGCTACGCCAGCCGAAACACGCTGCAGACGACCACGCTGCTGGATGCCATCGAGGAATTCAAGTTTGATGCCTGCATCGGTGGGGCGAGAAGGGACGAGGAAAAAGCCAGGGCAAAAGAACGCGTATTCTCCGTTCGCGATGACTTCGGTCAGTGGGATGAGAAAAACCAGCGCCCGGAGCTGTTTGACATGCTCAACGGCAAGATCCACGTCGGCCAAAATGTCCGGGTGTTTCCGATCTCCAACTGGACCGAACTGGATGTCTGGGAATATATCCGCACCGAAGACATCGCCATTCCGAGCATCTACTTTGCCCACAAGCGGGAGGTATTCTTCCGGGACGGGATGATCTGGACGGCTAACGAGCATGTTTTCCGTGAGGCGCATGAAGAAGTAACGGAAAAGATGGTCCGCTTCCGAACTGTGGGCGACATGACTTGTACTGCAGCGGTGCTTTCCGAAGCCGTGTCTCTGGATGACGTGGTATCGGAAATCCGCCTGTCCACCATCTCCGAACGGGGCGCGCGAATCGATGACAAACGCTCCGAAGCGGCGATGGAAACAAGAAAAAAGGTCGGGTATTTTTAAAAAAGCATCAAGTATCAAGTATCAAGTATCAAGTATAATGAATTTGCATGCGCTGTATGCTGCTCCGTTAGGCCGCTCTCCAGAAGCAGGATAAATTGAAACAAAAAAACAAATTAAGCCCTGCGTCTGGAGACGCAGGACAGCCTGAAATTTACCGTGGACTGTGGTCTGTGGACCGTTGACAAAGAAGTACTTTGCAACCCCACCATGGACTATCGTCTAATAAACTATTGACTCAAGAAACAATGGACATACAAGGCAGAAAACTCATCAAAATCGCCACCGCAGGATCCGTAGATGACGGCAAAAGCACGCTGATCGGACGTTTGCTGTACGATACCAATTCCCTCACCACGGACAAGATTGAGGCGATCGAGCGCAGCTCCAGGCAGCGTGGCTACGATTACCTGGATTTTTCCCTGGCCACCGACGGATTGGTTGCCGAGCGTGAGCAGGGCATCACCATCGACGTGGCGCATATTTACTTCAACACGGACAAGACCAACTTCATCGTAGCGGATACTCCCGGACACGTGGAATATACCCGAAACATGGTAACCGGTGCTTCCACTTCCAATGTGGCCATCATCCTGATCGATGCCCGCAAAGGGGTGATCGAGCAGACCTACCGCCACTTTTTCATCAGCAACCTGCTGCGTATTTCCCACGTGGTCGTGGCCATCAACAAGATGGACCTCGTGGATTACAGCGAGGATGTTTACCTGAAAATCAAGCATGATTTCGATGCCTTGGTGGCAAAAAGCAACTTCAAAGAGGAGCAGATCACCTTCATTCCGGTTTCTGCTTTGAAGGGAGAAAATGTGACCCGCAAATCCGACCACATGCCCTGGTATGTCGGAAATACACTTTTGGGCCATCTGGAAGTCCTGGAGCCTTCCGATTTGCTCGAAAGCTCCGTCCCCAGATTTCCGGTGCAATATGTGATCCGTCCCAAGACGGAGGCCTACCACGACTTCCGCGGATTTTCGGGAATGCTCTACGGCGGCAGTCTGAAAGTCGGAGACACGGTCACCGTGTTGCCCTCAGGCAATGAATCCACGATCAAAAGCATCCATTTCTTTGATCAGGAAGTGGAGGCGGCGGCCACCGAGTCCTCCATCGTCATCACCCTGGCGACGGAAGTGGACTGCAGCCGGGGTGACATGATTGTAAAAAGTGGTCAGCTTCCGCAAAGCGAAAAGAGCATCTCTGCGACGATTTGCCAAGTCAACAACAAGGCGCTGAAAGTGGGCGGAAAGTACATCCTGCAGCACGGAATCAACCGGGTTTTGGCCAAAGTGGATCAAATCGAATCCCGAATCCATACCGATTTCACCGGAACCGAAGCCGCCGACCAGTTGAAGCTCAATGACATCGGACGGGTACATTTCCGGCTCAGCAAGCCGATCCATTTCGACTCCTATCACACCAGCAAGTCCAACGGGGCTTTTATCCTGATCGACGAGGGGAGCTATGATACGGTTTCGGTAGGGTTTATTGAGTAGAGTCAAGAATTAAGATTCAAGACACAAGACGTTAGACTTCGACATTCATCATTTAGCGTTCGATGTTCGATATTAAATAATAATGAACGTCGAATAACGAATGCCGAAGATTGAACACCGAACATCGAAGTAAACCAGCCTCTCGCCACACACCATTAAACCTACCAAAGCCATGCAAAGCTTTCGAACTGAACTTGAAAACCCGATTGTAGAGAAAGACATTCTTGAATTGGAGCGAAAAATTGCCCTTTTCCGGGACGGAAAGATCGACGAGGAAAAATTCCGCAGTCTCCGTCTTGCCCGTGGAGTTTACGGCCAGCGGCAGCCCGGTGTCCAGATGGTCCGTATCAAGCTCCCGTATGGCCGGGTGACTGCCGCGCAGTTGCGCAGGATCTGCAATGTTTCTGAGGAATACTCCATCGGCCGTCTTCACATCACGACTCGCCAGGATATCCAGATCCACTTTGTCAGCCTGGACAGGACGCCGGAGCTTTGGGCCGAGCTGGAAAAGGACGACGTGACGCTTCGTGAAGCCTGCGGCAACACCGTCCGAAACGTCACCGCATCCGAAACCGCCGGGATTGATCCCAATGAGCCCTTTGATGTCACTCCTTATGCCGACGCCGCCTTCCGCTACTTCCTGAGAAACCCGGTTTGCCAGGAGATGGGACGTAAGTTCAAGATGTCATTTTCCTCCTCGGATGAAGACAATGCGCTGAGCTACCTCCATGATTTGGGTTTTATCGCCAAGGTCAAAGAGATCGACGGAAAGCAGGTCCGAGGCTTCAAGGTAATGCTGGGCGGTGGCTTGGGTTCCCAGCCGCGCCATGCGGATGCGATCTCCGACTTTGTCGAGACGGATCAGATCATCCCTTTCACAGAGGCCGTACTCCGGATCTTTGACCGGCATGGCGAAAGAGCCAGAAGAAACAAAGCGAGAATGAAATTTCTTGTAAAAGATCTCGGTGTCGAGGCATTTTTGGATTTGGTGGAAAAGGAGAGAAAAGCACTGAAATTCCAGCGTTTCCCGCTCGATTTCGAAGACTTTGAGGCCGGAAAAATCCTCCCCAATCCGGAAAGCCCGGTACTTGACGGGGAACCGGGCCTTGATTTTGAGCTTTGGAAACTGACCAATGTCCTGCCCCAGAAGCAGGCTGGCTATGTAGCTGTCGGGGTCAAAGTGTCCCTTGGGGACTTTTACCTGAATCAGGCGCGGCCTCTGGCCGACTTGGTAGAGCGCTATGCAGCAGGGGAGATACGCCTGACTTTGAGACAGAATATCCTGATCCGTGACGTACGCGAGGACTTGGTTCCCTTCTTTTATCAGGAACTGAGGAAAATCGGACTGGCGGATCGGGGCTACAACACGCTCGGGGACATCACGGCCTGCCCGGGAACCGATACCTGTAATCTGGGAATCTCCAGCTCCACGGGCATCGCCGCCGAACTGGAAAAGGTGATCCTGGACGAATATCCACAATACTTGCAAAACAGCGATCTGGTGATCAAGATCTCCGGATGCATGAATGCCTGCGGGCAGCACAATATGGCGCATATCGGATTTCAGGGTATGTCCATGAAAGCGGGCAAGATGGTCATTCCGGCACTGCAGGTCCTTTTAGGCGGGGGAAATTTGGGTGATGGCAATGGAAGATTTGCCGACAAGGTGACCAAAGTCCCCAGCCGAAGGGGGCCTCAGGCATTGCGTGTGCTGCTGGAGGATTTTGGAAAAAACGGTGGCGACAAGGATTTCCTCAGCTATTACGATCAGCAGGGACAGATGTATTTCTATGACTTGCTCAAAGAGCTGAGTGATGCTTCTACCGTGACGGTGGCCGATTCCGTGGACTGGGGCCACGATGAATCCTATGAAGTGGCCGTCGGCGTGGGCGAATGTGCCGGCGTGGTCATTGACCTGGTGGCTACCCTGCTTTTGGAAGCATTGGAAAAACTCGAACTCGGCAAAGAAGCCTTGGAAGAGGGGCGCTGGTCGGACAGCATTTACCATCACTATGCCGGCCTGATCAACGCGGCAAAAGCACTTTTGCTCAGCGACGATACCAGCACCAACAGCTATGCGAATATCATTTCCCTCTTTGATGAGAAATACGTGGAGAGCGGAAAGATAAACCTCGGCGGTACCTTTGCCGACAAAGTCTATCAGATCAACCGGCATGAGCCGACTGGGGAGTTTGCAAATGCCTATGCTACCCAGGCGATGGAGGTTTACAACCTGTTGAAGTCCTATCGCGAGGCGGAGGTGGAAGCATGAGAGCGGATAGCTACCCAAAAGTCACCCTGGTCGGTGCAGGGCCGGGCGATCCCGAACTGATCACGCTGAAGGCGGTATTTGCCCTGAACAAAGCCGATGTCGTGCTCTATGACGCATTGATAGACCCGGTTTTGCTGAAGCATGCGCCTGCGACGGCTTTGAAAATCTTTGTTGGAAAACGTGTCGGAAAGCACTCCACCGCTCAGGAAGACACCAATCAGCTTTGCGTCAGCCTGGCAAAAAAACACGGACATGTCGTGAGGTTGAAAGGCGGAGATCCCTTTGTCTTTGGCCGTGGGGCCGAAGAGATCGAGTACATCGAGTCTTTTGGGATTGCGACAGAATTGGTTCCCGGCATTACTTCGGCCATCGCCGTGCCCGCATCCGCCGGTATTCCGGTGACCAAGAGGGGCGTTTCCGAGAGTTTCTGGGTAGTGACCGGGACGACGGCAACCGGAGAATTGTCCAAAGATCTGGCTCTGGCGGCGCAGTCCACGGCGACTGTCGTGGTGCTGATGGGAACCAGAAAGCTGGGAGATATTGTCCGGGTGTATCAGGATTCCGGAAAACCCGATTTGCCCATAGCGGTCATCCAAAGTGGGACCACGAGTGAAGAAAAGATTGTCGCTGGGTACATTTCCGATATCGAGATGAAAGTGAAAGAAGCCAAAGCGGAAGCACCTGCGATCATCATCATCGGAGAAGTGGTCCGAGAAAGCCAAAAGCTGGCCGAAGTCTATCGGGAGGCGGTCGCAGTGATCGGTTTGCAGTCGCAGTAGGCGGTTTGCAGTTGCAGTAAGACGGGAAGTATAAAAGCT
>CAZGYC010000139.1:0-7059 GCA_964530015.1 uncultured Limnohabitans sp. | reverse complement strand
TCCTCTTGAAGTTTACGGAAAATCGGAAAAAACAGTGTCTCCAAATACTTCACATATGGCCCATCCCATGTGACAAAAAGAATGCTTTTATCCTTCATCAATATTCTTTATCCGAAAATTCACCCCTGTTTTTCCTTTTGATTCAGTTGCTCGCTGTAAAATCCGGTAAGTGCTTTTGCATAGATCTTCACAGAAAACCTGCTTTTCACGTCCTCCATTCCCCTGATGCCCATTTGCTCTCTTTCTTCCCTATCCATCTTTACCATGGTTTTCATCTGGGCAACCATGTTGTCATGATCTTTCGGATCTAGCAACAATCCTGTATGGGCTTTGATAATTTCGCTTGGGCCACCTACTTTGGTGGCCAAGCTGGGCACGCCCAATTGCATGGCTTCGGCCAAAGAAAGGGAAAAACCCTCCGAAAAGGAAGGTAGTATAAAGGCATCCGCTGCTATCAAAAAAAGATTGACATTGGCATGGAATCCCAAAAAATGGACCTGGGAATCCAACCTCAAGTTCATGGTAAGGGCTTTGAGACTATCTTTTTCAGGTCCTTCCCCTATGATCCAAAACTGTACCTCCTTTTCTTTTATTTCAGTTTGAAGCGTGGCCAGAGCTTTAATCAATCCATCCAAATTTTTGATCCCCACCAACCTGCAGGTGGTGATGAAAACAAACTGCTCTTTAACAGACTTTCCTTTCAATTGTTTGATCAGTGTATCTACTTTTAATTTTTCCTCTTTTGGAATTTCCAGTTTGGGTTTGCCCATTGGGTAATAGATTACTTCGATTTTTTGGTCGGGAGCTTCTCCCAATTCCATCAATTTATCTTTGACAGCTTTGGATATGGCGATGATTTTATTTGCTTTGGTATAAGTCAACCTAAAAATCCGCTTCCAGTAAGAATGATGATTGGGAAAACCAACCTCCTCTCCTACCCTTAGCGGTACCCCTGTCAACCAAGCAGCCCAAATCCCGTGGAAATTTCCTTCCCCATTGGAACAATGCACCACATCTGGTTTTTCCTCCTTGAAAATCCGAATCAGTTTTCGGATAAGCTTAAAATTGGGAATTTGGGGATTCTCATTTAATACCATCACCTGAAAGCCCATTTCCGACAAGACCTTACTGGTTTGTCCCCCCTTGCCCAAAGCCAAAAAAATCAATTGATAATCAGGATAGTTCAGCATACCTTCGGCTGTCAACTCCATATGCTTTTCTACCCCCCCAAAATCTAATTCCGTGACTATTCTGACTATTTTCACTAAAGTTTGATTGAATCTTTGATGTAAAAAACCTCTTCTTTTTCGTAATTAGCCTGTGGCTTTGGATCTGCAAACCATCTTTTGGGCTGGATCACTATTTTGCCTGGATTGTTATTCAACCTAGCTGCCCACCAACTAAATGTACTGTTAGCAATGATTTGATGCTTACAGCTTTTCAACAATTCAAATTCCAAGTAATCAACCGCTCCAATAAAATCGGAAACAAAAAACGAATCTGTTAAAAAAGAAAGATTATCCTTCACCCAATCTATGTCATCGGAAAAAATAAAGAATTTTGGGTTTTCTCGACTGTCAAGGATTAAATCAACCGCTGCCGAGTAGTAGCTTGGTGGTAATAAGCCATAAAAACTTCTATAATGTGCTATCTTTTCATAATCTCCCCTTCTAATATGAATTCCAACTGAATTGGTTTGTTGAATCTGTCCAAGAACAATCCGGAACTCCTTTGTTTTGTAATCTTCCTTTAGTGTAATTTCATTCGAGATTCTATCAACATAATCTTCGTAGTATTTCCGAAAGCCCCATGACCCTCTTAAGTACAAACTCTTTTTCAATGGGATTTCATTGGGTTCCAAAGAATTTTCTAACAAAAGCTCATGATAAAAACCTGTATGAAACATCTTATCAAATTGCTGGGCATAATCTGAATTAAAAAGCTTAACGACTTTCCAAGGAAGGTGCCTAATTTTTATATTAAATTTATCTAATATAAAATCTCTATCTGGATCATTTTTATATACATGGATATCAGATACCAAAAAGGTCTTGTTCAGTTCAGCCAATTTTTTACCCAAAGCGTATTGAAAAATCTGATTTCCCAGCCCACCCATAAATTTCATGATAATCATACTTTCAAGAAACTATTTGAACTTCAATTTTTTGATTAGAACTCTATAAATTAAAGGCAATGATTCTCCATGACATTCATACCAAGTATAACGGTCAGCTAATATTCTAGCAGTTCTAATATTGAAGTGTGGATCACCTAGGTTAAATCCGCATTTTATAAACTCTTTAACAATTTGTTTTAGAACCAGATATTTGCTTTTGTAAACTAATCTCGATTTAGACTCCGGAAATACTTCTATATGATAAATTCCGCATGAAAAAACTCCAAAAACCAACTTTCTACAATAATCAATTGATGTTTTTCTATTTTCGGTTAAATGATTTATAATCAAGTTAGGAGAGGTTCCTACATGTTTACCTAATATTATTGCACAATAGACAATTTGACTATCTCCTCCTGATGTTAAAGCCCCTCCCTTCCTGCAGGTAGCAGTCATTTTACCACTTTCTACATTTCTAATATACTCCTTCCCGACTTCTTTGTTGATTACCAATCCCGTTCCTGAAGGATAAAATCCGTTCCAATATCTTTTATTTCCAATCAAAATTTCATCTCGGTCCTTTTCTTGAAATAACCAATGGTAATGATTTAGCCACTCAGGTATTTGATCCTCAAACTCCACTCTAATTTTCGCTGGACCCCATGACCAAACATCAGGAAAACTATCAATCAACTCATCAAGTCCTATCAGGTAATGGGATTCTATTTCATTGTCATCATCTAGGCAAACAAAGTATTCTCCTTTGGCTTTTGAAAATGCATTGAGAATGGAGTAAATTTTCCCTTGTGTGCTCTCTTCAAACACGATAAATCGTAACTCGGAAAACTCGGGTAGAATCTCTTCCAACCAGTTATTTGAACTGTTGTTGTCTGAAATGATATATTCAACCTCAGCTCCAATGGGGACTTTCAAATTGGCAATACTCTGTATTATCCTCTTTATAAAACCCTTATGAGGGTTATAGGTAAACAATATAACACTGTACTTAATTGGCATTTAATCCCAGATTAAAATTCACCTCAAGATGATTGATCATTTTTTTCCGGCTTCCCATTCCAATCAATGTTTTTAGCACTCTTTGAAATTCCTGATGGCTGATGGAAAGAATTGACAAACCTATATCTTCAATTTCTGGGCTATTTTCCTTTAAAAATCTCAAATATTCATCCTGCCAATTCAGACCTATTGCTTTCTTTAGGCTTGCTATGTAAAATTGAGTTTTTAACAATTTAAACTTAGGCTTACCTAAAATTCCTTTTTTATAAAATGGAACTATCAAATTTTGATATTGATTTTTACCGAAACTTTTTGATACAATCCTTAGCGTTTCCCATACCGTTCTATTAAAATACTTTATATAATTAGGTGAAATAAGGGTTTGCAATTCTTGAAGAAAGACCAAGATGGAAGGGTAATTTTCAGAAGAATATATCTTACTCATGGTGTTACTATTGTCCAATATTTCACGCCAATACCAATCAACCAAATCCGCATTGATCTCAATTTTCGAAGCTTTGGTCAATGCCAAGAAATTAAAGGCAACGTCTTGTAACCCACTTAAGCTTTCATTCCACATTATCTGATTTTTTTTTAAAAAAGACTTCCGGTACATCACGCTTTGAGATAACCAAGGAGTAATAATCAGTGTAAAAAATTTCACAAAATCCTCTATTGCAAATAAAGGGGTTAAAATAATATCTCGATCCTGAAAATCAGCCTCAAACCTTCTCCCATTGGAGACCACAAAATCAGAATTGTTTCCGATCAATGAATTGATTCTACTTTCCAACATACTTGGGGCCATAACATCATCTGAATCAAAAAATTGAATAAACTCTCCTTTCGCCTTTGAAAAAGCGAAATTTCTACAAGAATTACCACCTTTGGGTAATTCGGAAGGTCTTCTAATAACTTTGATACGATTGTCTTTTTCAGCAAATTCCATTAAAATTTCCCAAGAATTATCTGTGCTACGGTCATCAATTATGATGCATTCCCATTCAAGAAACGATTGGTCAATAATTGATTGAATGGTCTCACTGAGAAATTCGCCTTTATTGTAGTTTGGAATTAAAATTGAAACCATCTAAACAACAGCCTGATTTATCAAATCATTTATTACATCCAAAGATTGTTGTAGTGAATGATTTTCCAAAGCATATCTCCTACCTGCTTCACCCAATGTTCTTGCTTTATTCGGATCCTTTACCAAATCCTCTATTTTTTTTGCCATCCCTGCTATGTCCAGTTCATCGACCAAATAGCCTGTTTCGCCTTCAGTTACTAAATCTATTAATCCCGCATGCTTGGTCGTGATGATTGGCAAGGAAGCTGCCATGGCCTCTATAGCTGCAACGGGAGTTCCTTCTGAATCACCATTTAAAGCAGTAACAGAATGTTGCACAAAACATAAAGATTGAGAAAATAGCATCCCTATAGCTTCAAAATCAAGGACACCCATAAAATCAATTTTATCTAATATTTTAAGTGATTTTGACAATGCGATACAGGATCCCAATAATGGTCCATCACCGACTAACACCAGTTTTACATCATAGCCTTTTTTGAGTAATTCATTGAATGCCAATATTGTCAAATGAGGCCCTTTTTTTTCAACAAATCTTCCAACACCGATAAATTGAAACGATTCAAATGAAGGTACTATTTGAAAAAAATATGGATTTACTCCACAAATATTTAATCTCAATTTTTCTGGGGGACAGCCTAATTCCAACAATTTACTCTTCATATGTTGTGATACGGCGACTACAAAAGAGGCATAGTTAAAAAGTTTCTTGTATCCTTCTGAATATTTGGTTAAAGTAAATCCTTCACTGGCATCATATCCATGAAAGTGAACGATTAAAGGGATGGATAATGACTTACAAATACCCAAAACCTCAACCCCTGAAGGGCCATACTCCGCCAATAAAACATCAATTTTGTTCCGCTTTAAACTCCTTTTAAACAAATAATACTTAATTCCATTTTCCTTAACAATTCCAATTCTGCGAAAAAACAAATATTTAAAATATCTCCATTTGGTAATTTGAAGATCATCATAATCTTCAAGCTTATTTGGAAATAGACCGTCATAATAGTAAAAAATATTGCCGTCTAGTTTCCGATGGGCCTGAATAAAGGTCTCTGAGTAGGCGTTTTGATTTGGACTGATTATGGCAATATTCTTTCTTTTCATAAAAAACTAAATTTTCATTCTAAAAATTCCTGATGGTAATCTCCAATTTCATTTTGAAGTACTGGATTTACATTTTCCATACTTCCCATGTGTTTTCCTCTATGTAAATCGCATGTTTTCTATACCAATAGTAATCCCTTACCTGCCCAAAAACTTTAACTTCAAAAGGACAGATAAATTCAATTACCTCATATTTCTCTTTTGTAAAGTTATCTGCAAAATTAACAGTTATATAATACTTATCGGGATATAATCTCAACGTTGGGATATAAGATTTTAGCACATATCTCCCCTGTTTCTGACAAAAACTATTTTCAGAATTGAGATTTAGAATATGAATTACAGGTAAATTATCTGAATTATATATTACGAAAGATATTGCAGCGTCTCTTACAGATATCGGGCAATTTATTAAGAATTCAATTTCAAAAGAGTCTCCAACTTTGTGAATATTATTTGGATAAGATGTTTTTATTTCAACCGACTCTATGTGAGGGTTTTCTATATTTGGATGGTAATTCCTGTAGGATAGATCATTGGCATATTTTTGGCTTAAATAACCTTTGACAACTTTATCAGTCTCGGCGTAAAGCAATGTTTGGCCTTTTTCCAATAATATAGATTTTGAAGTCAATGCACTAACGCTTTGCATATTATGACTTACAAACAATATAGCCCTCCCTTCCCCTTTGCTGATATCCCCCATTTTTCCGATGCACTTTTTCTGAAACTCCGCATCCCCAACCGCCAGTACCTCATCCACAATCAAAATCTCGGCATCTAAATGGGCCGCAACAGCAAAAGCCAAACGCACATACATTCCGGATGAATACCGTTTAACAGGGGTTTCCAAATACCGTTCGATTCCTGCAAAATCTACAATTTCATCCAACCTCCTTTTGATTTCATTTTTACGCATGCCCAAAATAGCTCCATTCAAAAAAATATTTTCTTTGCCAGTTAATTCGGGATGAAATCCAGTACCTACTTCCAGTAAGGATGCCACTCTGCCTTTGATTTTGAATCCTCCTTTTGTAGGTGAAGTAACCCTCGAAAGGATTTTCAATAAGGTGGATTTCCCCGCACCATTTTGTCCAATAACACCCAATGCCTCACCCTGCTGCACTTCAAAATTGATATTTTTCAAACTCCAAGTGATATTACTTTCACTCTTTATGCCTCGTTCGTTTTTCTCACCAATAATTAAAAAGGGGTCTTCTTTACCCATTACTTTGGTCATCCACCAACGCTGCACATCGCCGGAAATGGTATTAGTACCAAATTGCCCCAATTGATATGCCTTAGAGAGATTTTCTACTTTAATTGCTTTTGACATTCTTAATTTTGTTTTCTATTTCACTGAAAATCCGCATTTCAATTTTCGGAGGAACAATTCATCTGGACATCTATGAAATTTTATAAATAATTGGCCAAATGCTCTGCAATAATCCCTTTACGAGTATTAAAATAGTAAGTATACTTTAAACAGGATTATTTCCAAGCTGTTACGCCCAGACCTGTAAACATATTTTGATCAGAAAGTGCATTTCTTTTATGATCAATCCTGTAAAGTACCAAAATAAAATACTTAAGAAAAGTATAGAGAATCCTTTGCTTCGGCTTAGAAATTCCTCTTCTCTTAATCCAGAGCCCGATCATCTGTGCCAAAGATGCATCCCACCCCCCTAAGACTTCAACTTCTATACGGGAAAAGCCAGCTTCT
>CAZGYC010000138.1:0-7182 GCA_964530015.1 uncultured Limnohabitans sp. | reverse complement strand
GTAGTTGCTCCCGTACGGTTGTCGGGACTACGCCTAGGCAAGCGTCAAACTACACTCAGACGGGGGTCCCCACATAATCAGACTAAGCTTTAAAACAATATGGATGTTCAGGTTATTCCAACTGTCGCTATAAACATCTCTCCAAAAGAAAAATGGCCAAGAAAATAGGCACGCTAAAAAATAGAAAACAATAACTGGCTTATACTTTTGGTAAAATAATTTCATTCTATTCTGGTTTTTGATGTGTCGTTCTACAATGACCGCTAACGGTTTGGCGCTTGGCGAAGAAGCGGATTTCGAAGCACTAAACTGTCAACCCAGCACAAAGTTTGATACGAGGTAGAATGTTCAATTAACCACTGAACCCGCTTTTTTGCCAAACGCCTGTTAGCGGTTCGTTGTTCTTTTATTGCAATATTCAAATCCATTTTCCGAAAATAATTTTTATGCCAAAGTGACTTCTCCATTTATCAATATCATTGTCATAGTTGAAGTATGTTCCGCCAATTTGCAAACCGAATGACATTGCAAATTTGTCGTCAAATAACAGATTGTATCCGGGCTCAAGCCAAATACCGATATTGTTATGCATTTCTATATTGTTTCTTGTCAAACTAATGACAGGTGAAGCATAAAAACCTTTTGAAAACTCATTTTTCTCGCTCTTCTTTTTTAGAAATATAGGCATAGCAGTTTCTAACCCAAAATGGCTTATGTCGTTTCCATTGTTCCTTATTCCTAAATTAAGAATTGATGTAAACCGTAAATCGGCTCTTTTAGTAACGGTCAGTTGGTAAACAAATGGAAAAATATTGATGTCAAGTTCACCCTTGTTGTAAAAAGATTCAATGGTAACATTTGGGTTTATTCCTATAAAATGGTTCTTGTTTTGGGCAAGTATTTTTAACGGAATAATCAGTAAAAAGAATAGTATGTATTTATGATTTTTCATTTGAGCCAAGATTTATCCCACTTAATAAGCATAAAAATCCAAAAAGGAACAGATAACCCAAATATGATATATGTATTAACATTGCCGAACTCAAAGAGAATATTTATCCAAGAATGAAGTGTTACGGCAACTATTATAGATTTTGATTTATTTACGCTCTCTCCTAAAACCCAAGAAAGCACTGAGTTCGGAATGATAAAAAGTAAAGGTCGGAGTAACCTTGCAATTATGCTACCCGATAATGTCCTTGTTGTGAAGTGCCATAGTTCCCACATAGCTCCTATAATGAGATAACGTTTCCACTTAGGTAAATGGTTGAGTTGGTCTTGCAGAAATCCACGCCAGCCAAGTTCTTCTCCAAGTGTAAAGATGAAAGTGCCGACCATATAAATAGCAAAATTTATATATGAACCGCCATATCCTTTGAAGCCAAAGGTCAAAAATAGCGCCATTGGAATACTCCAAAATAAAAGGCTTTTAATAATCGAAGTTCCAAAGAATGTTATCGATTTAACGGTTTGTTTTCTGAAAAGCAGACTGCAAATTATGGCAGACAGTCCAGGTCCCCACATAATCAGACTAAGCTTTAAAACAATATGGATGTTCAGGTTATTCCAACTGTCGCTATAAACATCTCTCCAAAAGAAAAATGGCCAAGAAAATAGGCACGCTAAAAAATAGAAAACAATAACTGGCTTATACTTTTGGTAAAATAATTTCATTCTATTCTGGTTTTTGATGTGTCGTTCTACAATGACCGCTAACGGTTCGAGTGTATGTGCAGTAGCGGATTAGGAGCACTTTCCTGTCCGTTTAGCACAAAGTTCTTTAATAGCACAGACCTTCGACTTACCACTTCACCCGCTATTGCCACATACACGCTGTTATGCCCTGGCGTTCTTGTCGTCCGTGTCTTGCAACCCTTGTCATTATTGAGTTTTACAACTAACTGTCCGAATGTTTTTCTGTCGGGTTGTGCGTTGGTGTTTTTAAAATTTTTAGAAGAGAAGGGGATTTTTAATTTTTTCTTTTTCGGGTGGGACAGGCATACTCTTTGGCAAGCTTTGGTTTGCGTGTCGGCTTGCGGGGCTTGCCAATGTGTATGACTGTGAAGGGTTGGCACAATTATGTTATTTGTTAATGGATTGTTTCAACGTTTCAATATTACGTTTGTGATTTATCAAGTCTTGCCGGATTTTGATACAGCTTTCTTCGGTAAATTCAAAAGATTCCTGTCCAAATTGCCCTTTTAAAACTAAAATACCTTGTTGGTTTGACTCTGCTTTAGCGTGAGCAAATTTATTGCGAATATCAATGACCTCTTTTCCGTAATCTTTGTTTGATTCCAGAAAGCTTCTTACAGCATCATCATCTATTTTCTTTAAAAGAGTTCTGAAAATTTTCCATTTTCTATTAGCTTCAATTCTATGAAACCAGTTTTTGAATCCTACTTCATTATACTTTTTGAGAAAATGTTCAGGTGATTTTTTAAGGAAATCATCAACATAGTGATTGATTATTCTGCTTATATCTGCATCACTTAATTTCAGTTTTTCATATACAAGTATCATTACCAAATCTTCTATCTCAACATCTAAATGGCTTGTAGCTGCTGTAATCAGGCCTCTTGTTGCGTTAAGCTCAAGAAGTTTTTTTAAAGTCAGGTTTATTACCTTTTCAATTTTATCCATTAGTCTGTCCCTGCCAATTTGAAATGTCAATCTTTCAATAAATGCAAGTCGGTTTCTTACTTCTTCTTTGTTCTTAAAGCTGTTCTCAGTTTGTGCTGTATAAAAAAGTATTTCTGTGTCAAGTTGCTTTTCGACACGTATTCGTTCAATAATTACGTCTCCTGTTGTGTTTTCAAGGTTATAATCCGAAATTATCAGGTCGTAATCGTGTTTATCTATAAACTCATCAAGATTTGCTTCATCAAAAACCAATTCGATATTTGGTTCAAAGCCTTTCTCAGTTAAAATTTCTTCAACGTCTTTTATAGACCCATTGTCAATGTAGTCCTTTAAATCATTGTCAATCCAAAGTATGTTGTAATCTAATTTCATTATTTAATGCTTTTAAAAGAGATGAGGAATTCCACACCTTTGCTGAGTTTGTTATTTACTTTTATTGTTCCGTTTAAACTTTCAATGATTTCCTTTACGTGATAAAGTCCGATTCCTGAACCCCTGCGCGAAGTGGTAAAACCAAAATCAAAAATGCTGTCTAAAATATTATCGGCTATGCCTTTTCCATCATCTTTGAAGGATAGTTGATTTGAATTGCCAGACTTTGTCCACGTCAGTTCGACCTTAGATGCACCGTGTTTGGATGAATTGCTAATGAGGTTGTCCAATACAATAATCATATCAATAGGATTGAACTTTATTTTATGCTCCAACCCTTTTGGCATATTTATTTTCACATTCAGCAGTTCCCTATTGATGCGTAAATCATCACGAAGCTTATACACGTTTTCAATGTATTCGTTGGTGAATGAGATAATATCTACATCCAGTTTGTTTGAATGAATATTGAAATTGACCTTCTTGAAGTATTTTGAAAACGAAGTGATTTTTTCGTTTTGCTGACTTAACCGCTTCACAATGGTTTGCAATTCATTCTTTGAAGCATCGCTGTTTATTGCCTTAACAAGGTTTTCAATATCCTTTTTGATGAAATTGGTTGTTAAGCCGATGTGATGCAAAATGCTTTCTAAATTCTTAGTATCATCACCAATGTCCTTTTGAAGAAAGTTTTTTTGACTTACAACATAGTCAAGTTTCTTTTCGGTTTCCTTGCGTTTTTCTTCCTCCTCAGATGCTTTTGCTTTATCCCGGTCTGCATCAGCTTTAATTTCCCTAACAGCCTTTTCAATTTTTTTCGCCTCTTTAACCATTTCGGGATTCCCGGATTTGGCTGCTACTTTTGATATGTTTTTTACAATCTTATCAACGCTCTGTTCTTGTTTTTCCGAAATGATCTTAAGAAAATCTTTGTCATATTGAATGTCTATTATATCCTTCGAGTTGATAAAACCTGAAATAAGTTCCAATATTTGAATCTTAACATCCTTTGCCCAGAGTTCAGGTGTAACTTCTCCTGTTTCCTTGTTTACCCTTTCATCTCCCCATTGAATAACATTCACAACATACGTCTCTAATCGTTTTAGAACATAATCATTGAAAAAATCAACTAAGTCACGATAAGTTTGAGTTTTTACAAGTCCTCCATCTCTACTGGTCGTTTCTCTTAATTCAGGTTGGTTGCCGTTTATTTCAATTCGCCCAATTAAGTCCCTTGTGCTGAGAAATCGCTTATATCCCTGTTGCTTTCTTCTTTCAATACCTAAGCCGTCTTCCCCCTCTTCGCCATAAGGATAAACCCTGAACCCATTTTTATACATAAAAACGGAACCGTATTTAACAGGCTCCATTCCCATTAATCGAGTGAAATTTGCCTTTGCCGCTCTGTTTAATTGAAACAAATAAACGCCTACATTTTTCAAATCCTTGTATGGATTTTTTTCTTTCAGGTAATAAATTAAATCCCCTCTGTCTTGCAGGGTGGTTTCAATATAATCTCCCTTTGGGCTAATCTGAACGAGAATATTTGAGGTTTTTATTTCAAGGGTTTCAAAAATGGAGTTTCTAACAAGTCCGTTTACAATTTCTAAATCATTTTTCTTTTCACCCTTTTTGTTTTTTTCCTTGTCAAGGGTTAATTCATCTTTAGCAATTATTTCAATTTCAAAATTGTCGCTATCGTTTTCCTGATTGGGGTTGATGAGTTTGGCTAAGGATTTTTTTAATTTTAAAATTTGTTCTCTATCCCAATTATCACGAAGTCCGGTAATTTCTAAAACTGTTCCCTTTTTAAGTTTATAAGTGTTTTCAGTAAGTACTTTATGCGTTACCTTGATGTTTACAAATTCTTCATCATCTGCGTTTTCAAAGTCCTCCCAATTCACTACAAGGTTTTCAATTTTCGGCTTTGGTTCATCCTTAATAGTTATGAGGTTTAAGAATCTTCCCAATCTGTCGCAAGAAAAGCGACCTACGCCTTTTGCTCCGGCAAAAACTCTTTGCGTTTTTATTTTATCCCGATAATCTTCATTCTCTTTACCCAAACGCTTGGCAGAATAAGCCACAAACAACCACTTATTTTTAAGGTCGTCATAGTTCATTCCTTTTCCATTGTCCTTGATGATTATTCTTGCGTTTTCAGGCTCATAGTTGTTTTCAAAAATTACTTCAACTTTTGAAGCGTTGGCATCAAAAGAGTTCTTGACCAATTCAAAAACAGCAACAAACTCATCGGTAATTAATTCCTTACCGATAAGGTCTTTTAATGCTGCACTTATTTTGAATGTCTCTGTATTAGCCATTTAGAATTTGTTTTAAAGCTAATCCGGCTTGTTCGCCAAAGAGTGGTGGAATTGCATTTCCAACTTGTGTATATCTTGGAACTTCCACAATTCGCAATTTCCCTCCGGTTGTATATTTCGCTTTGAATTCAAACCAGTCCGGAAATGTTTGAATCCGGGCATATTCCCGAACACTTAAAATTCTTGGCTCGCAATAGTGAACGTAATCGTCCGGATGTGATGTAAGTGTTGGAGCAGGTTTGTCAGGGTCTAAAACGACAATGCCTCTTTTTTTGATGTTGAACTTTTCTCTTTCTTTTCCTTCAATCTTTTTCCCCTTCGGTGCTGTTGAAATAAGCGTTTGAAACAGTGATATTGTTTCCTTTCCGTGATTAGCAAATCGGTGGCTATCGGGAACAGATTTTGACGAAACTTTCAACCGCATCAATTTTTGATATGGGCTTTGCACTTTGCTGTAAACAGAAGATAGAAACCCGATTGAATCAGGACAATCAACCGTTCCGTTTTTTTCCAATAAATCAGAGATAGCATCCTGCAAATTTTGGGTTAGTCCCAAACCTTTGTTTACCAAAAAGGATTTTCTTTTGCTTTTAAGTAGCTCAAAAAAATGACTTGGGATAAAGTGTGATTTTTCAAAAATGTCCTTTCTAATACCAACTAAAATAAAGCGTGTTCTTTTTTGAGGTATTCCAAATTCTGAAAAGTCTATCAGTTCTCCGTAAACTTCATATCCTTTAAAATCTTTTCCTGAACGTCTCAAAGCTTTCTGAACAAACTCAGAATATTTAATTCCTTTGCTACGGTTCTTCTCAAATCGTTGTGTAAATCCTTTTACATTTTCAAAGAAGATAATTTTCGGCTGAACAAGCCGAATGAATTTGATATAAGAACTTATCAATTCGTTTCTGTGGTCGCTTTCTTCTCTGCGTCCGGCAGTAGAAAAGCCCTGACAAGGTGGTCCTCCGGCAACCAAATCAACTTTACCTCTTAATTTTTTTAGTTCTTTTGTTTTACCTTTTAGCACTTCGTCTATATCGTGCTGAGTTTTTTCTAACCAGTCAGGCCAGTCAAAATGATTAAGATTGTCAATTAAGTTGTGTTTCAAAGTTGCAAAGGCATAAGGGCTTTTTTCAATTGCAAATAGTCCTTTCCATCCTGATTGATTTAGGCCAAGAGAAAGTCCTCCGCAACCGGCAAACAAATCAATGTATGTGTTTTTTGTCGGCATATATTATTTCTCTTTTGTAGGATTAAGTAGTTGTCGTATGTCAACGTCAAGAACATTGGCGATTTCGGCAAGTGTTTCAATAGAGGGCTGTCTCACGTTGTTACACCATTGCGAAACAGTCGCCTGATTTTTTCCGAGTTCGTCAGCGAGCCATTTGTTCTTCTTGTTTAGCTCCGCTAATACAACCCTAATTCTATTTAGCTCTTTAGTAGTCAATTTCTTTGTGTTTTAGGCAAAGATATGTATAATTCAGGATAATAAGTTCCCTTTCAGGTAAATTTGTTTGCGTTGGCAAAAATTTAGCTCTTTTGGCTTTGCGAAGGGTCGGCTTTGTGGGTAGGGGCAAAGCCAAATGTGCTAAATGTGCGGCTGGCAAGAAAAAATTAAAAATGCGGGTCGGCAAAAATTTTAAAAACATTCAGGTCGGCTTTGAGTGTCGGCTCGTTGGTCTCTGTCAATTTGTTAAAAAACTGTCCAGTTAAAGTCCGTTTACTTGTCAGGTTGCAAAGTCTCCGTTTTTCAGTCGTCACTGTCAGTGTTGCACTGTCTTTTTACGCTTGGGCATAACGTTTTGGCGCTTGGCGCAGTGGCGGATTTCGGAGCACAAAACTGTCAACC
>CAZGYC010000137.1:0-7242 GCA_964530015.1 uncultured Limnohabitans sp. | reverse complement strand
TGGTTCGGCGTAGCTCACCAACCGAGCTCGACCACCGAAACGTTGATTTGTTTGGGGGCGGGGATCCCGGACACCGAGTACTTGTACTGAGCTTGGTTGATGAGCCTGTCGAATCATGTCGAAGTATAGTTGGCCAATGGTATCTTAGCGGACAACCAATTCATCCTTAACAATCAACACCTTACCCCTCATCTTCCGAGCCGAATTGAAAAAAATCCTCCTCCTCCTCGTCATCTACCTGGCCTTTATCAGCCTCGGTCTTCCCGATTCCCTGTTGGGAGCCGGATGGCCGGCCATGTTTGAAGACCTGTCCGTTCCGCTGGACTACGCGGGCATTCTCTCCATGATTGTCGCTGCCGGTACGGTGGTGTCCAGCCTTCTGAGCGGGAAGATCATCGATCGGTTTGGGGTAGCGACCGTCACCACGGTCAGCGTGCTGATGACCGCTTTGGCGCTGATGGGTTATTCTTATTCGCATCATTTCGGCTTTCTCTGCCTGCTGGCAATCCCGCTTGGACTGGGAGCGGGAAGCGTGGACTCCGCGCTTAACAATTACGTGGCACTGCACTATCAGGCCCGACACATGAACTGGCTGCACAGCTTTTGGGGAGTCGGTGCCGCGATCGGGCCGATCATCATGGCAGGTCACCTCGCCAAAGGTGAATCTTGGTCTCAGGGCTACCATACGGTCGCCTGGATTCAACTGGCCTTGGTCTTGACCTTGCTGGCTTCTCTTCCGCTCTGGATCAGGGGAAAAACAGAGACAACGGATCACGCCGCCGAAAAATCCCCCGGCATCTTCGCCCTGGCCGCCAGCCTCCCCGGACTCAAACAAGCCTTGGCGGTCTTCTTTTGCTACTGCACCCTCGAGGCAACTTTTGGACTTTGGGGAGCCAGCTATCTGGTATTCGAGCGGGGATTGGAGGCAGATCAGGCCGCACGATTGGTTTCCCTGTATTTCCTGGGGATTACCCTTGGCAGGTTTCTCTCCGGATTTCTGACCAGCCATTTCACCAACCGGCAGTTGGTATATCTGGGTCAGGGCGTGATTGGCTTGGGGATTTTGACGCTGTTTCTTCCGTTTTCCGCCACCATCCTTCCTGGATTTTTATTGATCGGCCTGGGCTGCGCGCCGATCTTCCCGAGCCTGCTCCACGAGACTCCGGTCAACTTTGGGGAAGAGCACTCCCAAGCGATCATGGGCATGCAGATGGCCAGCGCCTATGTGGGCATTACCCTGATGCCTTTTCTGTTTGGGAAAATCGCCATTTTTACCGGGCAGGCATTTTTGCTGGGCTTTTTGGGGGTTTTTCTGGTGCTCATCGTCCTGCTCACCAGATGGATGAACAAGAAGGTCGCAACAGGAAAAACAGCCTAGTGCCGTGTCAATGCTAAAATTTCGTACACATTTCTCACAGATAGCGCGGTCAGCCACAGATAAACCAACACATCTGTGAGTGTTTTTTTCGGCACAGCGTATGGGCGGATTGATGAAAAATCAACAGTTTTTACTTGACATGACACTAGCCGATGAATTTTCACGCCAGTCTGATCGACGGAAAAAAGGCCGCGGTCGCCCGGGCAAAGCGAATCCAAGGCGGACAGTCCAACGATGCCCGAAACCGAACTTCCCGAGATCGGCAGGTGGTAATCTTGGAAAGTACCGCAGTGGTCAGCGGATATACGGTAGCGGATCGGGGCCCTGCTCCGGTGACGTATCACATTATGCGGGCCTATGCTCTTGTCGAAGGAAAATGGAAGCTTTTGGGTAATCACACGATGGCTGTGCAGGAGGAGGAAGCAAAGTAATTCTCCTTTGAACCAAAAGTTCTGCCTGTTTTTTAAAAAAACCGCACAGGAGGACTAAATGATCAATCTTCTTCTCCCGTGTACTCAGCTTCCCCATGGATCAACAAATTGATGCTGGTAACGAATATAAACCCCAAGGCATCAGCCAAAAATGTCAACCCCTTACTGTATTTCAGCCTTTTGGCTTCCTGAATATCAATCAGAGGCACTTTGACGGGTCCATTTTGTGAAGGCAATCGATAATTGGCATAAAGCGTGTCCGGAGAAATCATCTGGAATTCCAATGGCACTTTTTTCCCTCTTTTGGTAGTGACAAGAATGCTTTCACCCGATTTCAGGTAAAAAAACTGCCGAAACAAATTTTCTTTTTCAGTTAAATTCAGATCATCGGGAACAGTGGTTTTTTCAATGGGCTTGTACACATGGCATCCACCCACTCCCCAGGCCAAGCAAAGAATCAATATCAGGTTAGGTTTCATGGCAACGGAATTTGATTGAGGAATTGTTCCTAACCAAATTAACCCAAGGGCATTTAAACTCCCTTCTGCAATTCACCAATGGAAAAAATCAAATTATTGAAATTCCCAAAACACGACCAAGTAAGGTCGGGAATTTGCAATCCAGACCGGCCACCTATGATCCTTCAGTACGGAGTAGAGCTAAGTGAGAAATCAAAAAACTTATAGTCCATACTTCTCCCCCATCTCCCGAATCAGTTTGTACCCATTCTCCGCCATATTCCAAGGTTCGGAGAAATTCCTCCACACCCCGATCGAATTGGCAAAAGCCGGGTCGTTACGGGTGAAGCCCTCGATGGTCAGCCAACCGGAGTAGCCGACTTTTTTTAGAGCTGCGAATGTTTCATCAAAGTTCACGTGCCCGGAACCCGGCGTTCCCCGGTCGTTTTCGGAGATATGAAAGTGCCCCAAGCGTGGCGCGATCAGTTCGATGGCCTGTCCAAGCTTTTTCTCCTCCATATTCGCATGGTGGGTGTCAAACATCGCCTGGACGTTGGGATGATTGACTTTGGTAAGGAGGTAATCGAGCTGCTCCATCGTATTGCAGAGGTAGCATTCGAAGCGGTTAAGCGCCTCCGGGGCCAGCAGGATTCCGAGCTTTTGGGCGTAGTCGCCCATCTCGTGAAGCACTTCCGCCGACCAGTTGTATTCTTCCTCCAGTGGTTCGCGGGCAGCAAACGTTGCAAAAGCCGAATGGAATGGCCCGCAAAGCACCTGGGAATTCAGGTCCGCCGACCGGTCCAAGACCCAGCGAAGTCGCTCTTTAGACTTCTCGCGAACCTGTTTGTCCGGAGAAATCGGGTTTTCCTCCGGACTTAAGACGGTCACCGTGGTGACTTCGAGTCCGATGTCCGCGCAGTGCTTGCCCACTGCCTTGAAGGCTTTTTCTTCCCAAGGCCCGACAAAAAATTCTGCTCCGTCGTAGCCTATCGCCTTCAGTCGATCCAAGATCGGAAACAATTCTTCTGATACTACCGCTGACCAAGCCAGCACGTTAAATCCTATTTTGTTCATAAGGTAAGTATATGGTCCATAGCCCATAGTCCATGGAAGCAAAAACTATGTCTATGGTCTATCGTCTATCGTCTATCGTCTATTTAAAATCCCCCACTTTCATCCCCTTCCGAAAGGTATCAAAGCCAAACATGGTCGGCTTGTATTCTCCCACGATCTCCACATTCAGTTCCGGCGTGATCGTCTCCGGCATTCCCAAAAGCCAGAAAGAAGCATTGACGATCAGTCGGCGGAGATCCTCGCTCTGGAAGCCCAGAGACGAACCCATGGTGGATGCGAAGGCCATCCCCTGCTTTCCTCCATCGATCTGATAAGGCTTGGTCCAGGCGATGGGCATCACGGATTTTTCCCACATGAGCGGTGCCTGGGCATCCATCCCGGCGGTGGACTGTCCGTAGATCAGGACATCGGCTTCCGCAGGGAGGCTTTGGATTCCATAGACGTCCTCCGGCACCCAGATGTCGTTGACGCCACGAAGTACGGGATGATCGTTCATCTGCTGCACGCCGTCTATGAGGGCGCGTGAGCCTTCCTTGCCGTGAATTCCGTGGTGATTGACCCAGGTCTCACCGAAGATCCGCATACCAAATCCCTTCTCCCATCCGGCATCCTTGCCGTTCCAATCCCATTTGGCGTAGGGAGAGGCCTTGTCTTTCTGATAGGCAAACGCATGGGTGGAAGTTCTCAGGCCAATAATTGGTTTGCCTGCTTTCAGAAAATTCTCGATGTACTTGGTCTGCTCGTCCGGAAGTTCGCGAAAGCGGATCAGCAGGATCATCAGATCGGCCGTCTCCAAATGCTCGAGGCCTGGAATGTTATTTTGATAGTTCGGAACAATATCCCCGCTGGCGGGCTCGATTGGAAAAAGAACCGTGGTTTTGAATCCGTATCGGGTGGAAAGTATCTTGGCCAACATCGGCATGGATTCCTCGGAGCGGTATTCGTCGTCACCGGCTATCAGGACCACGTGTTTTCCTTTTCCCGGACCTTCTTTTCCCTCATATTGGAGAAAAGTCTTGCCGTTTTGGGCGCAGGCAACCAAGCCGGAAGTGACAAATAAAAGGCTGAAGATCAGACTTTTGAAAAGAGAAGACATAGGCTATCTTGTTTTTGTACAGGGTTCACAATCCCGGAAAATCGGATTTCAGGCTTCAAAATAGGCCTTTTGGACAAACTTACGGGAGAAACTTCCAAAGTCGGTCAGTTTTTCTTTCGAATCCGCTTCCATCCGAGGACAGGCAGCAGGACCATGCCTCCCACAGCCAGACCGATCAGGAACTCCCTGACTATATCCGGCCAGGCAGGCAGCAGATGGTGGAAAAACCCAATGTTGTGGGCAAAGATGCCCCCCGATACCAGCAGCAACGCGACCGTCCCAATAAAGCCCATGGCGCGGATCAGGACGGGAAGGGCGTTGACCAACAGCAGGCCGACTTTGTCGGAAAAGCTGTCTTTCGCATCATTCAGTGCAATGAGCTTGTAGCCAAATTCATCCATCCGGACGACGATGGCCACAATTCCGTACACCCCCACGGTGGCGATGAGCGCAATGAGAGACACGACCATGACCTGCGTCACGAGCGGCTTTTCCACGACGGTTCCCAGTGCGATGATGACGATCTCCACCGAAAGGATGAAATCCGTGGTGATGGCAGATTTGATCTTCTGCTTTTCCAGGACCAGGATCTGCTCCTCAGTGATATCCTCATCCAGCTTTTCGGAGGTCCCATGGGGATGGGGAACAAAATATTCGTAGATCTTCTCCGCCCCTTCGTAGGCCAGGTACAGCCCGCCGATCACCAGGATGACGATCACCGCGACGGGCAGAAAAGCGCTGAGCACGAAAGCAACAGGAAGGATGAGAACCTTGTTCAGCAGTGAGCCTTTTGTAATGGCCCACAGCACGGGGATCTCGCGGTCGGAGACAAAGCCAGAGGCTTTTTCGGCATTGACGGCCAAGTCATCCCCCAAAATCCCGGCGGTTTTCTTTGCCGCCACCTTGCTCATCACCGCCACATCGTCCATCAGGGTGGCGATATCATCCAATAAGGCAAACAGTCCGGAAGCCATTGAGAAGTTAGATTTACGAAATACGATTTACGAAGTACGGAAAATGGGTACAAAGTATCGAGAACAAAGTACCAAGTAAAATGGGATGTACGAAATACGGGAATTCCCAAATTTGAAATACGATTTACGAGGTATTGAATAGGAGTGACGCCTCTTGTCCTCTCTGCCGTCAACAGGCGACTGTCTTTACCATCTTTCCACCTCTTGTGCTGAGCTTGGTCACTGAGCTTGCCGACGCATCCGACCTTTCATCGATTTGAATTGAATAAATTCCGAATATCGAATGTTGAATTTCGAATGTTGAAGACTACCCAACCTTAAAACTCTTGTGCTGAGCTCGGTCACTGAGCCGGTCGAAGTGTGTCGAAGCATACCACTTTCCAACCTAATTTTCCAATCCGCCACGGCGGACAAGTTCTTCCAATTTGAGAGGATCAAAAATCAGCGGAAAAAACTTCCCGCCCATCTTTTCCCCCTTGGGAATCACCGGAACCCCCGCAAGCAGCGGTTCATCAGAATCCGAAACCGTTCCGTCGGCAAAGACATTCAGGACAAAGGCCTTTCTGGATCGGGCCGAGTAGTTGGCAAAGCTCCCATGCACCAGCAAAGGATGGTGGAATGCCGCATGACCGGCTTTCAGAGGAATGGCTACCGGCTTGAATCCTGCCTTCTGCTCCTCGGTCATCATCGCCATCAGTCCGTCCATCTCTCCCGCCAAAGCGGGCTTCTCAAGCAAACCCCAGCGGTGTGAGCCCGGCACGTATTGTAAACAGCCATTCTCCTCAGTGGCATCATCCAGTCCACACCAGCAAGTGAGGTGCTGCATCTCGATCGTTCGCGTCCAGTAGGAATAATCCTGGTGCCAGGCCACGTTTCCCCCGTGGTGTGCGGGCTTGCAGAAGAGCTGGTCGTGCCAAAAACGCACCGCGCGATCCCCAAGCAACTGGCTGGCAGCCATGCGAAAAGCAGGATTCCAGATCGCATCGTGAAAGGCCTCCGCAATCCGCCAATGTCCCAGCGAGTGGAAAAGCACCTTGTTTGGATCGCCGGATTCGTTGCTGTGAAACTCATGGAAGAGGGGATGCAGCGGATGCTTGGGATCCATCACTTCGTCCAGGGCATTTTTCAGCGCCTCAATCTGGGTTTCATCCAACAGTTTGATGTCGGCCAGGTAGCCATTTTCGTGGAAAAACCCAATCTGTTCCTTGCTGAGACGATATTGGTCCCAGTCTGCCGTGGTTTTGGGTTGGGGAAAAAGGTTTGAAATCGGACGATGGAAGTCTGCCAGGTCTTTCATGGGGTTCGGTTTTTTTGGGAGGAAAAAGATAGAGAAAGTTTGGTACCCCGTAATCCTGTCTTCCAAAAAAATTCCCCCGATAACCAGGAAAATCGCTTTTGGATTCCTTCGATTAAAAGGACACGATGGGAGAGCAATTCGGGTGTGTACATCCACCACAGGGAAATTTTTGCCACAGGAAAAAAAGAAGAATTTGGTTTCCGAACAGCAAGCGTCGACGGAGCTCCAACCGGAAGCTTCACCAATCAGCGTTTTTTTGGATTGGCCACAAATGCACAGATTCTGCGTTTGTGAGCCGGGGATCAGGCGGTTCTGCCGTTTCAAAAAAAAAAATCCTTTGTGGCCTCAAAAAAGGCTGCCATGGCCAGTCGGGTTGGAGTTCCTGACAAGGCTTGAAAGCCCTTGCTCTTTATTCCCAGTTTCCGTGGTTAATCCTTCGTGTTCCTTTGTGTCCTTGGCGGTTAATCTTTTTTAACTACAGTTCACAGAGATTTTCCCAAAAAGCTTCAGCTTTTTCTCTGCGTTCTTGAAAAA
>CAZGYC010000136.1:0-7264 GCA_964530015.1 uncultured Limnohabitans sp. | reverse complement strand
TGTAGCGAGAGGGAGATTTGAACTCCCGACCTCAGGGTTATGAATCCTGCGCTCTAACCACCTGAGCTACCTCGCCAAATTTTTTAAATCATTTATTCGCATATTGATTTTTGAAATTAATGGCTAACTTAAACCATCATCGGATTTCCAAAAACCGGGCTTTTTCCTTGTGAAATCGGCCATTTTGAGCCCCTTGCGAAAGGGAATGCAAATATGAGGTCTTGTACTCTGAAATGCAAGTTCAGTTTTGAGAAAAAGCGTGAAAAGTCACCTTTAAAAATAACGAATCATGGTCAAAAATAAGTTTGTTGCTGATTATCAAATAAATGCTTCCAAAAAAATTGTTTTCCATTACCTGAGTTCTGCCAGTGGGTTGGAGGAGTGGTTTGCGGATGAGGTACGCATCGATGAGGACAAGAATTACATCTTCAATTTCGACAATGAGGACCACCATGCGAAACTGACTTCCCTGAGATCAAACCTCCATGTGAAATTCGATTTTTTTGATCCAAAAAACCCGAATGAAGCCGATCATTCCTTTATTGAATTCAAGCTGGAGGAAAATGAGCTGACCCAGTCACTCTTTCTGAAAGTGATCGATTATTCAAACGACTATGAAGAGGAAGAGCTCGAAGCGATCTGGGACGGGCTGATTTCGAAGCTGAAGGAAATTATAGGTGGGTAAATTGGCCCCAAATTGCCAACTTTGAACCCGGGCACAGGAAAATCGTTTTCCTGGCCGGGGAAGTTAGCACGGATGAAAAAACTCGATAAGCTTATTTTGGGGTCTTTCTTGGGGCCTTTTTTGTTGACCTTTTTGGTTGTTGACTTTATTTTGCTCATCGTCAACATGCTGAAATACTTTGACGAGATCTTTGGAAAAGGGCTTGGGTTTTTGATATACGCGGAGCTGATCGGCTATTTTGTGATCAGCATTTCCCCCATGGCATTGCCGCTCGCGGTCTTGCTTTCCAGCCTGATGACCTTCGGAAACCTGGGGGAGCACTTTGAGCTGACGGCGATCAAAAGCAGCGGGATCTCATTGATCCGTGCCATGAGGCCAATCGGCCTGTTTGCCGTTGCGCTCACGGTTGTGGCCTATTTGTCCAACAACTACCTGGTGCCAAAGGTCAACCTGAAGACCTTCAGCCTGCTCTATGACATCCGCATGAAATCCCCCGCCCTGGATATCAAAGAGGGCGTTTTTTACGCAGGGATACCCCAATACAGCATCAAGGTCAACAAAAAAAAGGATGATGTCCGGCTCCAGGGCATCATTATTTACAACCATGCGGACCAGCAGGGCAACCTGAACGTGACACTTGCGGACTCGGGTAGGATGGAGACTTTTTTCAACGACAGCTACCTGAAGCTGACGCTGTACAGCGGCCAAAATTACAGGGAAGAACGGGCTACCCGCGGAATAGCCGAAGCGCCGGTTGAGTTTTCCAGAACCAAATTTGACGAGAATGTGATCGTGTTTGACCTCGATGCTTTTCAGCTCAGCCGAACACCCGAAGACCTGTGGTCGACCAACCGGGCGATCAAAAACATCGCCCAGATCAAGCAGGGATTGGATTCGATCAATACGCTGGTCAACGATCTCAAATTTCAGAATTACCAGACGGCAGAAGGCATCTATCCTTTTTTTTCCAGAAACCGCAAACTCACGCCTCCCGAGGACATAAAAGAACGGAAAACCAGGGATGACGAGGCGCGAAAGACAAGGCTTGAGCGGGAAAAAAAGGAACGGGATTCTCTGAAAACCCTGGAAAAAAACCAGGACAGCCTGACGGTATCCGCACCGGATTCAGGGCAATCCGCCGGTTTGGGAATCAATTTGGCCGCCGATGCGGAAGTGCCGAAATCGGATTCGCTTTTCAGGCAAAGACTGAACCGCAGGCTGGCGTCAAAGGATTCCCTTTCGTCCAGGCCCCCGGCCACGGCCCAGGCGGATACGGCCGGGAACACGGAAACCAAGAAAGCCAAGAGAACCTCACCGCTTACAGACAAAGAGCGCGCACTGATCGATTCGGTGGTCATCAAGCGGGGCTATATCTCCAATGCCTACACCATGGCCCTCAACAATTCCCGGAATCTCAAAAACTCGTTTGACGTGAAGAAAAACCAGGTGGAAAACCACGAGCGGGAATACCGGAGGTATGAAATAGCCTGGTACCAAAAATACACCCAGGCCATTGCCTGTTTCGTGATGTTTTTGATCGGTGCGCCCTTGGGCTCGATCATCAAGAAAGGGGGACTGGGAATGCCCGTTTTGATCTCCATCGTCTTCTTCATCCTGTTTTATATGCTGACCATTACGGGCGAAAAATGGGCAAAGGAAGGGATTACGGACCCGCTTTTTGGGACGGTTTTCTCCAATCTTTGCCTGGTGCCCTTCGGATTGTTTTTTTTGAGGCAGGCCAGAAAGGACGCCCGACTGTTCGAGGCGGATTTTTATGCCGGACTTTGGAAAAAAGTATCGGCTTTTTTGCCCATACGCCCTGTAAAGTCGCGATGATTTTTTACTTTCCGAAATAATAGTCTTACCTTTGTAGCTGTTTTATAAAATTTAGCTAAACATGTATTTAACATCAGAGAAAAAACAAGAGTTGTTTCAGAATCATGGACGGTTAAAATCTGCCAACGATACAGGATCTCCTGAATCACAGATTGCCCTCTTCACGCACAGAATCCAGCATTTGACCGAGCACCTGAAGTCAAACAAAAAGGACCACTCCTCAAGACTGGGTTTGCTGAAGCTGGTAGGCAAGAGAAGAAGCCTGCTGGACTACCTCCATAAGAAAGACATCGAGCGCTACAGAGCAATCATCGCTGAGCTCGGAATCAGAAAATAATCCTTTCAGTAAGGTTCTCTAAAGTTGAGAACCTTACTTTTTTCTTTTTAAGCTGGATGCCTAAATTTTTCAAACCGAAGAAATTATACTAACAACAATTTATGTTACCAAATTTGATCACAAAGACCATCCGTCTACAGGATGGCAGAGAAATCACTATCGAGACTGGAGCACTTGCCAAACAGGCCGACGGTTCTGTAGTCGTGCGGATGGGAAAAGCAATGCTGTTGGCAACCGTCGTTGCCAAGAAGGACGCTTTGGAAGGAGTGGACTTTTTGCCTTTGTCAGTTGACTACCAGGAAAAATTCGCCTCTTCCGGTAAAATTCCCGGCGGATTTTTGAAACGGGAAGGCAGGCTGTCCGACTACGAAATCCTGATCAGCAGAATCGTGGACCGTGCGATCCGCCCGATATTCCCGGATGATTACCATGCCGACACCCAAGTAGCCATCACGTTGATGTCTTCAGACAGCGAAGTGTTGCCGGATTGTCTTGCGGGCCTTGCGGCTTCCGCGGCTTTGGCAGTGTCTGACATTCCGTTCAACGGACCGATTTCGGAAGTAAGGGTCGCCAAGATTGACGGCTCTTTGGTGATTAACCCCACCCCGGCCCAGTTGGAAAAGGCTTCCCTGGAATTCATCGTGGCGGGTTCCCTTGACTACATCCTGATGGTGGAAGGGGAAGCCTCCGAAATCCAGGAAGACGAGATGGTAGAGGCCTTGCAGTTTGCCCACGAAGAGATCAAGCGCCATTGTCAGATCCAGGTGGAACTGACCCAGATGCTTGGCAAGGAGAAAAAACGCGAGTATTCCCACGAAAAATCCGACGCTCCGCTTTATGACAGGATGAGGGCTGAGCTTTATGACAAGCTCTTCGCTTCCGTAAGCAAGCAAATCGCGAACAAATCGGAACGGTCTGCCCTGATCAAGGAGATCAAGGATGAGTTTGTTGCAAACCTCGGCGAAGACCACGGTTTCGAAGCAAGCCTGATCGGACCATATTTCCACAAGATCCACAAGGAAGCTGCCCGTAACCTGACGCTTGAAACCAAGAAAAGACTGGACGGCAGGGCTTTGGACGAAATCAGACCGATTTGGTCCGTGGTGGATTACCTTCCTTCAGCACATGGATCGGCGGTGTTCACCAGAGGCGAGACACAATCCGTGACCACCTGTACCCTCGGTACCAAGATGGACGAACAGATGATCGACGGGGCAGTAATCTCCGGCTACAACAAGTTCTACTTGCACTATAATTTCCCGGGATTTTCTACAGGAGAAGTAAAACCAAACAGAGGTCCGGGAAGAAGAGAAGTAGGCCACGGCAACCTTGCCATGCGGGCTTTGAAAAAAGTGCTCCCTCCCGTGGATGAAAATCCCTATACCATCCGTATCGTATCCGATATTCTGGAATCCAACGGGTCGTCTTCGATGGCGACAGTCTGTGCAGGCTCTTTGGCCCTGATGGATGCCGGTATTCCGATCAAAGCACCGGTGACCGGTATTGCCATGGGGATGATCTCCGATGCCAAAACCGGCAAATACGCAATCCTCTCCGATATCCTGGGCGATGAAGATCACTTGGGTGACATGGATTTCAAAGTGACTGGTACCGAAAAAGGCATCACCGCCTGCCAGATGGACCTCAAGGTCGAAGGCTTGGACTATTCCGTTCTGAAAGAAGCGCTCTATCAGGCAAAAGAAGGCCGACTTCATATCCTGAAAGAGATTTCCAAGACTTTGGCAGCGCCCAAGCCGGATCTGAAGCCCCATACTCCGCGTTCGTTCATGATGTGGATTCCCAAGGAGCTGATCGGAGCCGTGATCGGACCGGGAGGAAAGGTCATCCAGGAAATCCAAAAAGACACTGCCACTACGATTATCATTGAGGAAATCGACAACCAGGGCAAAATCAACGTGTTCTCTGCAAACCAGTCCAACATGGACGCCGCGATCAAACGAATCAAGGCGATCGTGGCCCAGCCGGAGATTGGCGAGGTTTACACCGGAAAGGTGAAAAATATCCAACCATTTGGAGCCTTTGTGGAATTTATGCCCGGCAAGGATGGTTTACTCCATATCTCCGAGATCAAGTGGGAGCGGCTCGAAAGTATGGAAGGCGTGCTTGAGCCCGGCGAAGAGATTATGGTCAAATTGATCGAAATCGACAAAAAGACCGGCAAATTCAAGCTTTCAAGAAAGGCTCTTTTGCCAAAACCGGAAAAACCTGCTTCCAAAGAGCAAGCTTAATCGAACAATTGAGTATCTTATTTGCATTAAAAAATTAATTTCTCAAATTCTATCCTGAATGAGGCAGCTAAAAATTAGCAAACAGATTACCAACAGAGAATCCCAATCACTGGACAAGTACTTGCAGGAAATTGGTAAAGTAGACCTGTTGACAGCCGATGAAGAAGTGGTTTTGGCAAAAAGAATCCGTGAAGGCGATCAGCTTGCGCTCGAAAAACTGACCAAGGCAAACCTCCGGTTTGTGGTATCTGTGGCCAAGCAATACCAAAACCAGGGCCTTTCTCTCGGGGATTTGATCAATGAAGGCAATCTCGGTTTGATCAAAGCTGCACAGCGATTTGACGAAACCAGAGGTTTCAAATTCATTTCCTACGCAGTTTGGTGGATCAGACAGTCGATTCTTCAGGCTTTGGCCGAGCAGTCGAGAATTGTCCGTTTGCCATTGAACAGAGTAGGCTCTCTGAACAAGATCTCGAAGACCTTCAGCGAACTGGAGCAAAAATTTGAGCGTGAGCCGTCTCCCGAGGAGCTGGCAGAAGTGCTCGAAGTGACCGCGTCTGAAGTGGTCGATACCATGAAGATATCCGGCCGCCACGTGTCCATGGATGCCCCTTTTGTACAAGGAGAGGAAAACAGCCTCTTGGATGTCCTGGAAAATGACGGCGACGAAAAGCCGGATGACGGACTGATGACCGACTCGCTGAGAAAAGAAGTCCAGCGTGCGCTTTCCACCCTTACCCAGCGGGAAGCCGATGTGATCACGCTTTACTTTGGGCTCAACGGTGAGCATGCGATGACTCTTGAGGAAATCGGGGAGAAGTTTAGCCTGACCCGGGAGCGCGTCAGACAGATCAAGGAAAAAGCAATCAGGAGGCTGCGTCACACTTCCAGAAGCAAGACGCTTAAACCCTACCTGGGATAGAATAAAAAAGGGGCTCGGGCCCCTTTTTTATTTGGTTCGGCCCAATATTTATCTGCCTGAAAATAAGTGGCAATTAGCAGCTTAGGGAATTTTAACTGCCCTGGGTTTTGTTGCCTATCCAAAAATGACAAAATTTAACCGATTTAATACAAGCTGTTAATGAATCAGGAAATTGAAAGGGCCAAGGTGTTGATCATCGGATCAGGCCCTGCCGGCTACACAGCCGCAATCTACGCCTCCAGAGCCGGACTGTCACCCATCTTGTACACCGGAGGCCAGCCCGGAGGCCAGCTTACCATTACCAGTGATGTCGAAAACTATCCCGGGTACCCCGATGGAATCATGGGGCCGGAGATGATGGAGGATTTCAGAAAACAGGCCGAAAGATTCGGGACAGATGTGCGTTATGGAATGGTGACCAAGGTGGACTTTTCTTCCCGTCCCCATACCATAACCGTGGACGACCAGGTGACAATCCACGCCGAGACCACGATCATCTCCACAGGGGCATCGGCAAAATGGCTGGGAATCGAAAGCGAATCCAGACTGAACGGCAAAGGCGTCTCCGCCTGTGCGGTTTGCGATGGGTTTTTCTTCCGTGGACAGGAGGTGGCCATCGTAGGAGCGGGCGACACGGCGTGTGAGGAAGCCAGCTATCTGGCAAATATCTGTACGAAGGTCTATATGATTGTGAGAAAGGGTGAAATGAGGGCTTCCCAGATCATGCAAACCCGTGTAATGAACAATCCAAAGATCGAAATTCTTTGGAATTCGGAAACCGATGAGATACTGGGAGACGAGGAGGTAAATGGCGTCCGGATTTTCAACAATAAAACCGGAGAAAAAAGAGAGATCGCGATTTCTGGCTTCTTTGTTGCTATTGGACATCAGCCCAACACGGAGATCTTTAGGGATTTTGTCCACATGGATCCATCCGGCTATATCAAGACAATTCCGGGAAGTTCAAAAACCAACGTCGATGGCGTCTTTGCCTGCGGTGATGCCCAGGACAATATCTACAGACAGGCAGTCACGGCAGCAGGGACAGGCTGCATGGCGGCATTGGATGCAGAGCGCTTCTTGGCGGCACATGAGAATCATTAAATCCAGTTGATGAGGAATTTCATTCTGAAAACAATCTTGGGGATCTTGCTGGGCATTGGGTTTGTCGAAGCCAATGCCCAGGTTTTTCCCAAGATTGTCAAAAAAAACAGTACGACTAACCCAGCCAATAC
>CAZGYC010000135.1:0-7325 GCA_964530015.1 uncultured Limnohabitans sp. | reverse complement strand
ACCGCCTCGGCACTGATCGGATCTTCCGGCCATTCGTGCTTGGGATAGCGGCGTCTTAACTCTTTTTTCACTTCGAAATAGCCATTGGCCCAAAAGCTCTTGAGATCCTGTGTCAACTGAACCGGTTTGTACCCCGGTGAAAGCATCTCGATCAAGACCGGAATCCTGCCTCCGTTCACTTTTGGAGTTTCCAACAGTCCAAACAATTCCTGAAGCCGAACCGAAAGGAGGGGAGTATCCCCATCTTCCCGGTATTCGATGCTGATCTGGCTGCCGGAGGGCACTTGAAGTTTCTGGGGGGCAAGTTCTTCCAGTTTGTTTTGCAGCTCAAAAGGAAGGCTGTGCAGCAGGATTTGACCCAAGTCCAATTTCTTGAAATCCTCGTTTTTGGTGATGTTTTGAAGGTAGGGGCTGAGCCAGTCTGCAGCGGATTCACAGAGGGTCCGCTCCGACCACTGCGGCCATTCCTGCGCCGGGTTCCATTTGCGGAGCGATTGGATCCGGTAGATCAATTGCAGCACCTGCTCGTTGAAGTCCAGGAGCAGTTCGCCTTCCTCCTCGATGGCTTTAAGAATGGCCTGGGTTGCCTGGCTTTTGTCAAAGTTTGCCAGCGGTCTTTTGCCCAACACAATCGCACCGATCCTGATCTCGGAGTGGGCGATCAGGCCGCCTTTTTTCCGATCCCATTCCAACACCTCCTTCGACTTGAGCATGGGAGCCAGATCCTTGGGGTTGATCGGAGCGGCCAGCCAAATCTTTCCCATGCCTTCCCGCGCGTCCAGATGGGCCACAGCCAGCCAAGACTCGTGGGCCAGATCGTCTCTGTGGCCGATTTGGGCGATTTTCCCGTTGGAAAGCTGAAACTGCGCGTTGTTTCCCGGCCTTGCCGCTGCGATCCGTTCGGGATAGGCATAGGCCAAAAGCAGGCCGGTCTGCCAGGGATCCACCGGGTCATTTTGTGGCTCGATTCCAAGCATCCGGCGGTATTGGGCGGCGATTTTCTCGATTTTCTTGATTCGGGCGATACTGGCCCCACGGCTCCGAAATCTTCTCAATGCCTCCAATCGCAGGTTGAGATCCACTCCCGCATCGGCTGGCAAGGGATCTCTTTCCTCCAAAACCGCCGCAATGTCCGTCGCCAAACCGAGCTGCTTGGCTTTTTTGGCATAAAGGAGCATGTGGGCAATCCGTGGATGACAGGGAAGCAGGTGTATCTCCCTCCCGTGATCGGTCAGTTTGCCGTCTTCCAGTGCCTCGATGGATTCCAGAGTCTTTTCAGACAGCGCCAAGGTACCAGCGGGAGGGGGACTGAGCCAGGTCATGGCCCGGATGTCGTCTTTTCCCCAGGCTTTCATGTCCAGCACCAATCCCGTCAAGTCCGCCTCCATCAGTTCAGGCTTACGGAAATCAGCCAACTGGGCTTGGGTGGCTTTGGTCCAAAGCCGATAGGAATGGCCCGAAGACAGACGTCCAGCCCGGCCGCTCCGCTGGTCCGCCGAGTCCTTGCTGATGCGGTGCAGAACCAATCTCGAAAGCCCTGACCTTGGGTCAAAGCGGTTGGATTTGGCAAAGCCGGAATCCACCACGACTTTGACTCCTTCGATCGTCAGGGACGTTTCGGCGATGTCGGTGGAAAGGACGATTTTCCGTTTTCCGGATGGGTGGGGAAGGATTGCCCTGTTTTGTTCAGCGGGCGGAAGCTGTCCGTAAAGAGGAACGACCACGTCCTCCGGTAGGGCACGACGGAGGATTTCTTCCGCTTTTCTGATCTCGCCTTGTCCGGGCAGAAAAACCAAAAAGTCGCCTGCGTGTTTTTTTGCAAGTGGGATAAGCTGACGCGCCGTGTCCTCTCCAATCGCATACTCGTCGGCCTCCTGGAGGTAATTCACCTCTACCGGATACTGCCGTCCCTGGCTTTGGATCACCTTGGCGTTCAGCAAAGAGGAGAGTTCCGCAGTATCGATGGTCGCCGACATGAGCAGGATCCTAAGGTCAGGCCGGAGGACTTGCTGAACTTCCCGACAAAGGGCAAGGGCAACTTCCGAATGCAGGTTTCGCTCATGAAACTCATCAAAGATCACCAATCCCACGTCTTGCAGTTCATTGTCCGAGTGCATCATCCGGGTCAATATTCCTTCCGTGATGACTTCCAGGCGGGTTTTCGCAGACACTGCGGACTCAAAGCGGATGCGGTAGCCCACGGTCTCGCCGGTATTTTCGCCGATCATGCTGGCCATCCGCTGGGCGATGGTTTTTGTCGCAAGTCGACGCGGCTCCAGCATAATGATCTTTTTGCCTTGGAGCCAGGGTTCTTCCAATAGTGTCAAAGGCAAAAGGGTGCTTTTCCCGGCTCCCGGCGGCGCCTGGATGATTAGGGAATTTTCGGTGGAAAGGTGGGCGATGACCTGGGGGACAATCTCCGCCACGGGGAGGTCAAAGGAATTGGCGTCAAAGTTTTTAAGCATGTGCCGCAAAAATAGGCTTTCTTGTGCAGAAAGGGATTTGGGATTTTTGATTTACGATTGATGATTTACGATTTACGACCTCCATCCAGTAGGAAGAGGCTGGTAAAAGTTTGGGGCTTTCGATTTCCTGAAATCCTTGCAAGACGCAGATTGTTGGAATCTGCTAAAATATAAAGGCAATAGCGTAGTGCGATGTAATTGAGTGAGGGCGATTGAAAAACAGAAGAATATTGCCAAAAAATGATCCTGATATTCGGATTTCAACTACTTTGGTTTAGTTCACTTAAAGGATGAAAAAGAAGGTCAAAATAGGAATTGGGGTGCTTGGTTTGGTGCTGGTTTTGTTTGTCACACTGTCCCGTTTCTCTTTGCCCAGAAATCATGGAGCCGTTGACTATAAGTTGTTTTTATCTACTCAGGAAAAAAGACCGTTGGTGGTCGCCTTTGGTGGCAGCGAAGGGGGAATGGTGTACGCTGACCAAGAAACCCAGGATCTTAGGGACAGCATCCTGGGCCTTGGCTACCATTTTCTTGCCATGGGTTATTTTGGCACCCCAACTACTCCGAAGGATTTGGACAGAATCTCCCTTGATGCGATTTACGACACGATCAAAAGCGTCAGCCAACTGCCGATGGTTGACCAAGACCGAATTGCTGTTTTCGGGGGATCAAGAGGCGGCGAACTGGTACTCAATTTAGCCTCAAGGTTTAAGGAGATTGATGCCGTCATCGCAATTGTACCGACTAATGTATCCCTGCCTTCAAAGTTTGGATGGGGTGAAACTTCCTCTTGGACATTCAAGCGGGAAGAAATTCCCTGGATATCCGCATCTGACGAGTCCTTAAAACTGATAGGCAAGGGGGATTTCTACGGTGGTTTCAGCCAGATGATTGAGAACCAACAGTTCAACATGGAGTCTGAAATAGCCGTCGAAAGGATAAACTCAGCCATTCTCCTCATTTCTGCTTCCCAAGATGAAGTTTGGCCTTCCACGTTGATGTGCAACAAAATGATGAAGAGACTGGAAGGGAACAATTTTCAGCATTTTTATGAACATGTCGAACTGGATGGAGGCCATGCTGGATTTACTGCAGATTATGGGCTGATCCTCGAATTCCTGAAACAGCATTTTCCCATAAATGGATATACGGGATTATGCCAGTAATCAAATTTTATTTTACCGCACCTCGATTTCGCTCGGTGCCCGATTGTAACTGTTTTATAGGAGTGGGAGAAAATGCGGCTTCGCCGCATTTTCTCCCACTCCTATATGTAAGTCCAATCCGGTGGCCGAGCGACGGTTGGTGAGCCTGTCGAACCAAGTCAAGGCCTTTTTTGCCTACTTGCAAAGTAGCGGATACACAAATTCCCATATAAAAACCGACAACATCGGCTAAAAGCAAGCAGGCTTCAGGAATATATTTCCAAACTCCCCCTAATCCACCCGCTTCATCTCTTTCCAATTTTGATCCTGAAAAACGGACGAAGGATTGAAATTTGGACTATTGGTCATAATGAAACTGCTTCCGTCTCCTCTACTCCAAGCGTGGTTGTATCCAGAGCTCATCTCATAGGTACCGGTCTTGTCACGGAAGTTTTCCACCTCTCTGATCGCTTTCACAAAATTGGTATGGATGCGATCCTGCGACTGTTGGGAAGCTTCCCAAGTCCGCATGCTGGCATCCATTCGGGCTGCATTTTGCTGGCCTCTGGCAATGGCCTGATTGCCCATTTCCCTAGTCTGCGCATCCATCATCGTGATCCTGCCAATATGTTCTCGGTGACTTTGAGTTCTCACGGCAAGCCAAAAATCATCGACGGATTTTTTCCATGCGGTATTCGTCCGAAAGCTCCCCATCATCACGGAAAGCATATTCGCGGCCTTTTCTTTTTCTCCGGCAGGATAGCTGAATACTACCCGTTCTGAGGCCGAACTGGTGTAGGCTTTGCCCACAGTTCCATTGTAGGGATTCGGGATGAACGTTTCGATGATTACTACGCCGCATAGCACAAGTGCTTCCTGGCCATCGTTCCAGTTGATGTGGGCACTGATGCCGCTGGGATAGAAATTGACCTGACTGGCACCGTATTTCATCATTTCCTGCCGCACTTTCGCTGCATTTTCCTGCAGGGCCTGCGTACCGTTGGAGTTCTCTGTCACGCTTAGGATGTTGGGATTTCCAAGGTCATAGGGAGCAAAAACTTGCCTGAAGTAAGCTTCGGCATTTAGCGGTTCCCCATAAGAGCAGTATTTTGGAAATTGCTGCTGACGTTGGATTTGCGCCACCTGAGGGTCGGAGGAAAAGCCCCACATGTAATTTGGCATAAGCTCGAAACGGTATTTGCCATCAGGGGAGGAGGCGGTCATTCCCAAGTTGGTACCGGCGCAGCTCGTTCCGGGTTGGTTCCACAGGATGCCCCCATCGACTTTCCAACCCGTCGGCACAAGGACACTAAAGGCTTCGACAGGTTGGGCAAACCCCACCTTGTCCATGATTCTGATTCGGTCAAACTGCGTGTAATCCTCATTGGTTGTCCTGTCATCCATGGTTTTTTGAACCCGTCACAATCGAATCATCCGCTTTGTAAGCCAATTGGCCATAGCCGCTTGTATTGATGAAAAAGGCACCTACCCAAAACAGGAAAGCGAGTTTCAAGAGCTGATTCATGGTTTGTTGGTTAAAAATGATTTTGAAGAGCTGAATGGAATGCACTTCGTTGTCTTTCTGCCGAATGCATCTGCCATAAAATCGGGCGGGGGTACCAGAGGTCATCAAGTTTTTGAGGATTTTTTGGGTTTCACTCAGTTAAAAATGGCTTCCCCTCGACTACGCTCGGGGACCGAAAATTTTTAAAAGTAGAGGGGATTGAGAGAGAACGCGGCTGTGCCGCATTCTCTCTCAATCCCCCTGAAAAACGTGAAAACGGAGGCCGAGCGAAGTCGAGGTCAAAATCTAAATTTCCTCCTTGGGACTGTTAATAAATATTTTAAATCAAGTAATTTAGACTTTGTTAAAAATATCCATTAACTAATAAAAACTACCTTGAACTGGAAAACCACTGTCCCACACCTCCTTCTTTTGTTTTTTGTGATGGCTTGCGCCTCGAAATCAGATCAACTGGCAGAAGATGCCTCCAAAAAACAGGCTACGACCAAACCCGTCATCATGGCCTACTACGTCCCGGAGCGGAATTTTAGGCCGGAGGAGATTCCCGTGGAGAAACTGACGCACATCATTTATTCCTTCACCCACGTGATCGACGGGGAGATGAAATTCAGCAGGCCCGAAGTGGCAGGACCCAAGTTGGAGGCACTGGTGAAGCAAAAAGAGCGCAATCTGGATCTGAAAGTGATGATTGCCTGTGGGGGTTGGGGAGCGGATGGATTTTCGGATATGGCGCTTACAGAAGAGAGCCGCGCACGATTCATCCAAAGCGCCGGGGAATTTATCAGACAGTATCAGCTCGATGGGATGGACATGGATTGGGAATATCCGGGGATTTCCGGTGCGGGCACCATGGCCCGGCCTGAGGATACCCAAAACTTCACCGCGCTGATGAAAGGCCTGCGTGGGATGTTGGATACGTTCGATTCCCCAAAAATCCTGACTTTTGCATCGGCTGGCTGGAAGCGTTACTACGACTTCATCGAAGTGAATGAGGTGATGAAGTATGCGGACTATACCAATGTGATGACCTATGATCAGGTTTCGGGCGTGTCGATCTACACCGGGCACCATACGCCACTGGGAGACGTGAAAAGTGCAGACATCGCGGGCACGCCTTTTCAAGCCCATTTGGACAGTTTGTTTCAAGCCGGTGAAAACGCAGATGCCGATCCGCGCTCCGTCCAGAAAATCGTCGATTTCCTGATCAAGGAGGGCGTGGATCCCAAGCAGATCGTGATCGGAGGGGCTTTTTACGGAAGGGTTTGGAAAGGCGTTCCTCCGGCAAACAACGGTCTGTACCAACTCAGCAATGGCCTTCACATCGGCTGGATGGCCTACCATCAGATTCGGGAGAAGTATGAGGCTGATTCGAATTTCCGACGGTTTTGGGATGAGAAAGCCCAGTCGCCTTACATGTACAATGCTGTGGACAGCCTTTTTGTATCGTATGATGATACGGTATCGGTGGCGCTCAAAACCAAGTATGCGATGGAAAAAGGAATAGGGGGCATCATGTTTTGGGAACTGGGCAATGATACCAAAGAGGACGGAAGCCTGCTCGACGCGATCCATAAGGCCGCGAAAGAGTAGGGCCAAAGGGTTTTAGTCTCCCCTTTTTTTGCTATATCTTGGCCAAATGATCATCCGGAAGGCGCGCGTTGAAGACTCAGAAGCAATTACTGCTCTTTTGCTGCTGGCTACCGGTGAGGTGATGTACAGGTTTGTCGGCGAGCGGGATTTCCCGAAGGCAGTGGATTTTTTGCATCACTTTGTGAAAAGCCCAGACAACCAGTATTCTTTCCAAAATTGCCATGTGGCAGAGGACAAAGACGAAATTGTGGGGGTGGTGTTAGCCTATGACGGGGCAAAATTGGAGGAACTGAGGAGGCCGGTTCTGGAATACGTCCATCGGCATTTCGACCCGACGCTCCGTTTGGAAGACGAAACGCAAGCCGGTGAGTATTACATCGATTCTGTGGGTGTCTTGCCAAATCAGCAGGGAAAAGGAATCGGATCCCAAATGCTTCGATTTGTCATGCAGGAGAAGGCCGCCGAAGGTGGTGGAATAATCGGCCTGCTGGTCGACAAGACCAATCCCGGAGCGAAAAGACTCTATCTGAAGTTGGGATTTGAGCCAGTTGGGGAGAAAAAACTTCTGGGGATCTCCCTCGAGCATCTCCAGTTGAAAGT
>CAZGYC010000134.1:2168-7341 GCA_964530015.1 uncultured Limnohabitans sp. | reverse complement strand
GTGATGCTGTTGCCGACAAAAGCGACCTTGATGGGGCTTTGGGCAAAAGTGGATACGGCGACAAAAAGTGCGGCGAACAGGAGGGAGAGTTTTTTCATAAAAGGAGGTTTTGGCCAACCGGCCGTGGTCAGGCCTTTGGAAGTGAGGGTTTATTTTCTCCCAAAATAGAAAAAGTTGAACATAAATTCGCGGTGGACTGTGGTCTGTCGACCGTGGACTTTTACTTTTATCCGATGAAGCACGGCAAGATTTTCTTCCAATACATTTCCTGGCTATCCATCGACGTGGCTTTGGGAGCAATGGCCGGGATGCTGTTTTTTGAAAAGCTGCTTCATGCAAACTTGCACTGGCCGGCCTACCTGCTTTTGGGCTTGGCTGTCTGGAGCATCTATACTCTGGATCATTTGTTGGATGTGAGAAAGAAGAACTTGCCGCTGTCGCCCCGAAGAACTTTCCACCAGGAAAATCGGAAGCTTCTGGGTATTCTCCTTGGAGCTGCGGTGCTGACGGGAATGGCTGGGGCATTTTGGTGGTTTGGCTGGGGGAAAGAACTCCAACTGACCCTGGCCCTGGCCGCGTTGATCTTGGGAAGCAAATTGCTGATCCGAAGAGCCGGGCCGGGATGGATGAAGGAGCTTTCCATTGCGGTGTTTTATGTGTTGGGGATTGTCTGGCTTCCCCTGCTTCGGACCGATGCACTGGATCTGAACTGGGCGAATTTGGTCTTTGTGCCGACCTATATCGGCTTGGCTTTTTTGAACTTGCTGATGCTGTCCTTCCTGGATCAGGATGAGGATCGGAAGGCCGGGTTTTTCTCAGCCGCCTATTCCCTCGGACCAGTTCGTCTGGTCCAATGGATCCGCAGATTGGCTTTTTTCTTGATTTTCACCGGGCTTGCGGGGTTTGTCTTACTGTCTTCGTTTTACAGTCCCTTTGCCTGCATCTTGCTGCTCATGGCTCTGATCCATTACCTGGTTTTTTTTCGGGCGGGGCTTTCTCCCGAGCAAAAAAGAATGCGAATGGAAGCGGGTTTTATGTTGCCTCTTTTGCTTTATTTTCTCTGAGTTTTTTACCACAGGACACCGTTCTCCCGCTTCTCCAGAATCTGGCCATGTTTTTTCCCCCGCCAAGGTTTTGGCAGAGAGCGCAACGATTTTGGGGATCAAAAAAGCTTCAGCTTTTTCTTTGCGTCCTTGAAAACCCCCGTGTAGGCTTCGGTGTCAAAAGTCCAAATCTCGGTCAAGGGAGCCAAGGCTTAATCCTTTGGAACCTTTGTGATTAAATAGGAGGCGTCACACAAAGGCACTGTGTCCGGTGATCGCCCGGCCCACGATCAGAGAATTGATCTCCTTGGTGCCCTCATAGGAATAGACTGCTTCGGCATCCGCCACAAACCGGGCGATGTCGTGGCGCAGCAGGATGCCGTTGCCTCCGAATAGTTCTCTCGAATGATCCACGATGGACCGCATCCGGAGCGTGCAAAAAACCTTGGCCAGGGAGGCGTGCTCGTCCAGCAATTCGTCGGCATCCTGCATCTGCGAAAGCCGGAAGACCATCGTCTGCATGGCGGTGAGGTCTCCAAGCATGGTCACGAGCAGGTCCTGAACGAGCTGGAAAGAGGCGATGGGCCGTCCAAATTGCTTCCGTTCGTTGGTATAGGCAAGAGCCAGCTCGTAGGCTCCGCGAGCACAGCCCACCGCCTGCCAGGCCACGCCGGCTCTTGTCATCCGGAGGACTTTGGCGGTGTCTTTGAAGGAATTGGCGTTTTGGAGACGGTCACTTTCGGGCACCTCGCAATTGGTCAGGGTGATCAGCGCATTCTGGACGGTCCGCAAGGCCATCTTGTCCTCCAGCTTTTCCGCCAGAAATCCCGGATTGCCTTTTCGCACGATAAACCCCTTCACCTGCCGGTCTTCCAGATCCCGCGCCCAAATGACCGTCATGTCGGAAAACGTCGCATTTCCAATCCATTTCTTCTGCCCATTGATCACCCAAGAATCGCCGTTTCGCTTGCAAGTGGTGGTCAGGCCTCCGGCCACTCCCGAGCCTACCTCGGGTTCGGTCAGGCCAAAAGCACCGATTTTTTCCAGTTTTTGCATGGCCGGAAGCCATTCCTGCTTTTGGGCCTCCGAGCCGCAGAGATAGACGGAGCCCATGGCAAGGCCGCTTTGGACCCCAAAAAAGGTGGAAATCGACGTGTCTACCCGGGCCATTTCCATGGCGATAAATCCCTCCAACAGTGCCGAATGTCCCGGGCATCCATAACCCTGATACGTCAGTCCGGCGATGTTCAGCTCCGCCATCTTGGGGATGATCTGCATGGGAAATTCCCCCCGGTTCCAATAGTCGTTGGCGATGGGTTTGATCTCCCGCTCCATAAATTCCCGCACTTGGAGCTGGATCTCCCGCTCTTCCGGTTTGAGCGTTTTGCCCAGTTCGTAGAAGTCGCCATTCACGGCAGGGATCTCTTTGGTTTTGCCACTTCCCTTGAGCATGCCCATCATCTTGGAGAGATCCTCTTCGCTCATCTTGGACACGAGGCCAACCATCTTTGGGAGATCGACTTTTTGTGACAGTTTGGAGATCTGATCCAGATCGATCGAACTCAGCAATTGGCGGACACCGGATAATTTTTTCAGAAGATTTCTCATAAAAAGTGGTTTTGGTTTATTGTTATAGACAATTTTAACTGATGTCCGATGCCTATGGTTTTCTAGCTACAATCTATCAGCCCCTTTCCGGATTGGTATTTGGAAAAGACCTGATTGCCGCCAATTCGGTTTTTTCGGCCTTGGCCCAAGGCAAGCGTTCTCTGATCATCGGTGGGGGCGACGGCTTTGCCTACCGGGATTGGGATGAGTCTTTCGGGGGGGAATACTGGGATAGCTCCGCAAAAATGGCCGATTTGGCAAAAGCCAGCCTGGCAAAAAGCCGCCTTGCCGTCAACTGCGGAAGGTGGTCTGGACAGGGGAGATTTGATGTGGTGTTTTTGCCTTTTGTTTTGGACACGTTTCAGGATCAGGAGATCGAAAAAATACTTTTTCAGATCAGAAATTGTCTGAAGCGGGACGGAAAAGTCGTCCTTTCGGATTTTTTCTCCCCTCAGACACTTGCGCAAAAAACCCTTCAGCAAGCGATGCTTTTGGGGTTTCGGGTTTTGGCCGGACATCCGCGAAGCGATTTGCCGGATCTGGCTGCTTTCTTTGATCCCACAATCTGGAAGCTTTCGGAGGAAAAAACCTGGAAAAAGGGCTGGATTCGGGCCAGGGTTTATGGATTGGTCCAGTGTCAGGCCAAGTGAAAACTGCCGGTTTTTCACCAATCTGCCCATGCGCTGTGTAGTGAAAAAAACTGCTCACAGATGATTGGTTCATCTGTGGGCACCTGCCTGCCGCCTAGTCGGTGCCATCTGGGAGAATTGGATACGGCATCTTTGCATTGACACGGCCCTGGAAATCAGACTTGCTTTTTGGGCGAAGCCTTTTGAAAGGGGACAAAAATGGCAATCCAAACCGATCTGCTCAGACGGAAAGTAAGAGGCAGAAAAACCACTACCGTCAGCCCCAAAGCGATCAAAAGTGTGCTCAGGCCATAGTCTTTTACAAAGATTGCCAGCAAGGTCCAGACCCCCAGAAACAGAACGGTATTGATCCCATAGCTCACAAACATGGCCCCAAAGTAAAATCCCGGCTCCGGCTCGAAACTTTGCCCGCAATGGGGGCAGCTTTTGTCCATTTTATGAAAGGCCAGTGGGTTCGGGAAATTGCCTGCCGGAAACATCTTGCCTTTTCGGCATTTGGGACATTTGCAGCTCAAAATACTGGGTAAAAGAGAAGGCGTGTTTTCCATTTTTCAGGTTTTTTTAATCAGGGCAAAAGCAAGACGCTTCTGCTCTTTTATGTTGAAAAAGCCATTTTATTGACTTTAACGACTCGCTTTTTCGATACTTCTCCGTATCAATTGGTCAAAATAAGCACCATTTCCCGGACCGTACCAGTTCATTTCCCGGACTTCGTGGAAATGTTCGTCGTAGAGTTCGTCAGGTGTGATGTAGCCGATATAGCCGCCATTGAACGTCGTGACGATCAGTTGGAGGTTGTTTTCTTTGGCCAGCCTATCCCATTCTTCATAAAATACCCCCGACAGCTCCCCACTGGAGGAGATCATCAGGAGATTCCCAAGCTGGGTGATGTCCAGGTGCGGATTGGTTTCGCCCAGCAGATAGTCGAACAGCCAGGGACGGATTCTCAGGTTGTCAGAAATCCTCAGATGCGGACTTCTCAGGCTGATATCGAGTCGGGAATGGACGATTCTTGGATTTTTGAGCGTGGCAAATTGGGCCATCCGCAGCCAAATGGCCGAGTCCAGACTGGCGGCATATTCCCGGACGTGCTCCGGGGTATTTCCCGGGGCAAGCGGGCGGTGGCTGCCTACAGCTCCTGCCGCAAACAGCGCAAACTCGTATGCTCTTGCTTCCAAGGCTTGGTTTAAGTACCCGGGATAGTCTCCGGACAATCCCATAAACTTGGAGCCCAGGCAGGTGGCATGTGCTGAATAGGTGAAAAGGGTTGCTTTTTTTCCGTCCTTTTTGGTAAAAACCAACTGACGGACAAAGGGATCGTAAGACCCGTCTTTGATAAATCGGTTGGCGACATACTTGCCTGCATCTACTTTGCGATAGCTCAGTGAAACCGTATCCTGCGATGCAATGGAGGCCTGGAGTGCCGCGATGCTTTTCTCCACGAGCAGGTCCACCGTCTTTTGGTCATATCCCCCAAAAGCCAATTCTCCCAGCGGTCCGGGCATATAGCCGCCCATTCCGGAGTGGGTGTGGGTGGCCGTGAAAATCAGTTGATCGGGTGCGATTCCGGTATTTTTCAGCCCGTTTTCCACTGCTTTTGCCAGTTCTGGATGGACAATCAGCAGTTCATAGTTGAGCCAGGCGATTTGGGTTTTACCATTGCCCAGGATGATGGCTTTGACAAAGCTGCTGTCCTGGACAAATTCGTAGGGGCCACGCGGGGCGTAGCCGACCAATTCGACAGGTTGATTGGGTGTGACATTCGCTTTTCCCCAGCCCGAGAGCCAGATTTCGCCAGTCGAGCCTTGCCAGGGAGTCTTTTCCAGCTTTTCGATAGTCTCCCGGTAAAAATTCTGCTGTTCAATCGGTGAA
>CAZGYC010000134.1:0-2068 GCA_964530015.1 uncultured Limnohabitans sp. | reverse complement strand
AGGGCTCTGTATCGTCACCTTTTTGCCCTCATGCGGCTCTACCCGGCCGATGATCTGGGCCTCTACCCCATAGGACTCGGCGATGTCGATGATCTCCTCGGCATGGCGCTCGTCGAGGTAGATTTCCATGCGGTGGCCCATGTTGAAGACCTTGTACATTTCCTTCCAGTCAGTACCGCTTTCCTCCTGAATGATCCGGAACAAGGGCGGAGTATCAAACAGGTTGTCCTTGATCACATGGACATTGTCCACAAAATGGAGGACTTTGGTCTGTGCCCCGCCGCTGCAATGCACCAGTCCGTGGACATGTGGGCGCATGTAGTTGAGCACATCCACCATGATGGGGGCATAGGTTCGGGTGGGGGAAAGCACCAGCTTGCCCATGTTCACCGAAGTGCCGGGAGCGGCATCGGTCAGGTGGTATTTTCCGCTGTAAACCAAGCTGTCGGGAACAGCGGGATCGAAACTTTCGGGATATTTTGTCTTGAGGACTTTGTTGAAAACGTCATGCCGCGCAGAAGTCAGCCCATTGCTGCCCATCCCGCCGTTGTATTCGGATTCATAGTTGGCCTGGCCAAAGGAGGACAAGCCCACGATCACGTCTCCCCCCTGGATTTTGTCATTGGAGATGACTTCGTCCCGTCTCATCCGGCAGGTGACTGTGCTGTCCACGATAATGGTCCGCACCAAATCCCCCACATCGGCCGTTTCGCCTCCGGTCAAGACGACATTCACCCCGTTGTCACGGAGCATTTGGAGTACTTCTTCCGTGCCTTGGATGATGGCGGAGATGACCTCGCCGGGAACCAGGTTTTTGTTTCTGCCAATGGTGGAGGAAACCAGGATATTGTTGATCGCCCCGACACACAGCAGGTCGTCGGTATTCATGATGATGGCGTCTTGGGCGATGCCTTTCCAGACGCTCAGATCACCGGTTTCTTTCCAATAGAGGTAGGCCAAGGATGATTTGGTGCCGGCTCCGTCCGCGTGCATGATGTTGCAAAACAGCGGGTCGTTTCCCAAGGTGTCTTCCACGATCTTGCAAAAAGCCTTTGGAAACAGACCCTTGTCCAGCTTGGAGATGGCTTGGTGGACGTCTTCTTTGGAGGCGGAAACACCGCGCTGCATGTAGCGCTCGTTCATGGCGGGGGAAAGATTAGGTTGGGGCAAAGGTAAGTAATTGGAAAATTGAAAGATTGGAAAATCGGAAAATTGTAAGGCTTGCCAAGGAGTCGGAAGAATGGTGATTAAGATGACTCTACGGAATGTTGCACGTTGTCAGGATTTCCTGAAATAGTTTGAAAAAATCCCCCTAGCCCCCTTTGCAAGGGGGGATCTCCTCAATTTAGGTTTCAAACTTGTCTTTCCCACAAGTGCGTGCAAGATTGTGGATACTCCTGAGATTAACAGAAAAGCTGCCTAAAAAAACGACTCATTTACGAACCTTTAAATTCCAAGATGTGTATTTTTATCAAAAAAATACACATGAGAACGAATATTGAAATCGATAGCGAATTGATCAAGGAGGCAATGAAGCTGACCGGGATCACTACCAAAAAGGCGGCTGTGGAGGCTGCGCTCAAGCAGATGGTTTCCCTGAAGAAGCAGGAGCGGATTCGGGAATTGAGAGGGAAATTGAAATGGGAAGGAAACCTGGACGAAATGAGAGAAGGCCGTGATTTTGGTTGACAGTTCGGTTTGGATCGACTATTTCAACGGAGTTGAAACCAAACAAACTGATTTTGTCTATTCAGCGATCGGCGGGCTTCAATTTGCAATTGGTAACCTAATTTATGGGGAAGTGATGCAGGGATTTAAAGCCGATCGTGACTTTCAGATTGGTCACGATTTCTTTGAGGAAATTCCTTTCCTTTTGTTGGTGAACAAGGAATTGTCACTCAAATCCGCCCAGAATTACCGCTTTTTGCGAAAGAAGGGGATCACTATCCGTAAGACCATCGACACTTTCATTGCCACCTATTGCATCGAAAAGAACCTGTCTTTGCTCCACTCCGACCGGGATTTTGAGCCTTTTGTGGAGTATTTGGGACTGAAGTCCATTTTTTGA
>CAZGYC010000133.1:0-7366 GCA_964530015.1 uncultured Limnohabitans sp. | reverse complement strand
TGTTCTTTTTGTAGGGGCAGTTTTTGCATCGAATTACTACTTCAGTATAGTTCCAAGGCATATAGCTGTTTTGCTCGTGTTTTTTACATTTCCGGTTTTTTTGAGGTTTTACGACTTGGTGACCAAGAGGACAGCCTACCACTATCGTTAATCACCAAGCATTCGCTGTATGGAATGGCAGGGAGGCGCTTTCCCAGCCATCGGTAATCGGGCATCAGTCTCGGACGGAATGGAGAGCCAAAAAGCTGGGTTTTTGGGGAAAGGGATCTTTCTTTGTTGCGTTCTGGGGGCCTGTTTTTGTTCCTCTTTTTTGCTTTGTCCAAAAGAACCAAAAAATCAAGACGCGGCAAAGCTTCAACCGCACGACCCCTTTTGGCACCCCGCTGCTGCGTCAGCCAGCCGCACCTCTCCCTTTCATGACTTATACTCGGGACTTCTAACCTGGTTGCCTTGAGGATCTATCGAAAATGGGCGGGAATATTTGAGCTTCAAACTCCCGAGTAGTCTCTCCGCACAGACCGACCAATTCAAAATCGGAGTGGCGGATGGAGCTGCCTGTCCCGAACTTGCATCCGGAAAGCAGTCCCAATCGAAGCAGTCTCCCAACCAAACCACTGCTCCAAACGGGGAGATTGCTTCGGGGCATGAAACCGTCAAATCAATTTAACCATTGGAAAAAGCCCCTCGCAAAGACCTGTCCGTCACAGCGAATGAGACACGAACAGCCTGTCCCGACTATTTCGGAAGAGCGGCCTCCAGTCTCCGGAAGCCGACCTGCCCGATTTTCAAAACCTGGCAGGTCTTGCCACTGGCCGACTGTACACCAACCCCGCGCAATACTTCGACTCCGAGCCCACTGTGGCCTGGAACTTTTACGGACGAATGGATGAATTTTCAACCAAGCCCACGGAGGTAGTGGCTCATGGCTTTGGTCAGTTGATTGTCTGCCTTAACGATTTGATAATCTTGGAGGCCATGGTCTCTTTTGGCCTCACAACTCGCACATAGCCAGGGTCTTGTTTTAGGGTTTGGTTTCCCGTAGTCCCGGATATCCAAGACTTTTCACAGGAAATCCGCACCGCTGCCAAAAAAAAAAAATGTGAGTAGTCTCTTTTTCAAGGCCCAAGGTATTACCTGTGAATGAGCAAGCTATGGAAGATCCAAACGCATCAGAATTAATCAGAAAGCTGGCAGAAGGCAAAATCAGCCGCAAGGAATTTGACCTTTTCCTGACCATGCTGGATGACAGAAGACAGGCTGGAAATCTCGAAGAGGGCTTCTGGACACTCTTTGCTCATATTATGAATGGCAACGGTTCAGATCCAAAGAAGGACGATACCAGTAAAAATTAGAATACACTTTACCTAACCTAAATGCTTATGAAACAAGTCATCTACTTAATCAGGCCCAAAATCTTCAGAGGTGCTTCCCTCGCTCTGGTTTTGGGCGCTGTCCTGCTTTCTCCTGTGGAGGGGAGGGAGTTGTACGCCAGTTCTAGTCTTCCCCTGGAAGAGTTCTTCCAAAGCCAGGTCGTGGTGAGGGGGAAAGTCACCTCGCAGTCCGACGGATTGGGACTGCCGGGGGTTACCGTTTTGGAAAAGGGAACCACCAATGGTACGGTTGCGGACATCAACGGGGAATATTCCCTGTCGGTCAGTTCGTCCAGCGCTGTTTTGGTGTTTTCCTACATCGGCTTCAACACCCTGGAAGTGCCCGTAAACAGCCAAACTACGCTGAACGTGGTCATGGAAGAAAACGAGCAGGCGATGGATGAAGTGGTCGTGACCGCTTTGGGCATCGAGCGTGAAAAGAGATCCCTCGGCTACTCTGTAGGCGAGGTTGATGGGGACGCCATGAGGACTGTTACCCAGGAAAACGTACTCGGTTCGCTTGCAGGTAGAGTGGCCGGTGTGCAGATCAACCAGACTTCCGGTGCGGGTTCCTCTACCAGTGTGGTGATCCGTGGAGCCACTTCCCTGAGCAGTGACAACCAGCCGCTCTTCGTAATTGACGGGGTGCCGGTATCCAACTCTTTGGGTAACGTAAGAACCATGGGTGACCGAAACCAGGTCGATTACGGCAATCCGATCTCTGACTTGAGCCCGGACGACATCGAGGACATGACCGTGTTGAAAGGCCCAAGTGCGGCGGCTCTTTATGGCTCACGTGCAGGTAACGGGGTAATCCTTATCACTACCAAAAAAGGCAAAAAAGGCGAGGCGATGCGGGTGAATTTCTCCACTTCCAACGTCTTCGAAACCCCTTACCGTTTTATGGATTTGCACTATCAGTATGCCAACGGTTCCCGTACAGACCTTTTGGATGAGCGCTCTGCCTATTGGGTAGGCCCCAAACTGGACGTGGGCAACAAGGCCGTGCAGTGGAACAGTCCCCGCGACGAAAGCGGAAACCAGATTGCCACCGAGCTGAAATCCTACAAGGACAACATGAAGAACTTCCTGGAGACCGGGATTACTTCTACCAATGCCCTGTCTGTGTCGGGTGCAACCGACAAAGCCGTCTATCGCTTGTCCTATTCCAATATGATCAACAAGGGGATGATCCCCAATACGGATCTGAACCGGCATAGCATCAATCTCTCCAATACCTACAACCTCAGCCCTAAGTTGGCGGTGAGCGCGGACGTAAACATCTCCCGCAGCAAATCCGACAACCGTCCTGCTACAGGAAACAGAGGTGCGAACCCCCTGGAAGCAGTGTATGCTTGGTCTCACGTGGATATCCGTGAACTGAAAGACTACTGGGAACCGGGCCAGGAGGAAATCCAGCAGCGGTCTGTGTCTCCAAACAATGACAACCCCTATTTTATTGCCTACGGGATCAACAACGGCTTCCAGCGTGACCGCGTATTCGGTAACATCAAGACGGAATACAAATTCTCCGATGCGCTGAAGTCCCACGTGAAATTGACGATGGATACCTATAGCGAAAACCGCGAAACCAAGATTCCATATTCTTACACAAGAGAAAGAAAAGGCGCTTATCACCTCCAGAATCTTGGCGGCACGGAAACCAACGTGGAATTCCTGACCTCTTACAACAAGCGTTGGGAGGGATTTAACCTGAACGTAAGTGCGGGTGGTAACGTCATGAGCCAACACTACTCCGATGATTACATTGGCAGCAAGACCAATGCAGGCTTGATCGTTCCGGGACTTTACAGAGTGAGCAACATTCCAAACACCGGTTTGAACTACAGCAACTACAGCTCGGAAAAAGCCATCTATTCTGTCTTCGGTGTGGCGTCTTTGGGATACAAAGACCAGTTGTATGCCGACATCACTGCCAGAAACGACTGGTCCAGTACTTTGCCTGCGGAAAACAGATCGTATTTCTACCCTTCCCTGTCACTGAGCTGGTTGGCAAACTATACCTTCAACCTTCCCGAGAGCATCTCCATGCTGAAGTTGAGGGCGGGTATCGCCCAGGCCGGTAACGATACTTCTCCCTATGCCTTGGAGCAACAGTTGGGTACGGGAAGCTGGGGTAGCTTGATTACCACCAACTATCCTGGAACCTTGTTGAACCCCAACCTGAAGCCAGAAATCAACACTTCCAAGGAATTGGGCTTGGACATGAATTTCCTGAACAACAGAATCCGTTTCGAAGCGACCTATTACCATCAGCAGAACGAAAACCAAATCCTGAACATCCCTACTCCTGAATCATCAGGATATTCCCAGCGTCAGGTGAACGCAGGTTTGATCTCCAGCCAAGGCTGGGAAGTCCAGATCGGAGCTACCCCAATCCAGAAGGCCAATGGCTTGACTTGGGATTTGAACCTGAACATCACCCGCAACAGAACCACACTTGAGTCTTTGACTGAAGGGATGGAGTTCATCACCCTTTGGGAGGACAACGGTGGAGGTGCCAGCACGTTTGTAGGCGGACAGATCGGTGACCTTTGGAGCCGTGGCTTTGCCACAGTGGAAGACAAAAACTCCCCTTATTATGGATGGCCTATCCTTAGCAACAACGGAGAGTGGATCTCCCAAAACGGCAGGGAAGACAGAAGAAAGGTGGGTAACTTCAACCCTGACGCAATGCTTGGTTTCCAGACCAGCCTGAGCTATGGCAGATTCGTCTTGGCAGCCAGCGTAGATACCCGTATCGGGGGTGACTTCATGTCCTTCACCTACAGATATGCCGAATCTGACTGGAAATCAGGAAGACAGAAGGATCAGTTGATCCCAGGCGGCTTGTACAGCGAACAGGAGTTGATAGATCTGCTGAAGTCTGATCCGGGCAAATACATCATTCCCCAAAGCGGACGCTTCCCAAGAGTGGGTGGTTATGATGCCTCTGAAGGCGGATTGCCGGTCAACCAAGGCCCGGCAGGTGACGACGGAGCCTTCATCCCGGGTGTGATCATGGGCGAAAACGGCGAGTACATCGAGCATTTGGGCGGTCCGGGTACCAACATCTACCCAGTCTCCGATGCCTATCCTTGGAGCTACAACGAAGCCATTACCTTTGATGCCTCTTTTGTCAAACTCCGTGAACTTTCCCTGTCTTACACTTTGCCTAAACTGAAAGGATTTCAGAATGCGAGCGTTTCCGTGTTCACCCGTAACCTGATGCTGTGGACCAAGGCCGATATCGGAATCGATCCTGAGCGGGCGTTCCAGTTGCAGGCTGCCAAGCAAGGTGACTCAGCCAACCTGTTCAGACAGGGTATTGAGCTCCAAAACGTGAACCCTTGGACCATGCCTTTGGGCTTTAAGTTCAACGCCAACTTCTAATCCATCCGCTCAATAAAATAAAAGAGATTATGAAAAATTGGATAAAACATACCAAAGTGCTTTCTCTGGCCACCCTGATCGCATTCGGGAGCTGCGAAAGCTTAGATGAAATCAACAACAACCCCAACGGGGTTTCTCCGAGTGATGCCAACGTGAACATGCTGATGCCGACCGTCATGGTAGGTGCGGCAAAGAACATGAACAACTTGGGATATCAGGACATAGCCGGTGTGGTACAGCATACCCAAAAAGACGGCTGGTTCAGCGGGCACAACAGCTATGACTGGGGTCCCAATGACTGGAATGGGTACTACGGACTCCTGAGAACCAATGAGTTCCTGATCAAAAGATCGGAAGAGGTGGGCTCGGACTTCCACAAAGCGATCGGTCTGACGATGAAGTCTTTCCTGTTCGGGATGGTGACTGACCTTTGGGGTGATGCGCCTTATACGTACGCACTCCAGGGTTCCAAGTCGGAGCTGGATTATCAGTTTCCGATCTATGACTCCCAGGAAGTGATCTACAAAGGAGTGATCGAAGACTTGAAGGCAGCCGCTGCGATCTTTGCAAGCACTTCTTCTGTAAATGTGATTCCTCAGTATGATATCTATTTCGGCGGAAATGCGACCCGCTGGCAGAAATTTGCCAACTCGCTGCTGTTGAGATATTATATGAGGATCTCCGACAAGTTGCCGGAGATTGCCAAACCTGGTATTGAGGCCATCTACAATTCCGGCAATTACCTCACAGATGCTTCTGAGGATGTGACGATGGCCTATCTGGGAGCGTCTTCGGATGATTCCTGGCCTACGGCGGCTTCTTTTGATGCGGGTTCCAACTTCAGAAGACTGAAGCCAGCCAATACCCTGCTGGACCCGATGTTGGAAACCAACGACCCAAGAGTAAAGGTCTGGTTCAGACCGGTTCACTGCCGATGGGTGGAAGACAAGGCGCTTGCTGTGGCTTACGATCCGTTTATCCGCAAAAATGGCGTAATCCAAGATGGAGTCGTTTCCCTGGGCGATGAGCAATATTTGCAAGAAATCGCTGCTGGCAACACATTCACCCGCCACTACAACCCGGATTTGTTGGGCTATAAGTTGGATACCAGAGAATATGTAGGTGTTCCGACCGGGCTGATCAACCCATCTGCACACAACCTCAACCCGACTCCGGGTCAGCAGTTGGAAAACCAGCACGTTTCACAGATCGGCGACGTGTACCGTTTGGCTAAGCACGACCTGCTGAAAGCCAGATTGATCTCTACCGCTGAAGTGAGCTTTATCCTGGCTGAGGCTGCGGTCAAAGGCTATGCGGTAGGCAATGCAGAAGCGCACTACCTGAACGGTATTAATGCTTCCTTGAAAACTTGGGGTGTTTCCGGTGACTATGCCGCTTATGTGGCCCAGCCGGGCGTAGCCTTTGATGGCACGGCCAAGCAAATCCTGACCCAAAAATGGATCGCGAGCTGGACTTCTGCCACCGAGGCATGGTTTGACTACAGACGTACCGGTTTGCCCGATTTCAAGGTAGGCCCGGCTTCTATGGAGCCAGTGATGCCGGTAAGGTTCCCTTACGGCAACAATGAGCTGAACTTCAACAATGAAGAAGTAACCACAGCCGTAGGTCGCCTGCAACTGTCTGAGTATGGCACGGAAATCGGTCCAAACAACCAGTGGGCCAAGCCTTGGATCATCCAGGGTACCAACAAGCCTTGGTAAGACTGCAAACCCGGATGCTTTTCCGGGACAGGTAAACAGGTTTAGTCAGTACAAATGCCGGGGGAGATCTTCTTCCCCGGTTTTTTTGTGGCCAGGCCTACTCTTTCACTGCAAAGAAATTTTCACCACAGTGTACCGCAGGAGACGCAAAGAACGCAGAGGAATTTTACCGCGGAGAAGAAAGAGCAAGGGCTTTCAGTACTATCCGGAACCCCTGCCCGAACGGATCTGACAGGCCTTTTTGAGGCCACAAAGGGGAAAGCTTCGCTTTCTTGCCTGTGGAAACAGCAAAAAATCACGGGGATCGGTGGATTTTTCTGCGTTGATCGGCAGGAAATTTTTAACCGCAAGGGATGCCGAGAAATGCAAAGGGATTTTGTTTTTGAAACGGCAGGCCTCAGTTGAATCCATAGAACTGCCTGATCTACTGCTATCAAAAGCAGAATCTGTGCTTCTGTGGCCAATCCAAAAAAAGCTGGTTGGTGAAGCTTCGGATTGGAGTTCTGCCGACGCTTGCTGGTTCGAAATCAAAGACTCTTTTTTCTGTGGTTGATTTTTTTTACCACGGACGCCAAGAGACACAAAGGAATTTGACCCAGGAGGAGACCAACTCGTCGAAACCTTTCCAAACAGGCCAAGGAGACTTGAACCGCCAAAAAAGCCCTGGCTTTTTTCTCCGTGCCCTCAAAACCGCTGATTGGTGAAAGTTCCGATTGGAGTTCCGCCGGGATCTGCTGTTTCGAAAGCCAAAACTCCCTTATCTCTGTGGTTAAAACTTTTTTTGCGGTGATTTTTTCACCACAGTGCACCGCAGAAGGAGCGTTTTTTTAAAATCTGCACGTCATTCGTGTCAGGCTTTCAGGTTGGGACAGTCTTCCGGCT
>CAZGYC010000132.1:0-7403 GCA_964530015.1 uncultured Limnohabitans sp. | reverse complement strand
GATGCCCCGCTGACCATGAAAGTCCTCTATCACGAGCTTCAAAACTTCGAAAGGGAACTTTCCATCCATGCCAAGATCGAAGATGAGCTGCTTTTCCCCAAAGCCGTGGAACTGGAAAAAGAGGCACTCCGGAAAATCCGCAAAAAAATCCAGACCAACTGATGCCCAGGGTCCTTGCGATAGATCTGGGAACCAAGCGCACGGGTTTGGCTGTTACCGATCCGCTGAAAATATTGGCCAATCCCCTGGAAACCGTCGAGACCAGCCAACTGATGGCTTTTCTCAAGGCCTATTGCGCCAAAGAAGAAGTCGAAACCCTGGTCCTCGGACTGCCCATCCGGCTCAATGGACAGGACAACGAAATGACCCCCAGGGTAATGAAACTGAAGGAAGCGCTCGAAATGGCTTTTCCCGGAAAAAAAATAGCCCTCGTGGACGAACGGTTCACCTCCAAGATGGCGATGCAGAGCATGATCGCCATGGGCAGCAAGAAGAAAGACCGAAGGGAAAAAGCCGGAAACCTGGACAAAGTCTCTGCGGCGATCATACTACAATCTTACCTCGAACGACAATGATTTACCCCATAATCGCCTACGGGAACCCTATCCTCAAAAAAGAAGCGGAAGAAATTGCCGAAGGCACCGATCTGAAAGCGTTGATCGCCGACATGTTTGCGACCATGGACCATGCCAACGGCGTAGGTCTTGCCGCTCCGCAAATCAATCAGGGCGTCCGGCTGTTTGTCATCGACAGCTCCCTGATGCTGGACGAGAATGACGAGGAAAAAGGCATCCGGCGCGCATTCATCAATCCGATCATCCTGGATGAATACGGGGACGATTACGGCTTTGAGGAAGGCTGCCTGAGCATTCCTGAGGTGCGGGCGGAAATCATCCGCCCGGACAAGCTCACCCTCGAATACTTCGATGAAAACTGGAATCTCAAAGAAGAGGAGTTTTCCGGGATGACTGCCCGCGTGATCCAGCACGAATACGACCACCTCGAAGGCATCCTGTTCATCGACTATCTCAAGGGCTTGAAAAAACGCCTGATCCAATCCAAATTGATGGACGTCAGCAAAGGAAAAATCTCCACCGACTACCGCATGATCTATCCCCTAAGATAATGGGAAGAAGCCCGGAAATCCGCATCTCAATGGTTCAGACTGACCTGCACTGGCAGGACAAGACAGCCAATCTGGCCATGCTGGAGGAAAAAATCTGGGGCCTCAAGGGGAAAACCGACCTGATCATCCTTCCCGAAATGTTCCCGACGGGATTCAGCATGGAAGCCTCCAGGCTTGCCGAGCCCATGAACCTGACGGTCTGCAAATGGATGAAGCAACTCGCTGCCCAAACCAAGGCGACCATCACCGGAAGCGCGATTATCTCGGAGGGTCGGAAATATTTTAACCGGCTGCTTTGGGTCAATCCGGACGGATACACCGAACACTACGACAAGCGGCATCTTTTTCGAATGGCAAATGAGGATCAGACCTTTTCTCCCGGACTAAAGCTCCCCATCTTCAACCTCAAGGGCTGGGAGTTTTGTCCCCAGGTTTGTTACGATCTGCGGTTCCCCGTTTGGTCGAGAAATGGCTGGGAGGACGGCGTGGCGGGCTACGATGTGGTTTTTTATGTAGCTTCCTGGCCGGCGGTGCGGACTTCCGCATGGGACACACTTCTGCCTGCACGGGCCATCGAAAACCTCTCCTACTCCATCGGGGTGAATCGAATTGGCACCGATGGAAATGGGATTTCCTACGTCGGGCATTCTGCCGCCTATGATTTTAGGGGTGAAAAAATCGCCGATTCGGGCGAAAGGGACGGAATCCAGACAGTTACATTTTCCGCCCAAAAGCTGGAGGAATTCCGGGCGAAATTTTCTGCCTGGAAAGACGCCGACCAGTTCAGGATCCTTTAGACACCCACAATCTTAATTCTCCGACTTTCCTTGATCGGGGTTTGAAACAAGCCTAATTTTTGTATTTTAGGCGCCAAAATCCAGACCCTGTTTTCCCTTTTTTCGACTGATGGCTCCGGCCAACACCCCAAAAAGCAGACAGGCAAATCCTTTTTAGCATCCTATTGAAACTATGAGTGAGCAAACTCCAAAAATCCTCTATACGCTGACCGATGAGGCACCCGCCCTGGCCACGTATTCCCTTCTTCCCATTGTACAGGCCTTCACCAAGTCAGCCGGTGTCCAAGTAGAAACCCGGGACATTTCTTTGTCTGGCCGGATTATCTCAAGTTTCCCGGAATACCTGAAGCCAGAGCAAATCATCAACGACGACTTGGCCGAGCTGGGCAAAATTGCGATGACTCCCGAGGCCAACATCGTGAAACTCCCCAATGTCTCCGCGTCAGTTCCCCAGTTGAAGGCCGCCATCAAAGAACTGCAGGCCCAAGGCTATGCGCTTCCAGACTATCCCGAAGAGCCAAAGTCCGAGGAAGAGAAAACCGTCAAAACAAAATACGACAAGATCAAAGGATCTGCGGTGAATCCTGTCCTGCGTGAAGGAAACTCGGACCGAAGAGCACCTTTGGCAGTGAAGAACTATGCCAAAAAGCATCCGCATTCGATGGGAAAATGGTCTCCAGATTCCAAATCCCATGTGGACAGCATGTCTGAAGGGGATTTTTACGGAAGTGAAAAATCCGTGACGGTCGAGGCCGAAACCTCCGTCTCCATCGAGTTGGTGGGAAAAGACGGCAAAAAAGAAACCCTGAAGTCAGGCTTGAAGCTTTCCGCGGGTGAAGTAATCGACGCCTCTACTCTAAGCATTTCGGCTTTGAAGGCTTTTTTGGAAAAGGCCAAAGCCGATGCGAAATCGAAAGGGGTATTGTTTTCGCTCCACCTCAAGGCCACGATGATGAAGGTATCAGACCCCATCATCTTCGGCCACGCGGTGAAGGTCTTCTTCGAGCCGGTATTTAAAAAACATGCCGCTACGTTCGACTCCATCGGAGTGGATGTGAACAACGGTTTCGGGGACCTGCTGGCGAACCTGGAGAAACTTCCCGCCAGCAAAAAAGCCGAGATCCTGGCCGAGATCGATGCCTGCTATGCCGACAGTCCAGCCGTGGCGATGGTGAATTCCGACAAAGGAATCACCAACCTCCATGTGCCCAGCGATGTGATCATCGATGCCTCCATGCCCGCCATGATCCGCAGCTCCGGCAAGATGTGGGACAAAGACGGAAAGCTCCAGGATACCAAAGCGGTCATTCCTGACCGATCTTACGCTGGTGTGTACCAAGCCACGATAGATTTCTGCAAAAAGCACGGAGCCTTTGATCCTGCCACCATGGGCAGCGTTCCAAACGTTGGGCTGATGGCCCAGAAAGCCGAGGAATATGGTTCGCACGACAAGACTTTTGAAATCCCGTTTGACGGCAAGGTCCATGTGGTGGATGCCGTGGGCAATATTTTGCTTTCACACGAAGTAGAGGCCGGCGACATCTGGAGAATGTGCCAAACCAAAGACGCTCCGATTCAGGATTGGGTGAAGCTGGCCGTGACCCGCGCGCGGCTTTCCAATACACCGGCGGTCTTCTGGCTCGATCCAAAGAGAGGCCACGATGCAGAGCTCATCAAAAAAGTGGAGAAATACCTGCCAAACCACGATACATCAGGACTGGAGATCCACGTGATGCCTCCGGTAGAAGCCACCATCTTCTCCTGCCAGAGAATCATCGAAGGAAAGGACACCATCTCTGTGACCGGCAACGTGCTGAGAGACTACCTGACCGACTTGTTCCCGATCCTGGAAGTGGGCACTTCCGCCAAGATGCTTTCCATCGTGCCGCTGATGAACGGCGGCGGACTGTTTGAGACCGGTGCGGGGGGATCCGCTCCCAAGCACGTAGAGCAGTTTGTGACCGAAGGCCACTTGCGCTGGGATTCGCTGGGTGAGTTTTTGGCACTGGCGGTTTCTTTGGAGCATCTGGGCCAGACCTTCCACAATCCCGAGGCTTTGCTGCTGGGTGAGACGCTGGACAAAGCCACCGGGAAGTTTCTTGAAAACGACAAATCCCCCGCCCGTGTAGTGGGCAAGTTGGACAACCGGGGCGGTCACTTCTATCTCGCCCTCTATTGGGCTGAGGCCCTGGCTGAGCAAACCAAAGACGCTGGACTTCAGGCGAAATTTGCTCCGATAGCGAAAGCGTTGGCAGAAAACGAGTCCAAGATTGTCGAGGAATACAACAGCTCCCAAGGCAAGCCAGTGGATATCGGGGGCTACTTCAGACCGGATGTCGAAAAGACTTCCAAGGCGATGACACCGAGCAGTACTTTCAACGAAATCCTAGCTTCACTCGCGTAAAACAAGAAAAGCCGACTCAGTCCGGCTTTCTTTTTACATAGCTCTCCAAGGGTTTGGCATCCCTTGGAGAGTTTTGCTTTTATCGGCTGACAATCTTTTCCAAAGTTTGAAACTTTGGAAAAGTTCGCTCTCTCGATAGGTTGTCTTGCTTCTCCGGAAGCAGGATTTAGCCAGCTTCGCCAACCTGTTTATCTGGAACAGCGCTAAAGCTGAACACGGTACAGATACCAGATGCTTACTGCTCTCAGTTCACCCTAACTGGAACTTCACTCCTTGCTTGGCCATGAATTCCTTGATCACGGCTACGTGGATGCATTCCCCAAGATGGATAAAGGCATAGTCGTTGACTTTTTTGACCTTGCCATGGGCGACGACTTCCTTTTCCTCGATATCAAATCCCAAATGCAGGTGCTTCGTCCGGCTTTGCATGCCCACGATTCTTCCCTGGGCATCAAAAAGCGGCCCGCCGCTTTGGCCCCGCAGTCCCGGCGTGCTCATTTCGATGCCATAGACTTTCCCCTGCTTGTCTCCCAAAAAACGCGTCAGCATCCCTTCTATCGGAAACCGGGGTGATCGGGCTTGCCCGGTTTGGGTCCACTCCAGGATGTCCCTTTCCGTATTCAGGGAAAAATTGAAAAACTCGGGAAACGGAAATCCCAACCGGCAAAGCATCTGTCCCGGCTGGGCAAGCTGGTCTTTTTCAAGAAATATAGGAACATCAGCATACAGCGTCTTTTCAAAACCTTCGAGTTTCAGGAGGGCCAGGTCATAGTCGGGATGGAGGAAAAACCGGATGTTGCTGATCCGATCCACGCAATCCACAAAAGTCACCCGCATCTCGGAGGTTTTGGATTCGTCAAGGCCGAGTTTTTTGGCCAAGGCTTTTTTTTGCCCTGAGTTCAAGTCTTTTGCCTCAGTCAGATAGGCTGAGTACCGTTTGTTGATCGCATCCGCCTGGGTCAGCCATTGGGCAACATGCTTGCAGGTCAAAGCCCATCCCTCTCCGTTCACAAAAAACAGCGTAGCGGCGCCTCTTTCCACCTTTTGGCTTCCAAAATTCCTGGAAATGGAGTGGATGGCCCGAGTGAATCCGGCTACTTTCTGGATGGCTTCTACAAACATCGGCTAAGCAAATTCTATCTTGAAACTCTTTGAAAACAGGGGATGTTCCACTTCTATAGGCCAAAATAAAAATTTTCGGACACGAAATCGTTTGAATTCAAAATCAATGTGATTCGCGGTTTTGGGAGACCAAAGAAGTTTGGGCTATCCGTTTATTTGTAATAACTTAGCCTGCCCTCAGGAAATTTTGACCTAAAGAGGTCTCCTGACCCTGTTTTTGGAATCAAACCTATACTCAAAATCAACAATACTTATGAGCAAGATTAAAGTAGGAATCAACGGATTCGGAAGGATCGGACGACTCGCTTTTCGCGTAGCGCAAGAAAGAGAAGACATCCAGGTAGTAGCCATCAACGACTTGATCGATGTCGATTACATGGCCTACATGCTGAAATACGATTCAACCCACGGCCAATTTAAAGGCACTGTGGAAGTAAAAGACGGCTCCCTGATCGTCAATGGCAACCCCATCCGCGTGACCGCCGAAAAAAGCCCGGCCGCCCTCAAATGGGGTGAAGTGGGTGCCGACTATGTGATCGAATCCACCGGCATCTTCCTGACCAAAGAAACCGCACAGGGCCACATCGACGCAGGCGCGAAGAAAGTGATCATGTCTGCCCCATCCAAAGACGACACCCCGATGTTCGTCATGGGCGTAAACGAAGACGCTTACACTCCGGACATGATTTTTGTGTCCAACGCTTCCTGCACCACTAACTGCCTTGCTCCGATTGCCAAAGTGCTAAACGACAACTGGGGAATCGAAGAAGGCCTGATGACGACCGTCCACGCTACCACTGCTACCCAGAAGACGGTGGACGGCCCCTCTGCCAAAGACTGGAGAGGCGGACGCGGTGCCGGACAAAACATCATTCCTTCCTCCACCGGTGCTGCAAAGGCCGTAGGCAAGGTCATCCCCGAACTAAACGGCAAACTGACCGGTATGGCGTTCCGGGTGCCTACTCCGGACGTGTCTGTGGTTGACTTGACCGTCCGATTGAAAAAGCCAGCCAAATACGCCGAAATCTGCGCCAAGATGAAGGAAGCTTCCGAGACCACCATGAAAGGCGTCCTGGGCTATACCGAAGACGCGGTCGTTTCCAACGATTTCATCGGTGATGCGAGAACTTCCATCTTCGATGCGGAAGCAGGCATCCAGCTTTCCGACACTTTTGTGAAGGTGGTTTCTTGGTATGACAACGAATGGGGCTATTCCAACAAAGTGGTTGACCTGCTTGCGTTCATCGCAAGAAAATAATTCCCAAAAAGCCCCGAAATTTCGGGGCTTTTTTCGTTTTAAGGCATAAGCATATTAAACCCCAGACTTGGGTTTTTGGTCAACGGCTAAACTTCCGACTATGTATCTGCCATTTTTTCCCCTAAAGCTGGTGGCTTTTCCAGGAGAAGAGCTCAACCTGCACATCTTTGAGCCGAGGTACAAAGAACTACTCGCGGACGTCGAGCAAAGCGGAACCTGCTTTGGAATATGCGTGTATCTGGACAAACTCAGCAGTTTTGGCACCGAAGTCGCGCTCGAAAAAGTCAACAAGCGCTACGAAGACGGGCGCCTGGACATCCGAACAAGGGGGCTGAGGATATTCAAGATCCTTAGTTTTGACAATCCGATGAAGGGAAAGCAATATGCAGGCGGAACGGTTGCCTACCTGAATGACGACCCCAAGATCCCGGAGTTTCTGCATCATGAGTTCGTGTTCTATCTCAAGGAAATGCTCCACTTACTGAATTACAAAGGGGAATTTGATCCCCAGACGGTCAATTCCTACACCTTCACCCACAAGCTCGGATTGAAACTGGAAGAGGAACTCGAATTGCTCCAGATGGAGTCAGAAAGCGAAAGGACCGCGTTTCTGATCAAGCATTTCAAGCGGATGATCCCGGTGATCAAGGCCGTGGAGCAAGCCAGGGAAAAAATCAAGCTCAACGGGCACTTCAA
>CAZGYC010000131.1:0-7630 GCA_964530015.1 uncultured Limnohabitans sp. | reverse complement strand
TGCTTATGAAGTTTGTAAACCCCTATATTTCAACGATTTATAGGGGTTTATTTTTGGCCTAGTGCCAAATAAGTGCCAATGCTGTTTTCAGGCGCTGGGTCCTTCCCCGGGACAGCCATTCCGTTCAAATACGCTTTGGCTCCCCATCTCTGCTTTAATTCGTACTTTTGTCGCAACAGGAACAACCATAAACTTTGGAAAAACCAATGGATTATTTGGAAAATTGGATTGAAACACTACTGGTCAACTCGGGAATATCGGAAGAAACGGCAGTCTATCTGAGGCTATTCATCTTGCTCCTGGCGCTCTGCATCGTGGCCGGCTTGGCATTTTGGGTGACCAAAAAAACCATTGTAAACTATATCTACAGGCTGGTACGGAAATCTCCCATCACCTGGGACGATGTACTGGCAGACCGTCAGGTGTTCAACAACGTGGCCCATTTCGTCCCCGCCCTGATCGTGCGGGTGTCTGCACCGGCTATTTTCCAGGACTTTGGGTCTGTCCTGCCGGTTGTCGTCAAGCTTACGGACGTCTATCTGCTGGTCGTGGGCACTTCCATTCTCAGCGCCTTCCTGAAAGTGGGTGAATTCGGGCTTTCCAAGTCTGAGGCTTTCAAGGACAAGCCGCTTTCGAGCTATGGACAGTTGATCCGGCTGATCCTGTACATTGCCAGCGGGATCCTGATCCTCTCCGTGCTTTTGGGAAAATCGCCCATTTACTTCCTGAGTGCCTTTGGGGCCATGACGGCCATCTTGATGCTGATATTCAAGGACACGATTCTGGGTCTGGTCGCCAGCGTGCAGATATCCTCCAATGAGATGGTGCGGGTCGGGGACTGGGTAGAAATGCCCAAGTTCAACGCCGACGGGGATGTCCTGGCCATCAACCTCAATACCGTAAAAGTCCAGAACTGGGACAAGACCATCACCACCATTCCTACCTATTATTTTATCACCGACAGCTTCAAAAACTGGCGTGGGATGGTAGAAAGTGGCGGAAGAAGGATCAAAAGGGCCGTCTACGTCAATTCCCAAACCGTCAGGTTCATCGATCCCGAGACACGCGAGAAGTACAAAAAATACACGCTGCTTACCTCCTACCTGACCAATCGGCAGCTACAGATCGAAGCCTACAACCAAACCAACCACATCGACACTTCCGAGCTGATCAACGGGCGGAGGATGACCAACTTGGGCATATTCAGAAAATACATGGAGTTTTACCTCCGCTCACATCCCAACATCCACCAGGACCGGACCATCATGGTACGGCAACTGGCCATAGAGGACCGGGGCATTCCCATTGAGATCTACTGCTTCACCAAATCCACCAAATGGGTGGAATACGAAGAGATCCAAGCAGACATATTCGACCATCTACTGGCCGGGATCACGTACTTTGGGCTGGAAATATTCCAGCAACCCAGCGGTACGGATATCGGCAGAGCCGCCAAGATCCTCCAGGATATCCCAAGGGAGAAAACCACCGAATAGGCAGAAGCCGGGAGGGTATGACCGGTGATGGATCCCGTTGGGATCTAAATCAAATCGGTCCTGCCTACGGCATTTGACAGGGATGGGAGTCCGCAGAATTCCCATCTTTTGTGGCCTCAAACAAAGGCTGTCACGGCCAACCAAGCCGGCCTGAAAGCTGCTTTTTCTTCCCCAGAATCTTCGCGGCCAAAAATTTCCCGCTGCCGGGAGCACGCTTCACGCCCTTCATTCCCGTCCTGTTTTGCGAGCCCGCACTGGTGTTTTCAGCTTTCTTCAATGGAAATGAATTGACTGCCCTAAGGGCAATTTCCTGGCTTCACGGCATAAAAGACACGATGGAAAAGGGCTTTTTGCCAGCCGATGCAGCGGCTGCTTTTCTTTCGTCTCCGGGCAGCTTCACTTTCTTTGTCGCTTAAATCTGAAGTCGCATTTTTTTGCGCCGTTTGCGATGGTCCCCGTCCGAATAAGCTGAAGCCCGGCAAGCCCGGAAGTGATTTCGTCAACCTCACAAAGAATGGAGGCGTAATTTGAACAGTTGTGTTTCTTGAACAGCTTGCAGACGCCACATTCGATGATGTCAATGCCATAACCAAGCCCGAACGTTTCTTGCTTGTCGGTAATTATGTTTGCGACAAATCCGTCAGGATTTGGATTCACGCTTACCCGTTTGTGAAATGCTTTTAGCAGAGGCTGTCCCAACCAGGTGCTTGCCAGTTTGGGCAAAAGCCGTCTGAGAAATTCCTGGATTTTGCTTTTTGGCCGGACATACTCGGTTGTTATCTGAAGGCAGATTTTTCTTATGTTTTCGAAAGTCTCGCCTTTTTCGTCAAGTGTTTTTATCAGGGCCAAAAAATAGGAGCAAAAGTCAAGTCGTCTGTCCACCGGGTTTTTCGAAGTCTTCGCAAACCTCGTGTCAGGCGAAATAATGCGATAGTGGCTTTCCGTGCCGGCAATAATCCCGTCAAACTCTTTTGGATAGTTTCCTTTGATGAACTTTGTGAAATGTTTTTTGTAGTCGTCCATTTCTTCACTTTCTGTCTGTTCGTGGGGTTTCGTCGGAGCGGCCACTGACTCTTGGACAGTATGGCCAGTGCCAAAAAGAGGGAATAATGAAGGAAACTATCGGAAATCCCGCCAGGCAAATCCCCTTTCCGATCAATTTCCCAACAACCCAAAACACTGCCTGGCGATCTCCAACTCCTCATTGGTGGGGATGACCAGGATTTTGGCCGGTGAATCTGCCGTGTTGATCTCCCGCAGTCCTCTGTCGCTTGCTTCGTTTTTCCCGCCGTCCAGCCGGATTCCCAGAAATTCCATTTCCCGACAAACCAGCTTTCGTGTCAAAACATCGTTTTCCCCCACTCCTGCGGTGAAGACGATCGCATCGAGCCCGTTTAGAACCGCCGCAAAAGACCCGATAAACTTCCGGATGTGGTAGGCATACATTTCATAGGCCAAAACGGCGGTTTTCTCCCCGGCTTCGTACCGCTGCTTGATGTCCCGCATATCGCTGAAGCCAGTCAGGCCCAGCATCCCGCTTTTCTTGTTCAGCACCGTGTTGACCTCCTCCAGGGAATAGCCGAGCTGGTTGACCAGGTAGAAGATGACCGACTGGTCCACATCCCCGACCCTCGTCCCCATGATCAGCCCGTTCATCGGCCCGAGTCCCATGCTGGTGTCGATGCATTTGCCGTCCTTCACCGCCGCCATGCTGCAGCCGTTGCCCAGGTGGATGGTGATGATTTTCGACTCCTTTTTTCCCAAAAACCCGATGGCCTTTTCGGACACATACTTGTGGCTGGTGCCATGAAACCCATAGGCCCGAATGCCGTGCTTCTCATAGTATTCATTGGGAATTGCCATCCGAAAGGCAACCGGAGGCATGGTCTGATGAAAGGCCGTATCGAACACCGCTATCTGTTTCGCCTTGGCAAAAATTCGCTCCGCCACCTCTATCCCGAGGTAATTGGCGGGATTGTGCAGCGGAGCCAGGGGAAAAAGCTCCCTGATCTTGGCCTTGATCTCTTCGCCGATCAACTGGGTTTGGGAAAAATCCTCCCCTCCATGCACCACACGATGTCCTACCACGTCAACCTGGTCCGGGTCTGAAATCACGCCGACCTCGGGATCAGTCAGGAAAGCGGCCACGGCTTTCAGGCCGTCCGCATGGCCGGGAATCGGCTTGCTGTCGTTTCTTTTCACTTCTCCAGACTCCAAAAAAGCCCTGTATTCGATCCTGGATTCTTCCAGTCCGATTCGGTCCACCAGTCCGGTGCAGATCACCTTGGCTTCGGGCATGACTATCAGTTGATACTTGATCGAGCTGCTGCCCGAGTTGATGACGAATACGTTCATGGATTAAGTTTTATGTTGTTCAAAGCCAAATGCACCTGAGAAAAAAATCCCCCCACCCCCTTAAAAAGGGGGAGTTGGCTAACTGTGAACCTCAAAGCACATAATATGAAATTGACCATTTTACAGGTTGAACTCTTAGGATTAAAGATTGAGGTGCCTTGGGTGCGATTCCCCCTTAAAAAGGGGGCCGGGGGGATTTTATATAACCTTTCCACTGTCGAAGTCAGTGGCAAATGCAATCAAGTTTCCTGCGCCTGAATCGCCGTGATCACCACGGTATTGAAGATATCGGCCACGGTGCAGCCGCGGCTCAGGTCGTTCACCGGTTTGTTGAGTCCCTGCAGCATGGGGCCGATGGCCAGGGCCCCAGTCTCCCGCTGCACGGCCTTGTAGGTGTTGTTTCCGGTATTGAGATCCGGGAAAATCAGCACGCTGGCCTGCCCGGCGACTTCCGAATCGGGCATTTTCTTTTTGCCCACGTCCGGATCCACCGCCGCGTCATACTGGATCGGGCCTTCCACTTTCAGGTCGGGTCTTCGCTCCCGGACCAATTCGGTCGCTTTTCGGACTTTGTCCACGTCTTCCCCCGCTCCGGAGGCTCCGGAGGAATAGGAAAGCATCGCGACTTTGGGCGCTATCCCGAGCATCCGCGCCGACTCGGCGGAGGAAATCGCGATATCCGCCAACTGCTCCGAAGTCGGGTTTGGATTGACCGCACAATCCCCGAAGACCGAAACCCGGTTGGGCAGACACATGAAAAAAACGGAAGACACCGTGGAGACTCCCGGCTTGGTCTTGACAAACTGGAGTGCCGGACGGATGGTATGCTGGGTGGTATGCACGGCCCCGGAAACCATCCCGTCTGCCTCCCCTTTGTGCACCATCATCGTGCCGAAATACGAGACATCGTGCATCAGGTCCCGGGCCATTTCGAGCGTCACCCCCTTGCTTTTCCTGAGCTCGTGCAGGGTCTTGGCATATTCTTCGAACTTGGTTGAATTCTCCGGGTTTTCGATCTGAACCTTGTCCAAGTCGAGGGAAAGATTCAGTCGCTTCACCGCCGTCTCGATGGATTCCCTCACGCCGAGGATCGTCAGCTCGACCACGTTTTGCCGGATCAGCATATCCGCTGCCATCAATATCCGATCGTCTTCCCCTTCCGGCAGGACGATGTGTTTTTTTGTTTCCTTGGCCCGTTTCACCAGTTGGTACTGGAACATCCTGGGTGTCAAGGAGTCGGAGTGGAATGCCACAATGCGCTCCGCCAGTGCCTTTTCGTCCACCCATTTCTCAAAAAGCCGGATCGCCGTGGAGATTTTCTCCTTGTCGGCCGAAGCGATCCGCGCCCGGATTTTGTTGACGTCAGTCACTGCCTGGAAGGTTCCCTTTTCCACCTGCAAAATGGGAACTATCGTCTCCAATCCTTCGATCAGCTTCATGATCGACGGCTCGGGCGGTATCCCTCCGGACACCACGATGCCCGCCACTTTCCCGAAACTCCTGGAAACATTTGCCTGCAGCGTGCCGATGATGAGATCCCCCCGATCTCCCGGAGTCACCACCAGCGTATTTTGGGCCAGGCGGTTTAGAAAATTGGGCAACTGCATCGCGCCTACGATGGAATGGTCAACCCGATTGGTCAGCAGGTTTTCCCCGAAAAGCAATTCCGCGTCCAAAGACTCCCGGATCTCGCCCATGGTCGGATTGCTCAGCTCCAAAAGCATCGGAATGGTCGTGACCAGCGTCTCTCCGGGGATGACTGCCCGCAGCCGCTTTGCAATCTCATCCTCTTTTCCCTCCTCGATCTTGTTTGCCACCAGGACCAATACCTGCACGCCCCGGTTCGAAAAGCCCTTGACCGTCGCCAGGGCCAATTCGACGATTTCGGGCACGGATCTCTTGGAGCAGTTCAGGATGATAGCCGCCGGAATCCCGAGGTTTTTGGCGATGGAGATATTCCCGTCAAATTCCACGTTGGTGGTCGCATCGATGAAGTCTGTCCCCTCGACGACCACAAAATCGGAGCTTTCCTGGAGTTTTTTGAACCGCTCGATGATCGAATCGATCAGAAAGGATTCATTCCCCTTGTTGATCTCCTTGATGGCCTTTTTTCTGGAGAAGACATACATATCCTCGTAAGACTGCGACAGATTGAAGTGGTTTTTGATCAGGTCCAGCCGCCGGTCTTTTTCCTTTTTCCCGCCGGCGATGATCGGTTTGAAATAGGAAAGCTTGTCGGTTTTCCCGGCCAACAGGCTCATCAGGCCAAGGGCAAAGATGGATTTTCCCGAAAATGGCTCTGTGGTCGTAAGGTAAATGGCGTTTGTCATAGCTGCTGGGGATGCCGTGTGAAAAATCAGTCGATATTTCCCCAAATTAGACAATAAGCCGATGGAAAAAGCCTGACAAAGGTCATGTTGCCCTTGATTCTTGAGCAGGTATCAAAGGCTATTGCTGCCTGCACCTAATGCAGAAAAGAACCCCGTGCATGGATGATAGGGTTTGTGACTTAATTTGTATGGTCGTTTTTTGTAGAAACCGGCCGAAAAACCCACTCTCCCCCGATCCGATCGGCTTCCGCAATGCATCGCAGTTCCGAAATCAGAGTGATAGAAAAGAGAAATTCGGTTCTTTTCTTCGAATTTGGGACATGGGTACCATTCGAATTGACATCTTGAATCCCAAGGCAGCTCAACTTTTGAAGAACTTCGCTGACTTGAACCTCATTGCTATACACGATACTTCCAAAATGGCTTTGAAGATGCCCTTTAAAAGCAAAACCGGCTCCGACATTTGAGGAAATAACCAAAGAAGTCGAGTTGGTCAAGGATAAACTTTCATTGAAACTGAGAAAGCAACTGGGCTTGAAATCCTGATCCTTCTATATTTTAACAATTCAAAAACCGACAAATCCGGGATTTTGAAGCTGAAACCCTGAGCTTTTGACATTTCCCTGATTACCTTACTTTCATGCAACTCCTTCCGATTTTCAGACTGATTGAAGAAAACCCGCAATTCATGGCGGATCCTTTGGCTGCTCCGGTCTGTCAGATGATGGAAGACTACTACCAAAAGATCGGTTTCCACCCGCCTTGGATCGGCTATTTTTCTATGGAAAATGGGGAATTGACCGGGACAGGGGGATTCAAAGGAAAACCGGTCAACGGCACTGTGGAAATCGCTTATGGCACGTTTGAGCCATTTCGGCAAAAAGGAGTCGGAGCCGGGATCTGCAAAGAGCTGGTGCAGATTGCCCTGAATACTGATCCAAGCTTGCGAATCACCGCCAGGACGCTCCCTGAAACCAATTTTTCAACCAAGATCCTCGAAAAAAACGGGTTTGGATTTTCCGGAACTGTCGAGGATCCGGAAGATGGGGAAGTCTGGGAATGGCACTATAAAAACTGAGTTTAATGGCAAGGGACCAGAATTGCCTATAGACCTGAAAAATTTTATCTTTACGGTATGACGATCGAGCAAAAGAAACTATCGCTAATTAACTGGATAACAAACCTCCAAGACGAGGTGATTCTTGATCAAATCGCAGGATTTCAAAAATCTTCCTTGGACGAACTTCCTGATTCCATCGTTCAACTGTTGAAAATCGCAGAGGCAGAACCAGATGAAAAACTAGTCAAACATTCCAGTACCAGAGCTATTCTGAAAACGAGATGAAATCGAGCTATCGGGATGACCATTGAAAAACAATCATTAACACATGAAGGAAGTTCAGTGGACTGAAACTGCAAGGAAAACGCTGCAAGAAACTTCAGAATTCA
>CAZGYC010000130.1:0-7671 GCA_964530015.1 uncultured Limnohabitans sp. | reverse complement strand
TAACCATTAACCATTAACCATTAACCATTAACCATTAACCAATTCATGCTTTCCCCGGAACAACTCAGTACACTCTTGGAAGAAACCCAGGAAGTCGCAAAAAAAGTCGGCGCATTTATCCGCAAAGAGAGGCAGCACTTTGATGTCGGGAGGATCGAGCACAAGGGATTCAATGACCTGGTTTCCTATGTGGACCGGGAGGCAGAGCGGCAGATTGTGGAGCGCCTGGCCAAGATCCTGCCCGAAGCCGGATTCATCACGGAGGAAGAGACCAACTCTACCCTGGCGGAGGTGTACAACTGGGTGGTCGATCCCCTGGATGGCACCACCAATTTTATCCACGGAATCCCGGTCTTCGCGGTCAGTATCGCCCTGATGGAAAGGGAAAACCTTGTTCTGGGCGTGGTATACGAGGTCAACCGGCACGAATGCTTCTATGCGATGAAGGGCGGCGGGGCCTTTTGCAACGATACCCGAATCAAGGTGAGTGCAGCCCCCGACCTTTCGGCTTCCCTGATCGCCACCGGATTTCCCTACTACAATTTTGAGTTGATCGACCGCTATCTCAACTCGATGAAATCCCTGATGCGGCAGACACATGGCCTGCGAAGGATGGGATCCGCTGCCGTGGATCTCTGCTATGTGGCCTCCGGACGCACGGAGGGATTTTTTGAATACAATCTGAATTCCTACGATGTCGCGGCGGGAGCGCTGATCGTACAGGAGGCCGGAGGAACCGTCACGGATTTTGCGGGAGGGACTGATTTTGTTTTTGGAAGGAAGATAGTGGCCAGCAACGGGAATATCCACCGGGAATTTCTTGACGTGTTGGACGAATGGTGGAAATAATCATCCCAGCAGGTAGTACCAAACTACCAGACTGGCAGCCGAGATCGGCATGCCCAGGCCCGAAAGCAAAGAAGCCAACCGTGGATTGAGCCCAAACTGCATCGCCACGATGGAGCCGGTGATCATGGGGGCCATGCCGCTTTCCAGTACGGTGACCTTCAAGTCAAGCGAGTCGGGGGGCAGCCAATTCCTGTAAACCATCCAGACAACTGCCGGTGCCAGGATCAGGCGATAGCTGAGCCCATACCAGAAAAACCGTGAGGACAGCGAGTTCCTGTCCACCGAAAACTTCAACCCGATGGCCAACAGCGCCATCGGAGGCATCGTTTTCCCGATCAGTTGAAGCATGGGGAGGATCGGCTCGGGAGTTTTGAGCTGAAGCAGGCTCATAATCAGGGTACCGACGAGAAAGCCAAACGGGGGAAACTTGAGGATCTTCAGCGGGACTTTTGCGAGGCTCTCGCTGTGGTTTCCGTAAAGCGAGCCGACCAGGATCGAAAGCGAGGATACAATCAGAAACGATCCGCCCTGATCAATCAAGAGGGCCGTGGGCAATCCTTCCTTTCCATAGAGCCCCTCGATGACCGGAAAACCCAGAAAGGAAGTATTTGCCAATCCCGAGACGATGATCAGGCATCCCGTAGTGTTTTTGCCCCAGTTGAATTTCTTCCCCAGAAACCCAAAGATCGCCCAAGAGAGCAGAAACGTAAACCAAGCGGAGGAAATGGGGATCAGTAAACCCCATGAAGGTTTGATTTCGGGGATGTAGAGCAGTGCCAAAGCTGGCAAAACAATGTTGATGAGGTAAGTCTGAACCCAGGCGGCGGCAGTATTGGAGGAAAATCCGGGGATTTTCTGAAGAATGAGTCCCAAAAAAAGACAGCCCGTGGCGATGATTGCTCCTGTCATTCCCGAATATGTTGAAACTTATTTTTAGTTAACACAAATATAATTGGGTGTTCTTGTATTGCTCTGAATATCAGGATACTTTTGTGCGTCATCAACACTTTTCCCATGACCAAATTGATACCGATTTTTATTGCCGGCAAAAAATGGATCCAGCTTTCCCAGCTTACCGTGGACCAAGCCCGCTCGCTCAAATCCTTCCTCCCGACCCTGAGCCTGAAGAAAATCCGCTTTCAGGGAATAGAGCTCAGCGACTGCCTGGATTTTGATACCTACGACTATTGGTTCAAAAGCCAGCAGATCTCAGGGCAACGCCAAGCCTTGCTGGACTTCTAATCCAGCCCAAAATTTTTCCGTTTTTCGGCAAAGTACCGGGACAGCTCCGGGTAAAAGTCGCTTTGGGCCTGCGGAATCCCGTCCAGCACCAAGGCGGCATTTCCTTCAAATGTGTCTTGGTTGACCTGCATCCCCTCGATCAGGTAAACCAGCTCTTCGAAAGGCAGCGGCTCCCAGGAGCCGGAGGGGTATAGGAGGTAGTCATTGCCATAGAAATCCACCGCCTCAAACTGGATCTTCCCGTCAAACAGGTGCGCGTAAATGCTGATCTGCTCACCCCAGGTGCTTTCGGGATAGTGAAGCCTCACCAACAAAACCGAGGTGGCCTCTTCCCTGAAATAGGTTTCCGGCTGGAACTTGAAGTCGAACATACTCCAAAAATACAAGGTAGGGTTTACGAAAACGGGAATGCGGGAAACTTTGGGGCAGATTTCCTCCGCAGCAGGGCCATCCGTTGTCCGAGAAACAGGAACCGGGAAGCGAGAGACAAGAGTGAAGTCAGAAGTAAGTATCAAGACGCAAGGATCAAGTATCAAGAGCCAAGAAGCGAGAGGCAAGAGCCAAGAAGCACGGGAATCGACATTCCCCTTACGTTTTTAACGCTTAACATTTTAACGTTTAACGCTTTAACCCTTAACGATTTTAACATTTAACGCTTAACCCAATGTTCCGAGAACTGGATTTGCGTATCAAGACGCAAGAATCAAGAGCCCAGAACCGAGAAGCAAGAGCCGAGAAGCACGGGAATCGGCATTCCCCTTACGTTTTTAACGCTTAACATTTTAACGTTTAACGTTTTAACCCTTAACCTCGGTTGTCGAGCCCAGTCGAGGCATAACGCCCAACCCCACTCCCTGTCCGGTCCCAATTGCTTTTCAGCCCCCGTGACTTCAGCCCTTTTTTTCACATTGGATAATAAGGACTTTAAGGCTATTTTTGGGCTCGTTTTCAAAACGACCGGATCGCTTCCGGGATATTTCTTTGCTTTCAAACCCCTGATCATGAAAAGAGATTCGCTTGTTTTCGACCTTATCGCCAAAGAAGAAGACAGACAAAAAAGAGGCATCGAGCTGATTGCTTCCGAAAACTTCACCAGTAAACAAGTCATGGAGGCTGCCGGCAGCGTCCTGACCAACAAATATGCAGAGGGCCTTCCGGGCAAACGCTACTACGGAGGCTGCGAAGTGGTGGACGAAATCGAGCAGATCGCCATCGACCGCGCAAAGAAGCTCTTTGGCGCAGCTTGGGCCAACGTGCAGCCACACTCCGGGGCCCAGGCCAATGCCGCGGTGTTCCTGGCTTGTCTGAAGGCAGGCGATCCGATTCTCGGATTTGACCTTTCGCATGGCGGGCATCTGACCCACGGGTCTCCGGTCAATTTCTCCGGGAAACTTTACCAGCCGCATTTCTACGGTGTGGAAGAAGCCACAGGCGTGATCGACTACGACAAAGTGGAGGAAAAGGCTTTGGCAGTGACGCCCAAGATGATCATCTGCGGGGCTTCGGCCTATTCCAGGGACTGGGACTACGAAAGATTGAGGGAGATTGCCGACGAAGTGGGTGCGATCCTGCTTGCCGATATTTCCCACCCGTCCGGGCTGATCGCAAGGGGATTGCTCAATGATCCGCTGGAGCACTGCCATATCGTGACCACCACCACCCACAAGACCCTGCGAGGTCCAAGAGGTGGCTTGATCATGATGCGGGAGGATTTCGACAATCCTTGGGGTCTGACCACTCCAAAGGGGGAATTGAGAAAAATGTCTTCCCTCTTGGATATGGGCGTGTTTCCGGGCACTCAAGGCGGACCGTTGGAGCACATCATCGCAGCCAAGGCGATCGCGTTTGAAGAAGCGCTTTCGGACGATTACATGCACTATGTGCTTCAGGTGAAAAAGAATGCATCCGTGATGGCCGAGGCGTTCGTCAGTCTCGGATACCAGATCATCTCCGGTGGCACTGACAACCACCTGATGCTGATCGACCTGAGAAACAAAGAACTGACCGGAAAGCTTGCCGAGGAAACCCTCGGAAAAGTGGACATCACGATCAACAAAAACATGGTTCCTTTCGATACCAAGTCGCCCTTTGTGACCTCCGGTATGCGGGTGGGAACCGCCGCAGTGACTACCCGCGGACTGAAAGAAGACGACATGCGAAAGATCGTCTCATTGATCAACCGCGCACTTACCCACCATTCCGACGAGGCTGAGCTTGCCAAAATCAAGACAGAAGTCAATGCCTGGATGGTTCAATTTCCTTTGTACTAATTATTGAATTCCCAAAGTGGCCCTAGATCAACATCAAGAGGAGGAAGAAGAAGGAATGTCGTTTTTGGACCATTTGGAGGCCTTGCGCTACCATCTGCTCCGATCCTTTGCGGCGATCCTGATCCTATCCGTCATCGCCTTTCTGGCTAAAGACATCGTATTCGGAATGATCATCCTTGGTCCTTCCAAGGTGGATTTCATCACCTACAGAGCACTCTGCGAGCTGAGTGACTATATCGGAGTGTCTGCCCTTTGTATCGATAAGCTTCCGTTTACGATTCAGAGCAGGCAAATGACCGGACAGTTTACCATGCACATGACTTCCAGTATAGTGGTGGGATTCATTGCCGCGTTCCCTTACGTTTTCTGGGAGATCTGGCGGTTTATCAGTCCCGGATTGTATGACAAGGAAAAGAATGCGGCGCGTGGTGCGGTGGCCTTTGTCAGCTTTCTGTTCTTGGCAGGCGCGGCATTTGGGTACTTCGTGCTCTCCCCGCTTTCGATCAATTTCCTGGCAAACTATCAGTTGGATCCGACGATCCTCAACGAGTTTGACATCACCTCCTATGTGACTACGCTTACCATGCTGGTGTTGGCCTCGGCCATCATGTTCCAGCTTCCGGTGGTGGTATATTTCCTTTCCATGTCGGGCTTGGTCACGTCCAAGATGCTGAAGGAATACAGGAGGCATTCGATCGTGGTGATTTTGATCGTTTCGGCGATCATCACACCGCCTGATGTGGTCAGCCAACTGCTGATTGCGATGCCGATATTGGTGCTGTATGAGGTCGGAATCGGCATTGCCAAGCGACTGGAAAAGCAAAAAGCCCTCAAAAAGGCGGAGGAGGAAAAAGAAGAGCAACAACGTTCGGGTTTTGACGATTAATGGACTATGACAAAGAAAATCGCAATCGGAGGTGACCATGCCGGGTTTGAATACAAGGGAAAACTGGTCGACAAACTGACGGACCTTGGCTATGAGGTAAAGGACTTCGGCCCGTTTTCCACGGCTTCTGTGGACTATCCGGACTATGTCCATCCTTTGTGTTCCGCCATCGAAGCTGGGGAGTATGAACTGGGGATCGTAATCTGTGGCAGCGGCAACGGCGTGGCCATCACGGCAAACAAGCACCAAGGGATCCGTGCGGCACTTTGCTGGAATGAGGACCTTGCAGCCCTGGCCCGTCAGCACAACAATGCCAATGTCATCGCGCTTCCGGCTCGCTTCATCACCTACGAACATGCCGAAAGACTCACAGAGATCTTCCTGACCACGGATTTTGAAGGGGGAAGACATCAAAACCGGGTGAACAAAATCGCCTGCAACTGAACTCGATCATGTAATGGCCCCGGAGATTTGCTCCGGGGCATTTTTGTTGAAAGGCTCCCGAGGTACGAAATACGACATCCTTCTGTCTTCCAATATCGGTCATCCGGACATCCAGCTTCTTCCCTCTCCCGTTTTCACTTTTCGCCCAAATCCCCCTGCCCCTTTTTCCAAGATGCTTTTTCCAAACTTGGGCTGGAGGCCAAAGGGGGAGTCGACCAGCGGTTTCTTGATGCTCAACGTGACATTCTTTAGCTTTCTGTCCTGATGGCTATCGGGATCAACCTTCCGACTTTAGCCCTCTTCCCACATCGGCCACTCATTCGTCATCCGGCACCCGGCAAAACCACTTTCATCCCCCTTTTTTCCAAAAGGCCAAGGGTTTCGCGGCTGCCGAAAAGTTTGTTGTTGGAAAACCCAAAAATGCCTAGCCCTTTCGCCCAAAGCAGAAGTATTAGGAGTGGAATCTTTGCAAAACTTAACGCCAAGACAAAACTGACCTAACCGCAAAGGCAGGTTTTGGCAGTTTTTGCTTTTAAAATCTTTGGAACATGCACGCGAACAATTCGAGAAGAACATTCTTAAAACAAGGCGGACTGGTGGCTTTTGGTTTTATGGGGCTCTACCAGTTTGTGCAGCCGGAGGCCATGGCCGGCAATTTGGCAAAAGGCAAAGGCTATGGTGAACTGATCCCCGACCCCGAAGGAATCCTAAACCTGCCCAAGGGCTTTAGCTACCGGATCATCTCCAGATCCGGGCAATTGATGAAAGACGGATTCTTGGTGCCCGGCAATCCAGACGGAATGGGAACTTTCCCCGGGAAAGACGGAAGGGTGATCATTGTCCGAAATCACGAACTCAGTGCGGACAGCTTTGAGAAAGGGCCATTCGGGGAAGGAAACAAACTCTATGACAAAGTGGCCAAACAATCCCTGTACGATCAGGGCAAAGGGGCTTTGCCTGGTTTGGGGGGTACGACCACTTTGGTGTATAACCCGGCTACCGGAGTGGTGGAAAATGAATTCCTCAGCCTGGCCGGAACGCTGCGCAATTGCGCCGGAGGGGTGACTCCCTGGGGTAGCTGGCTCACCTGCGAAGAGACGACCCTGAATGCAGGCGATCTGTCGGGCCAGTTGGAGCAGGACCACGGGTACGTTTTTGAGGTTCCGGCCTCAGACAGGATTCATCTGGTCAATGCCAAGCCGATCAAAGAAATGGGAAGGTTTAACCACGAGGCGGTAGCCGTGGATCCCAAGACGAGTATTGTCTATTTGACCGAAGACAGAGGCGATGGGCTGTTTTACAGATTCATCCCGACTGTTCCGGGAAAACTGCACAAAGGAGGGAAACTCCAGGCCCTGGCGGTAAAGGGACAAAAAAGCAGGGATACCCGAAACTGGAAGGATCTTGCGGGACCAAAGTTTCCCAAAAACCAAGGCCTAGCCGTCGAATGGATCGATCTGGAGGATATCGATGCGCCCAAAGACGACCTAAGGCACCGGGGATTTGAAAAAGGCGCCGCCTGTTTTGCCCGGGGTGAGGGGATTTGGTTCGGTGAAGGCGAACTTTATTTTGCCTGCACGAATGGTGGGGAGATCTCTGCAGGGCAGATTTTTAGATATACCCCTGGAGCCAAAGAAGGCCAAAAGGATGAGTCGCTTTCTCCCGGGAAGCTGGAGCTTTTTGCCGAGCCCAATGACCGCGAGATATTGAAGAGTTGCGACAACCTTGCCATTGCCCCCTGGGGAGATCTCATCCTGTGTGAAGACGACAAGCATCCGTTTGTCGTGGGAATCAGCCCAGATGGCGAGTATTACAAACTCGCCGAAAATGTGGGTTTTCCGTCTGAGTTTGCCGGAGGGGTCTTTTCTCCGGATGGGAGTACCTATTTTGTCAACATCCAAGGGGCAGGCCTGACCTTGGCAATCATTGGCCCTTGGGCTCAGAAGGCCTGATAAACTTACCCGAAAGCGTGCGCTCTTT
>CAZGYC010000129.1:0-7987 GCA_964530015.1 uncultured Limnohabitans sp. | reverse complement strand
CCGATGATCGCCACGGGCTGTTCAGTCGAAGAAGTAAGACTCAGCTAATCCAAACCTATGAAACGTTACACCATTTTCGTCATCACGGAGAATTTCATCGGAATTCTCAACCGCATCACTATTATTTTTACCCGGCGGGGGATCAATATTGATGCGCTGACGGCTTCGGAAAGCCGCATTTCCGGTATCCATCGGATCACCATCGAGGTGACAGCCAATGAAGACACTGTCATCCAGCTCGTCAATCAGATCGAGAAAATCATCGATGTGATCAAGGCGTTCTACCACGAAGACGAAGGCGTGGTCTATCAGGAAATCGCACTGTACAAAATCCCCGTTTCCCGTCTGGATGGGGGATTGGAAAAAATCATCCGCCAGCACAATGCCAAGATAATCGCCGCCGAGCCGGAATTTGTGGTACTGGAGCTTACCGGGCACAAGGAGCAAACCCAGGAATTGCTGGAAATCCTCAAAGGGTATGGTCTTTCGGAATTTGCAAGATCCGGTCGTGTCGCCGTAGCCAAGCGCATGCTGACTATCGAATCGTTTATCAAGTAAAATCCCAACCCAAGCAGTAACAAACTATTAAATCTTATACCATGAAATCGAGCATGTCGAAATACGTCAGCCTTTGGGATGATCTTGAACCATGCGAGATTCCATATAGCCTTTAAAAATCAAACTATAGACTTATGAAATTAAAATTCGGATCAGTTGAAGAAAACGTAGTAACCAGGGATGAATTTCCGTTGGAAAAAGCCAGAGAAGTGCTCAAGGACGAAGTGATCGCGGTAATCGGTTACGGAGTACAGGGTCCAGGCCAGGCATTAAACCTGAAAGACAACGGCTTCAACGTGATCGTGGGCCAGAGAAAAGGCTCCAAAACCTGGGACAAGGCCGTTTCTGACGGATGGGTTCCCGGAGAGACCCTGTTTGAAATTGAGGAAGCCTGCGAAAAAGGCAGCATCATCCAATTCCTGCTTTCCGATGCCGGTCAGATTACCCTTTGGCCAACTGTCAAGAAACACCTGACCCCGGGCAAAGCACTTTATTTCTCCCATGGATTCGGTGTGACGTATAAAGAAAAAACCGGCATCATTCCTCCCGCTGACGTGGACGTGATCTTGGTAGCTCCAAAAGGATCCGGAACTTCCCTGAGAAGGATGTTTGTCGAAGGACGTGGGTTGAACTCTTCCTATGCCATCTTCCAAGACGGAACAGGCAAAGCCAAAGACCGGGTCATTGCACTGGGCATCGGCGTGGGATCAGGATACCTGTTTGAGACCGATTTCTACAGGGAAGTGACCTCTGACCTTACCGGCGAAAGAGGCACTTTGATGGGTGCTATCCAGGGGATCTTTGCAGCTCAATATGAAGTTTTGAGATCCAATGGCCATACACCTTCTGAGGCTTTCAATGAAACTGTGGAAGAATTGACTCAATCATTGATGCCATTGGTAGCCGAAAACGGCATGGACTGGATGTATGCCAACTGCTCCACTACCGCGCAAAGAGGGGCTTTGGACTGGTGGAAGCCATTCCGTGATGCAACCAAGCCGGTATTTGAGGCACTTTACAATTCGGTGAAAACCGGTCAGGAAGCGCAAAAATCCATCGATTCCAACTCCAAAGCTGACTACAGGGAAAAACTTGAGGAGGAATTGAAAGAACTTCGGGAGTCTGAAATGTGGCAGGCCGGCGCGGTCGTCCGTCAGTTGAGACCAGAAAACAATTAAGAACCCAAACCCCTAAGATTATGAGTGACAAGCTGTGGATTTTTGATACGACCCTGAGAGATGGGGAGCAAGTGCCCGGGTGTCAGTTGAATACCCAGGAAAAGATCGTTGTTGCCCAGGCCCTCGAAGCGCTCGGCGTGGATATTATCGAGGCGGGTTTTCCGATTTCCAGTCCGGGTGATTTCAACTCGGTTCAGGAAATTTCCAAGGCGGTTTCCAACCCGATCATTTGCGCACTTTCCCGTGCAGTAGAAAAAGACATCGAAGTAGCAGCGGCAGCGCTCAAATTTGCCAAAAAGGGGCGGATTCATACCGGAATCGGTGTTTCTCCCTATCACATTCAGTTCAAACTCCGCTCCACTCCCGAGGACATCATTGCCAGGGGAGTGGCGGCGGTAAAGTTTGCCAAGCGGTTTGTGGAGGATGTGGAATTTTATGCCGAAGATGCAGGCCGTTCAGAGCCGGATTTCCTTTGCAAAATCATCGAGGAAGTCATCAAGGCCGGGGCAACGGTGGTCAATATTCCGGATACTACCGGATATTGCCTGCCTGAGCAATATGGTGCGATCATCGCCAACCTGAAAAACAATGTGCCAAACATTGACAAGGCCATCATCGCGACGCATTGCCACAACGATCTGGGAATGGCTACTGCCAACACCATCTCGGGTGTCCAGCATGGTGCCAGACAGGTGGAGGTGACCATCAACGGCATCGGTGAACGGGCCGGAAATACCTCCATGGAGGAAGTGGTCATGGCGATCAAATGCCACAAAACCATTCCTGTTTACACCGACATCGTCACGCCAAGAATTTATCAAACCAGCCGCTTGGTTTCCAAGCTGATGAACATGCCGGTGCAGCCAAACAAGGCGATTGTCGGAAGAAACGCGTTTGCGCACTCCTCAGGCATTCATCAGGATGGGGTGCTCAAGCACCGGGAAAATTACGAGATCATCGATCCCAAGGAAGTTGGTGTGGATGAATCGACCATCGTATTGACCGCCAGATCCGGTCGAGCAGCATTGAAGCACCATTTGGATGCTTTGGGTGTTGAGCTGGAAGGCGAGGAATTGCGGGAGGTTTACGAAGCATTCTTGCTGTTGGCAGATTCCAAGCGTGACATCGGGCGCAAAGACCTGCTGGAACTGGTCGGAAAATACATGGAAGAATCCACCTTCATTGAATTGGAACATGTCAGCTATTCATCCAATGGTTCAATCGACGCCCAGGTGAGTCTCAAGATAGGAAACGAACTGCATACGGCTTCTTCAAGCGGAGTGGGGCCTGTGGATGCGGTTTTGAAATCCATTGAAAAAATCGTCAAGCCTCAAGTGGATCTGGAAGAATTCCTGATTCAGGCCATTACCCATGGCAGCGACGATGTGGCCAAAGTGCACATGCGCCTCATCAAATCGGACAAACCTTACTATGGTTTTGCCTCAAACAAAGACATCGTATTGGCCTCAGCGCAGGCTTTTGTAGATGCACTCAACAAGATACCGGTCAAAGAATACGTGACTGCTTAAATTATGGAAAAGACAACATTATTTGATAAAATCTGGGATTCGCACGTGGTCAAATCCGTGCCCGCAGGCCCGGATGTATTCTTCATTGATAAGCATTTTATCCATGAAGTGACCTCCCCGGTAGCTTTCCTGAATCTGGAAAAGCGCGGCATCGGGGTCAAGTATCCCGAAAAAACTATTGCTACCCCGGATCACAACGTACCGACTGTAGATCAGGATCAGACCATCAAGGACAAGTTGTCTAGGATGCAGGTCGAAAGACTCCGCGAAAACTGCAAGAAGTATGGCATTGAACTCCATGATCTGGGGTCTGCCCATCATGGAATTGTCCACGTGATCGGACCCGAATTGGGCGTGACCCAGCCGGGCATGACCATCGTGTGCGGCGACTCCCACACGTCCACCCACGGGGCTTTCGGAGCTATTGCTTTTGGTATCGGCACTTCCGAAGTGGAGATGGTGCTTGCGACGCAATGCATCATGCAGTCCAAAGCCAAGAAAATGAGGATTTCCGTCAACGGCACTTTGGGTGCCGGTGTGACTTCCAAAGACATCATTCTCTACATCATCTCCAAAATCTCTGCGGCAGGCGCCACCGGCTATTTTGTGGAATATGCCGGGTCAGCGATCCAAAGTCTCTCCATGGAAGCCAGAATGACCATCTGCAACATGTCGATCGAGATGGGTGCAAGAGGTGGTCTCATCGCTCCTGATGAGACGACGTTCGACTATTTGAAAGGAAAGCGGTATTCTCCAAAAGGAGAAGCTTGGGAGCAGGCAGTGGCTTATTGGAAAACCCTGAAAACAGATGAAGGGGCAGTTTTCGACAAAGAACTGACCTACGAAGCCGCCGACATCGAACCGATGATCACCTACGGAACCAATCCCGGAATGGGGATCAAAGTCGTCGGAAATATCCCGACTACCGAAGGCATGGAAGGCTCCAACAAGATGTCTTACCTCAAATCCCTAGATTACATGGGCTTTGCTCCCGGCGAAGCGGTACAGGGGAAAATGGTGGATTACGTCTTCGTTGGATCTTGTACCAACGGACGAATTGAAGATATCCGGTCTGTAGCCCAGTTTGTGAAAGGCCACAAAAAAGCCGACAACATCACTGCCTGGATTGTTCCGGGATCACGTGAAGTGGAGAAAATGGCGCATGAGGAAGGCTTGGTCAAAATCCTGGAAGATGCAGGTTTCGAACTTCGGCAGCCGGGCTGCTCAGCTTGTCTTGCGATGAATGACGACAAGATTCCTTCCGGAAAATATGCGGTTTCGACGTCCAACAGAAACTTCGAAGGCCGCCAGGGACCAGGTGCCCGTACCATGCTCGCCTCGCCTCTTACTGTGGCGGCAGTGGCCATCACCGGCCGCATCACCGACCCAAGGGAAGTCTTTGAGAATTAAATTTTCAATCCGCCACGGCGGACAAGTTCTTCCAATTTTCCAATCTTTCAATTGAAAAAAAATGGCTTACGATAAATTTACCGTCCTTACCAGCACAGCAGTTCCACTGCCTACAGAAAATGTGGACACGGACCAAATCATTCCTGCCCGTTTCCTGAAGGCAACCGAGCGTGAGGGCTTTGGCGACAACCTGTTCCGTGACTGGAGATACGACGTAGAGGGAAATCCCAAAAAGGAATTTGTCCTCAATGATCCTACCTATTCCGGTAAAATCCTGGTGTCTGGCAAAAACTTTGGATCAGGATCCAGCCGGGAGCACGCGGTTTGGGCGATCTATGACTATGGATTTCGCTGCGTAGTTTCCAGCTTTTTCGCAGATATCTTCAAAAACAACTGCCTGAATATTGGCGTACTTCCGGTGACGGTTTCCGCTGAATTTGCGGACAAGCTTTTCGCAGCGATCCAGGCTGATCCAAGCACCGAAATCGAGGTAAACCTGCCTGAGCAAAAGATTAAGCTCCTCTCAACAGGTGAATTTGAGTCTTTTGACATCAACGAATACAAGAAAGACAACATGCAAAATGGCTTCGATGACATCGACTATCTGCTGAATATGTCTTCTGAAATCGATGCTTTTGCGGCAAAAAGATAAGCGAAAAAGTCAAAATGGAGGCGAATAGAAATCATACAACCCAACCCTCCAAGGGTTCAAAACCCTTGGAGGGTTACGAAGGGCGGCGCATCGAAATCATGGACACCACGCTCAGGGATGGTGAACAGACCTCGGGTGTTTCCTTTTTGCCTTCGGAAAAACTTCAGATTGCCAAGTTGCTTTTGGAAGAACTCAAAGTGGACAGGATCGAAGTCGCCTCAGCCCGGGTTTCTGAAGGCGAACTTGAAGGTGTCCAAAAAATCACCCACTGGGCTGCCCAAAAGGGGTACCTGGAGCGGGTGGAAGTCTTGGGTTTTGTGGATACCCCTGTGTCGGTCAATTGGATCATCGAGGCCGGTGCAAAAGTTCTGAATTTGCTGACCAAGGGATCTTTGAACCACCTGGTTCACCAGTTGAAAAAGACTCCCGAGCAGCATTTTGGGGAAATAGCCAAAAGCATCGCTTATGCTCAGGAAAAAGGGATCGCTGTCAATGTTTACCTAGAGGATTGGTCCAATGGCATGCGCAATTCCCCGGAGTATACGCTGAGCCTCATCGAGTTTTTGACCACCCAACCCGTGAAGCGGATCATGCTTCCGGATACTTTGGGCTTGCTTTCCCCGGTGGAGGTCAAGGATTTTGTGACCCTCATTGTGGCCAAGTTTCCCAAAGTCCATTTTGACTTTCATGCGCACAATGACTACGATCTCTCTGTAGCCAATGTCATGGAAGCGATCCTTCATGGAGCTTCAGGCATTCACACCACAGTAAATGGGTTAGGGGAACGTGCCGGAAATGCGCCTTTGGAATCTGTCATAGCCGTGATCAAAGACTTTACCCAACTTAAAATAGGCGTTCAGGAACAGAAGATTTTCCGCGTATCCAAGTTGGTAGAGCAGTTTTCGGGACAGCATATTCCTGCGAATAAGCCTGTTGTAGGTGAAAATGTCTTTACCCAGACCGCAGGAATCCATGCCGACGGCGACAACAAGAAGAACCTGTATTTCAACGACCTTCTTCCTGAGCGTTTTGGACGCCAGCGGAAATATGCCTTGGGTAAAACCTCCGGCAAAGCCAATATTCTTAAAAATCTGGAAGAGCTGGGGATTTCCCTTGAGAAAGACGAGCTGGCCCGGGTGACTCAGCGGATTATCGAACTGGGTGACAGAAAAGAACGCGTGACCACCGAGGACTTGCCCTACATCATTTCCGATGTGTTGCAAAACAACTCGATCTCCAAGCACATCAGCATCGAAGGCTACCACATGACCCATTCCAAAGGCTTGAAACCCTCGGTGCAGCTACGCCTGAATGTCTATGGGAAATCCTACGATGCCACAGCAACAGGCGATGGGCAGTACGATTCCTTTATGAAGGCCGTGAAAAAGATCTACAAATCCCTCAAAAAGGAGCTTCCCAAGCTGATCGATTACCATGTGTCCATTCCTCCCGGGGGGAAAACCGACGCCTTTGTGGAGACGGTGATTACCTGGGATTATGGCAAAATATTCAAAACCAAGGGACTTGATCCTGATCAAACCGTGGCAGCGATGATGGCCACAGAGAAAATGCTCAACATCGTCGAATCTTTTAATCAAACCAATAAGAAAGAAGAATCCGCTTACTATGGAAATGAATATCGCGCTGTTGCCGGGTGACGGCATCGGTCCTGAAGTCATTGCTCAGGCAGTGAAAGTAGTCAATGCCATTGGGCAGAAGTTCGGACACCAAATCACCTTCAAAGAAGGGCTCGTTGGCGCTTGTGCCATCGATGCCACAGGTGATCCGTACCCGGACGCCACACACGAGATTTGTGCCGCCTCAGATGCCGTACTTTTTGGGGCGATCGGTGATCCAAAGTATGACAATGATCCCAAAGCCAAAGTTCGTCCAGAGCAAGGATTGCTGAGAATGCGCCAAAAATTGGGGCTATTCGCCAACGTCCGCCCCACGTTTACTTTCCCTTCTTTGGTGCACAAGTCTCCTTTGAAATTGGATCGAGTCGATGGCGTGGATTTGGTGTTTTTTAGAGAGCTCACTGGAGGGATTTACTTTGGCGAGCCAAGAGGACGAAACGAACAAGGCACCAAAGCATTTGACACCAACGTCTACAGTAAGGATGAAATTGTACGCCTTGCAAGAATGGGTTTTGAAGCTGCGCAAAAAAGAAGAAAGCTTCTCACTTGCGTGGACAAAGCCAATGTGATGGCGACTTCCAGGCTTTGGAGAGAAACCGTGCAGGAGCTCGCGCCGGAGTACCCGGATGTAAAAGTGGAATATGAATTTGTGGATGCGGTCGCCATGCGACTCATCCAATGGCCCAAAGCGTATGACGTGTTGATCACCGAAAACCTGTTTGGGGATATCCTGACGGACGAAGCTTCCGTGATTTCCGGTTCCATGGGCTTGATGCCTTCCGCCTCTTTGGGATCCAAAGTGAAGCTTTTCGAGCCGATCCATGGTTCCTATCCGCAGGCAGCTGGAAAGAATATCGCCAACCCGCTTGGAACGGTACTTTCTGCGGCCATGATGTTTGATTACGCGTTTGGATTGGCTGATGAAGCGAAAGCGGTCAGCGATGTGGTCAATCTTTCCCTGGCTGAAGGAATTGTAACAGAAGATATCGCTGAAGGCGGCAAAGCCTACACAACCTCCGAAGT
>CAZGYC010000128.1:0-8175 GCA_964530015.1 uncultured Limnohabitans sp. | reverse complement strand
TCACGCCGTTGGGCAGGTTGTAATCCACTACGCCCGCACTTTCCGGAACTATTCCAGTAGCTCCAGTCGTGTTGTGGATGATAATTGGGGGATCCAATTCCACGTTCACACAAAGATTCTGATCGGGATCCTCAGGAATCACCACGACGTCGGGGGTAATTACTACTTCTACGGTATTTGTGGGTGCCGATTCACAGGCCACCCCGTTGAGCGTGGAAACCGTAATCCTTCTGTACTGGGTGGTCTCCGATACTACCGGGGGAGTATAAGTCGCCGACTCTTCATCTGGAATTACCGTCCAATCCGGCGTACTCACATTGGTATATTCCCAGATATAGCTGATGTCTCCGTCCAAGTCTCCGTCTCCATCGTCTATGCTTGTGAAGGCCGCAAGGATCCCGCCCTCGCAGATCGTCTGGTCTCCCGCGATCTCCCCTGGAGTCACAGGAGCCTGGACGGTTATGGTAACCGGTGCGGTGGGTTCTGAGTAACAGGACAGCCCATCCAGGGTAGCAATCGTGACCCTTCGGTACTGCGTGGTCTCCGACACCGAAGGAGTATACGTGGCCGACTCTTCGTCTGGGATTATCGTCCAAACAGGCGTAGTCAGATCGGTATTGGATTCCCAGCGGTAGGTGATGTCAGCCCCGGCATCCCCGGTTCCGGGTGTGACACTGGTCAGCTCCGCCAGATCCCCGCCGTCGCACAGCGTCTGCTCCCCTGCTATCTCCCCTGCAGTCGGGGTGGCACGAACGGTGATCGTCCCGGTGGCACTGGCCTGCAGGCAGTCTCCCGCTCCGGTGGTCACGACGGTGTAGGGATAGGTCCCCGCGGCGGTGGGTTCGCCGCTGAACCGCAGCGTCACCCCATTCCAGTTGGTGGTCACTCCCGGCGGCAGGCCCATGACCACAGGCCCCGTAATCCCCCCGCCTACCGAGTAGGTAATATCATCTATCGGCGTGTCCTGGCAGACCACCTGCTCATCCGTGCCCACTCCGGAGCTCAGGGTGACAAAGGTCGAGAGCGTCCCAAAGGAGATATCATCCAGCGCAAAGTCGTTTCCAGTCGTCGCTTCTTCTAAGTTTACAATCCGAATGGTAATTGGCCCCTCGTAATCCCCCGAATACCAGGGGTTGTCCCCGCTGTGAAACCTGGTCCAATAATCGTCTGAATTGGCTGCTTGGGTCGCGTTCGACGGGCCAGGCCCCAATGCTGCAACAGTTCCTACCAGTACCCCATTCACTTCAAATTGCAATCTTGCAAACCTGGCGAGAGGATTGACAAGAGGCCCCACATTATTGACACTCATCGCCCAAGCGGAGAAATAATACTCGCTGTGGGGCCGTACGTTTACGGTTTGCTGCCAGACGGTAATGTCATCGTGTCCATTGACAATCATCATGTTTCTGGGGCCGACTGCATTGTTCGTGTGATCCACTCCCCAGAAGTTGGTGTGATAGTTTTGTCCGTTGGTGCCTACACCAAAACCATTGTTGGCATTATCAGGCACAAGCTCATTGTTTCTCGATGGATCATCTGCATGATAGGCATAACCTGTCGTAAAATAAGGAAGCCCTGTTTCGGAATTTATATAGCCGCCGGTAAAGTCCCCATTCACCACCAATTCCTGGGCCACGGGGAAGGTATGGGAGGTGACACATCCATCCGGAGAAGTTGCCGTCACCGTGTAGATTCCGGCAATGTCCACGAAAACGCTTGACGTGGTTCCAAACGAAGGGACATGCGGCGTATTCCATGCCCAAGTGACCGGTACAGAGGAAGTGGCTACCAATTCGACGTTTCCGCCTGGGGCGCAATAGTCCGGTATTACCGTGACGATGGGCGTGGGGTTCACGGTGATCGTAAATTCCTGTGCCGGGCCGGGACAGCCATTGGCTACGGGTGTCACGGTGATTGTGGCGGTGATCGGGGCTGACCCCGTATTCTCAGTTATAAACGAGAGGATATCTCCCGTGCCCGAAGCCGGCAATCCAATGGACGGATGGCTGTTGGTCCAATGATATTCCACATCCGGTTCATCCATATTTCCCCCAAAATTGACCGCAGTGGAGGGTGAACCGCTACACACAGGAGCTTGATTGGGTACCGGGTTGACGGTAGGCGTAGGCTTGACGGTCACCGTCAGCGTAAAGGGATCTCCCGTGCAGAGTCCCGATGTCGGGATCACCGTGTAGGTAGCGGTTCCCGGCACATCGCTGGAATTGCTCAGTGTGCCTGTAATGCTGCTTGCTCCGGTACCTGACGTGCCTCCCGATACCCCCGGGCCCATGGAAGGGATAGACCAGGAATAGGTCGTTCCGTCCGGAACCAGACCATGCGTGCCGTCAATCGGCACAAAGGAAAATTCCTCCCCGGGACACACCGGACCGCCCGGATAGGCGAGGTCGTCGATTGCCGGTTTGGGGTGGACCGTAATGGTTCCGGCGGCGGCCACGATCCCGCATCCCCCCGTCAGCGGGATGGAGTAGGCGAAGGTGCCCGATGCGGTAGCTTCGCCCGAGATGGTGATCGTATTTCCCGCCCAAGTGGCCGAGACTCCAGGAGGCAGTCCGTTGGCACCGGGTACGCCGTTATCGGCGATGCCCGTGGCCAGCGCGGTGGTATGGGTGATGACAGGAAGCAGCTCCTCGTTGATACAGACCGTTTGGTCGGGAGCGGCAGAGCTCACCCCCATGTCGGGCGTGACGGTGATGGTTCCGGTGGCGGTCTCGGTTCCGCATCCCCCCGTCAGCGGGATGGAGTAGGTATAGGGGCTTCCGGCTGCCGAGGTTGGCGTACCCGAGAGGGTGATGTTGTCTCCTGCCCAGGTTGCAAAAACTCCCGGAGGCAGCCCGTTGGCACCGGGTACGCCATCATTGGCGATGCCCGTGGCCAGCGTGGTGGTATGGGTGATGACCGGACCAAGCGCGGCATTGATACAGACCGTTTGGTCGGCAGCGACATCCGTCACGCCCATGTTGGGAGTCACGACAAACGCTCCCGAGAAGCCGGAAGTGACCACAGGCCCGCAGTGGCTGTTTACCACCACGTAATAGTACATTGGCCCAGCCAAACTTGGCGATGGCTGATAGCTGGGAGAGTCGTCTCCCACTTCGGTTGCACCGACAGTCGAGGGGGAAGTGTTGCTGTACCATTGGTAGCTCAGGTCTTCCCCGATGGCCTCCACTGAGATAAAGATCGGGTCAAAAGCCTCCCCCTCGCAGATCGTCTGTCCGTTCAGGTGCTCCTCGTCGATCTCGGTCAGGGGATTCACAACATATTTCCCGGACACGGACGAAGGCACGGTGCCACAGTCGCTGGAAGCTCTGGCATAGTAGTACCAAGTGCCGGCGACATCGGCTTGGGGGGTAAAGGTGGCTTCGGTTTCCCCAGGGATCTCGGTGCCTCCGGTGTTTTCCGGGGAGTCGTTACGATACCATTTGTAGGTGACATCTCCTTCGCCTATTGCCAAAACGGACAGTTCGGGGAAAGTATAGTCCCCGTCAAAGCAGTGGACTTTATCGTCGACGTCGGGATCCAAATCCACAGTGATCGTCGTGGCTGGCGGTGTTACGATAAATTCACCGGAAACAGCCGATGTTTTAGACTCACAATAGCCTGTCACCACCACATAATAGTAGTAAGGGACGAAATATGCAGTGTTGGACGGCGGGGTGAATTCGGCAGCATTGGCTCCGGGGACGGGTGTACCTCCGCTGTTGTCCTGGGTGGTATTGCTGTACCACTGGTAGGTCAAATCAGATTCCCCGGTCAAAGGGGAACCGGTGGCAGTGACAGAGATCGGATCAAATCCATCCTCAAAGCATTCCACCTGATCATCATCGGGATCCAGATCACTGGTGATTTCGATAAATTCCTTGATTACAAAAGCCCCCGATACGCTGGAAGTGACCGGATCGCCGCATCCGTCCTCCTGGGACACCACCACGTAGTAGTAGAGCGGATTTTCATCGCCAATGCCGTTAAAGAGAAAATCGTCTTGGGACGGGGTGTAGGCGGGATCGTCAGTTCCCACGGGAGCCCCCCCGCTCGTGGAAAGAAAGGGGGTTTTGTACCATTGGTAGTGGAAAGTTCCCGGCCCGGAGGCCGTCACGGAGATGGGGGAAAAGTCATCCTCCCCGTCACAGCTCGCTTGTCCCGCCAGGCTTTCGGAAACGAGGGAGGTATTGGGCAGCACCTCGCTGGCATCGGAAAATACCCAAGCCACCGCCGCACAATTATTGGGGTTGAGGTAGTTGATCCCCACTTGCTTGGATCCGGTAGATTTCCAGACCAGGGTCACGCTGTGGTCTGATTCCCCCCCTCCGGAGATGATTTCGTAGTCGTCGTCCTCATCGCCGGGAAAGATCCAGGCATAGATAAGCATATCCGGCTCAGTGGTATAGGTAACGGGCTCATCGAGGCAGACCTCGGCGGCGGCTTGTGCGGTGAAAGTTGGCGTTGGCAATGCCCGTACGGTGACGGGGAGCGTAGCCGTGGCATTGCCGCAGCCCCCGCTACCCGGTACGGTATAGGTGAGGGTTGCGTCGCCCACAGCCACCCCGGTGACGAGCCCTGTCGCAGGATCGACCGTGGCAATCAAGTCATCGTCTGAAGACCAGGTGCCGCCGGATGTGGTGGAGGAGAAAAAGAACTCACCTCCGACACACAGCTCCGGTGTACCGCTTAAGATCCCCGCATCAGGCGCAGCGGTCACGGTGACATCCCGGGTGGCCGTGGCATCGGCACAGCCTCCGGTACCCACCACAGTATAGGTCATTGTCGCGGAGCCAGGGGCTACCCCGAAAATCTCCCCCGATTCAAAATCGATGGTGGCAATCAAGTCATCGCTTGATGACCAGGTGCCGCCGGATGCCGTGGAGGAGAAGGTGGAAGTGCCTCCGACGCAGACCGGGTCACCGCTCAAGGTTCCCGCACTGGGCGGGTCGAACACTTCGATGGCATGCTCGAGCACAGAAGACAGACAGCCCCCACTGGGAGGGAGGGTGTAGAGGATGGTCGCCATACCCTGACCCATCGCGGTCACGAGCCCGGTAGGGCTGACCTTGGCGACGCCGTCATTGCTGGATGACCAAGTCCCGTTGGTAGCGGTGGAGGAGAACTGGAACGTGCCGTCAACGCACAGTTCATCGATGCCATTCAAGGTTCCCTTGAGCGACTCGGACACAATGACCGTCCGTGTCGCGGTGGCAATGCCACAGCCCAGTACGGGAATGCTATAGCTGATGACGGCCGAGCCCGGAGCGACTCCGGTGACGATTCCCGTGAATTCGTCTAGACCGGTAACCGTGGCAACGTCGTCGTTGCTGGAGGACCAGATGCCGTCTGGCACGGTGGAGGTAAGCGTGGTCGTGGTTTCCTCGCATAGTTGCACAGGCTGGTTGCCGCCCAAGGTTCCGGCACTGATGGTGTAGGTGATTTTGATTTGGCCGTCACCCCCTGTGCCGCCGTTTACAGTACCACTATTTCTTCTGGCTCCTCCTCCACCTCCTCCTGGAGAAAAACCGCCTTGGCCAGGTGTACCATTTGTATCTGTACCATTTCCGCCATTTCCACCTCCGGTTATTGTCCCCCCTGCAGTGACAGAGCCAGGGGTTCCATTTGATGTGGGTGAGGCAGACGATCCACCGCCTCCGCTTCCGGTGGTTCCAAAGATCGAGGAGGAGGAGTTTGCACCATTTCCGCCACTAAACTTCACATTACCCACGCCAGGGCCTGCAGCACCGCCTGTTGCTCCGTTTGTTGAGTTGTTCCCTGCCGAGTTTCCCCCTAAAGCCAATACTAAGTCAGGTCCAGGAGGGGCGGGAAAAGTCTGGTAAAATCGCGAGGATCCTCCAGCAGTGGCGGAATTGCTTCCTAATCCTACCACATAAGCATAGCTATGTCCGGGAGTTACCGAAATCACAGATCGGGAATATGCTCCGCCGCCGCCGCCACCGCCTCGCCCGCTTGATGACATTGTAGCGCCTCTTCCCCCGCCGCCCCAGGCCTCCACGGTAATCGAGGTCACTCCGGCCGGAACGGTAAAGGAGCCATCGCTGGTATAGATCTCTTCACAGGCACAGTTGTTCACCATGATGGTCCCCGTCGCATTGGCAGCCGGGCCGCAGCCATCCAGCGGAATGGAATAGTTGAAGGTACCCAGTTGGGTGGGAGCGCCTGAGATCGTAATGGTATTGTTCACCAATGAAAATGAAGCGGTCACTCCCGTGGGAAGCCCCGTGGCAGTACCGATACCCGTCACGCTGGTGGTGTTATGGACCATATTGACAGTACCCGTCACCGCGCACACCGTTGCGGCCGTGGGGACGTCAGCGGATTTGTTGGGGCTGATGGTCACTTCTATGGGTGCCGTGGGTACTGATTCACAAACTACACTACCCGTGGCTACCGTTCTTCTTCTGTATCGGGTGGTCACCGTCAGTCCCGATGGGGCATCGTAGGTGGCCCCGGTGGCATCAGCAATCGGGGACCAGGAGTCAAACGGACTTACGGCACTTTCCCATCTGTAGCTGATGGTTCCGGTGCCCGTTCCGGCTGTGGTGCTTGTAAAACCTGCCGGGTCGCCGCCGCTGCAGACCGCCTGTACTCCAGCGATGGCTCCCGCGGTAGGCAGGCTTTGGACCGTGACTTGTATGGGTGCCGTGGGTACTGATTCACAGGTTGGACTGGCTACCGTTCTTCTTCTGTATTGTGTGGTCACCGTCAGTCCCGGTGGGGCATCGTAGGTGGCCCCGGTGGCACCAGCAATCGGGGACCAGGAGTCAAACGGACTTACGGCACTTTCCCATCTGTAGCTGCTTCCGCCTGTCCCGGCTGTGGTGCTTGTAAAAGCTACCGGGTCGCCACCGCTACAGACCGTCTGTGCTCCTGCAATGGTTCCTGCGGTCGGGGGAGTGATGGTGTAGGTGATCCTGATTTGGCCGTCTCCGCCTCTTCCGCCTGAACCACCCCCTAATATTGTTCTTTTTCCGCCGCCACCGCCGCCACCAGGATCTTGGCCAGCGGCACCGTCCCCTCCCAATAAGGCGCTGGTACCATTTCCGCCATTTCCACCTCCGGTTATTGTCCCCCCTGCAGTGACAGAGCCAGGGGTTCCATGTGATGTGGGTGAGGCAGACGATCCACCGCCTCCGCTTGCTGAGCTTGTGGAAGTTGCACCATTTCCGCCACTATACTTCACATCACCCACGCCCGAGGCTGCAGCACCGCCTGTTGCTCCAGTTGGAGAGTTGTTCCCTGCCGAGTTTCCCCCTAAAGCCAATACTAAGTCAGGTCCAGGAGGGGCGGGAAAAGTCTGGTAAAACCGCGAGGATCCTCCAGCAGCGGTGGAATTGCTTCCTAATCCTACGACATAAGCATAGCTATGTCCGGGAGTTACCGAAATCACCCTTCTGGAATATGCCCCACCACCCCCGCCGCCATAGGAAGCGGTTCCGGAGGTCCGATGTCCACCTCTTCCGCCACCACCCCAGGCCTCCACGGTAATCGATGTCACTCCGGCTGGAACAGTCCAAGTGCCACTGCTAGTGAAAGTTTCGGGTTCACCACACTGCGCCATCGCCTCACCGGGTAGGACCAGCAGCAGCAGCAGGCCCAGCAGGCCGAGGACCGTGCCGAGCGGTTTGCGGAAAAGGCGGGAAAAAAGGCGATAGGCGGGATGGGATGGAGGGGTCGGTGGGGATACCGACTCCGGCGGGAGCCAGGGATCGGTGAAGACACCGACCCCGGCGGCAGGATTGCCCACTGCATCGGCCACGGCAGCATCCCCCGCTCCCTGTGGGGAAGCGGATGTGGGATCGGGGCGGTGAGGGAGCCTGCCAGGCGCGGGTAGAGCTGGACCCATAGTCCGGGGGTTAGAAAGGGGGTAATTTACGCACAAAAACTCCTTTATGCATGTATGAAATGCAAAAAAAGTTATTTGTGATGCAAATCTGCCGAAAAACCAAGGAGGGTCTGCGGGCTCATGCGCCGCCCCTCCCCGGAAAGTCCCGGATAAGTTAGTGAAAAATCCCATCCCCCAACTGATTTGGGGGGAATTGTGCCCCTCCTCCAACTGAAGCTGGAGGGAATTCATGGCGGGACTGATCGATGATTTTCCCGTTATGCCGTTTCTCCGGAAGCTGCATCGCTCTTGTCTCTCGGTTCTTGTCT
>CAZGYC010000127.1:0-8180 GCA_964530015.1 uncultured Limnohabitans sp. | reverse complement strand
ATTTCACCGGCCTGTCTTTCAAAATAAAATGGGTTTAAAATGTATCTTGGGAAAATTTTAAAAAAACAAGCATCCCATTCCTATCCACCACTTCATTTAACCTATGATTTTACAGTTTGTATTACTTGCAATTGGGCTCTTGCTTTTGGTCAAGGGAGCCGATTGGCTCGTGGACGGAGCCTCTGTACTGGCCAAAAAATACAATGTTTCGGATCTTGCCATCGGCTTGACCATCGTGGCCTTTGGGACATCGGCCCCTGAATTGGTCGTCAATGCCGTTGCGGCATCGGGAAACTTTCCGGATATCGTTTTTGGAAACATCATCGGCTCCAACAATTTCAACCTCTTTGCCATACTCGGCATTGCCGGACTCATTACGCCTTTGGCAGTCCAGTCCAGCACCGTATGGAAAGAAATCCCTTTTTCATTGCTTGCCGCAATTGTCATCTTTTTGCTGGCAAACAATTATTTCCTGGTTGATCCTCCCCACCTTTCCCGTTATGATGCCTTGATTTTGCTTGCGCTATTTGCGGGCTTCCTCTACTACGTGGCTACGCAGCTCAAGTCTGATCCATCCGTGGAAAAAATCGAGAGCAAAGACTACTCCAACCTGAAGATCTGGGTGTTGATCCTGGCCGGATTGGCCGGACTGGTAGGAGGGGGAAAACTCGTCGTGGACAACGCCGTGGCCATGGCCGAATCCCTCGGAGTCAGTGAAAAAATCATCGGGCTTACCATCGTCGCGGCTGGCACCAGTCTGCCGGAACTGGCCACTTCCGTGGTGGCTGCCTTGAAGAAAAACGCCGACATCGCCATCGGCAACATTGTCGGTTCAAATATCTTCAACGTGTTTTTAATCCTTGGGGTAAGCGGGATGATCCGACCCCTGGATTACAACCCGGCCTTCAACACGGACATCTACCTTCTGGTCGGCGGTACGATATTTCTGTTTTTTGCCATGTTTACGGGCAGAAGACAACAACTGGGTCGGTGGGAGGCCATCATCCTGCTTTCCGTTTACCTCCTGTACACCGGCTATCTGGTCACGATGGAAGTCTGACCGCTTTCAAATTGGGCATTGGAAAGGTTTCCCCTGCGGAAACCTTTTTTTTTGCCATTTGTCAAATTTAGCCTGTGTCAAAGTCCGTTTCATTCTAAATTCCGGCCGGACAAGCTGAATTAATTTTAGAATTGCCTCCAATACCCAAACCTATGAAGCCCATTTTCCCAAAAAGCCTACTAATTCTTTGGATACTACTTCTGGTAGTCACCACCCAATCCCTTGCCCAGCAAAACAGGGGAAAAATCCGGGGAACCGTTCTTGACAAATCCACTTCTGAACCGCTTCCATTTTCTACAATCGGCGTGTATACAGAAAAAGACAGTCTGGTCGGAGGCGGGATATCCGACGAAAACGGCAAATACACCGTTGACCTTCCTTTCGGGAAATTCTACGCTTTGATCGAATTTATGGGCTATGAAGCCCACAAAACGGAAGGATTCACACTTTCCCGGGAAAACCAAAATCAGGATCTGGGTGAGATCGGGCTGGCCACCACTGCCTCAGATCTCAGCGAAGTGGTCGTGCAGGGGGAAAAGACCATCATGGAGCTTTCGCTCGACAAGCGGATCTTCAACGTGGGAAAAGACCTCGCCAATGCCGGGGGCAATGCCTCCGACATCCTGATGAACCTGCCTTCGGTGGCCGTGGATCCGGATGGAAACGTCCGCCTTCGGGGTTCCTCCAACGTGCGGATCCTGATCGACGGCAAGCCCTCCGGCTTGGTCAGCTTCAAGGGAAGCGCCGGACTGCGGCAATTGCCCGCCAACATGGTCGAGCGTGTGGAAGTGATCACCAATCCATCCGCCAGATATGAAGCGGAGGGGATGGCGGGGGTCATCAACATCATCCTCAAGAAGGACAGCAAGCAGGGATTCAACGGCTCCTTTGAGGTGATCGCCGGATATCCCCTGAATACAGGCTTCACGGCCAACCTCAATTACCGGCACAACCGAATCAACTGGTTTGTCAACTACGGCCTTTCTTACAGAAAACAGCCCGGGATCAGCGAGCTCTACCAGGAGGTGTACAACGAGGACGGAACCACCTCGATCCTGAGCCAAAACAATTCCTCCACGGTAACGAGCCTGAACAACAACCTGCGGGGAGGATTGGACTATTATTTCAACGAAAACAGCGTGCTGACGCTCTCCTACCTCTGGAGAAGGAGTGATGCCCACCGGCTCACGGACATCCGCTACAACGACTATCTGAACAGTTTCGATGACTACCTGGGCTACTCGCTTCGCCGACAGGACGAGACCGAAGACGAACCAAACAAGGAAGCGATCATCAACTACAAGCGGACCTTTGCCCAAAAAGGCCACGAGTTCACGGCGTCTTTTACCTATCTCAACTATTGGGAGCGGTCCGACCAGCTATTCACCCAATATTCCTTTGCTCCCGACGACACACCGATACCCGCCGAAGACTTGGTCCAAACCTCCCTGAATGACGAGTACGAAAACCAATACCTCCTGCAGATGGACTACGTGAAGCCCTTCGCCACCAAAGGAAAACTCGAAACAGGGATCCGTACCAGCTTTCGGGAGATGGAAAATGACTACTTGGTTCAGGAGCAGGATGAATCCGGGGACTTTGTGACCATTCCCGGCCTGGACAATATCTTCCTGTACAACGAAAACATCCTTGCGGCCTATGGCATCCTTGGCAACGAAACGGGGAAATGGAGCTATCAGGGCGGTCTCCGCGCCGAGCATACCGTGGTAGAAACGATCCTGGTGGAGACCAATGAAAGCAACCCGCGCGAGTACACGAATTTCTTCCCCTCGGCACATCTGACCTACAACGTATCCGAGGAAAATGCCTTCCAGCTCAGCTACAGCCGGAGAATCCGGCGGCCGGTTTACAACGACCTGAGCCCGTATGTGACCTTTTCCGACCAGCGGAACTTCTTCAGCGGCAATCCCGACCTGAATCCCGAATACACCGATGCCTACGAATTGGGCCACATCAAATACTTCGAAAAAGCGACGCTCTTTTCCACGGTCTATTTCCGGAATACCGTGGACAAAATCGAACGGATCCGGCAGGTCAACGACGACGGATTTTCGGTGACCGCCCCCTACAACCTGACCGGGGAGAAGTCCTTCGGCGTGGAATTCAGCGGGGACTATCGGGTGAAAGACTGGTGGAAGCTGGACTTCAACGCCAACTTCTTCCACGCCCGGATCGACGCAAGCAACATCGGACAGACCGAGTTGAGGAAAACCTACTCCTGGCTCTTCCGCCAGACTTCCAGATTTACCTTTGGCAAGGGTTGGGACATCCAGGTCCGGGCCAATTACGATGCCAAGCAAAAGACCGCCCAGGGATACAGAAAGGGGATTTTCTTCATGGATCTATCAGCCAGCAAGCGAATCCTCGAAGACCGGGGAACGCTTGTCCTGAATGTCACGGACATCTTCAACTCCCGGATCAACCGCTACATCTCCGAAGGATACAACTTCTACACGGAAGGCAAATCCCAAATGCTGCGAAGACAGTCCAACCTGACCTTTGCCTACCGGATCAAGCAATAGATTACCTTGCAACAGTCTCCGGACGACAGCCGGGATCGATAGCCCTGAACGTGTGACCCAATCCATGAGATTTCTGTTCCTTTTTGTTTTGCTGGCCCTCAGTCTGGCAGGCCCGCTTGCCGCGCAAAAAATCAACGCAGGATACCGGCTGGCAATCAGGGAGGCTTCGTCGCCGATTCTCATCGACGGGATCATGGACGAAAAGGCCTGGGAAGATGCCGAGGTGGCCACGGATTTTTTCATGATCACGCCCATGGACACCAGTTTTGCACAGGTGAAAACAGACGTGAGGATGAGCTATGACGCGGACCATCTTTATCTGATCGTGGTCAATCACCACGCCGTCGCGGGCCCCTACATGGTCGAGTCGCTGAGGAGGGATTTTAACTTCGGGAAAAACGACAATTTCCTCCTCTTCATGGATCCCTTTGATGACCTGACCAACGGGTTTTCCTTTGGGGCCAATGCCGCCGGAGCGCAGTGGGACGGACAGATGTACAACGGCGGTGCGGTGGACCTCAGTTGGGACAACAAGTGGGTCTCCAAAGTGAAAAACTACGAAGATAAATGGGTTTTTGAGGCGGCGATTCCCTTCAAGTCCATCCGCTACAAAAAAGGAATCACCGAATGGGGGATCAACTTCAGCCGCATGGATCTGAAGACCACCGAAAAGTCCGGTTGGGCACCTGTACCCCGTCAGTTTCCTTCGGCCTCTCTTGCTTATACCGGCACCTTGGTCTGGGACAATCCACCTCCGGACGCCGGGGCGAATATTTCCGTGATTCCCTATCTGCTGGGCGGGGTGGGCAGGGATTTCCAAAATGAAGGGCCAGCCGAATACCGCCGCGAAGTGGGAGTGGATGCCAAGATTTCGCTGACCTCCTCACTCAACCTGGATCTGACGGTAAACCCGGATTTTTCCCAGGTGGAGGTGGATCGGCAGGTGACCAACCTGGATCGGTTTGAGTTGTTTTTTCCCGAGCGGAGGCAGTTTTTTCTGGAAAACGGAGACCTGTTTGCCGGTTTTGGCTACAGCACCATCCGTCCCTTTTTCTCCCGAAGAATCGGCCTGAATGCGCCCATTCAGTTTGGAGCAAGACTGAGCGGCAAGATCAACAAAGACTGGCGAATCGGCGCGATGAACATGCAGACAGGAGACGTGGAAGAAACTGCCTTGCCTTCCCAAAACTTCACCGTGATGGCCCTCCAGCGCCAAGTCGGGGCGAGATCCAACATCGGGGCAATCTTCGTCAACAAGCAAAGCCTCAACTACAATCCGGATTCCACTTCGGAAAATCCCGTCTATTCCCAATTCAACAGAAACCTGGGATTGGAGTACAACCTGGCCTCTGCCAACAACATCTGGACCGGCAAGGCGATGGTGCTCCAAAGCTTTGCGCCCGACAATTCGGGCAAGGGCTTTGTCCATGCCGCCAACCTCAAATACGCCGCCGGAAACCTGACCTGGAGCTGGCAGCATGAGTACGTGTCCGAAAACTACACCGCAGAGGTCGGCTATGTACCACGTCGGGGTTTCTACAAGGTCAATCCCTTTGTGGGCTACCGCTGGTTTCCCAAAAGCCAGAAAATCCTGAGCCACGGGCCCGATGCGAGCTCCACGTTGTTTTACAACACGAAAGGAGTCCATACCGACAACAATTCTTTTGTCTCCTACAACGTCCGCTTCCGAAGCCAAAGCAACCTGGCTACCTACCTGATTTACGACTTTGTAAAGCTGCAGGCGCCCTTTGACCCCACCAATTCTGGCAACGAAAAATTGCCGGTGGGTTCCGATCACTATGCCTTTAGCTGGAGAACCGAGTATGTTTCAAAGCCGCAAAGTGTATTCACGTACGGCTTTTCGACCAGAATGGGAGGCTACTATGCCGACGGAGAGCTTTACACGCTCACCACGGATTTGGGCTACCGCTTTCAACCCTATGTGAGTTTGGCCCTGAGCACCACCTACAACAAAATCATCCTTTCGGAACCCTGGGGCACCACCGATTACCTGCTCGTCGGCCCGAGGATCGATGTCACGATGACCAATACGCTCTTCTTTACCGCGTTCGTCCAGTACAATGAGCAGATCGACAACATCAATCTGAATACCCGCTTTCAATGGCGGTTCAAGCCCGCTTCCGACATCTATATCGTCTATACGGACAATTACCTTCCCGATCCATTCAATGTAAAAGACCGGTCGATTGTGTTGAAGTTTACCTATTGGTGGAATCTGTAGAAAGAAGACGATCAACCACAGGGAAACAGACGGAATTTTCGGATCCAAGCCTTTGGATGTGGAAGGAACTTTCGGAAAATTTTATACGTATATTTATCCAAATCGTACGTACCATGAACAAAAAACTCACCCTTTCGCTAAATGAAGCGGTCATAGAAAAAGCCAAAATCTATGCACAGCAGACAGGAAAAAGTCTGTCGGGCATGGTGGAGAATTTCTTTGAAAATTTGACTGAAAAACCCCTCTCTTCCGGGGTTTCTGAGCGAATTAGCCGGATTTCAGGAAAAATTGAGCTGCCGGCAGATTTTGACTATAAGGACGAACTAAGGAAAAATCTGGAAGCGAAGCATTTAAAATGAATGCTTTTCTCGACACTAATATTCTAATAGATTTTTTGGGCAAAAGGCCGCCTTTTACACAGGAAGCTGTCCAGCTTTTTCAACTTTCTGAAAGCGGGAAAATTCAGCTTTTCACTTCGACTCACGTCATTGCAACCACGCATTATGTGTTGAAGAAGTTTAAGAATGACACTGAATTGAGGACTATCCTTTTAGAGATGGGAGAAATGATCACTGTTGTCAATGTGACAGCAATAGCCTTAAGAACCGCACTCAAATCGCCTCATAAGGATTTCGAAGATGCCCTTCAAATTGCGACTGCCGGGCAAATTACCGGGCTTGATTTCATTGTTACCCGGAATCTCAAAGACTTCAAAGCCTCCATTATCCCGGCCATTTCTGTTCAGGAATTCATCCTTATGATCAATTCAAAATAATCCGTTGTGCCAGTCAAAGGCCAAAACCGTCTGATTTGTGAATTTGAAGGGCTAGAAAAATAACGAGAACTGTCAGTGACTTTTAAAGCGATGTATTTCAACGCATTAAGAACCCGCTGGCATACACGGGAAAGCAAAAGGCAAACACAATTGGCCATTATCGTCCAAGCCTGCCTTCACAAAGAAAAGAGGGCTCTTTGCTTAGAGGGTCTTCGGAGCGGGATTCCGACAGCAGCAATCCAGACAGCCGCACCCAATGGCGGTTCCACAGCCGACTCAGGCATTCACTGTAACTGACGGAATTTCCATTAATTGAGTCATCAAACTGACGGAATTTACATTAATTTAGTCAGTCAACTGACGTAATTTACATTAATTTAGTCAGTTGACTTTTTATTTACAAGAGAATTGCATTACTTTGTACTGTATTTCAATGAGATAAGCAGTGCAACCTATCCCCAGAGCGCTTCAAGCCGATTTCGACAGGAAGCTCAGGTCCAACAAGGTTCTGATGATCCTCGGCCCAAGACGGTCGGGGAAAACCGCGCTCGTACGCCAGTTTACCAAGGGAGTCGATCCCTTGCAAACCTTGGTCCTCAACGGGGAAGACGTGCTGGATGCGGTGCTCTTGCAGGAAAGGTCCGTGGCGAACTACAGCCGCTTGCTGGCCGGCAAAACCCTGCTGGTCATCGATGAGGCACAGCATATCCCTGAGATCGGGCTGATCCTGAAGCTGATCGTGGACAGCATCGAGGGGATCCAGGTCATCGCTACGGGTTCGTCTTCTTTTGACATGCACCAGCAGGTCGGAGAGCCCTTGGTGGGGAGGAAAAACACGCTGTTTCTCTATCCGCTGGCACAGATGGAATTTGCGAAAACCGAAGACTTCAAAACCACAGCAGAAAAACGTGAGGAACGTCTGATCTTCGGGGGCTATCCGGAGCTCACCCGCTACCCGGATTGGAAAGACAAGGAAGACTACCTCTACCAGATCATGAACGACTACCTCTTGAAGGACATTCTGATGGTGGACGGGGTGAAAAATTCCGACAAACTCTATTCCTTGCTCCGGCTGGTGGCTTTCCAAGTGGGAAAAGAAGTCTCACTGGAAGAACTCGGCACACAGCTCGGCATGTCCAAAAACACCGTGGAGCGCTATTTGGATCTGCTGTCTAAAGTATTCGTCCTATTCAAAATCGGCGGATACAGCAGAAACCTCCGCAAGGAAATCGTGAAAAGAAGCCGCTGGTATTTCTATGATAACGGCGTCCGAAACGCCATCATCCGAAACTTCTACCGCCTGGACCTCCGTGCGGATGTGGGCGAACTTTGGGAAAACTACCTGGCCGTGGAGCGCATGAAATTCCAGAACTACAGCCATATGCGCTGCAACAACTATTTCTGGAGGACCTACGACCAGCAGGAAATCGACTGGGTGGAAGAGGCTGGAGACGAGCTCCGCGCATTTGAGTTTAAATACCAAGCCACCAAAGCTCCCAAAGCACCTGGCGCCTGGGCCAAAGCTTACCCAGATGCAGGCTACAGCGTCATTCATCCCGG
>CAZGYC010000126.1:0-8200 GCA_964530015.1 uncultured Limnohabitans sp. | reverse complement strand
TCCTCTTGAAGTTTACGGAAAATCGGAAAAAACAGTGTCTCCAAATACTTCACATGTGGTCCATCCCATGTGACAAAAAGAATGCTCTTATTCTTCACCAATATTCTTTATCCGGAAACTCACCCCAATTTCTTCTTTTGGTTCAATTGCTCGCTGTAAAATTCGGTAAGTGCTTTTGTATAGATTTCAACGGAAAACCTGCTCTTCACATCCTCCATTCCCCTGATGCCCATTTGCTCTCTTTCTTCACTATCCATCTCTACCATGGTTTTCATCTGAGCAACCATATTATCATGATCGTTGGGATCCAGTAACGATCCTGTATGGGCTTTGATAATTTCGCTTGGGCCACCTACTTTGGTGGCCAAGCTGGGCACGCCCAATTGCATGGCTTCGGCCAAAGAAAGGGAAAAACCCTCCGAAAAGGAAGGTAGTATAAAGGCATCCGCTGCTATCAAAAAAAGATTGACATTGGCATGGAATCCCAAAAAATGGACCTGGGAATCCAACCTCAAGTTCATGGTAAGGGCTTTGAGACTATCTTTTTCAGGTCCTTCCCCTATGATCCAAAACTGTACCTCCTTTTCTTTTATTTCAGTTTGAAGCGTGGCCAGAGCTTTAATCAATCCATCCAAATTTTTGATCCCCACCAACCTGCAGGTGGTGATGAAAACAAACTGCTCTTTAACAGACTTTCCTTTCAATTGTTTGATCAGTGTATCTACTTTTAATTTTTCCTCTTTTGGAATTTCCAGTTTGGGTTTGCCCATTGGGTAATAGATTACTTCGATTTTTTGGTCGGGAGCTTCTCCCAATTCCATCAATTTATCTTTGACAGCTTTGGATATGGCGATGATTTTATTTGCTTTGGTATAAGTCAATCGGAATATCCGCTTCCAGTAAGAATGGTGATTGGGAAACCCAACTTCTTCTCCTATCCTAAGCGGTACCCCTGCCCACCAAGCGGCCCAAACCCCATGGAAATTTCCTTCCCCATTGGAACAATGCACCACATCTGGTTTTTCTTCCTTGAAAATCCGAATCAGTTTTCGGATAAGCTTAAAATTGGGGATTTGGGGATTTTCATTCAATACCATCACCTGATAGCCCATTTCCGACAAGACCTTACTGGTTTGTCCGCCCTTGCCCAAAGCCAAAAAAATCATCTGAAACTTGGGATAAGCAAGCATCCCATCAGCGGTCAACTCCATATGCTTTTCCACTCCACCGAAGTCGAGTTCAGTCACTATTCGAATGATTTTCATTATAACTTGATGGTGTCTTTGATGTAAAATACTTCTTCCTTTTCGTAACCAGCTTGGGGCTTTGGATCTGCAAACCATCTTTGGGGCTGAATCACAATTTTTTCAGGATTACTGTTCAATTTGGCTGCCCACCAACTAAATGTGCTGTTAGCGATAATTTGATGCTTACAGTTTTTCAACAATTCAAATTCCAAGTAATCAACCGCTCCAATAAAATCGGAAACGAAAAACGAATCTCTTAAAAAAGAAAGATTATCCTTCACCCAATCTATGTCATCGGAAAAGATAAAGAAATTTGGGTTTTCTCTACTGTCAAAGATAAAATCAACCGCTGCCAAGTAGTAGCTTGGTGATAATAAGCCATAAAAATTTCTATAATGCGCTGTCTTTTCATAATCTCCTCTCCTTATGTGTATGCCTACAGAATCACAGTTCTGAATCTTCTCATTAACTGAATTGAAATCCTTTGTTTTGTACTTTTCCTTTAGTGTAATTTCATTCGAAATTTTATCAACATAATCTTCATAATATTTCCGAAAGCCCCATGATCCTCTTAAGTACAAACTCTTTTTCAATGGGATTTCATTGGATTCCAAAGAATTTTCCAACAAAAGCTCGTGATAAAAACCTGTATGAAATACCTTATCAAATTGCTGGGTATAATCTGAATTTAAAAGCTTAATGACTTTCCAAGGAAGGTGCCTAATTTTTATATTAAATTTATCTAATATAAAATCTCTATCTGGATCATTTTTATATACATGGATATCAGATACCAAAAAGGTCTTGTTCAGTTCAGCCAATTTTTTACCCAAAGCGTATTGAAAAATCTGATTTCCCAGCCCTCCCATAAATTTCATGATAATCATCTCAACCTTAACTTATTGATAAAAAAACGATAAATCCAAGGAATAGATAATTGATTAACATCATAATAGCCATAAATGCGACCAAGTTCCTTTGCAAGCGGCAATTGAAATTTGGACATATTTTTTCCAAATCGGCTTTTTAAAAAGTTCTTCAATAACAGTTCTATGAATTCACTAAGTCTAGGTTTTAAGATAACTTCTTTCAATTCGGGAAAAACCTCGACATGAACTGGGGAGCAAGAATAAATACCAAATTGCAATCTTTTCAAATAACTTAAGGATGTTTTTTTTTTACTCGTTAAATGATTTGCTTTTAAACTGGGAGAAACTCCTGCTGACTTATTTATAAGAATCGCCGAATAAACAACCTGACTATCTCCCCCACTACTCAATGATTTCCCTTTTCTGTCTGTGGCAGTCATTCTTCCAATTTTCAAAAATTCCAAATAGGCATTAGCCACTTCCCTAGTTAAGCACATACCTGTACCTGGGGGATAACATTTCATCCATCTCCTTTCATTACCAAATTGAATATCTTCGAAATTCTTTTCTTGAAAAAAAGCTTTGAAATTATTTATCCATATTGGGGCATCTTTATGGAACTCAACATCAATAACCCCTGGTCCCCAAACCCCAACTTCTGGATATTGTTTTCTAAGCGCCAATAATGAAAACAAATAGTCCCGGTTTAGTTCGTTATCGTCATCTACACACACAATCCAATCTCCATTGGATTTTTCAAAGCCTGTTTGCCTTGCAAATGTCAAGCCTTGCCTCTTTTCTATAATTCGTCGAAATGGAAAATTAGTGAATTCATTATCTAAAATAAGCTCCCAGTTATTTTGGCTGTTATTATCCACCAGCAAAAATTCAACATCAGTATTTTGAGGGATGATCAATTCTGTTAATGCCTTCAGAACTCTACTGATAATCCATTCATCTGGATTATAAATAAACACAACAATGGAAATTACAGTCATTAAACCCGATTAACCTTTTGATGGTAGTTAGTGATTTTTCTGTAAATGATTTTCAATAACTGTCGCCAACTAATCTTTCCTTGATTGGTGTCCATCAATTTTCTCCAAAGTGAATGATTTTGCTGGAGCTCTCTCTCCCATAATTCATAATGGATTTTGTAAATCAATTCAATTTCATTTGAAATTACTCCAACTATTCTTCTTTTAAAAACAAACATATTTTGCTTGTACCACCAATCTATATTTGGATCATTCCAAAACCTATCCCTGAAATCTTCATAAAGGTAAAACCCAAATTTTTCAAAAATACCTAACCAATACTGAGGTGGCTTTTCGTTGATATGGTTTTGTCCTCCTTGTCCTGGAATCGCGGCACTGAACACAATGGTATCTGACATCTTTGTCAGATTCGAAATTAGATTTTCAGCATACTTTTCTTCCAAATGTTCCGCAACTTCCAAACAAAGGAGTAAATCGAATATATCATCAAGCGCAAAATCTTTTCTAAGGTCTGCTTCTATAAAATAATGAGAATCAATATATAAATCCCCCTTATGGATCCATGACCCATCTACTCCAAAAATATTCCTGACACCTTTTTCCTGAAAATTATGTAGCCATGCACCTAATCCACAACCGATATCAATTATCGACTTGGGTTCATAATTAGTATATAAATACTCAACAATTTTTGAGGGACCGGAAAGATCGGTTATCCTCTTTTCATGATTATAGCTCATACTATGATGTGAATTTCTTTGTCTTCATTGAGCAATGGCTTTACTAATCTCTCCTTCAATTTAGCCAATCGGGAGGTATGTTCTTCAATAGATATTTTTCCAAACTGGGAATCATAAATAAACAAAGCATCAGATTCCGACCTGAAATTTTTTTTAAGCTTTTTTGCTATTATTTCCCTTTTTTCACCCCTTACCATTAATAGGTATTTGTAAAACAATTGTTTTTTAAAAAACAAGAGTAAATTAAAATTTGTTAAACCTGAGATATAAAGCGGAGTTAAAAATTTCAAAAAGAAGTATAAACCAAATCTTTTTATTGCCAGTATCGAGATTTCCAATATCAGTTTTTCTATATATATCCTTTCAAACTTATTGGATTGGTGAAAGTCTAAAACGTATTTTTTTAGAGAAGAAAAGTTTTCTGAATTGAAAACTGTGTGGCTAACATGTTCGCTTCCGGTAAATTTTCGCCAAGTCCAATCAGGTTTATCCAACAATAATCCTACTTTTTTAGCTACTCTATAGCTTTGAAAATTAAAATGCATATCCTGAAAACCACAAATACCTTCATCCCACCTCAATTTATTTTTTTTAACAAATTCTTTCCTAAATAAAACTGAGTTAACTACCCAAGGAGGATTCATTAGACAAAATCCTTTATAAAACTCTGGAAACACTACCAATGGAGAAAAGATTATGTTAGAGTAAACACCATCATTTGATATTCTACCATCAGAAACAACAAAATCTAATTTCAAATCTACTAAGACTTCTACCCTTCTTTCAAGAAGATCAGATTCCATAATATCATCAGAATCAAAAAATTGAATAAATTCTCCATTAGCTTTTGAAAGTGCAAAATTTCTACAGGAGTTGCCTCCCTTGGACAATTCGCCAGGTCTTTTAAAAATATTTATTCGATTATCTTTTTCAGCAAATTCCGTTAATATCCCCCATGAATTATCAGTGCTGTGGTCATCTACTATGATGCATTCCCAATTCTCGTAATTTTGATTAATAATGGATTCAAGTGTTTCCTTTAGAAATTGACCTTTGTTGAAATTCGGAATTACAATAGAAACTAAATAATTATGCATGTTTTTTCAAGACAATGGTAAAACCAGTTTCTACCAGTTCTCTTAAACCTTTGCTTTTCAACTTTGAAAATATGTAAATAAAAAGTCTACTTGTTAGACTTCTTGAAGAATCATAAAATGTTAGTCCTTTAAGAGAATCCATGTATCTATATTGAAGCCTCTCCACTTTGTAATTAGAAGAAACCTGTTGTCTTGTAGCAGATGAATTGTTAGACCCACATAGATATTTTTTAAATACAATAGGACTATATGGCTTTACATGTGATAAATCATCGTAAAAACCATTCCACATTAATGGCGCTGAAATCACCAAGTTTCCATTTCCAGCCAAACACCTATCAAATTCCTTTAAAGTTGAAAATAGTATTTCGGGCTGTAAATGCTCAACTACATGGCTACAATGAATAACATTGAAAAACTCATCTGGGAAAGGAAGATTGGGTAATTCACCTTGATAAACATTTTTGTATTTTTTGGATAAAGCATCAATTGTATCTTTGTTACTATCGAAATGATAAAAGTCATTTCTTTTACAAAATTCAGAAAACTCCCCGCCTCCTGACCCCACATCTAAAACCTTACTAGTCTGCTCAATAAAATCAGTAGCTATTTCGAAAAAAGGTGCTCTTTCTTGCGTTATATACTTTTCCTCAATCATAGTTAATTAAATTTTAACCAATTGGCATCATAAATAATAGGATAACCATTATTAGACGATACAGGTCCATTTTTTCGAATTGAACCTTCTCTAACAGTAATTTTTATTTCTCCTGGGACAAAATCATATTCTACACCATTTGACCCTAACCATACATTTCCAAGGTAATCTCCTTGAATCAATGGTAATGAATCGATAGTTGCTCTGATAATATTCATTCCTTTAATGATTTTAAAATTCACCCCACAATGGCCTGAGTAAATTTGAAATAATGGTTGATTATCAAAGGTTCTTAAGGTAAATGCCAATTCCAAACTTAATTCAATTTCAGAATAAACCTCTGCTTCAAACATAAATTCGGCACCAGTAATTATTTCTGATAAAATTTTAAAAGACCTAATATATACCCGTGTATTTCTTAATTCTCTATCTTGAAATGAGCTTTTGATTCTGTTTTTATTAGAATTAATATAATCATCAACGATGTGTAATACTTTACCATGATTTTTAATCATTCCGTTTTCCAAAAAGACTGCATTTTTACAAAGGTTTCGTACAGAAACCATATTATGACTAACAAACAATATTGTTCTACCTTCTCCTTTGCTAATATCCCCCATTTTTCCTATACATTTTTTTTGGAACTCAGCATCCCCAACTGCCAATACTTCATCGACTACCAAAATCTCCGCATCCAGATGGGCCGCAACAGCAAAGGCCAAACGCACATACATGCCTGAGGAGTAGCGCTTGACCGGGGTATCCAAATACCTTTCTACTCCTGCAAAATCCACAATTTCATCCAAGCGTTTTTTGATTTCCCACTTCCTCATACCCAAGATGGCACCATTTAAAAGTATATTTTCTCTTCCCGAAAGTTCCGGATGAAAGCCAGTCCCCACTTCCAGCATAGATGCTACCCTACCTTTGATTTTGAATCCACCTTTGGTGGGAGCAGTAACCCGAGAAAGAATTTTCAATAAGGTGGATTTCCCAGCCCCATTTTGCCCAATAATCCCCAAAGCTTCCCCTTGTTGAACTTCAAAATTGATGTCCTTAAGACTCCAAACAATATTACTGTCTCCTTTCACGCTGCGGTCATTACTTTCCCCGATTTTGAGAAAAGGATCTTCTTTACCCAAAATTCTTGTCATCCACCATCGCTGCACATCCCCTGAAATGGTATTGGTGCCAAACTGTCCCAGTTGATAAGCTTTGGAAAGGTTTTCTACTTTTATTGCCCTTGACATTTTATATTTTTTTGATCAAGCTATTGATTGCATTCAAAGAATCTTCGATCCTTAGATTTTCCTTAGCATATCTTCTCCCAGCCTCTCCCAATTGCCTGGCCTTTTCAATATTGTTGAGAATATACTCCATCTTGTTGGCCATATCCCCAATATCTAGTTCATTTACCAAGAATCCCGCTTGACTTTTTTCTACCAAATCAATTAATCCAGCATGCCTGGTAACAATTAATGGCAGGCCAGAAGTCATCGCTTCAATCGCAGCGACCGGTGTTCCCTCAGTTTCTCCGGATGCTGCGGTCACAGAATGTTGTAGGAAACAAATGGATTCAGCAAAAACACATGCAATTTCCTCTGGACTTAAGACCCCTTTGAAGTCAATTTTGTCTGCTATTTGAAGTGCATTTGCCAATGCGATGCAGGGACCTTTTAATGGTCCTTCTCCGATCATAGCCAATCTAGCATCATACCCCTTTTTCACCAATTCGTGAAAGGCAAAAATGGTGAGATGAGGGGCCTTTTTCTCTACAAACCTACCAACACATAAAAATCTATTGGATTCAAATTGGGTTGAAACTTGAAAGAAGATAGGATTTGCTCCACATATATTTAAAACAATTTTGTGACTAGGACAACCTATTATTTTAAGATTGTTCTCCATTTCTTTCGATACAACGATGACATGAGTGACGTAAATAAAAAGCGCTTTATATCCATGTCCATATTGTTCCAGAATAGATTTTCTACTGGCATCAAAACCATGGAAATGAACCATCAAAGGAATACCTAAGTTCTCACAAATATCACAAACCTCAGCACCCGTTGGACCGTATTCGGCAAGGACAACTTGAATATTATGCCGCTTTAGACTTTTTCTAAAAAGGTAATATTTAATCCCTTTATCTTTTATTAATCCAAATTGCCTTAGAAAATAATATACGAGGTATTTTCTTTTAGAAATTTTGAGGTCATCCTTGTTCTCAAGTTGATTTGGGAAATATCCGTCAAAATAAAAGAAAATATCCCCTTCCAATTTTCTATGGGCCTGAATAAAAGTCTCAGAATAGACATTTTGGTTTGGACTTATAATGGCAATATTTTTTTTCATAGGACTATTTCCATGCAATTACACCCAGACCTGTAAACATGTTTTGATCAGAAAGTACATTTCTTTTATGGTCAATTCGGTAAAGCGCCAAAATAAAATACTTAAGAAAAGCATAGATAATCCTTTGCTTCGGCTTAGAAATTCCTCTCCTCTTAATCCAGAGCCCGATCATCTGTGCCAGAGATGCATCCCACCCCCCTAAGACTTCAACTTCTATACGGGAAAAGCCAGCTTCT
>CAZGYC010000125.1:0-8481 GCA_964530015.1 uncultured Limnohabitans sp. | reverse complement strand
AAAAGACAGGGGGAGTGGCGCTTTTTCTGCGCCACGGCTGGATTTTATGCCCTGTGGGAGTGCGGGGCTTAGGGCTTACTCTTCCCCTTCTTTCAGGCTGTCTATAAAACCCGACAGCTTTTCCTCTATTTCTTTCGGTGAAGGCAATAGGTCTTTGTATTCTTTCGGCAGTGTCTCTGTCAGCGTATAGCTGGAGATACCGATCGGGTTGGAGGTTTTCTTTAAGGCGTATTCTACAATTGTCTTGCTCTTGCTCTTGCAGATGATGATACCGATAGAAGGGTTTTCGTCTGACTGTTTTACGGTATCGTCCAGTACTGCTAAATAAAAATTCATTTTACCTGCATATTCCGGCTTGAACTTACCGGCTTTCAGTTCGATCGCTACCAATGATTTTAGTTTCCTATGGTATAAAAGCAGGTCTATGTAAAAATCTTCTCCGTCTATCTGTAAACGGTACTGGTTGCCTATAAAAGCAAAATCCCCGCCCATTTCCATTAAAAAACTACGGATGTTCTTCATCAGGGCCAGCTCTAACTCTTTTTCGTTGTGCTCTTCGGTGAGCTCTAAAAAGTCAAAATTGTATTCGTCTTTTACCGCAAGTTTTGCCTGGTGCTTGTATCGCTCCGGTACAGACTTGTCAAAGTTGGTCTGGTTCAGCAAAAATTTCTCATAGCTTTTGCCTTCTACCTGATGGATCAGTATGTTTTTTGACCAGCCGTATTTCCGGGTCATTTGGATATAAAACTCCCGCTCTAAATCGTCTTTGCACTTGCTCATGATCACCAGATTATGGCTCCAGCTGATTTCTCCAACCAGTGGTTGGAGTTTTGTATTATCCTTGTACTCAAGATATATCTGTCTCATATACCATAGGTTCTGAACGGAGTAACCCTGCTGGCCGGGGAACTCGGCCTGTAAGTCTTTCGACAAGGTCTCTACTACAGATTTGCCCCAGCCGTGCTGCGCTTGCTTCTCTACTATGCTTTTGCCGATTTCCCAGTACAAAGACAACAGGGTTTTGTTCACCTGTTTCATGGCCTCGTATTGCGCCTTATAAATCTTCTCTTTGACCTCGGTCAAAAACGCCTTGTACACCGCATTTTCTATTGATCCCATCCTTTATGATCTTTTGATTATTCAGCTTTACTAAAGGTTACCTATTTCGTCTGCGCTTAAACCTGTTGGTTTTATGGATATATCCAAAACGTATCCAAATGTATCCATAAATTTCTGCAGACACTGTCTGCAGTTTTCATCTCTATGGCAGGTTGCTGTTTGAGCTTTGGTTTACAGCCCTTTTATTTCTTCTTCACTCAGGCCTGTAGTTTCCTCTATCGTTTGTATATCAATTCCTTTTGCTTTTAAGGATTTGGCGATTAATTTTCTTTCTTCGTCTTTGCCTTTCAGTTTCCCGATTTCTTCGGCCTGGCTTCTTAGTTGCGCTTCCTTTTCGTCTCCAAGTAAAAATGCGCTGTTCTTTTCTATTTCTGCAAGCAGGCCGGTTTTGCTAAAGCTGTAGTGCTGTTTCTCGGTGATGATTAAATGATCGGCCACTTTGATGTGAAGGATTTTTCCGCATTGCACTAATCTGTCGGTGACCATTTTGTCGCCTTTGCTCGGGGTAAGGTCGTCGCTTGGATGGTTGTGTACAAGGATAACGCTGGTTGCTCCTTTTAGTACGGCAACCCTAAATACCTGCATAGGCTCTACAGGGGCGGTGTTGCTGCTGCCAAGTGCCACCAGTTCTATAAAAAGGATGGTGCTTGCTCCATTCAAACCTACTACCCACAGGTGTTCTTTGTTGCGGTCTATCTTGTTTTCCCTAAGCAAGATTTTTTTCATGATGCTGTAAACATCACTGGGATACAGTACTTTGATTTTGTCTTTTGCTGTCAATTTGATGGTCATGGTTTGTCTGGTTTGTAAAGTTAATGTTTTGTTTTATTTGAGCCGGGTTTTAGCTGATCGGGTGGTATTTCCTTATATCATCCTGTAATTCTTCGATGTTGTTCTGCTGGTAGGATTCGGTACTGCTCACGTACCTGTGGCCTGCCATATATTGCACCTGGCGCAGGTTATAGGTTTTCAGCCAGTTGGTAATTACACAGGTGCGTATGTGCTTGACATCTTCCAGTTTCGGGTTGATGCTTTTGAGCTCCTGTGATATCCGTTTCATGTTGCTGTTAAGTGTGTCAGCTCCGCCAACGCTGATAAACACTTTTGTGCTTTGCTTTCCGGTCGATGCCAGTATTTCTTTACGTGTGGTGTGGATGTAATCCATCAGGTCGTATAACTGGTGGCTTTCCAGTTTCATGTCCCTTGCCCCGCTCCTCCTGCCTGCGGGTATGTGTATTTTCCCTTCTTTTAGCTGCAAGTCCTGTAGTTCCAGTTGTTCCAGTTCATGGTTGGTGATGCCCTGGTAGATCAGCAGGCCAACGATTACCCTGTTCATTTTTTTGACCAGTATATTGTTTCTGATGGTGATATGTGCATACATGACACCTTCTTTTTGTATCACAGGGGCATTCATCAGTTCGCCATGTTTTTGATAGAGGTGATTAAGTTCTTCTGTGGTAAATATTTCATGGAAGGCTTTCCGCTTGACTCCTTTGATAATGATATTGCTTGCAGGGTTTTCGCTCACTTCTCCGTTTTGCTGTAAACAGCTATAAAAGTGTGTGAGTATCCCTGCAATGATCTGTAAGCTCCGGGCTATGTTGCCTTTGCTTTTCTGGTGGTTGATATAGGCTAGTATATCGGCGTAGCTTACTTGCTCCGGTTCTATGTTTTCGCTTTCAAGCCATTGTAAAAAGCGGTTTACTGTCCTTGCGTAAGTTGCCGTTGTCCTGGGTGCCTTGCCTTTCAGGGTCAGCCATTCACTAAACTTCTCTAAGTACATATTTTCCTGATGCTTCATTTTCCTGCTGGGTTAGGTGTGTATAGATCTGTGTTGATTCTAAGCTGTCGTGGCCTAAGAATTTGGCGATGGCTTCCAGTTGCATCCCGTTGGTTAACAGGTGGGTGGCTATGGAGTGGCGAAGGGTATGCAGCCCGACTTCTTTTTGCTGTAAGGCCGTGTTGCCTGTACGCTCTATGAGTTGTTTGAGGCGCAGCAGCAGGCTTTGCCCGTTGATGCGTTTGCCTCGTTGGCTCACAAAAAACATTTCTGCTTTGTTGTCCCTGATAAAGTAGGGACGGCTTTCATAGAGGTAATCTTGAAGGTACTGCATGCCTTTACTGTTGATCGGCACTAAGCGTTCTTTGTTCCCTTTGCCTTTGCGCACGTGGATACAGTGTTTGTCGGTAAGTATGTCGCTGGTGTCAAGGTGGACGCCTTCGTTGCGCCTAAGCCCGCAACCGTAAAAAATGGTCAGCATGGCTTTGTCTCTTTTGGCAAGGGCTTCATAGAGGTGTGGTATGTTTTTGTTTTCTTGTTCTGCTTCGTACTGGTCTGTGGCTTTGTAGAGTTGTTGTATTTCGTCTTCGGTAAGGGTGTCTATTTTTTTGCTGTCACGTTCTTCTTTGGGGATATAGAGCTTGGGGAGTGGCAGCCTGCCGCTCTGGCGCAGGTAATCGCTAAATACACTGATGGCCTGCAGGTGTTTGTTCAGTGAGGCGTTGCCTAGCCCGCCACCACGGGTAAGGTTGCTGCGTTGTTTTAAATGCCTGTAGTATTCTTTGATGGTTTGGTTGTCTATATCATGGATCTGGCTTTTGCCCTGCTGTTCGAAGTAATGGAGCAGTTCCTGTACGTGGAGCGGTAATTTGTACACGGTGCTTTCCGCATAGCCAAGTACGTCCAGCCATTCTTTGAAGGCTTGCATGGCATACCTGTAGTGCGGTGAGGTGATGGGGAGTTGTTTCATGTTTTAGTCCTTAGTTGTTTTGCCTGGCCTACTGGGCTGATGGCTTTTTCTTATTGTCTTTCAGCGGTTTAACCGGATCAGCTGTTGTACTGGGCTGGTCTGGGCGCGGTGAGCCACCGCCGGCAATTACTTTTTGCAATACCTGGTCTAATACTGTGCTGATATGGGTTTTAAGGGTTTCGTATTCCTGTGCTGTGGTAACCTCGTAGGTATGGGTTTGTTCTTTCTTGTCTTCTTTGAGTTTGGTAAGCCCTGCCTGTAACAGTTCGAGGTGGTGGCGTTTGACGGTGCTGTGTGCCATTCTTAATGCCTGGGCGGTGGCTCGATTGGCAAAGGTGTTTTGCCCTGTGTGCTGTAAATATGCTTTCAGTTTCTCGAAGTAGTTCCGGCACGCTCCTGTAAGTGTGTCTGATTTGCGCAGCAGGATTTCTTTCATGAGTTTGTTGGCTTCTGCAATGTCTTCTAAGGTGGTTTCAATATATACTTCGCCTGTTGCTTGGTCTGCTTTCTGTTCTCTTTGGTATTGGTGGTAGAAGGTGACGGCTTCGATAAAGTCTAAATAGTGTTTGTTTGTCCTGCGTGGCTTGAACACTTCTTTTGGTAGTGCTAATTGCAGGGCGTAGGGGTTTTTGATATGGAGGGGCTGTAACATGCGTTGGCAGTTTTGGAGCAGGGTTTTGATTTGGTCTTGGGTGTCTGTGTCGATGGTGCCTGCCGATGCTTGGCGCTGGTAGTGCATAATGGCTTGGTCTTGGGCTTCGCTTTCGTCGAGGTAGATTAAAAAGCTGCGGTTGGCATTGTCTTCGTAAATGCTTTCTCTTGTGGTTGCTCCTGCCACGCTGATCGGTCCTTCAACTGTTAAGGTGATGGTTTTGGTAATGCCTCTTGTGTCTTTAAAGGTGACGGTTTTGCTGATGCGTTTTTTGCTCTGTAGTTCCCTGAGTGGAAACAGGACGTTCATCGCTCCGTCGAGGTCTTCGATCAGTATCAGTTTGTTTGATAGTTCTCTTTGTCCGAAGTAATAAAAGGCGTTTTCTGACAGGCTGGTAATTTCCAGTTTGTCTTCGTCGGGGATCAGTTCGCTCACTTTTTCCTGCAGGTGGGTTTTGCCAATGCCTGAACTGCCTAAGCTGATGATATGCAGGGGCTGTCTAAGTTTACGGCTGGTAAAGATGATGTACATGAGCAGCCTGTTTTGCGCTTCTCCTATGATGCCTGCTTGTCCGATGGCTTCGCCTGTCCTTGCCATCAGGTTTGGGCTTTGTAAAAAATCTTTTGCTTTTTCTGCCTCTTCTTCTGTGGGGATTTTGCGGTATTTCTCTGTGCTGGTGTTTTGTGTTTCGATCTGGTGCAGCCGCCAGTTTTCGGCCTGCTCTGTAATATCGGCGATGGCTTTGGCGATGGCCGTGCTCCCTACTTCAAGGCGGTCGGCGGTTTTCCTGATCAGTTTTTCAACCTGGGTATCGTTGTATAAATCTAAATTCTGCCTTAATGCAAGGTCGGCGATTTCCGGGTTGTTCAAAAAGTGTACAAACTTGCGGTTGGTGACTTCTATTTTCAGCGTGACCCTTAACCTGTCCAACCCTTCCAGCCTGATACCGCCCAACAGGGTAAACCGTAGTTCTTCGGTCTGGTAAACCATCGCTTCGGGGTTGTTCGTATCGAGCAAGGGGGCTGTGCGCTCTTTTGTGCTTTCCGCATCTGTGGTGTTATGGTTCGACATAAAAATAGTTGTGGTTAATTTGACAACTGTAAAAATAGTTTTTAGTTTCTTTAATAACAACAAATAAGTTTTGATTAGCGATACATTTTTGCAAAAGTGTTTATACTTGCTACTTTTATAGTATGAGCTTAGCAGACAACATTAAAACCATAAGAGAAGAGAAGGGCTTTAAGCAAATTGAGGTCGCTGATCATATTGGCGTAGATAAATCTGCCTATAGTAAGATTGAGAAGGGTTCTAGGGCTTTAACTGTAGAGGAACTACAAAAGATGGCACAGCTCTTTAATACAACTATGGACTTGATTGTAAACCATGACGGCTCTTTCCCTAAAGAGGTAGTACTGGAAGACAAAACAGCTATTGAACAGATGCGATTGATTCAGCAACTAGAGGAAGAGGACAGGCAGACTGTTTTTAAGATCATTGACAAAATGCTGACCAACAAAAAATTCAAGGACTTCTTCCAAAAAAATATGGGGGAGCTATAAATTACTTTTGAAAACTATACTTTTAAAACACAACTATGGAAAAAATTACACTTACTAGTGGCGAACACTACTTGGCCACACTTACTAATGAAAAAACTGTAAAATTTGAGTTTATTGGTAACACACATGATGGGAATGACTTATTAATTAAAGTAGATGGAATAGAGAAGAGTTTTAATAAAACAATTCCCGCTTGGAGATCAATTGAACAAGTTAACAATAAATAATACCTCTAAACGTCCTGAACATTCAGGACGTTTTTACTTTTTAGACCCTCTTCCTAGACTGTTTTCCCAAAAAACTGTTCCATCCTATTTTTAGCCATAAAAAAACACCCCGATTACTCAGGGCGTCTGTTACTTTTTTCTTAAACTTAACTCATTTACAGTCCAAGATACACTTTGTTAATCTTGAACTAGGATACTAAACTTGCACTAGTGGGTAATAGGCTTACTTACCATCCACAAAAAACTCGATATCAAACCAATTATTCAATTTACCAATAGTAGAATAACTTCCATCTTTATTTACCTTATCAATCTTATAATCTTCCATATAACCTCTTACTACATTTTTACCAAGTTTAACAGGCTGCAACTCTAAATACCCTTTATGCCCGACACCATCTTTGGTTATATAACCTGAACTATCAATAAGTTCTAAACTTCTACTAAAGTTGCCAACGTGGATTCTATACTTATCAAATTCAGGGTTCGACAAAGTAAACCCTATTACTATTTTTTCACCATAAGAAATCGTGTCCTTTAAAAGCTCTATTTTCACTCTGCTTTTATCAGTTACAATATCACCAGATAAATTAAACTCTTGTTTACTGACAAGAATCTCTTTACCGTCATATTGGGAAAAAATTAACTTAGTTTGAACTTTTGTAGAATCATCTTTATCATATATGTACTGAACACCAAAGGGCTTATTACTTAAATAAAACATATTAAATTTAGGATTTCCATCCTCATAGAACTCTCTAGCGACACCATTTAACAAACCATTCTTATAATAATGAATAAATCTAATCTGACCGTTCTCATAATATTCTCTATATAAGCCTTCATACTGATTTTTAACAATATTACCAACTTCTTTTATATTACCATTGTCATAATAGCTAATCCAATTATTATTTTTCTTTAGTGAGTCCAATTGGGACGACCTATCAGTGATCTTGTCAGAATTTGAACATGATAGAAAACTGTAAAATAGAGCCCCTATTACTACATATTTATAAACACTCATAACCGTTATTTCATTTTTTCTTTACTTGTATCAATTGTATCAGTAGCTATATGCTTATTGTTTTTGTCATAAACTGATCGTCTATACAATGTACTATCCTTATTAATATATTCACCTCCACTATTTCCATCATGCTTAGGTTCTACATATTCAGAAGGAGTCGGATATTGTTTTCCCTTTGATGGGATTAACTCTGTAACTCCTTCTATAACTTCTTGTAGCTTTCCTATTCCATCTGCTATCGCTTTCCCTCTATCATACAAATTACGAGGAGAGTTGCCAGCAGCTCCACCTACCAAAGAAATTAAATCTTGATCAACTTGTTCTGTAGCATTCGAAATATATTCACGCATAGCATCGTTTATTCCGTCTTTTACAGAATTTTTTCCACTAAAGATAATACCTCCATTGAGAGTTACATCAGAATTATCACCACACATTTCACAATGTGTATTTCCTGTAAGATTAGATATGTCTAGTTTACTACCCCAATCTGTCTTTGCAGTACCAGCTTCATCACCATTTACCCAAATTACATCCGAATCTTTGACACCATTCTCATACATGTATCTTCCTGATGAAGCTATCAGTACTTCTCCATTTTTATCAATATTAATATTTAGCGTAACTTGATAATCGTAATAATTATTTTCATAATAATGATTTTCACCAATTTCACTAATCTTATGGATTTTACCATCAGTCCTTATCACATGAGCATTAACCTTTTCTGTATGCGTAACAGATAAGCCGGTCCTTTGATCAGTGTATATCACCGTTATATATTCAGCCTCTCCATCAGGATCTTTATAAACTATAGGATTATCGTAAAAAGACTTATATGGCGACCAACTGACCTGATCTCTGAATTGTGGATCAATAGCTAACCACCTACCTAACCTTGGATCATTTATCCTTGCTCCAAAATCATAAGCACCTTCAAAAAATTCATTGTCCTTTTCCATTCCGTTGTACCCGAACCTGCTATTTGTAGGGTTCCATGACCTAGCGATCATCCCGAACGGATAGTAATCAGTAGCAGATACTATGTCAGCAATTCCAAGGCCTACGATTTTATCGGATATGACGGTTCGTACATTTCCTAAATGATTTGCGCTTACATGCTTTTTTGCTAAATCCGCTTGAC
>CAZGYC010000124.1:5993-8541 GCA_964530015.1 uncultured Limnohabitans sp. | reverse complement strand
ATGATTACTGGCATAAGCGGCCCCAATGTTTCCTGTAGGTGTTGAAAGTTGTCCATTCTGTTTTTATTCTGATGAAGGCTCCCCAAAAACCGTGGGTTTCAGACGTTTCGAGACGCAAGTTGTTTAGTCGAATATAGGGATACTTCTTTGCCCTTTTGGCCAATTCCGACTTTCTTTTCCGGTTCGGAAAGAGGTGTCTTTCGGCATTGGCGCAGAGGCTTTCTTTGGTGGGGAATGCCAAAAATTCCGACGCAGTCCCGCATAGCCAGTGGCATCATTGTCCTCCGCCAAAACGGGCAAGCTGGGCTGCGTGCGCAGCAAAAACCTGGTTGTTGTGGGCAGCCATTTTATCGTCCATTTTTATAGCAGTACTGAAATTGCCCACACCGCATAAAACCACACAAACCCCATCCAAGTGATTTTGTGTACTTTTTTCAGCGTAAGCCAGTCGTACACAAACAGGGAAATGAACAGTCCGTTCCAAACAATGGCGATAAAAGCGACCCCATTTTCAATAGACAAATTCCCAGTAACCCGGCTTAGTATGGGTTCGAGAATCAACAGTGAGGCCAAAAAAACAAACCGTTTGTGTTTCGTCCCGTTTTTTCTGTTCAGATAGCCAAGCACAACCAAAACGGCAAAGCTCAGCATAAAAAACCGATTGGCTTTTACGAAATACGGCATCGCATCCCAGCCTTTATATACCGCGACAAATACATATACGGTACTCAGGAAAACCCCGATTGCGGAAATCATACCGGCAATTCCCCACTTTATATGGGCATTGTGATTCCCTTTCCGTATAAAATTGGTTTGGACGACAAAAATTATGAACCAGGCAAACATCAACAGACCGTGGACAACAAATTTTGGATCGCTGTTGCTTTCCTGTCCCACATCGGTAAGCAAATTGTCGGAGAAAGCGATCAGCGACAACAGCAGGAGAATCAGGCTTGAAAAAAAGAAGTAGTTTTTCCCCATTTTTCGGCGTTTTAGGCGGAAGAAAACAGGAATGTTGCCAGACTCTCCCAAACAGAATGGAAGGGCATGGTGTAATACAGGAATATCCCCAAAGCATGAAGTGCAAGCACGGTAATGGCAGGCCAAACAGGGAGTTTGCTCTTTTTATGAAAAACCACCAGGGAGCCAAACAAAAGAAACACGACGCCAAACGTGAAATTTCCCGCAAGGGCATTGTATTCCCATCCCAACGCATCGCAGATGCTGCCCAATAGCCGGTCTCCACCAGGGCCCAATACAGTCAAAGCCGCCGCCAGCATAAAGGTGGCGTGGGCATAGGTTTTCTTTCTGAAAATGATGCCAAGCAAATAATACAGGAAAAGCCAAGACAGATAAACACTGCCTATGACAACAAAATCGGCTGCTTTTGTAATGGGTGTTGCTCCTTCGGGATAGTATTCCGGAGGGGCTACCGTATCCCCACCGAGCACCCGAAGAAAGCCATAGCGCAATACCAAGTAACCAACAATGAGGATGCAAGGCATCAATAGATAGCTGAGTTTTCCGGTAAGCCGATGCCAATCGATTTTGTCGGTTTTGACAAGCCAAGGTTGGATCAGCACCATTGCCAGCCACAAGGCCATCAAAATGCCGTGGATATGGATGATGGGCGGTGCCTTAAACGTTGAATAATAGCTGGGGTAAAACCCAAAAAAGGTGATCGGGACGAGCAACAGCAGCATCCATGCCGTGTAAGGGAGCAGCACTGTGTCGATTTGGCTTGATGCTTTTTTCCTGGTTTTGCCCATATCCGTCCCAAAATCAATTTCAATCGTATGGCATTCTCAATTTGGATTCCGTAGCCCTGTTGTCTGTCGCGGTTTGCGATTGTTGGTAGGCTGGCCCCCAAAATCTCGGGATTGCCACAGTGGGGAATCTGAAAACCATCAGTTGAATTTAGTACCAAAGTTTCACTGTAGTACGACTGTTGAGGGTTGCATGTCAGCCTCCTTTACGACACAAAGAGTAATTGTCTGAGGTTCCTTGTTTCTTTGTTTGCCGGTTCATAGCAACGCGTTACCGTACCACCGCCAAAGGTCTTAGTCCTTATGAGTTTAAGATATAGTCCTGCCGCATATACGCTTGGCCCTCTCAAATTAACAAATTGGGATGCAGGATCAAGCAAGGCCCGAAACTTTCATAAAGATTGGACAAGACTGGCCTGCTTCCTCACAGGAAGCACGCGCTGAATGCGCCCCCCTTCCCGGCTTCAAAATCTGGAAGGGGTCTTCGAAATGGCTCTCAAACTTTCATGAATCGAGGAAATTCTTCCACAGGAATGAAAGTTTTTCACCTAAGTCATGCCCAAAAATCTGCGGAAATCTGTGTCTTTTTCTGCGGAAATCTGCGGGAACTATTCAGCGACTCCCACAAAAAAACCGAAGCGCTCACTTCGGTTTTTTGATTACATCAACTGGCTAGGATCTGATAGCCATCGGACTGTCGTCCGTTGACAGATTTACTTCAACGAATTGATCCATCTGGCGATCTTCAGCGCCTCTTCCTTTGGCACCTGGGGCATGGGCGC
>CAZGYC010000124.1:0-5893 GCA_964530015.1 uncultured Limnohabitans sp. | reverse complement strand
TGATCCATCTGGCGATCTTCAGCGCCTCTTCCTTTGGCACCTGGGGCATGGGCGCTCCTTATTCATACACTAATTCACTCTTCTTAAAAATTCCTTTCCACTTTTCTATGAATTCGTCCGACAACTGTTTTTCTTTAATAGCAACAAAATTTGAATACAAAGATGACTCTCCTTGGACAACATAATACAATTGAGATTCGGGATTCTTATCATCGTTAAATCGTGGAGCTTCTATTTTAAAAATGATCCAATGAGTTTTTGCGCTCTCATCTTTCTCCAAAAGGCTTACTGTTGCCTTGGGTGCGTTTTGTTTGGCCAGATCAAACATGGAATTCATAACAAAATCCATCGGAACATTCTTTGTTCCCTTAATCGACATCATAGTCCCCATAATAGTCCACTTGTCAACACTTTCGTTTCCTGGTATTATCTCAATCATATGTACCGATCCGTCTTCTTGGTTTGATCCGATCTTCCATTTGTATTCCTCCGGCCAAACGATTTTTAGGCTTTCGATCTTCTCCTGCCCAAATGCCTCTATGGACAAAAAAATCAATATTGCCATCTGTAAAAAGATTTTCCCCATTTTATCCAAATAATTAGTTTTTATTTTGTTTTTGTAATAGCTCCCGATTTAGGCACGGAGCTAATTCTTCTCTTTGAGTCTCGCAAATATCGACATTATCCTAAATCTCCTCTCAGTTGACCCATTACAAACTAATAATGCAGTATATTGGATCGAGTTTGCCCTGCTGCTTTTGTAAAACTACCGCGGCTTTGCATCTAGTAAGATCACCAACCAAAAAAAACCGAAGCGCTCACTTCGGTCTTTCTTGATTACTTCAACTGGCTAGGATTCGATAGCCATCGGACTGTCGTCCGTTGACAGATTTACTTCAACGAATTGATCCATCTGGCGATCTTCAGCGCCTCTTCCTTTGGCACCTGGGGCATGGGCGCCATCGGTGTGGCATAGCCCGGCCAGTTTTCCGGCTGGGGATTGTAGATCAGCTCCACGATCTTCTCCGGCGTATAGTTTCGCTTTGCCACATCCACATAGGCTGGACCGATTAGCTTTTTGTCCTGCTGATGACAGGCTGTGCAGGTGTTTTTGGCCAGCAGGGTCTTGATCTCTGCCTCGGTTGGAATTGCATTGGCGGCTGGTTTGCTGGAAGTCGGAGCAGGCTTGGCCGCGGTGGTACTGGCGGCAACAGCCACTGGAGCCACTTCCACGACCGGCTTGGGCTTGATCACCATCTTGTCCCCGGAAGGGATTTCGTTCAGCGTGTAATAAGCATCCATGTGTACCAGTTCGTGGGAATTGACCGCCTCGCGGATGCCCGGCAGGCTGATCTTGTGCACATGGTATCGCTGGGGATCCTGGATGGCGATTCTCACTTTTCTGCCGTCTTCGGAAACCTCCACACCGAGGATTTCATGCTCCATTGGCTTGACAGGAGGACTGCCATACACGGGGAAATACTTGTAGGTGAAGCTGGAAATCAGATAGGACGTCAAGTCCTCCGCAGATTTCTTGTCCACCGGCTTGGTAAACTCGATCTCGAATCCATCGGGCTTGGCCTTCACGGTTCTCATCTCAAAAGGAGCCTCACGGTTCCAAACCAAGCGCTGCAAGCCTTCGTTGGCATCACCGGCAGAACCCCAACCGCGGTTGGTTTCCCCTACAAAGAGTGACTGATCATCTGCAAACACCATTCTCAAGACACCGGACTGGAACCCAGCTCTAAAGTCAATCGAGGCACCCTGATAGACACCGTTTACCTTTTCCAGCATGATCCGCATGATCTTGCTTTGTCCTTGGTCACCTACGAGGATCTGTCCTCCGAATGGTCCCCAGTAGTTTTCGGGGATCATGATGGGTTCGGAGTTGGAGATGCCGTGGATGCCATGGGGTAGCCAAACAGCCGGAAGTTTGATTGCCGGCAGGGACTTTTTGGCCTCTGCCAAGGTGATGAAGGACGCATTGACGTCATTTTCAGGCTTGATGAAGTGCCCGTTGGCGTTCTTGTTTTTCATCGGATCCACCACCGCATCAAACTCCTCCGGAGTCATCTTGATGGGGGAGTTTTCCAAATCAGACCAGCGAAGTCCTGCCGGGTGGCCGGAAAAGTCGCCTTTTTCCAAGTGCCAAAGCCCACCAGATCCCATGTAGTCGCCCTGGTTTTCGGTATAAAACACCTCTCCGTGCAGGATGCCCGGCCCTGCGGGAGATCTCATCCCGGTAGCATAGGGTTCGATGGTACCGTCCGGATGGATCTTGAGCGTCCAACCTCTGAAAGGCACCTTGCTCTCTCCCCTCCACCATTCCTGATCGCCAAAGGCCACGTTGGTCGTGACAATGAACGATCCGTCAGAGGCGATCTTGGGGCCAAAGCTGTATTCGTGGTAGTGTGCAGACAGCGGCCAACTGGCCACAGTCTCGTACCAATCTGCTTTTCCGTCCGAATTCAAGTCGGTCAGACGGGTGAGTTCCCCGCGCTGCACCATGTACAGCGACCCTTCATGATAGGCCAATCCGAGGATCTCATGGAGCCCAGAAGCATATTTTCTGAAATAAGGTCTTTGTGACGTGGGATTCTCCACAATAAACACATCGCCCCGACGGGTGGAAACTCCCAGGTTGCCGTTGGGAAGCATGGTCAGTCCACCGACTTCCAGCAACGTGCCTTCCGGAGCGGGAACTTTGAGGATCTTGAAGAAATCCTCTTCTTTTGGCGACTCCTGAGCAAACAAAGAAAGGCTCATCCCCAGTGCTACCGCACTCAGAGTCAACGATTTCAAATTATAATTCAATCGAAACATATCTTTTCTTTCTATTCAGGATTAAAACAGCAGGCTATAGGTCAGGGAGGTGGTGACAGGCAAGTAGATGCCCTCGGCACCCACTTTGGGGGCTTGTCCCGAGACGAGGAATACCCCGGTCTCCTCGATCAGGTACGTGTTGTCCGTCACTTTGGTCAGCGTTTTGCCCGGTGCGACACACACCAGCATAGAAGCGCCATTGCCGGTCAGCTCCAGGACACGGTCTATGCCTTTTCCGTCGGACTTGACCTTAATCTGGTCTTTCAGTCCGATTCCATCCTTTGACTCGGAGGCAAATTTCAGCGCACCGTCACCCAAGATCTGGTAGCCTTTGGCTTGCCATTCTTTGGAAACTGCACTGAAGTCGGCATTGTGAAGCAAAGGGGCTCCGTCACTGAGTTCTGTCACGATGCCAATCGGTCTGGAGACGCCGTTGCCACGACTGTCCCACATGGGAGTGGCATCCAAAAAACCGCCTCTCCAAACCCTCAGAAGCTGGTTGGAATTGAGATCGTAGGAAAAGTTTGCACCGGCGACCGAAGAAACGGAAATCCCGTGGGAGATCTTTGTGCGGTTGGGCAGCTCGATGAAAGACCTCAGCACGGGAGTCTCGCGGGTATCCACCAAGATCGGGTCGCTGGACCAGAAGTTTACCCCAGCCGGACTGCTGTAGGTTTCTTGCCACATTGCATCTGCACTGGCAGAAAGCATAAATCCCTGCGCTGTCCAGTCAGTCGGCTTGGATACCCAGATCACATAGGGGATTTCCCCTGCCTCAAGCGATTTTTCGGCTTGGATCATTCCTCCCTTTAGCGTCACAGCTTCGGCGGAATTGCCGATTTGGATCGCTCCCAACCCATTGGGAACGGCCATTCTGAAGGTATAGTTGCCCGCTTTTTTTACTGAAATCTTTCCCTCAAACTTGCTCAGGGATGAAGAGGTCAAACCGGCGGCGAACTCGTCAAATGACTTGATTTTGCCAACTGAAGAAGCTTGCAGGGTATTTTCCGCAGGAAGCTCAGCATAGGAGCCAGGAAAAACCTGATAGGAAATGCCCGTGAATTCCGGTGCCGGGGTATCGTACGGCTTCACTTCGAGGGACTGGATCGCAATGGGGCCGTGGTCGCCTTGAATACGGATTGGGCCTTCGGCGACTTCACCGCCTGCCATCGCACCACGGGTGGGGCCAAAAAGCTCCACATCTTCGTGGATGGTCACACCGTTGAGCGTGGCAGAAACGATCCGGGCATTCTCGATTTTTTCGCCTGAAGGCGAGAATCTCGGTGCCTTGAAATACACCTTCAACGTCTGCCACACGCCGGGAGCCTTGCTGGCATTCAGACGCGGGGCATAGCCCTGGTAGCCTTTTTGGCCATCGGGCTTGGACTCGTCCCAGCGCTCGTAGATCCCGCCGTTGTCCCCGGCTTTGACTTCTGCCTTGGACCAGCTATCCAAAAGCTGAACCTCATATTGCCCTTGCAGATACATGCCGGAATTGGACCCCGGAGCCATCATATAGACGAGGGTAACCTCCGAATCGCCGAATTTCTCCGTTGAGACAATGTCTGTTCCGGGCTTTTTCTTGGTCGGAGCGTTGAGGATAATGCTTCCTTTCCCTTCGGAATGGAGCTCATGGCTGGACTGAAGAGGATCAGCCCAAACCTTGGCGACTTCAGACCAGCTTCCTTTGTTGTTTTCGAAGGAAGCCAACTGGAGCTTGGTTTGTGCTTGGACGGATACGGCCGAAAAAATCAGAGCCGTTCCCATCCAAATCGATTTTCGGTTTGAGAACATAAAACTTTGAGAATAATGAATTGGGGCGGAAATTAGCTAGGCGGAGCTAGACTGGCAAGTTAAAATGAAAAAGGGGGTGAAAATAAGATTGGACTGTGGCTAGAATTTTATGGAAATTTCCTGCACAATCTTTTGTTTTCCTTTTGGATTCAGGACAAATCCACCTGATAAAGCCGCTCCGCCTGCTTCTGGGTCAGCGTTTGGGGGATCATCCGGAAAAAAGCATCTCTCAAGGCCATCAGCAACGGGTTTTCCAATTGGGCGATTTTCCCAAGCCTCCACGAATCATTCACAATCCGATGGGTGCGGGAGATCCGCCGCTTTTCAAATTCCCGAAACGCAACCACAGGATCCGGATTTTTCTCCAAACAACTGGCCAAGATCGCTGCGTCTTCAATGGCCATACAGGCTCCCTGTCCCATATTCGGCGTGGTGGCATGGGCAGCGTCTCCGATCAGCACCGCATTTCCAAAGGCAAAGTTTGGGATTGGTTTGAGATCGAGGATGTCATTCCAGATGATCCGATCGGTTTTTGTCCCTGCCAAGACTTGGGGAATGGGGAAATGAAAGTCCCCAAAATTGGCTTCCAGATCTGCTTTGGTGTGATTTTTCAGAGAGGAATTTGGCTCAGCCGCATTGATGCAGGCATACCAATACACCCGGTTTTTGGACAAGGGTGTGACGCCAAACCTCCCTTTTTTGCCCCAGGTCTCGGAGGTTTCTTCGATGCTCAGGCTGGAATTGTCCATGATTCCCCTCCAGCAGGTATAGCCCGAAAAACGGATTTCCGCGTCTGGAAGCAGTTTGCTGCGGATGGCAGAGTGGATGCCCTCCGCCACGATCAGGTGCTTGGCCCTGATTTGCCCGCCGTTTTCAAATTGGATCAAATAACCCTCCGAATCTTCGCCAAAATCCACGGAACGCATCCCGGTGCGGACATTCTTGGGGTCAAGCTGCGCCACTAAAACCCGGTGCAAATCTGCCCGGTGGATGGTGAAATTGCTGATCCCGAATTGGGAATTGGCAGAGTCCGTGTCGGTCCTGGTGATCAGTTTGCCCTTTTCATCATAGATGGAAAAAGCCTTCAATTCCCTCCCCTCCCGGATCACCTGATCTGCGATGCCGATCTGCCGAAGCACTCTCATGGCATTTGCTGCAAGTGCCAAACCCGCACCGATTGGCTTGATCTCCGATGCTGCCTCCATGACCACCGCTTCAATACCGATCTTTTTCAAAGCAATGGCAGTCGCCAAACCGGCGATTCCCCCTCCGAGGA
>CAZGYC010000123.1:0-8567 GCA_964530015.1 uncultured Limnohabitans sp. | reverse complement strand
GTCGGATTTCAAATCCTGGGAAAGGAGTTCGAGATTGCAAATCTCGAACAGCGGGGACCGCCAAGGAATACGAAGGGGTTTAACCACAGAGCTCAGAGAAAGAATATCCTGGGGATTTGACACTGTCCCTAACTTCAAGCCATATCCTTTTTCCAATCGTTTTCCAAGAACACAGAGACAAAAGCTAAAGCTTTTGCGGGTTCGTCCAGCGAAAAGATCTTGGTGCCCTCTAAGAAAACCTTTGTGAACTTTGTGGTAAAAAAAACGCCGAGGAGCCGCCGCCCCTCACTTCAGACTTTCGAGGATGGTCTTGGCTTGGGCTTGGTAGGGGTTTGGGCTGGAGGCGGTCACCCGGAGGGATTCTTTTCCTTTGTCCAGCATGTTCAGTTTGAAGTATCCCAATGCCGCAAACCAGCATGCCTCCTCCCTGGATGCGGTGCCGGAGCCGGACTTGACCAGGCTCAGCAGGGGGATGGCTTTCTCGGGCCTGCCCAGTTCGAGTTGGCAGATTCCGTGGTAAAGCAAGAGGTAGTCGGAATCCGGATGAAAGGGCATCCGGTCAAACAAGGCCGCGGCTTTTTCAAAATCCCCCGCTTCATAAGCCTGAAATGCCTCGGTTTTCAGATTGGCCTCGGCAGTGTCCGGGATGTTTTTGGCGACGGGGTTGGGCGGGATTTTGTAGTATTTGGCATAGAGTTTTTCGCCCGGACTCATGCCCAGGGTGATCCACAGCAGCAAGCCCGACAACACGAGCACCGATGCGGTGGCGGCTGAAAAAAGCCAGGATTTCAGATGGGTCGGCAAGCGACGGGATCTCCCTTCCACCGACTTCAGTACTGCTTTTCCTTTTTCCTGTTGCGCAAGTTCTGCTTGGTATGTTGGGTTGTCCGCGATCAGATTTTCAAAAAGTTTCCGGTCTTCGGGACTCAGCTTGCCTTCCAGATAGTCATCGATTAATTCTTGCAGATCCATAGTTCTAATTTTTCACCGATGCCCCGCGCTTTTTCGGACTTGGCGCAGCCATCGGTTTTCAATCACGGAAAGTGACGGAAAAAAAGGGAGGGAAAGCTCCCGGCGTTTTTCCACCTCGTTTAAAAAGAAACTTAAGGTAAACAATTTTTAGTGATTACTTGAGTGGATTGCTACCTGGAAATTATGGGGTTGGGAAGCCCAGAGGAATATTTTTCCCAAAATCCGGAGGTGTTTTGCCCCGGTTCCGCCCGGGAGCAATTGAGACTGGCAGAACTCTGCAAAAGCGTGGATGAACGCATTTTTGCCGTTTGGATTTTGCTTTGCTTGGGTATATTGGATATACTTGTCGGATCAAGTGACCGGATATCGGTCATTTACTTGAGATGTTTGACGCTGCCGTAATGGTACATTTTCGCAAATCCAAGATCATCTTCCCCTCCTAAAAAGCACTCACGAGTGTGCTGAAATTCCTGTAGGCTTTACGCAATCAATCCATCAGACGCCCTTTTGATACCGGGGCTTTTTACTCGTGGCATAAAGCCAATTCATCGAACGGGAATCCTTGCGGTATTTTTGAAAACACTTCAAATGCTTCTGAAAATGGCAAGAGGAAAAGATCAAAAACCGGCAACCGTCGACGCAAAAGCGCGGAAACAGGAGAAAATCCTGAAAAAGCTGGAAGAAAAACAAAACAGAAAACGTAGATAAAAGAGAGTAAGACTCCTTTTTGATCAATAAGTCAGCCAGTGCTGACAGGACCAACGCAGGTCAAAAGATAGCCGCCAATCTCAAGTTGGCGGCTTTTGTTTGTCGACGTTTTGGCCAAAGGAGGCGGAGAAATCCCGAAGGGGTTTTTGGGATCAGCTTTTCAGAAAGCAGATCAGATCCGATATTTTTTTGAATTCCAGATTCTTATAGTTGATGGAAAACGGATCCTTTTTCACGGAAATCGATTCTGTCAGCTCACCGATTTTTGCCTTTTGCAGGGATTTTTTTACCCAAAAAACCAGCTCCTCGGGACCGGAAACCCCGAATTTCGAATCCCGAATCCCGAATTCCATCTTCCCCCGCTCTAGGCTGAAGCGGTACTTATCGCCCGGAAGCAATTGATTGATTTGGCCTGAAATGATCAGGTCTTCAGGCTTTCCTGAAATCAAGGGAGTGCCGCTGTTGAGGAGCCAAAACCGATCGGCCGTCTCCAGCGCAATGTCCAGATCGTGGGTGACCACAAGTACTGCTTTCTCCTGTTGGGTGGAGATTTCACGGAGCAATTCCATGATCTCAAACCGGTTGACCAGGTCAAGATGCGCTGTGGGCTCGTCCAGGATCATGAGCTGTCCATCCTGCGCCAAGGCCCGGGCGATCATCGCTTTTTGGCGTTGTCCGTCGCTGATTTCGCTCAGGCGTTCGTCACGGAGGGAGGCGATTTTGGTGTCTGCGAGGGCTTTCTCGAGGATTTTCCGATCCCTGGGGCCCAGCTTGCCGGACCAGCCCGTGTGGGGAGTTCTTCCCAAAGCCACGAGCTGTCCCACGGTCATATTCCCGGGGAAAACCGGATCAGTGAGCACGACTGAGATCCGCTTGGCGAGCGCTTCGACTCCGAAGGTTTCGATGGCTTGGTGTTCGAGTAAAATCCCGCCCTTCCAGGGTTTGACCTGGCCCAGGATAGCCTTGACCAGCGTGGATTTTCCCACTCCGTTTGGTCCCAGCAGGCAGGTAAGTTCCCCCTTGAAAAGCTGGAAATCCAGGTCTTCCAGGATTGCCTTCCTGCTTTTTTGGTGAAGATAGCCCAGTGTCAATCCCTTGCCTTCGAGTGCGATATGTTGCCGAAATTCAGTCATTGCATTCTTCAGTTTTACTTATGATGCTTGTTGGGCCAACTCCCCCTTTTCAAAGGGGGCAAGGGGGATTTTTTTTTTCATAAAAATCTTAAAAATCCCGACTAAAGTTCCTTTTCAGGATCAGGCTGATCACAATCGGCGCACCGACCAGCGAGGTGACCGCATTGATCGGCAGGGTGCTGGCAAATCCCGGCAACTGACCGGCCGCATCGCAGAGGAGGAGCAGGATCGCTCCGATCAATGCCGACGCGGGGAAGAGAATGCGGTGGTCGGAGCTTTTCCAAACGATCCTTGCCAGATGGGGCACGGCGATCCCGATAAACGCAATCGGTCCGCAAAAAGCGGTGATTCCTCCGGCCAAAATCCCCGTGCTGCCGATCATGATCCAGCGCATCTTGCCGGTTTGGATACCCATGCTTTTGGCATAGGCCTCGCCGAGCAACAGTGCATTGTAGGATTTGACGGAGGCAAATACCGGAATCGCCCCAAAAGCAATCAGGACACCCAAAATCCCCACCTGGGACCAGCCCAAGGCCCCCAAACTCCCCATCGACCACACGGTGAACAGCTTCAGCGCATCTGCCCCCGAAAAGTACGAAAGGACCGAAATCACCGCCGACACCGCCGACCCAAACATCAAGCCGACGATCAACAGCGTCATGCTGTCTTTGACCCGCCAGGCCACCAAGCTGACGGCTGACAGGACCAATCCAGCGCCTGTCACTCCCGCTGTGGCAATCGCCCAGGAGTTGATCCCGCTGATGGCAAAGCCAAAGGCCGAGCCCGCCAAGATCAAGATTGCGACACCCAGTCCGGCTCCAGAGCTGATCCCCAAGACAAAGGGCCCAGCCAGCGGATTGCGAAAGAATGTCTGCATCTGCAGGCCGCTCAGACTCAGGCCGATTCCGGCGAAAATGGCCACCAGGGCCTTGGGAAGCCGGTAATTCAGAACGATTTGCTCCCAGGAAGCTTTGGCCCATTCACCGGAAAACAAGCCCGAAACGATCTCCCCAAACGGAATCCATACCGAACCCAAACCCAGATTGAGCAAAAAGCTCAGTCCGAGGGCGAGAATGGCGATGGGGAAAAGGTAGGGGCGGTAGGGCATTGGTTTATTTTTGAGAGGTTCGTGGGGACACGAACCTCGGCGTATGGTATTTATTATTTTGTTAAGTATTGGCCTCGACTTCGCTCGGTCCCCGGTTGTTGGATTTGGGAGGGAAAGAGTGGAATTCGACAAAGCCGAATTCCACTCTTTCCCTCAATTCACCATTGAACTCGGTCCCCGAGCGAAGTTGAGGGGATTTTTCCTGTTTTCATTACTCCAATTTTTGATAGAAATACAGCTCATACTCCGGCAGCAGTGAGGGGTGAAGTATCTTGATCAGGTCCTTGAGGATCAGATCGGGCCGCACATAGCCCAGTTCGAAATATTCCAGTCCGCCTGTTGCTCCTTTTTTAGCGGTGTAAGAATAGACCTGACCGGTTTTCCAGGGCTTAAAGGCCTGGTAGCGCGGTTCTGATTTTCCCATGGTTTTCACATCGGGAAAGTCCGCCGAACCGATCCAAAGATCTGTTTCGAGTCCTCTGTCCAATACAAATTCATAGTTCAACTGAAGACTTCCGGTGCCGTTTTGGTCTGCAAAGATGTAGGCTCCTCCGGCGTTTTCGAGGATTCTTGCGCCCCAGCTTTCCGCTCCGGGAGCATACCAGATGTCCTGGTACATGACTCCGCTCAGCACTTTTGGTTTCTCGGATTGAACGAGAGTTGCCGCGAGCTTTTCAGCATCCTGATAGGCCTTTTCAATTTCTTCAAAGACAGCTACTGACTCCTCGTATTTCCCGAGCAGAATCCCCGTAAACTTGATCCATTCGGCTCTTCCCAAGGGGTTTTGCTCCACATATTCCCCGTTGATAATCGCGGGAACTTTCGCTTGTGCGAAGAGATCCAGGTAGCGCAAATCCTCCCCCAAAGTCGAGATCATCATCCAATCCGGCTGAAGATCAATGACCATCTCCGGATTTGCGGAGACACCATTTCCCAAGTCGGTGACTTTGCCGGAGTCGATCAGCGCCCTGGTGGTCGGTGAAGAAATAAGAGTTGTGTTTGGGAATCCTGCCAGCAAATCAGTCACTCCCAGCAGATCCAAATGTGGGATATGGGTGGTCGAAGTCATCACGACTTTGGAGACCGGTAGCTGCACCACTGCATCAAAACCGGATGAATCGGCGTTTGAATTCTCTTCCAAGACGAGGTAACGGTACGTTTTTTCCGCTCCGGTGTAACCCTGAGTGACGTGAATTTCCCAGGAATCATTTCCCTGAAAAATCTCAAAACCCTGCGCGTATTCCAGGATGATCGTTTTTTTTTCGGTGCGGGTTTCTGTTTTTTTTCCGCAGGAGAAAAGGAGAAAAGCAGCCAACAGCAAGATCTGGTAAGTGCCTGACAAAGAACGTAAAAAGTGTTTGTGGGAGGAGGATGACATGGATAAAGCGGAACGAAATATTCTGCCAAGGTAATTGAGATAATTCCTGTTTTCCAAAATTATTGATGGTCTGCCGCTTTTCTGCCAAATCAAAATCGCGTTACTTTGCCTGCGATTTAGGTTCCCGATCCTCCCGTCCCGATAGCTATCGGGATCGGGATCGGCTCTCGGGATGAAAAGGGAATCCGGTGCAAAACCGGAGCTGTCCCCGCAACTGTAAGTCTGTCCCGATAGTCATCGGGAAAAGTTTTTGCACCACTATGCCATTGCCCCGATCCGCCACGGCGGACAAGTATTCGGGATGAGAAGGCCGGCAAAAATCAGACAAGCCAGGAGACCTGCCTTGATCTTCAGATTCTGTGCTTTCGGAGGAAAAGCGAAGAAGACTTGTCGATATCCCGCCCGGTTTCCCGGTTGGGACTTTCTCAAATCTTCCCATTTCTCTTCAAGCCCGAGTCGAATTTAAACCAATTCGATCAGGCATGACTTTGTTGTTGTTCGTTTTTGCTGTTTTCGGTTTTGTGCCGACACAGGACACCGTTTCGCTGGAGCAGGTGGACGTGTATGCGCCTGCCTTGGATCGGTTTGCCCAGGGGCAAAAGACGGTAAATTTTGGTGCCAAGCTCTTGGAGGCTTATTCTGCCCGATCCTTGGGGGATTTGTTGCAGGAGAAAAGCCCGGTTTTCATCCGCCAATACGGAGCGGGAATGCTGGCTTCGCCATCCTTTCGGGGAACCTCCGCGGGACATACTGCCGTTTTTTGGAACGGTGTCCCGATCAACAGCCCTTCTTTGGGACAAAGTGACCTTTCTGTCCTTCCGGTGGAAGCCATCGATCAGGTTCAGTTGCAGTTTGGCAGCTCCGGGGCGCTTTTTGGCAATGAAGCCATCGGGGGCAGCGTGCATCTCGCGTCCAAGACGGAGTTTGGAAAAGGCGTCCAGGCGACACTGGCACAGACGGTCGGGAGCTTTGGCTTGTTCAATTCGGCGGTTTCCGGCGGGTTTTCTTCCAAAAACTTCAGCACCAAAACCCGAATCTACCGACAGTTTGCCAAAAATGATTTTGGCTATCGGGATCTCTCGCAGCCGGGCACGCCGGAGGTGAAGGAAGACCACGCGCAGGTGGAGCAGGTCGGCGCAGTGCAGGATTTGGCCTGGAATCTGAGTCCCAAAGCGCAACTGAAGGGGGCATTCTGGTGGCAAAAATCGGACAGGGAGATCCAGCCCGTGATGGGTTCCAATACCACCGACCGTCAATCTGACGAAAGCATCCGGGCAGTGGTGGACTATTTCCGCTTTGGCAAGACCTCAACTTGGAACCTGAAAACCGGTCTGGTCCAGGACAGGCTAATCTTCAACGGAAGCGAAAACCGAACCCGGCAGTTTTTTTTGGCCGCCGATTATGATTTCGAACCCGGGGCAGACTGGAAGTTTAAGGCCGGTGTCCGGGCCACCCTGGCGAAGGGCGACCTGAGTACCTATTCGGCCACGGATCAGCGGTATGAGTTGTACCAGTCTGCCCGCTGGCAAACCACCGAAAACCTCTCCCTCTCGCTCAACCTCCGCCAATTTGCCTATCCCGATGGCTTTGTGCCGTTTTTGCCCGGCATCGGGGGGGACTGGCGGTTTCTGGAAGGGGAAAAGCACGAATTGCTCCTAAAAGCCTCCTTGGGAAAAGGCTTCAAAGTGCCGACGCTCAACGACCGTTTTTGGGTTCCGGGAGGCAATCCCGAGCTGCTTCCCGAAGAAAGTATCAACGGGGAAATCGGCCTGCACTGGTCGGGAAAGGGCATCTTCTCTTGGGATCAAAGCCTGACCTACTACCACATGCAAGTGGACAACTGGATCATCTGGCTGCCCCGCGGCTCCCTCTGGAGTCCGGAAAATGTCCGGGAGGTGCGGAACCAGGGTCTGGAATACCAAGGCAAGGCAGATTGGAAATTGGGAAACTGGAGTTGGGAAGCGGCGATGGGCTATACCTATTCGCGGGCTTTGGACCTGACGACCGAACCGGAAAATCCCCGGCAACTGCCCTACACGCCGGAGCACCAGGCAAATGGAAGCCTCAGTACCGCAATCGCCGGACTTTCGATGAACCTGAGCACCTTTTACATAGGGCAGCGGGCAATAGGCACCGGCAATGCCCGAATCATCGATTCCTATCAAATCTGGAATGCAGGCCTGTCATTTTCCAAACTCAAATGGGGCAAGGCTCGGTTTCCGCTGGGCTTTCAGGCGCTCAACCTGCTGGACAGGGAGTACCAGGTGCTCTACCTCCGGGCCATGCCCGGCAGATCGTATCAACTTAATTTAACTATAGCTCTATGAAACATCTTTTGAGAAATCGGCTTTGGGCCATCGCACTTTTGGTCTTCGCCTTCGCCTGTAGCGACAATGGAGGCGAGAAGCCCCTTGGAAAATACGACACCGGAGTTCTGATCATGAATGAGGGGAATTTTGGCACCAACGACGGGGAAGTCTATCACTATGATCCAGCCACAGGCTCACTGACGCAGAACATCTTCGAACTGGAAAACAGCCGCCCTTTTGCGGGCTTGCTGGAAGACCTGGTGCTGGAGGAGGACCGCCTTTATCTGGTGGCCAACACCGGAAAAGTGGAGATTGTGAATCCGGGTGACTTCAAGTCCATCGGTGCGGTATCTGCCGACCTGGATCAGCCCAGATCATTGGCCACCGCCAGCAGCAAGCTATTTATCTCGGACTACGGCCCTTATGATGCCAGCTATGCGACTCCTGATTCCTACGTTGCAGTCGTTTCAGGATTGGATGGCGGCACGGTGAAAAAGAAGATCGAGGTCTCCAACAAGCCGGAGGATCTTTTTGCCAACGGCAAATTTGTCTGGGTGGCAGGATCCGGGGAAGGCAAGCTTGAGATCATCGATGCGGATGCAGAGACCGTATCCAAAGCAATAGACGTGGAGGGCCGTCCGGTTCAGTTCTTCGAGCTGGGCGGCGAAGTATGGGTGTATGCGGTTGCCTCTGGCAAGGTGCATTTCCTTTCCCTAAACCTGTCTGGCCAGACGGTGAAAGAAGTAAAGTCCTTCGATGTAGCCAACGCGACGGGTAGAATCGCCATCGGCGAGGACAACAAACTATACCTGTTGACCAGCTCGGGCTGGCCGGATTATCAGGATGCGGTGGCGGTAGTGTCGATGGCGGACAATTCGGTGGATACAGACTGGACGACCGGTTCGGGCTTCTACGGCATTGGTTACGACAAGAGCCGACAGGAGATCTATCTGGCCAAT
>CAZGYC010000122.1:6325-8586 GCA_964530015.1 uncultured Limnohabitans sp. | reverse complement strand
GAGCTGGTTTCCAACGACGATGAGGTCGGCGGGAAGCTGAGCTATGAGATCGTTGTGGAAAACACGGGCAACGTGACGCTGTACGATATCTATGTGGCTGATGGGCCGGCAGGCTTTGGGGATGTGATTCCTTCCCTGGCTCCGGGTGCCACGGTGACCTTCCAGGCGGAAGTGGACATCACCCAGGAGATGATAGACGGGGGCTGCTTCTACAACACGGCCACTGCTGAGGTAAGGGAGTACTTTGAAGGGCAAGAGCAGCAGCCCGGACAGGGAGAGGAATTCCCTGACAGCTACCGGGTAGTGATCAGCGAGGTGACCGAAGAAGTCAGAGCCTGCTTCACCCAGACCCCTGAGTTGACGGTCGACAAAGAAATCACATCGGGAGACCCATACAGTCAGGTGGATGATGTGGTGGCATACAGCTACAGGCTGGAAAACACGGGCAATGTGACCCTGACCGGTCCGTTCACCGTGGAAGACGACAAGATTGGAACCATTGCAGATGAAGCAGGCACGGCCAGCTTGGCACCGGGAGAAGAAATTGTCTTCACGGCGTCTTACACGATTACAGCTGGAGATCTTTCCCAGGGAAGTGTGACCAACATCGCGACGGGCAAAGGCTACTTCGGTGAAGGAGAAGGCCAGGAGACAGTCGAATCTGACCCTGATGAGGAAACAGCCGAAGCGAGCTTCAATGATATCCTGGCCGTGGACGACTTCGCGGGAACCTTCGGGTACAGCACCAGTTCCCAAGTTTCCGCAGTCAATGCGTTGACCAACGATGAGTTGAAGGGTGCTCAGGCCACTCCGGCAAATGTGATACTGACCACGGTAACACCGGATCCGGAAGGCGTGTTGAGCGTGGATGCGGATGGCGTGATCACCATAGCGGCCAATCCACAGGCGGGGGATTACCAGTTGACCTACAGAATAACAGAGACAGGCAATCCGTCCAATTGGGACGAGGCAGTGATCAGGGTTACGGTAGAACCATTGCTGGGAGTGATCGAGGTGGATGAATACTGTGAGTTGGATGCACCTTATATCAGTTGGATACTCAATCCGGTAAACTTCCAGCTTGCGGACCTGGCCCCGGGTGATGACACCCCGTTGACCATGATCTGGTTTGACAGGGATGACCAGGAAATCATCCGATATGAAAATATCGGCTTGGAAGGCCTGATGCTGTTCCCCGGAGCGGATACGATTCCCGGAGGCTATGGCAGCGCATGGCCGGGCTGGAAATTCGAAAACCAGCAGTGGGTATCGGGAGAATTCAACTACTACCAGGTGAGGGAAGCCGGAGCCTATGTGAGGTTTGTGCTGAATCCGGAAGTGGAAGTTGAGATTTCCTACCCGGGAGCCACGGCATCCTGTAACCCGAATCCGAATCCTCCGCTCGCGGTGGATGACGACATGACGGCGATACCGGTGTACAGCGAGTTGGGCTATACGGATATTGTGAATGTGCTGGACAACGATCAGCTTGGCGCCCTCACAGGACTGAACACCACCCTGGTGACCGTGAGCGAAGTGGCCCAGTCTACACCGGGAGCCTTGATTCTGGATACAGCTACCGGTTTGGTAAGTGTGGCAACAGGTTTGGCACCGGGCATCTATACCCTGGAATACCGGATCTGCACCAACCCGAACCCGACCAACTGCGACACGGCCATCGTGACCGTGCGGGTGGTGTCACCGGGAGTGGGTATAGAAAAGACAGTTCTTGAAAATGACAATGCCCTCGAAGGTTTTGTAACCTATGAGATCAAAGTGACCAATACCGGGGATGTTGAATTGTTTGGCATCGAAGTATCGGATGACCTGACAGGAGATACCTGGACGATCGCATCACTTGCTCCACAAGCAACCTGGACTGAGACTACTCAGTTGGCAATAGACCAGGAGCTGATCGACGGCGGCTGTGTGACCAACACGGCAACGGCAGTGGTTTACCTGGAGGGCGAGCGGGACTCTGAATCACAGGAAGAGCTGGAACGGACCGTTCTGGCAAGAGCTGTTGACAGCGTGGAAGCATGCTTCGGGCAGAACCCTAATATCCAGGTCTCCAAGACCGACAACGGTGCGGTGGTAGACGGAGCAGGCGATGTGATTGTCTACACGATTACAGTGAGCAACACGGGCAATGTGACCCTGAGCAATGTACTGGTACAGGATCCGCTGACCGGACTGGATGTGAATGTGGGCACACTGAATGTGGGAGCCTCTACAGCGGTAAACACCGACTATGTGGTGAC
>CAZGYC010000122.1:0-6225 GCA_964530015.1 uncultured Limnohabitans sp. | reverse complement strand
TGGGCACACTGAATGTGGGAGCCTCTACAGCGGTAAACACCGACTATGTGGTGACGCAAGGCGACGTGGACCAGGGCTCGGTGCTGAACACCGCCCTGACCACAGGAGAGAGCCCGGACGGAGAAGATCCGACGGACGAGACCGAAGAGGAGACTCCGATTGAAAGGAATCCGGGCATCCAGATCGTGAAAACCGACAACGGTGCGGTGGTAGACGGAGCAGGCGATGTGATTGTCTATACGCTGACAGTGAGCAACACAGGCAATGTGACCCTGAGCAATGTACTGGTACAGGATCCGCTGACCGGACTGGATGTGAATGTGGGCACACTGAATGTGGGAGCCTCTACAGCGGTAAACACCGACTATGTGGTGACCCAGGCAGATGTGGACGCGGGCAGTGTGCTGAACACCGCCCTGACCACGGGAGACAGCCCAGACGGGGAAGATCCGACGGACGAGACCGAAGAGGAGACTCCGATTGAAAGGAACCCATCGATCCAGGTCTCCAAGACCGACAACGGCGCGGTGGTAGACGGAGCAGGCGATGTGATCACCTACACGATTACAGTGAGCAACACGGGCAATGTGACCCTGAGCAATGTACTGGTGCAGGATCCGCTGACCGGACTGGATGTGAATGTGGGCACTTTGGCGCCTGGCGCATCCACTGCGGTGGACACCGAGTACGTGGTGACGCAGGGCGACGTGGACAAAGGCTCGGTACTGAACACCGCCCTGACCACAGGCGACAGCCCTGACGGGGAAGATCCGACGGACGAGACCGAAGAGGAGACCCCGATTGAAAGGAATCCAGGCATCCAGATTGTAAAATCTGACAACGGTGCGACAGTAGACGGAGCAGGCGATGTGATTGTCTACACCTTGACGGTAACCAACACGGGCAACGTGACCCTGAGCAACGTGACCGTTCAGGATCCGCTGACCGGACTGGAACTGAACGTGGGCACTTTGGCGCCTGGCGCATCCACGGCGGTGGACACCGAGTATGCGGTGACGCAGGGCGACGTGGACGCGGGCAGTGTGCTGAACACGGCAATCGTGACAGGCGACAGCCCAGACGGGGAAGATCCGACGGACGAGACCGGGATAGAGACGCCGATCGAGTCGGATCCGTCGATCACGCTGGACAAGTCGGTGGACCTGAACTCGGTGAGCCGTGCGGGCATCGTGCTGAACTATACGCTGACGGTGAAAAACACCGGGAACGTGACCCTGACAAGCGGTGAGCTGACCGATCCGAGAACCGGGCTTTCGGTTCCGGGGATCAGCCTTGCGCCCGGGGAGGAGAGGACCTTCCAGACGGTCTATACGGTTACTTTGGAGGACATCCTGGACGGCGGGCCGATCGTGAACGTGGCCAACGTGAATGCGGTCCACGCGCCGTCGGGCAAGCTGTTGTCGGCCGAGGGGCGGGCCGTTGTAGATCTGGACCTTGAGCCTGGAATCGATATTGGGAAGACGGCGGACAAGTCGACGATATCCGAGGCAGGCGAGGTGGTCAATTATACACTGACAGTCAGCAACACCGGTACGGCGCCTTTGTTCAACGTGACGGTAACGGATCCATTGACTGGACTGGAGGAGAATATTGGGATTTTGGCACCGGATGAGACCGCAATACTGGAGACCGCCTATACTGTGACGGCAGATGATTTGGAAAGAGGGACACTGGTCAATGTGGCCAAGGTGACCGCCCAGACGCTGTCCGAAGAGGAGGTCGAAGACAGTGACGAGCTTGTAATAGGGGTGAGTGCAAATGAGATCATCGCCAACGACGACGACTTCGGTTCCCACTTCATGGGCTTCGGCGGGGTGATCGGCAACATCCTGGACAACGACCTGTTGGAAGGCCAGCGTCCTGATCCGGCCGATGTGGACTTCGAGTTCACCGAGCTGGACGGCGTGATCGGTTTGCTGATTGATGAAAACGGGGAGCTGAGCCTGATACCGAACGTGAACGAGATCCGGGACTATACGCTCAAGTATGTTCTCAGGGAGGCGGTGAATCCGTCCAACAACGACGACGCGCTGGTATTTTTCCGTATTTTGAACGACAATGTGGACCTGTCGGTGACCAAGACCTCTTTTGAGGCCGAGATCTACGAGGGGGACGAGTTTGAGTACGAGATCGTGGTGAGCAATGTGGGGGGTACTCCGGCCACCGATGTGACGATAGTGGATGATCTTCCTGCAAGTGTGGGCTATGTGAGTTCGACGGTGGTGGGCGTAAGCGACCCGCAGATCCAGGTTGGTTCGCCGGTGGTGGACGGCAACAGGATCAGTTGGAGCGTGCCGTTCCTTCCTGCGGACGGGGTGGTCACCCTGAGGGTGAAAGTGAAGGCAGGAGATGCCGGAACGGTCACCAACGTCGTGGTGGTGGGTTCCGCAGAGGATGACACGAACGAAACCGACAACCGTGCCACGGACGAGAACCGGGTGTTGCCGTTCAGGATACCGAACGTGATCACGCCGAACGGGGACGGCAGGAACGATGCCTTCGAGATAAAGGGCCTGGGCAAGTTTGCCGCGAGCGAGATCGTGATCTTCAACCGGTACGGCGACCACGTGCTGGAGAAGAAGGGCTACCAAAACGACTGGGATGCCCCGGGGCAGGTGGCGGGCACCTACTTCTACGTGCTGAAGCTGACCGACGGGTCGGGCAGGGTGCACGAATACAAGGGATGGATTCAGGTAATCAAAGAATAACAAGCTAGAGCCATGAGAACGACTTTTAAAATCACAGGAATGACCCTTCTGGTGGCCATGTTGGCCACCGGGGGGACTTTTGGACAGCAGCTCCCGCAGTTCAGCCAGTATATCTTCAACGGGCTGCACGTCAACCCGGGATATGCGGGGTACAAGGGGGAGCCGTACATCCAGTCGACCTACCGGAGCCAGTGGATGGACTTTCCGGGGGCCCCGGAGACGTTCACGGTGACCGCGGACCTGAGCGCGAACGAGGGGACGATGGGCTTCGGGGTCTCGCTGCTTTCGGACCGGCTTGGGCCTGCCCGGACCACGACGGGGCTGCTGACCTATGCCTATCGGATCCAGACGGGCAGAAAGGGCTTCCTGGGTTTGGGGGCGAGCGTGGGGGTGTCCGAATACATGATCGACGGGGACGAGCTGGATCCCAACCATCCCGACGACCCGCTGATCCCGGGGCGTGTCAACCTGTTCACCCCGAACCTGAACACGGGGCTGTTTTTCAACACCGACAGGTTCTATGCGGGGTTCAGCGTGTACAACATGATCGGCAAGAAGGCGCTGGAGAAGGAGGACGTGGCGCTGGCCTACCACGATTTCCACTACTACCTGACGGCCGGGGCGATGTTTGAGCTCTCCGACCAGGTGGGCTTCAAGCCCAGCTTTTTGGTCAAGCAGGTGAAGGGAGCCCCGACCAACTACGACATCAACGGGATGTTCCTGTTTCTGGACAGGCTGTGGCTGGGGGCTTCCTACCGCTCGAACGTGAACATCTGGGCGGACGGGCTGGAGGGGAACCTTTCCCACCGGAACGCGGTGGCGGCCATCATCGAGATATTCGCCACGGACCGCCTGAGGCTGGGCTATGCCTACGACCACAACCTGAACGTCCTTCAGGACTACAAAAACAATTCGCACGAGTTTTCACTGGGCTTTTACATGATACCGCGCACTGCCACCATGAAAAACCAAAGATGGTTCTGATATGAAAAAGACACTTACTATACTGGGGATCTCAGCGGGCTTGTTTTTTGGTTCCACCGAATTGGCGCAGGCCCAGAAGTCGAAGGTGCGTTATGCCGACGAGCAGATGGAGCTGATGAACTACCGGCATGCGCTGGATGTGTACCGGGAGGCGTATGCGAAGAAGCCGGATTACGCGACGGCGAAAAAGACGGCCCTGGCCCAGGACAGGATCCGGGACTACGACCAGGCCTATGCCTGGTGGAAGACCACGGTGGGCTATGGCCAGGCAGGGGAAGAGGACTATGTCCAGTTGCTCAGGGCGGGCATCCTTACGGATAATTTTGAAGAGGCCGAATCCATTATAGAGGCGAAGGGAATGAGGGCAGACAGCCTGGGGATTACCCCCGCCTCGATTCCCCAGGGCGCGCGGAAGCTGAAGCTCGGGGAAGTGGAAGGGGTGAATTCGCCGGAGTCGGACTTTTCCTACGTGGAGGACGCGGGAGGCAACAGCTACTTTGTGTCCGACCGCGGGGGTTCGTATCCCGGCAAGATGCCTGGGATACGGATAGACGGGCGGAACAGGATTTTCAGTCCGGACAAGAGCGATTACACGGACCGGGGCTATTTTTCGGTCTATAAAAAAGACAAAGAGGGGAACATCGGCAAAGTGGTGTCGAATGTGCCCAACACGCTGAACTTTTCGGATCCGAGCTATGCGGCATCGCAGCAACTGCTGTTTTATTCGGTGACCCGGTCGATCACGAAAGGGAAGAACAGGAAGGACACCCTGGTGGTGCAGCCGGAGATCTATTACAGCAAGGTGGGGCCGGACGGAACGCTGGAGGGCTTTACGGCATTCCCGTACAACGATTCCCTGAAGTATGCGGTGATGCACCCCTTTGTGGACGAGGAAGCCAAAAGGCTCTACTTCAGCTCCGACATGCCGGGGGGCATGGGAAAATACGACCTGTACTATTCCCAGTACGACGACAACATGGTGTTCGGCGCCCCGGTCAACCTGGGGCCTGAGGTGAACACCGAAGGCAACGAGACCCATCCGTTCCGCAAGGGGGACAGGTTTTATTTTTCTTCCACGGGACACCAAGGACTGGGGGGGATGGATGTCTACGAATCCGACTATACGCCGACTGCCATCAGCGGAACGGCGAACATGGGCACTCCGATCAATTCCCTGGCGGACGACTTTGCGTACCGGGAGGGGAAAGACGGGACGGTTTACCTGTCCTCGAACCGAAAAGGCGGGCAGGGCCTGGACGACATCTACATGGCCAGGGAGATGTACAGGCAGTTTTTGGCCAGGGTGCTGGACTGCAACGGGGATATCATCACGGACAGCTACCTGTCCACGTTCAGGGACAAGACCCAGGGGATCATGGTCCCCACGGCCAGAAACGCCAAGGGGGAGCTGACCGCCCAACTGGAGCCGGAGAGTGACTTCGGGATCACGATCTCCAAGCCGGGCTACTTCCCGCTGACCGACGAGGGCATCACGACCAAGGGGTTTGAAGGGGATACGGTAAAGAGGGAATACAGACTGGTTCCGATCCCGTACCAGCTGCCGGTGCATGTGGACATTGTGTACTATGACCTGGACAAGTCCATGATCCGCAGGGACGCGATGCCGGCCCTGGACAAGCTGGCCGACCTGATGAAGAAATACGGCTTCCTGGACCTGCTGGTGGCCTCGCACACCGACTCCAGGGCGGGCGACGAATACAACATCACGCTGTCCAACAACCGGGCGAAAGCGGTGACCGAATACCTGGGAGCCAGGGGGATCGGTGCCGACCGGGTCAGGCTGGAGTGGTTTGGGGAGAGCCAGCTGGTCAACGACTGCGGCAACGGCAAGCCCTGCAGCGAGGAGAACCACCAGCTGAACAGGCGGTCCGAGCTGGTGCTGGAGGCCTTCCCGGATCCGACCAGGCAGTATGACATCCCGCAGGAGCTGAAGGACATGGACTTCTGCGAGCCGGAGGACATCTTCGAGAAGATCCAGCAGGAGATCAACGACATCCCGACGATCTACTTCGACTTTGACAAGGCCATGCTGAGATCGGTACACAAGACCGAGCTGGAGCGCACGGCGGTCATGCTGAAGCGGATGCCGAACCTGATGCTGTACATCGAGGGGCACACCGACCAGCGGGGCGACGGGGAGTACAACCAGAAGCTGTCCGAGCGGCGGGCCCAGGCGGTGAAGGACTACCTGAAAAACCGGGGAGTGGAAGACAACAGACTCGAGTCCCAATGGTTTGGCAAGACCCGTCCGGTCCACAACTGCGACGAAGTGACCTGTACCCCGGCGATGCACCAGTTGAACCGCCGCACCGAACTCCGGGTGGGCAAGAGCTCCTTCGGCTACACCGGCAGGCAGAAGAAGGTCGACACCATGTGACAGGCCGCCATGCCAAAAAAGGCCCCCGGATCCCCGGGGGCCTTTTTTGTTCCCCGGCAGACGCGGTTTGGTTTCTTTGCCGTTGGTTCACGGCTCTTGGTTCTTGATTCTCGG
>CAZGYC010000121.1:6154-8605 GCA_964530015.1 uncultured Limnohabitans sp. | reverse complement strand
CGGCTGACGATGATCTCCTCGGAATAGGGGAAGTTTGGATTGATCTTCAGCCTGCTGTTGGAGTACACCAGCACGTCTTTGATGGCTTCCAGATTGATCATCTGGCTTCTGTTGACCCGGAAAAAGACCTCCGGATTCAGGACTTCTTCCAGAGTTTCCATCTTGTAGTCGGTGATCAGTTTTCTTCCGTCTTCCCGAATGAGATAGGTGTTTTTCCCTTCGGCAAAAAAGACACGGACTGATGTGGCCGACACTGAGTGGATGTACTCGCCGATTTTCACCATGAATCGCTCCTTGTAGGTGGGTTTTGAGAGTTGATTCCAAACATTCGGATTGATGGTGGAAGTGTCCTTGAGTTGCCGGAATTTGTCCAGGCTTGCGGCAAAGGCCGCGTAACTGATCGGTTTGACCAGATAGTCGATTCCATTTGCCTGGAATGCTTCCAGTGCATATTGGCTGTGGGCGGTGATGAAAATGACCGGTTTGAAAAAACCTACCCGGTTCAGCGCCTGAAAGGAAAGCCCATCTTCCAGATGGACATCCATCAGCAGCAGGTCGGTCTGAGGGCCGAATTCGTTGAGCAAGGGAACCGCTTCCGCTACCGACTTGGCCACACCCAACAGCTCTGTCTGTGGGTCATACTTGGCCAGAAAGTGCGTGATTTTTTCAATTGCCGGAATTTCATCCTCGATCAGTATGACTTTCATTTAGGCTTGATTTGAAGAAATAGGATGGTGTGATTTTGTAGGCTCAGCTTCTTGCTGAAGCAGCTTTTCCAAGGGGATGTGAATAGAAAAAGAGGCATTTGCATTCCAGCTCAATTGCTTGTTTAGCCAAAGGTATTGCTGCCGGACTTCTTTCAGCGTATCGTACAACTGCTCCTCTGCAGTCAGGGAGAAGTTGCAGGGAAAGCTCAGGATTAACTGATTTTGGTGGGTTTCGAGGTTGATTTTCAAGGGGACTGATGCTGAAGAAAGCTGGGAATATGCGATCGCTTCCAGCAGCTTGGTCAGTGTGCGCGGAACCAACAAAAACTCCTCTCGGGAACCGGTCACCTCAAGTTGCAGATGCTTTGAACTAAACTCGTTTAGAAATTCCGCCATGGCTTTCATCGCCTCAAGTTCCTCATTCAAAAGGACAAGTTCCTCCTGGGTTCTCAACGAATGCCGATAGATGCCGGAAAGTAACAGGATCGCCTCATCGGCTTTTTCTACCTGTTTTTCCTGAAGTTTTAATAGAATTGATTCCAGACCCGTCAGCAAAAACCGGGGGTTGAACATGTAGTGGAAAAGGTTCACATTTCTGTCCAAAGCGGCTTTTTCCTGATTTTCTTTCTCCAACTCACGTTCGAAGCGCTTCTGGATCAGGTAGAAGCCCAAGAAGTGACTTTGGTATAATAGGGTCACAAAAAGGAAAATCCCGTTGAAAATCTTGAGTTCAGTGGTATAGACGGCCACTTCCGTCATGTTTTCAAACCATGAAAAGTAGCCGATCAAAAGGGCACTGACGACAAAAACGCAGGCGATCCCTGAGAGGACAATCAGTGCGGCGGCATACTTCCCAAAATCCCTGGAATAGACCAGCGTTTTCTTGAAAGCCAAAAGCAGGCCCCGGTTTGCTTCCAGCAGGACAATGCTCACGACCACGCAAAAGAGCAGTTCGCGCGTGAAGAAATCATCCATCATACGGTCCACCGTGTCAAAAGCCAGCAGGATCGCCAAGTAGGCCAGCGTCCCAACCAAAAGCGGAAGGGCAAGGCGATAGATCGGTTTGATGTCCGGAAAGGGCGTCATCTGTCGGTCTCGGTTTGGGTCACGTAGGGAAGCCGGACTTCGTAAAATCCCCCCGTCTGGGAAACCGAGGGGAGGGATGTTCCATGATGAAGATAGCGTTCTCGGAGGTTTTTCAGGCCAATGCCCGTGGATTGGATGTTTTCGGGAGGATGGCTGATGGAGTTGGTCACCGCGACCTGTCCCTGATCGGCGGTGATGATGATTTTGAGCGGAGCTTCCAGGCTTGCGACGTTGTGTTTGAGGGCATTTTCCACCAAAAGCTGGATCCCCAAAGCAGGAAGGTATTTAGACTCCGTTCCAGCTTTGATTCGCTTCTCCAGGATTACTTTTTCGCCATAGCGAACCTGCATCAAGTGCATGTAGTTGTCGATGATCTCCAGCTCCCGTTCGAGCGTGTTGAGCGGCTGTATTCCATTTCGAAACAGGTTGGTAAAATTGAAGGCCAGCTTGCGGATAAACTCTTCCGCCTGCTCTGGCTGGGTTGAGGCCAGATGGGATGCGGTATTGAGGGAATTGAAGAGAAAATGGGGAGTCAGTTGCGACCGGAGCAGGTTAAACTGAAGTTCTTTTTTGTTGCGGGTGTTTTTGAGCCGATGAATGGTTTCTTTGGAATACCGGGCAAAGGCAAACCAGGAATAGTCTATCCAGATGATGAGCA
>CAZGYC010000121.1:0-6054 GCA_964530015.1 uncultured Limnohabitans sp. | reverse complement strand
TCTTTGGAATACCGGGCAAAGGCAAACCAGGAATAGTCTATCCAGATGATGAGCAGGCTCAGGATCAGACTTACCAAAGCCCCCTTGAGCGCAAGGCTTCCGCTCAGGGAGGCAGTGACTTCATCCAAATTGACCAGCCAGTCCCTGACCGTTACATCCAGAAAATAGGAGTAGGCACTGAGTGTGCCGGTGAGCACGGTCAGAAGCGCAGTGGATCGGGTCGCATGGCCTTTGTCCCAAGGGAGAACCTGGATGATAAAGCAGTAGCCTTGGGAGATGACTAGCCCTGCGCATAAGGTCATCAGCGCCAAGATCGACCACTGGAATGCGGATGCCTGTCCTATCCAGCTCATCAGACCCACGTGGTAGAAAAGATAGCCGGCCAGGCAGCCAGCCAACAAAACGGCAAGCAGAAAAGAAAGGATTTTTTCCTTCATGTCAGGGATAGCATACGCTCCGGCCCATTGGACCGGAGCATTAATTTACAAAACCATCCGTTCTTACGCAGCGCATCTCATGACCTCACCGAGATAATGGGAGGATTGGATCGTGGATTTGGCAGTCTCACGGATTTGCTGTCTCACCCGTTCGGAAGGCTGTTTGGAGCAAAGCGCTCGGAGAGTTTCTGCCTTGTAGTGATCACTGTCCATGAATTTCACACCAGAGAGAATAATCAATGCCCGCTCTTCCGTCAGGTTGTTCGAATTGATCACGGTGCGGAGGAGGTCGTTTTTGTAGTGGTCGGAGTCGATCTGGGGTACGACGCTTTCTGAGAGGAAGCGAAGCTCTTCGGTTGAAACGTTTTGAAAGGGGATGCTTTTGGCGATCTCCAGCTTGTAGTGATCGCTGTCCACGAGGTTGATGAGGCCGAGGGCTTTTTCGCCTTGGCCTTCGGCGACGTTTGCTTTGAAGATAGGTCGGAGCAGTTCAGTCTTGTAGTGGTCAGAGTCTATGTTGCTCACTACCCTTGAGAGGCGATCCATGTCTTTGAAGTAGGTCGGGGGGATATTTTTATACACCTCGAGTTTGTAGTGGTCGGAGTCGATGTTGCCGGGTACTGCGTCGATCACTGCAGTGATGTCTGGCTGACTTAGGTTTTTTTTCATCAGAATGCCGAGGTAGGAGGTCTTGACGTGATTGCCTTTTAGTTGAGGCATTAGCCCTATGACGGACTTGGCTCCACCCTTGGCGTAATAGCGATCTACCCGGGCTTCGGCACCGATGGTAGTAGAGTTCATTAAGTCCGGAAGGATCTCGCTCAGCCAGGCTCTTCCGTTCGGGTCGAAGGGTTTTGTACGTCCGCCTTCCTTGTATTCATAGTCCAGGCTGCCTCCTTTGTTGGTAATGAAGAGGGATCTGGAATTGCCAAATGTGGTCTTTTCGATCTTGAGGTAGCCTCCCGGAGAGATGGAGCTGATGCTTTTCTCATCATCCGAAACGGTGATCTTCCCGTTGGTTTCCAGACTGGATTTCTGGTTGTTGTCATTGACTGTCCACTTGGAAGTGCCGGAGCCGTTGGAGCGTGCGGAGACGCTGGTGTTTTGCGCAAGCGTCTCCCCGCATATCAGGGGAGTGGTGAGGAAAAGCAGCAAAAGTGCCAGTCGGTTCATGGTGTTGTAGTTTTTGATGTTCATGTGCTGAGGTAATGATGCTGCCAAGATGGTGGAAGATTCCGCGCCCAAAAAACCGAAGGAAGTCAATTGTAGGATTAGGGGAGTGAACCGTAGAAGTGCTGCCGTGAGTGTTTTGGCAGTTTAAGAAAAGGGGCGAAAAAAAAGCTCCTGGATTGACTCAGGAGCTTTTGGCTTATTTGTAGATTTCCGTCGGCCAACTGTCGTTGCTCAGGTTGATATCCGGCATGACCTTGTCGGGATCGATCACGACTTCTTTTATTTTTTTGGCGGTCTTGATCTGATGCGTCCAGGCATTTCCTCTTTGCCAGATCTCCACGGGAAGCATGATGCGCTCTTTCGAATCGTCCTCGTAGGTCACCTCCAGCAGGACAGGCATGGGAATGTCGCCTCTGTTTTCCAGGCTGACGAGGTAGTTTCCCCCGTAAGGCTGCACTCCGGCGATTCCCAGGTCAATGTTTCCGTTTCCATAGAACCAGCCCTTCCAAAACCAGGAGAGGTTTTCCCCGGCGACATTTTCCATGTGGTTGAAGAAATCCGCCGGCTGCGGATGCTTGTATGCCCAAGTCTTGATGTAGGAGCGGAACGCATTGTCGAATCTTTCCGGGCCGAGGATGTATTCCCTCAACACCACCAGACCAATTCCGGGCTTTCTGTATGCGGTCATTCCGAGATTTCGGAGATCCGTCACATCAGGATAGGTGTCGATCCCTTCACGGATCTCGCTGGTGAAGTAATTGTTGAATCTTCTGGTTTCGTTGAGAGTGCTTGGGTATTCCCCGTTGTTGAAAGCGAGTGTGCTGTAATGGTTGATGAAGGTGTTGAAGCCTTCGTCCATCCAGGCGTAGCGTCTTTCGTTGCTGCCCACGATCATCGGAAACCAGTTGTGTCCAAACTCGTGATCGGTGACTCCCCAGAGCCCGCGGCCTTTGGAGGTGTAGTGGCAGAAATTCAGGCCCGGGTATTCCATGCCTCCGACCTTGGCGGCCACGTTCGTGGCTGTCTCCCAAGGGAATTCAAACCATTGCTCGGAATAGTGCTCAATCGAAGCCTTGGTGTATTCGGTAGAGCGGCCCCAAGCTTCCTGTCCGTCACTCTCTTTGGGATAAACCGACTGTGCCAAGGCGGTCTTGCCGGATGGCAGATTGATCTTCGCCGCATCCCAGATGAAGGCATCAGAAGTCCCAAAAGCGATGTCTCTGGAGTTTTGGATTCTAAAGTGCCAAGTAGCCGTTCCGTCTTGCTTTGGCCGGGTGAGTTGCGTGTTTTTGATTTCCTCTGGTGAAATCAGGTAAACAGTCTCATCGCTTCCCGCTGCTTTTGCCAGGCGGTTTTGAAGCTCCTTGGAAAGCACTTCATTTGGATTCATCAGCTTGCCGGATCCTACCACGATGTGGTTGTAAGGCACGGTGACTTTGTAGTCGAAATTGCCGTATTCGAGGTAAAACTCACCGGCACCGAGGTAGGGCTCCACGTTCCAGCCTTCGATGTCGTCAAACACGGCCACTTTCGGATACCACTGGGCGAATGCATAGATCCATCCGTCCTGTACCTTGACCCGACCCATCCGGTCCATTCCGTCCTCAGGCACTTTGAAAGAAAAGTCCATGGATACGGTCGCTTTTCCGCCTTTGGCCGGGATGGGTTCGGCAAACCATACCTGCATGCGGGTATCGTCGATGAGGTGTTTGGAAGAAACGCCGCCTTTTGCGCCGACCTTGGCGCTTAGGTTGCTGATTTGGTAACCGCCGTCCGTGTTTCCGTTGTAGCGGTTGCCTTGCACGGGAGTGGTCAGGGTGCCTCGGGAGTCAGCGGTGAAGCGGTTTTGTTCCATCTGTAGCCAGATGAAATCGAGTGGCTCGGGGCTGTTATTGGTGTAGGAGATGGAGACCTTGCCGGAAAGCGTGAAGTTTTTCTCGTCCAGCGCTACTTCGATCTGGTAGTCGGCGGCATTTTGCCAATATCCCTCACCCGGCTTGCCGGATGCGCTGCGGTAGTAGTTGCCTTTTCGGTCCATAAATTCCGAAAAGTCCTGCTGGTTGTTTTCTTTTCCCTGCTGGGCAAAAACGGATAGACTTCCCGCCATCAAAAACGCGGAGAGAGTCCATCCCAGTAATTTCATTTTTCTCATTGGGCTTTCATATTTGGCCCGAAAATAAGGATATCGGAGGTTTTGGTAAACGTTTTTTTGATGGGCGAATCCCCTTTAACCAAAATTTAGATTTCCATTTTGGTTGGTTGGAGGGGAAAAACCCCTTTACCTTTGGCCGGATTTTATTTACACTTTGATGAAAAAAATACTTTTGATCGGCAGTTTGGCCGTTTTGTCGGTTCAGGCAAAAGCGCAAACCGACACGACTACCCAAAAACTGGATGAAATTGTCATCCAGGAAAACCGGATTCAGCTTCCTTTTTCGAAGCAAAGCAGAAACATTTCTCTGGTCGATCGGCAGCAAATCGAAACCACTCCGGCCAGAAGCCTCCCCGAGGTTTTGGCCTTCGTGCCTGGCGTGGATATCCGGCAGCGTGGCGTGACGGGAGTCCAGGCAGACATCAGTATCCGCGGTGGTTCCTTTGACCAGACGCTGATGCTGGTCAACGGGATCAAGCTCAGCGATCCGCAGACGGGCCACCACACGATGAATATTCCGGTCCCTTTGGTGAACATCGATCGGGTGGAGGTACTGAAAGGCCCGGCTTCCCGGATTTTTGGGCAAAATGCCTACACCGGAGCGGTGAATGTGATCACCAGCCTCTCCGATACCAAGAGTCTCAGGCTGCAGGGCTATGCGGGGGATTTTGGGATGAAAGGCATCAGCCTTGCCGGAGCACTGCCTGCCGGAAAATACCGCCAAAACCTGGCGATTTCCTACGATGACTCCAATGGGTATCAGTACAATTCCGACTATCAGGTGAGCAATATTTTCTACGAAGGGGGAGCAGACCTCAACGAAAAAAATGCGATCCGTGGGATGGTCGCCTATGCAGACCGGACGTTTGGGGCAAATGGGTTTTATGCTTCCACCTTTCCGGACCAATGGGAAAGTATCCAGACGACTTTGGCTTCCTTGAGCCATACCTACCTTTCCGGGGATTTTTCGCTCCACACGAGGGGGTATTGGAGAAGAAACGAGGACGAGTACCGTCTTCGAAGAAATGAACCTGAATTTTATCAAAATTTCCACACTTCTGACGTATTTGCCCTCGAAACCAACGGTACCTACAAAAGCAAGCTGGGCGTCACCGGTTTTGGCCTCGAAGTCAGAAAAGAGCAGATCGAAAGCACCAATCTGGGAGACCATGACCGTACGCTGACGGGGATTTTCCTGGAGCAGATGGTGACCTTGGCAGAAAAAGTGGACATCCGTGTCGGACTTTACTCCAATTACTATTCAGAGTATGGTTGGAAGCATTTCCCCGGCCTGGAAGTGGGTTTTCAGGCGACGAAGTCCATCCGGCTCTATTCCGGGATCGGATCAAGTTTCCGCATTCCTACCTACACGGATTTGTATTATGTCGGCCCGACCAATATCGGCAATCCGGATTTGCAGCCGGAGCAGGCAAGATCCTTCGAGTTTGGGGGCAAATGGAGCCACTCCAACTGGAGAGCCGAATTGGTTTACTTCAACCGGTATTCCGAAAACCTCATCGACTGGACCCGCACCTCGGCTGACCAGCCTTGGCAGCCGCAGAATTTCAACGAGGTCACTTTCAACGGGGTGGAAGCCTCGGCGTACTATCGCGTAAATCCAAGCGGACGGGTGATCCAGCTTAAGGAAGTGATGTTCTCCTATAATTTCATCGATGCGGAATTTATCGGGCAGCCGGGAGTAGAATCCCTCTATTCCCTTACCGCGCTGAAAAACCAGGTCATCGGAGGCATTTTGGCGGGATTTGGGAAAAAGACCGAGTGGAACACCAAGATGCGGTATGTCGAAAGGATCGGTCTGGATCCCTATTTTATCCTGGATATGCGGGTGGATTATAACAGGGCGGGGAAGCTCGGGTTCTTCGCGGAAGCTTCCAATATCACGGATACCGAGTATGTGGAGGCTGGCACGGTGCAGATGCCCGGGAGATGGTTTCGGGCTGGATTTATGGTGAACTTGGAGTGAGAGGGATGTGAGTGTCAATTTTTTATACCTCATTTTCAGTTGCTTGAAAGCAAGAAATAAAAAAAGTAAGAGCTGGCTGTTGGAAGGAATGTATAACGAATTACCTTTGCAATCCCTTTCGAACGGAAAGGTAATTGGGAGTTTAGCTCAGCTGGTTCAGAGCATCCCGACTACATCGGGAGAGTCGGAGATCGAATCCTTCTCAAAAGTGAACCTTGAAATATTGGGAGTTTAGCTCAGCTGGTTCAGAGCATCTGCCTTACAAGCAGAGGGTCGGGGGTTCGAATCCCTCAACTCCCACATTCAAA
>CAZGYC010000120.1:0-8682 GCA_964530015.1 uncultured Limnohabitans sp. | reverse complement strand
TTATTCTGCGGCTTTTTCCTTTTTGGTCACGGAAATGGTCAGTTCGGTGCCTTCTCCGCCATAGTCAGCCGTGATCACATCCCCTTCGGACAGATCCCCTTTCAGGATTTCCTCCGCGATGGCATCCTCCAGGTATTTCTGGATGGCTCGGTTTAGGGGACGGGCTCCGTACTGCTGGTCGTAGCCTTTTTCCGCCAGGAAATCCTTGGCCTTGTCGGTCAGCTCGATCCTGTATCCCAAATCGGTGATTCTTCGGAAGAGCTTGCCCAAACTGATGTCGATGATCTTGAAGATGTGGTCTTTGCTCAGGGAATTGAACACGACCACGTCATCGAGACGGTTGAGGAATTCCGGACTGAAGGCCTTTTTCAAGGCAGACTGGATGGTCGACTTCATGATGTCGTCGATTCCTTCTGTTTTGGCCCGGTTGGAAAAACCGATTCCCGCACCAAAGTCCTTCAGGTCACGCACCCCGATATTGGAGGTCATGATGATGATCGTGTTTCGGAAATCCACCCTTCTGCCCAAGCCGTCGGTCAGAATTCCGTCATCCAACACCTGCAGCAGGATGTTGAACACGTCCGGGTGGGCCTTTTCGATTTCGTCAAGCAATACCACGGAATAGGGCTTTCTTCTGACTTTTTCGGTCAGTTGCCCGCCTTCTTCATAGCCGACGTAGCCTGGAGGTGCACCCACCAACCGGGATACAGAGAATTTCTCCATGTACTCCGACATGTCGATCCGGATCAGCGAGTCTTCCTTGTCAAAGAGGTAGGTGGCGAGCATTTTTGCCAGTTCGGTCTTGCCGACCCCGGTTGGTCCGAGGAAGATAAACGAACCGATGGGTTTCTTGGGGTCTTTCAAGCCCACCCGCGTACGCTGGATAGCCTTGGTTAATTTCCTGATCGCCTCTTCCTGCCCGACCACTTTACCTCCAAGCTCCTCATTCATGTTGAGCAGTTTGGCGCCTTCGTTCTGGGCAATCCGCTTGGCTGGGATTCCGGTCATCATGGCGATGACCTCGGCCACGTTGTCTTCCTCCACGGTAAACCGCTTGGATTTGCTTTCGTCTTCCCAGCGGTTTTTGGCGGCTTCCAGTTGCTCCAGGAGTTTTTTCTCCTTGTCTCTCAGTTGGGCTGCCTCCTCGTATTTCTGGGATTTGACCACCCGGTTTTTCTCCGTCTTGATATTTTCGACCTCCGCCTCAAGCCTGAGGATGTCCTCAGGCACGTGGATGTTGTTGATATGGACTCTGGCACCAGCCTCATCGAGGATATCAATGGCCTTGTCGGGAAGAAAACGGTCAGAAATGTATCTGTCTGACAATTTCACACAGGCCTCAATTGCCGCAGGTGTATAGATCACGTTGTGGTGATCCTCGTATTTGTCCTTGATGTTGTTCAGTATCTGGATGGTTTCTTCAGGAGAGGTGGCATCCACCATCACCATCTGGAATCGACGTGCCAAGGCTCCATCCTTCTCGATGTACTGGCGGTATTCATCCAGCGTGGTAGCACCGATGCACTGGATTTCCCCACGGGCCAGGGCCGGTTTGAACATGTTGGAAGCATCCAGTGAACCCGAGGCCCCGCCCGCCCCGACGATGGTATGCAATTCGTCGATGAACAGGATCACGTTGGGGGATTTTTCCAGCTCGTTCATCACGGCTTTCATCCGCTCCTCAAACTGTCCCCGGTATTTGGTTCCGGCCACCAATGAAGCCAGATCCAAAGTCACCACCCGCTTGTTGAACAGCACGCGGGAGACTTTCTTCTGGACAATTCTCAGGGCCAGGCCTTCTGCAATGGCGGTTTTCCCCACGCCGGGTTCACCGATCAGGATGGGGTTGTTTTTCTTTCTTCGGGAAAGGATTTGCGCCACCCGCTCGATTTCTTTCTCCCTGCCGATGATCGGATCCAGTTTGTCGTCTTCGGCCATCTTGGTCAGATCCCGTCCGAAATTGTCCAAAACGGGTGTTCGGGATTTCTCGGCACCGGGCTTGGCCTGACTGCCCGAACCGCTTCCGGACGAGCCAAACAGCTTGGAGCCGTCGTCGTCACCGTCTTCGGCTTCGGCTTTTGCGCGGGGAGTGGAACCGGCATCGGACTGCATTTCGAGCATTTCCTTGACCGAGTCGTAGTTCACCTCAAACTTGTTCAATATCTGTGTGGCGATGTTGTCTTCGTCTCTCAGGATGGAGAGAAGCAGGTGTTCGGTCCCGATGAGCTGGCTTTTGAAGATCTTGGCTTCCAGATAGGTGATCTTCAAGACCTTCTCCGACTGGCGGGTCAGCGGGATATTGGCCATGTTTTTCACGTTGTGGTTGGCGGTGCCTTTCACAGCCCGCTCGATTGCATTGCGCAGCTCGTCCAGAGGCACGCCCATTTTTTTAAGGATGGAAACAGCTACACCTTCTCCCTCACGAATCATCCCAAGCAAGAGGTGCTCTGTGCCAATGTAATCATGTCCCAACCGGAGCGCTTCTTCACGGCTGAGCGAGATCACCTCTTTGACTCTATTCGAAAATTTCGCTTCCATTTAAATCCTTTCTGATTGTATAATAAACCTGTACGTATGTTACCGAATTTGTTTTACAAACACAATCCTTTTAAGGATTGTTCACTGTTTTTTTATCGATCCCCCGAGGATTTCTCCAGCCTCGGGCCCCGTGCAAAACAACAAATCCAGAATGCTCAGGTTTGGCTCAAAGTTTAAGCCAAAGAGTTGTGTATAGGGGACAGGCCTATAAAAATTTCTGTCCGAAAAAGGCCTGCCGGGCTCAATTTGCCCTCTTATATCCCCCGCAGTTTCGGGAATTTCACCTTCCGAAAACACCGAAAGCCTGACAGGGTTACGAAGAAGTTTCAGACAGATTGTCAGCAGCTTTTGGTTCAAGAGCCAAAGGCTTTCTTCCCCCGACTCCAAAACCTCCCTGAAATAGGGGAAGAAAAACTCAAAAAACGGAGCCTTCCCGTAAGCACTCTGAATCCCCCGGAGATGCACCGCCTGCCATTTCTGGCTGTAGTCGATCCTGATCTGGTCCATGGGCAGCCGGGGCCGCCTGCCCTGTATCGGCACACTGAGCGTCTCCACCTTGTTGGCCAGGCGGATCCGGGTACGGTTGAGGTTTGACTGCCGCTGATATAGATCCCTGGGAAAGACCAGCAGTTCGTCTGCACCGGCGATTGCCGCGAAGAATTCCAGGCTGGGGAGATAGTGCAGGTCAATGGCGACTCGGTTCATAGCGGACAATCGATAAACTGGAGGCTTTGCAGGGATGCAGGCGCCAAAATCACAGGATGTCTTCCAGGTTTCCCAAGCCCTGCCTGATTACTTCCACCTCATCCCCGGTGCAGTTTAGGATGGTGGAGGCCACATTTTGCCCATATCCCCCATCGATGACCAGGTCCACCAGGTTTTGGTATTTTTCAAAAATCAGCTCGGGATCGGTGCTGTACTCGATCACGTCATCTTCATCGCGGATGGAGGTGGAGAGGATGGGCTGGCCAAGTTCCTCTACGATGGCCCGGGGAATGCCGTGGTTTGGCACCCGGATTCCCACCGTTTTTTTGTTGCTGTGCAAGATCTTGGGGACTTGGGTATTCGCCTCCAGGATAAAGGTAAAGGGGCCGGGAAGGGCTTTTTTCATCATCTTGAAGACCGGCTTGTCGATCACGCGGGTAAACTGGGCGATGTTGCTCAGATCGGCGCAGATAAAGGAAAAGTTGTGTTTCCGGGGATTGATGCCCTTGATCTTGCAGATCCGCTCGATCGCCCGCTGGTTGGTAATGTCGCAACCCATCCCATAGACGGTGTCTGTGGGATAGATGATGACCCCGCCATTCCGAAGCAGGTCCACGACCTGCCGTACGCGTCTCGGATCGGGGTTTTCTTCATACAGTCTGATAAATTCAGCCATTGGCTTCCGCTTTCTTTGAGGATACAAGCTTAACCCAATTTTCGTGCAAATCATGCACAATCGGGACATCGGCTTCTGCCCAGTCCAGGGAAAAAAGAAAATCCCTGTCCAACCAGACCACCTGCCTATGCTCCAAGAGGCGGATTTCACCGCTTCTCCAGATAGCCGCAAATGGCAAAAGCCGGATCGATTTGCCGGGATAGCGGAATTCGGAAGGAGTCAGCGTCCCGAAAATTTCAATTTCCATTGCCAGCTCTTCCTTTATTTCCCGGATCAGACAGGATTGGGGATCTTCCGTTTCTTCGATTTTTCCTCCGGGAAATTCCCATTTGCCCGGCAAGTCCATGGTGTCGGAGCGCTGGGCAGCCAAGACTTTCCCCTGGTGGATGATCAGGGCGCAGGTGACGGGGATGGTTTTCATGGAAAAAGGCTCACGATAGCCCCAAAGGTACGCCTCATTCGGGATTTTTCTTCCACTTGAGGACTGCCTCATCACTATATCCTTGGGCAACTTCTTCTATTCTGCCGGTCTCATCTAGGAGATAAAATGTGGGAAATCCGTTTACCCCGTAACTTTTCCCGACCTCTTTGGCATCCAGAAGGACCGGAAAGGGAATCCGTACCCGAGACTGGTATTTCTCCATCTTTTCCCTTGAATCAGTGGGATTGATGTAGAGCGGGACGATGTTTTCGGCAAACCGGTAGTCTTCCTTGGCAAACTGCTCCAGGGCAATCTTGCACCAGCCGCAGTTGATGATCGAAAAATCGAGCAGGACCTTTTTGCCCCGAAGATCCGAAAGCCTGACCAAGTTGCCGTCAGCATCCGCCAACTCAAAATCCGGTGCCGTGGCACCGACTTTGAGCAAAGGGGACTCGCCCGAACCCTCTACCTTGGTCAAATAACCCTCGGGAAAATCCACGACAAGGGGTTCGGCTTTCTCCTGTAATTGCCAATCCGAAAAAGTGCTTTCAATCAGTTGGTTTCTCTGTCCATCGTGATAAAGCCGCCTTGAATAAAACTCAGGCAATGAATTGGCAGGATTGATCCACAGGTGATTTTCCAGGTAAACTTTTTTGTCCATGATCACCGTGTCCATCTCTACCCACAGAAACTGAAGGAGTTGGTGCCCTTGAATACTCGTATCGCCGACAAACTTCCAAGGGTCGTTTTGGAACAGCACGATTGGGTTGAATGTGCGGAGCATGCTGTGCTGAATCATCGTCGGGTCGACGACATCCGCAGTATGCACCGTGCTATCCCGGTGATTGAAGCGATACGCTATTCCCTGCACATAGCCTGAGGCAGTTTCATTTCTTTTGCCAAAGAAATCATACCCATATATCGCCTCCGGATTTTTCCGAAAATCCAGGGAATAGACGATCGTGTCAAACTCACCCAAACCGGGATTTTCCCAGACCATTTCCTGCCGAAACTGTACCTGGGCGGCATTGTCCATTTTTTCCTTCGCAGCCAAAAACAGCCCTTCGGGATTTGGCGGCGCCGAACAGCCGATCAGAAAAACCGCCATTGTCCAGGCGTAAACCACTCCCATTTTAAATTGATTAAACAGATGCTCGATTATACGTAAATAATTTTATAAAATTAAACAAATCATTTTATTTTGAAAAAAGCCCTCCCCCTGCCCCAATTTCAAGAAGTATTCTTCGGCAAACATATTTCCCGAAGCCATTTCCCCAACCTTTCTTAATTTTGCCCGCTATGCAAATCGAAAAGCGCAAAAAAATCCTGCTGATATTCCTGATCTCGTCTTCGGTACTGGCGATTTCCCTGACGTTTTATTTCTATCAGGTTTTTTTCAGCCCCAATACCCTGGTCAAATCCGACCAACCCTACCTGCTCAAAATCCCCAGCAATGCGGTGTACAAGCAGGTAGCGAACCAACTCTACACCGACCAAGTGATCAACGATGCACTGAGTTTTGGCTTTGTGGCCAAAGTGCTGGGCTACCAGGAGGCCGTCAAACCGGGGCTTTACCAAGTCGATCCCAAGATGAACAACCTCGACCTGGTGAGACTGCTTCGATCCGGGAGACAGCTTCCGGTCAAGGTGACCTTTAACAATGTGCGGACCGAGGAAGATCTTGCGGAGAAAATCACCGCCAACCTGGAAACAAGCCCGGAACAGTTTCTGGGCTTGATCCAGGATTCGGTCTATATCCGAAAGTTTGACTTTGAGGAGGAAACGATCATGGGCATGTTTATCCCCAATACCTACGAGTTTTGGTGGAATACCAGTCCCGAGGCGCTTTTTGACCGGATGTACCGGGAATACCAGGCGTTTTGGACGGAGGAAAAACGGCAAAGGGCACAGGCTGTGGGGCTGACCCAAAAGCAAGTGAGCACCCTGGCGTCGATCGTGCAGGCGGAAAGCCAAAAATCGGACGAGCGGCCGAGGATCGCCGGAGTCTATCTCAACCGCATGAAAATCGGGATGCCGCTCCAGGCGGATCCGACCCTGGTGTATGCCACGGGGGATTTCACACTGAAGCGGATCCTCAACGTGCACAAGGAGATCGACAGCCCCTACAACACCTACAAATACACGGGCCTCCCTCCCGGTCCGATCAACCTGCCGGATATCAACTCGCTGAATGCCGTCCTGAATGCCGAAAAGCACGATTACCTGTATTTCTGCGCCAAGGAGGACTTTTCGGGCTACCACGTCTTTGCCAGCAACTACAATGACCACATGAACAATGCGAGACGCTATCAGCGCGCACTGAATGCAGCAAAAATTTTCTAGGATGTTCCAAGCCGAAACCCAAATCCGCGTCCGCTATGCCGAAACCGACCAGATGGGCTATGTGTACTACGGCAACTATGCGATGTATTTTGAGGTGGCGCGGGTGGAAGCCATGCGCTCCGCGGGCTTTTCCTACCGGGAAATGGAAGAAAACGGCGTGATGATGCCGGTGCTGGAGAGCCACTTCAGATACCTCAAGCCCGGAAAGTACGACGAGCTGCTGACCGTGAAGACCACCATCCCCCAGCTTCCGGGCGTGCGGATCCGCTTTGAATACCAGGTGCTCAACGAACAGGGAGAGCTGATCACGGAGGGCTGGACCACCTTGGCTTTTCTCAAAAAAGAAAGCCACTTGCCTACCCGGCCTCCGGGGAATTTGCTAGATTTATTGAAACCCTTTTTTGGGTAAACCGATGAGACAGTGATCAAAAAGGAAATTTTCAAATGGCGGTTACGCGTACAGCTCAAGGCGAGGCATTTGAAAAAGATCCATTTCGGCCACCCGGACAAGAACCTGTACGATGTCCTCCGGATTTTTATCCAGCAGCTCAAAAAGGACAACATCAGCGAGGGAGCCGGATCCATGGCGTTCAGCTATACCATCGCGCTTTTTCCGTTGTTGCTCTTTCTGCTCAACCTCATCCCTTACCTGCAGGATTTTTTCCCGGTGGTGACCACGGAAAACATCCTGGATTTTGTACAGAACGTCATCCCGGCCGATTTGTACAAAAACATCGAGACCACCCTGATGGACATCGTCTCCAAGCCCCGGCAAAGCCTGCTGTCCTTTGGTTTTTTCTTCGCCCTGTTTGCCTCCACCCAGGGGGTGATGTCGATGATGAATTCGTTCAATTCGGTGTACAAGACCAGGGAAAACCGGGGCTTTGTCAAGTCCAGAATCATCGCCGTTTCCATCGTTTTCGCGCTGGTGCTGACCATTATTGCCGCCAGTACGGTCATGATCGTCGGCGGCATCCTGATCCATGCGCTGGATGAGATGCATTTGTTCAACAGCAGTTTCATGGTTTTCCTGTTCAACACGCTCAAATTCCTGATCCTGCTCTTTGTGTTTTACATCACGTCGGCGTTCATCTTTCGTTTTGCGCCGGCAGTCCATGACAAATGGCATTTTTTTTCCACCGGAGCCCACATGGCGGGCCTGCTGATCACGCTTGCCTTCTACGGGTTTATCTTTTACCTGGAGAATTTCGCCAGCTACAACAAACTCTACGGCTCCATCGGAACCCTGATTGCGCTGATGCTGTGGCTCTGGATCACCTCGCTGATCATCCTCGTTTGCTTTGAGGTGAATGTGAGTCTGGATCTGGCCGAAGAAAAGCAGAAGGAGCGCGAAAGGCGGAGAAAAACGCCGGCCAAGCCAGCCAATGTCCCCTCCAATCCGTCCTGAGCCAAAGCCAAGGGTTTTTCGCTGCTTTCGCCAAGAAACGGGAGGGAAAAAGCGGGAACCAAGAGTTGAAGCATCCGGTGGTCAGTAGGCAGTGTTCAGTTTGCAGTGGTCAAAGTGTGATTTTTGAAACAAGAGCCAAGAAGCGCGAGAACCAAACATTCATTCGTTTAACGTTTTAACGTTTAACGATTTAACACCTTAACGCTTTTAACATTTAATGCATTTGACGCCCTCGGCACCTAACCACAATCGCCCGTCCCAAATTCTACACCCCGAAAAATTAACCCATATAAATCAGGGACTTAAAACAAAAAGCGGGGGATGGTTTTGCAAAAAATCAGAATCCGCTTACTTTTGCACACTCGAAAAGAGAGATCACCGCACAGAGGAGTGGCAGAGTGCTTCCCCGATAGCCATCGGGACGGCAGTCTTGAAAACGACTCGGAAAACAATAGAGGAGTGGCAGAGTGGTCGATCGCGGCGGTCTTGAAAACCGTTGTACCGTGAGGTACCGGGGGTTCGAATCCCTCCTCCTCTGCTTATGAAGTTTGTAAACCCCTATATTTCAACGATTTATAGGGGTTTATTTTT
>CAZGYC010000119.1:0-8803 GCA_964530015.1 uncultured Limnohabitans sp. | reverse complement strand
AGGGAGTGCCCGGCACGATCAGCCTGCCGTCTGCCACCTCGATGATCCCCCCGCTCCCGTAGCGCAGGTCCATGAACGGATCCGAAGCCACATAACCCTTCGACTCCACATACGATCCGATCTCCCAAATCTCCTGGGCAGGTGCGGAAAACGACAGCAAAAAACCAACAGGGAGCAATGCAAAAAACCAAAACCTGGTGCGCTCAGACCAGTTTTGAACGACAAAATTTTTCATAACACATCTTGTTTTAAGACCGACATCGAACCCCATTGTAGCCAAACACTTGAGAACTACAGCTCTTACAGCTTGTTTTATGCCATAAAAATACATTTTATTGTTTTTCATATCCAAATCTTTCCAAAAAAAATAAACACATAATGCATTTTTTTTGTTACAAAATGTTTTTTACTAGTGTTTAACTGATTTTTTAATCTATTTGCCCGGAAAAGTACGCGTCCAGCCGATTGCCCTCAGGCAGTTGGTTTTTGGGCGTCAAGGGGGAGGTGAAAAGGGTTCAGGGGGTTAGGCGTTAAATGTCAAAAAATGTTAAGCGTTAAGCGTTAAAATGTTAAGCGTTAAATGTTAAAACGTTAAGGGTTAAAATGTTAAGCGTTAAAGACGTTCAAATCGTTAAGACGTTAAGCATGGGATTGAACGTTGAACATTTAACGTTTAACGAATGAACTGCAGCCTTCCCCCCACATCGGTCATCAAATTGTTTTGACTTGTGCGGGAATCTGCGGGAACCCTTCCGGGACTTGCAGAAAAAACATCCCTGGTTCGGGTTAAAAAGTCCCAAGACCGGACGTTCGACATTGCTCCCGATAGCCATCGCGGATGCCGAACAGCGGGAATTCCGTGGGGATCTGTGGGAGAAAAACAGGCGATATCCAGCTTCCGGACTGGCAGGACCACAAGATCAGCGGGAATCCGCGTCCTTTTCTGCGGGAATCTGCGGGAACCATTCAAGGATAACAAGAATCAAACTTCTGCCGGATCCGCCACCAATTTCCCCCAAATCAGTTGGAGGATCATCACAAATCCCCAGCGCATTTCCCGGCTTTGGCCAAATCATTGCCGTCTTTGGCCAAAGCCAATTTTTGGGGGGATTCCACATGGGAATGGGCTAAGCCCACATTCCAATTCATGGCTGCGCCGGCAGTTGAAGGGATTTGCGTAGCTTCCGGCTCTGGAATGAAAAAAAAAAGGCCCCAAATGGAGCCTTTTTGATTCTTAGGTAAAGTATTTCAGCCGGATCACTTCCTGCTCCGTGAGGAACCGGTAGTGGCCGCGCTTTAGGTCTTTTTTGTCCAGGCCCGCGTAGATCACCCGATCCAGTCCGACCACTTCGTAGCCGAGGTGTGCAAAGAGCCTCCTCACGATCCTGTTTCTGCCGATGTGGATCTCCAGCCCCAGGATGGTCCGGTCTTTGGACAGCACCTGCATGTCGTCCACCTTCACATCCCCGTCTTCCAGGGTCAATCCTTCCATGATCTCTTTTTCGTGGTTTTGTGTCAAGGGCTTGTCAATGGTGACTTGGTAGATCTTCTTCACTTCGTTGGAGGGATGCGACAGCTTGGCGGTCAGCTCCCCGTCATTGGTGAAAAGCAGCAGGCCGGTGGTGTTTCTGTCCAATCTTCCTACCGGGAAAATCCGCTCCTCGCAGGCATTCTCCACGAGCTTCATCACGGTCTTGCGCTCCATGGGATCATCCGTGGTCGTGATGAAATCCTTGGGCTTGTTCAGCAAGACATAGACGGGTTTCTCGGGATTTACTTTCTTGCCCTGGTAGACCACCCGGTCTGTTTTTTTGACTTTGAAGCCCATCTCGGTCACCACTTCCCCGTTCACGGTGATCAGGCCTCTGGCGATCAGATCGTCCGCCTCTCTCCTTGCGCAAATGCCCGAATTGGCGATGAATTTATTCAACCGGATTAAATCCGTTTCTTCTTTTCCCTTGGTCTTTCTGGCCGGGAGTGCATCAAAATTGTAGTCCGGTCTGTCTGTATTCAATTCCTGACGATTGGGTCTGTTTTTGCCAAAACCCCTTTTTTCGGCGGGCTTTTCCCCAGATGGTTTGGGTTGCTCCACCCCGAAGACGGGCTTTTGGTCACGACCTCTTCCTTTGTACACCAGTCTTTCTCCCTGCTCTCCCGAGGGGGAGTCTTTTGAAAAATCCTTCTTGGCAAAAGGCTTTTCGGACCCGGAGTCTTGCCCAAACTTCTTGTTTGCGGAAAAGTCACCCTTCCCGAACCGTTCAGACTTGTCCCCAAATGGTTTTTTGGAAAAGTCCGAACCTTCTCTCTTGTCGAATTTCTTTCCCGCAAAATCGTCCTTTTTGAATCGGTCAGGCTTGTCTCCGTATGCCTTTTTGGGAAAATCCCCCCCATCCCGCTTTTCGAATTTCTTTCCGGAGAAGCCGTCCTTCCTGAAGCGGTCGGATTTGTCCCCGTAGGGCTTCTTGGAAAAGCCCGTGTCGTCCCTTTTTTCAAATTTCTTGTGGGAATCCTCGCCTTTGTCGAAACGCTTTTCCCCAAATGGCCTCTTTTCAGAGTCTCCTGAGCCAAATCGCTTTCCATAGGCGGGTTTGTCCGATTTTGTCTCGTCGGATTTGAAAAATCTCCCTTTTGGTTTGTCGCCGTAAGCCGGTTTGGAATCCGCCTTAAAATCGGGCTTTTTGCCAAAGGAGGGTTTGCCAAAGGAATCGTCCTTCTTTCCGAATGACTTTCCTTTGGGGCTGAATTTCCCTTCCTCCTTGCCAGAACGGCCTCCTCTGGAGGATTGATCTGATCTTCCGGAAGATCTTGGAGCGTCGGAGTCTTTGCCTCCTTCGTTGAAAAACGGCTTTCGTGGATTGTTCTTTTTCATAAGTATGCAGCATCACTGCTGTAGTTTGTGGTGAATGAATAAGCGACTGAGGTTCAAACGCTTATTTAGCCTGCAAAGATACGCGCAAAGACAGGAAAAAAGTACTATCGGATTCGAAATATTCCTTAAGATCCGGCCTCGTTTTTGTAATAATATTCTGTGGCGTTGCGAACAGAGCCCTGGGAAAGCAACAATCCATTGGCTGTCGGGTAGTCCAAACCGGTGACTTCCATGATCATCCTGGTGCCACGGTCGACCAGTTTTGCGTTCGAAAGCTGCATATCCACCATCTTGTTTCCCTTGACACGGCCCAGCTTGACCATGAGGGTGGTGGAGATCATATTCAAAACCAGCTTCTGGGCAGTGCCGGATTTCATCCGGGTGCTTCCGGTGACAAACTCCGGCCCCACCACGACCTCGATGGGAAATTCCACGGCTTTGGCCAAAGGCGAATCGGGATTGCAGGTGATGCATCCGGTGAGCAAGCCTTTTTCCCGGGCCTTTTCCACCCCTCCGATCACATAGGGAGTCGTCCCGGACGCAGCAATCCCGATGACCGTGTCCAGCTCTGAAAATCCATAGGCCTGAATGTCCTTCCAGGCCATTTCCGGGTCATCCTCGGCATTTTCCACGGCTTTTCGGATGGCCGAATCACCGCCGGCGATCAGGCCAACCACCCAATCGTGGGGAACGCCATACGTCGGAGGACATTCGGATGCGTCCAAAACCCCAAGCCGGCCGCTGGTACCCGCCCCGATGTAAAAAAGCCTCCCCCCTTCCTGCATCCTCGGAACAATCTGATCCACGAGTGCCGAAATCGCCAACAGCTTTTCCCTTACTGCAGGGGCAACCTTGTGGTCCTCGGCATTGATACTTTGGAGCAGGTCGAGGGTTTCCATCCGCTCCAGGTTCTCGTAGTGCGAACTGCTCTCCGTGACTCTCATAGTTTTTCCTGATGATAGAGCGTGAGCCCCGCAATGGGACTTTCGATGATGATGTTCACGTTGATTCCCGAGTCTGCGGCAGCCTTTCTCAGGATATCGCTGTTGTAGTAGGCAATCGATCCGACAAAATTGGCCGACTTGTGCTGAAAATCCGGATACTTGAAGATGTGCTTGGCAAAGAAGTCTTTGAATGAACTGTAATACAGTCCGTAGCAATAGGGATCTGCTTTGTTCTCCGTGATAAACCGGCAGAAACTCGCCATGTACCGGCTCGGAAAAGGTTGCCGATAAACATGGTCCTGAATGATGTCTTGGGTCATGTGAAAGCGCTCCACGGCTGCCTCCCGGATCTGCGAGGGCATTTCATCATGGATGAAATCGACCAGAAACTTCCGCCCCACATAGCATCCTCCCCCTTCGTCGCCCAGGATGTAGCCCGCCGCGGGCCGCGTAGCGACGATGTTTTTCCCATCGTAGTCACAACTGTTGGAGCCGGTGCCCAGGATGCAGGCGATGCCTGCCTGGTGGCCACAGGTCGCATGTGCCGCTGCGGCAAGGTCGTGATCCACGTGAATCCTGGCATGGCCGAAGATGGTGCCCAGGGCATGGGCCACCTCAGCCTTTCGGTCGGGCGCGGAGCAGCCTGCACCGTAATAATAAATCTCCTCGATCTCACTTTCGAGATTCACCAGGAAATCATGGCGCATCTGGATGGCCATCTCCTCTGAAGTCATGTAGTAGGGATTGAACCCCACTCCCCGGTGCTGGCTGATCTTGCCGTCCCGGTGGATTACCCTCCAGTCTGTCTTGCTGGAGCCGCTGTCTGCTATCAATATCATATTATGCCAGTTGGCCTATGGCCTGAAATTTTTCAAATACTTTCTCCGTGTGCGGTGCATCCGCAAGCTCTTCCGTCAGATCCTGGCCTGCCCAGTGCTCGTAGTGCATACCGGTTTTCCATAGTCTGGAACTGCCCACATCGTAGATCAGTCCCCGATAAGCCACCCAGATTTCGGGTTTGTCCTGGCCATTTCGGAGTGCGAGCTGCTGCAGGGTATAGGTCTTCATCAATACAGCTTGATCTGGGCATTGATCCAGCGCTCGGGGATCTCCCCTTTTTGCGCAAGCTGATAATCCGAATAGCTGCAAGGAACCGTACTCACCCGGTCGTAGCGCCCAGTCTCATTGTGGGGAATCTCCATCCACCATTTTCCGCTCCGCTTGCTTTTGTAAAACACCAGTGAATTGGGCTTTGCGTCCAGGGAAACGGTGTATTTGACGTAGTCTGCGCTCTTGAAGGAGAGGCTGTCCTTGCGGGAATAGAATCCCTCGACAAAATACCAGATCATCACCGCCGCGATCTTGGCCGTCTTGTTGTTTGCATCGTCAAAGTAAGGATCATATCCATACAGACCAATGGAGCTCAGCTTTTCGTTCATCCCCGCAAACCAGAATATCTGGCAGGCCTCCTCTCCGCTCAGGCCGAAGGGCTGCGCGTCCACGGCTCCCGGAGCGTCGGCCGACTGAATGGCACCCAGATCAAAACTCAGCAAATCCGCATCCCGGATCAGGGGCTCGGTTTCCCTGAACTTGTCGCGCAACTGGCCGAGACGGACATGGTCAAAGTACAGTTTCTCCATCACGTGGATGAGCGTCGGATCGACGAGAAAGCTCTGGTAGGCCAAATGGGTATAGGAAAAGAGGAAATTGGGCTGGTGGAGCACGATTTCCTGGGTATGGCGGTCGTCTTCCGGGCCGGATTCCTCCATGTCCACCTTGGAGTCAACCGTCACCAGGGTCACGAGCTTTTTCATCTTCTGATACGACAGGTATTGCCCGTAGTCCAAGTCATGCGATCCCCCAAAGAAAACCGGCAAGATCTGGTGTTTCATCAGATACTCCCCCACCTGACGCATATTTTGATAGGTGTCATTCAGGGAATCTCCGGAAACCAGGTCGCCGAGATCCGCGATGCGGTAGGGGACAATGCCTTTCTTCAGCTCATAGAGCTTATCCCGGATTTCGCCGCTTCCCCGTTCGATGCTTTCAGACTTCTTTGCCCCCCGGCTTTCCCTGATCCCAACCAATGCAATCTGGATTCCCTTGAGGTCGGGAAAACTTTCCCCGTGGATACGAACCTGATGATAGAAGGAGTTTTCCGGATACTTTTTCCCAAACAGAAAATCGGCAACCGGATCAAAAAAGGACTGGATATTCATGGCGTGGGGATGAGTTTTTAAAAATAATCAAAAATGGCACTATACTAAAAAATCCCGCCGTAGCGGGATCTTTTCTAAAATTTTATCCTCCGAAGTCATCGAATCGGATGTTTTCTTTGGGAATACCCAGATCATCCAGCAACTTGAGCACTGCGGCGTTCATCAAAGGAGGCCCGCAGAGGTAATATTCGATTTCGTCTGGCTCAGGGTGGTTTTTGAGATAGTTGTCAAAGAGCACCTGGTGAATGAATCCCACGTATCCGTCACCTTCGTCGTCCAGTGCCTTCTTCACTTTCCAGTTGTCCTCAGGCAGGGGCTCGGAAAGCCCGACATAGAACTTAAAGTTGGGAAAGTCCTTTTCGATATCCCTGAAATGGGGCACATAGAACAATTCTTTTTTGGAACGGCCCCCGTACCAATAGGACACTTTTCGGTGGGTCTTTTCGGTATGGAACAGATGGAAAATCTGGGCTCTCAAGGGAGCCATGCCTGCACCGCCGCCGATGTAGATCATCTCCCGCTCGGTCGGGTTGATGTGGAATTCACCATAAGGCCCGGAAATGGTCACCTTGTCGCCTGGCTTGCATCCGAATACATAGGATGAACATACCCCGGGATTCACGTCCATCCATCGGTTGTTGGCACGATCCCAAGGCGGAGTCGCGATACGGATGGTCAGCATGACGATGTTTCCTTCAGCGGGATGGTTGGCCATGGAATAGGCCCGGAAGAGCGGCTCGTCATTTTTCATGACCAAGCTCCACAGTCCAAACTTGTCCCAATCGCTCTTGTAAACGTCCGCCGGGTGACCCAATTCAGGATGTGGCGTGATGTCCATGTCCTTGAAGTTGACCGTGATGGCCGGCACATCGACTTGGATATACCCGCCTGCCTCGAAGTGAAGGGTTTCTCCCTCTGGGAGTTTTACCTTGAATTCCTTGATAAAAGTGGAGACGTTGTAGTTGGATATCACTTCGCATTCCCACTTCTTGATGCCGAAGATCTCTTCCGGCACACGGATCTTCATGTCCTGCTTCACCTTTACCTGACAGGCCAGTCTTACGTTGCCTTGCTGTTCGGCACGGCTCAAGTGACCAACCTCAGTCGGGAGGACATCTCCGCCGCCGTCTTCTACCACGCACTTGCACATGGCGCAGGTACCGCCTCCACCACAGGCCGAGGGAAGAAAAATCTTCTGGTTGCTCAGGGTAGATAGCAGGCTTGATCCGGCTGAAGCCACGACAGGATTGCCGCTGTCACCGTTGATGACGATCTTGACATCCCCTGAATTGACCAGTTTGGACTGGGCAAATAGAAGTATGAACACCAGTAGCAGGATAATCGCCGTAAATGCTACAATGGAGGTAATGATTACTGAACCCATGAAATGTTGATTTTGCTTTTTCGTCCGGATTGAACCCGATTTGGGAGCACAAATATATTTATTAATCCAGAAAACAGGCCAAACAAAAACATTTTTGACCCGAATCCCCGGGGCTTTTTGATGAGACTACCGATTAATTGTTCAGGAGGTTGAGCAAAGTGGTCAATCTTCCCTTCAACTGCCGACGATCGATGATAAAGTCCAGAAATCCATGCTCCAAGACAAACTCAGAACTTTGGAAACCTTTGGGAAGATCCTTGCCGATGGTCTCGCGGATCACTCTCGGGCCGGCAAAGCCGATCAGGGCTTCTGGCTCTGCGATGTTAAAATCCCCCAGCATGGCATAGGATGCCGTCACGCCACCGGTGGTGGGATCTGTCAACAACGAAATGTAAGGGATCGCTGCCCGGTCCAGCAGGGCAAGTTTTGCCGAAGTTTTTGCCATCTGCATCAACGAAAACCCCGCCTCCATCATCCGGGCCCCGCCTGACTTGGAGATCATCAGAAAAGGGACTTTGTGCTTCAGGGAATGGTCTATCGCGCGGGCGATCTTCTCACCGACCACGGAGCCCATCGAGCCGCCGATGAAGTTGAAATCCATGCAGGCCACCACAATCTCCAAGCCGTTCATCTTGCCATGTGCCGTGCGCACGGCATCGTTGAGGTCTGTTTTCTTGATCGTCGCCTCGATTCGGGAAACGTACGGCTTGGTATCGCTGAACTTCAGCGGATCGCCGGATTTCATGTCTGCATCCAGCTCGGTGAACTTGTTGTTGTCAAAAAGGATTTCGAAGTATTCCTTGGATCCGATCTTCACGTGAAAATCATCGTCAGGACATACGAATGCGTTGTTTTTCAGCTCCCGGGTGTGGATGATGTTTCCGTTTGGAGTCTTAAACCAAAGCCCGTCAGGAGCATCTTTCTTCTCAGCAGTGGAGGTTTTGATGCCTTTGTCAGTTCTTTTAAACCAAGCCATATGGAATTGTTAGGTTGTTGTTTTGACAAGTCAAAGGACGCAAATTTAGACCTAATCTCCATTAAATAAAATCGGATGGCGGACGGTGCAGGGAAATCGCTTTTAAGGCTTCACTTCATTTCCATTGAAGAACGCTGAAAACGCGATTGCGGATTCTTAAAACAGGAAGGGCATGAAGAGCGATCCCAGCAGCGGGAAATTTTTAACCGCGAACACAAAGGAGTTTTCACCACGGAGCACGCCAAGGAGTAGTTGGGTTTGAATCAGGCCAGGAAAGAACTCCAATCGAAACTTTCTCCCCCAAGCTTTTTCAAGAACGCAGAGAAAAAGCTGAAGCTTTTTGGAAAATCTCTGTGGTTAAAAAAGATTAACCGCCAAGGACACAAAGGAACACGAAGGATTAACCACGGA
>CAZGYC010000118.1:0-9024 GCA_964530015.1 uncultured Limnohabitans sp. | reverse complement strand
GTACCCAGAGCCGGAGTCGAACCGGCACGAGTGTAACCTCATTGGTGTTTGAGACCAACGCGTCTACCAATTCCGCCATCTGGGCATTTCAATATTTCAAGACTTTAACTCATTGGTGTTTGAGACCAACGCGCCTGCCTACCGTCAGGCAGGTCTACCATCCCGATAGCTATCGGGACCGCCATCTGGGCATTTCAATTTTTTCCGTTCCTTGCCGAACGGGCTGCAAATATGAAAACAAAAATGATTTCCTACAAACTCACTTTCCTACTTCCTGCAATTTTTTTGAGCTGAATGCCAGCGGTTTTTCTGCAAAAAGGGCTTTGGTAAAGCCCCATACGGATTTAAACAGCTCAGAATCACGGTACTGGTTCAGGGCTGTTTCGCTCTCCCAATGGCTATGGGTAATGAAAATATTTTCTGAAGAGAAGTCCTGCCAAAGCTCCAGATGGCTGCATCCCGGAAAATTCCGGATGGAATCCTTGTTGGCTTCGAAGTTTTCCAGAAAAGCCGCCACGGCATCCGGCCTAAAAGTCATGCGCACGATCCGGATCAGCATCAGCTTCCAAAGTGAATGTAGACCACGCTGTCCTGCTTCAGCCCGAGGAGATTGGCTCCGTGTCCATGGTTGATGCCGATCTCCAGGACATCCAGGCTGTTGAAAAAGGCAAAGGGATCCCCGGCTTCTACCTGGTCGTATCCGATTTGGAGACCGTCCACCGATTCCCTTCCAAACTGGATCCTGAATTCTCCGGGGTTCAGTTTCTCAAACACTTCCCTCCGGATGTTGGTCAGCAGATTGCCGTAGCGGTCGATCCGGATCACGTGGCCGATGATGTGTTCCCGGGTAGCTTTTGCCTGCCGGGACATGAGCTTGCGGAAATTGGCCAAGGGGCCTCCAAAATCATGGATTGCTGCCCCGCTGGCGACTTTGGCGGCGATGGGGGCCAAAATGTCCCGGGTCGGAAAGGTCGATTCCTTGAGATGGATGTCCGCAAACTGGACGAGGATTCCCGGGTCGTTGTCAGCCAAAAGGCTCAAAATCCCGTTGTTGGGCCCGACAAAAATATGCTCCTCCAGTTTCACTCCGATGTAGCCTTGGGTCATGCTGCCTACCGTGTTGATGCCGACCAGGTGCACCGTGCCCTTGGGAAACTCCCTGAACGTGGACCGAAGCAGAAATGCCGCGTGCTCAATGTCGTATGGGGCAATGCCATGGGAAATATCGATGATATTCAGTTGTGGATTGATCGAAAGCATCTTGGCCTTTACGGCCGGTACGTAATAATCTGTATCCCCAAAATCAGAGAGGAATGTCACCAATGCCATACAAGCAAGTCTATTAAAATTGTGTAATTTTGTTTGAGGGGGAGCGAACAAAAATAGAAATTTTATTCTTTAGCCTTCAAGGTAAACCTAAATCAAAAAACAAGTTTGGTCGAAAAAGTAATCACCTTAGAAAACGTACCCTTGGCGGAGTTTCTGGGTACAGGCAATGAAAATATCCGGCAGATTGCCCAGGCTTTTCCCCAGAGCAAAATTGTCTCCAGAGGCAACGAAATCCGGATTCAGGGCGGTGCACCGGAGATCCTGCGCATCAATGACCTGATTAATCTCCTGCTGGAGCACTTTGACCGCTTTGGCCATCTCACCCCCGAAAACGTCAAAGATTACCTCGATATCGAGGGGATTCCCTTTGAGGAAGCCAACCGGGACCAGGTGATTGTCTTTGGCAACAAAGGCTTGGTGATCAAGCCCAAGTCGGCCAACCAACGTAAACTGGTCGAGGCAGCCATGGGCAATGATCTTGTTTTTGCTCTTGGTCCTGCGGGAACGGGAAAAACATACATAGCCGTGGCTCTGGCAGTCCGTGCCTTGAAAAACAGGGAAGTAAAACGGATCATCATCACCCGCCCGGCAGTAGAAGCAGGGGAAAATCTGGGTTTCCTACCAGGAGATCTCCAGGAAAAACTCGATCCTTACCTGAGACCCATCTATGATGCGCTTCAGGATATGGTACCGCCCGAAAAACTGAAATACTATCAGGAAACCCGCGTGATCGAGATCGCTCCGCTGGCTTACATGCGGGGACGTACGCTGCACGATGCCTTTGTGCTGTTGGATGAAGCCCAAAACACGACCAGCGAGCAAATCAAGATGTTTTTGACGCGTATGGGCCCCAACTCCAAAGTCATCATTACCGGCGATCAAACCCAGGTCGATTTGCCAGTGAGGCAAAAGTCAGGACTGTCGGAAGCGCTCAAAATCCTCAAGGATGTCAAAGGAATCGGTGTGGTCAGCCTGAGCGGCAAGGACGTCATCCGCCACAAACTCGTCAAGGCGATCATCGAAGCCTACGAAAAAGAACAGGAAGACAGAGATCAACAGCGCTATGAAGCTAACAGTAGAAAAGGTAACGGATAAACTGGCTCTGGAGCAGGTTTTCAAAGTCCGCGAACTTGTTTTCGTGATCGAACAGCAGGTCGACCCGGCCGAGGAATACGATGAATTTGAAACGACTTCCATCCATTTCCTGGCAAGTGTAGACGGTATTCCCGTTGGTACAGCCCGCTGGAGATTTACCAAAAACGGGGTGAAGATGGAGCGCTTTGCCGTCTTGAAAGCCGCGCGGGGAAAAGGCGTGGGACAGGCACTGGTCGCCGCAGTCTTGGCCGATGTCAATGCCACTCCCGAGGCGGCGGGCAAAACAAAGTACCTCCATGCACAGTTAACAGCAGTACCACTCTACGCCAAATTCGGCTTTGAAAAGGTCGGGGACATGTTTGAGGAGTGCAACATCCGGCATTACAAGATGGAGTTGGCCTAATCCTTGTCCAGTCCTAGAAAACCAACGCTTGTTTCATGAAAAAATCAATTTTAGCATTCCTGATTGCACTTTCTTTTTCCTTTTCGGCTTTTTCCCAGCAGGTCATTTCCTCTTCCGGCAGTTCCAATCCGAATGTGGGAGCCTATAACAATGAGGTCAAACTCAACTTTCTCAACCTGATCTTGATGGGGTCTTTTGAGGTGGGCTATGAGCGGTTTCTCAGCGAAAGCCATTCCGTGGACTTTCAGCTTCACATCAATGACCGGTTTGGGTACAACTCCCAAAACGACGGAAAAACCTACAAAACCAACGCGATCCAGTCCGGGATGAATTTCTATTTCGGCAACAAGCCGAGCGGAAGATTCCTGGTCTATCCTTTCCTGAAATTCAGGTTTGGGGATTTCGAAGAGCCCGGCAGCGGAGGAACGGTCACCACGGACATGACGGCCTTTATCCTGGGTGCAGGATTCGGATACAAATGGGAAGTTTCCGAACATTTTGCATTCGGACCTTATGTCAGCGTCGCCCGCAATTTTAGTGAAGCAGTTACGGATAAATTCACCGCTGTCGAACCCAACGCGGGATTTGGCCTGGGCTACCGCTTTTAATTTCCCGTAAAGAAATACTTGGAGTCCTTCGGGGCTCTTTTTTTGCCCTGATTTTTTTAACTTAAGCCTTTATTTTTTTGAGGAATGAGATTTGCCGACTTTCCATTTTTGAGGTATTTGCCCTTTTTGGTTTTGGGCGTGCTGCTGTCGCAGAAAGATCCGGGGCTGTCGATGGCCGTTCCAGCCATCTTGATCGGGCTTTTCTGGACGCTGTACGGCTATTTGATCCTTCGGAAAAAAGAAACGCCGAAATTGGTGCCAGCGTCCTTGGCCTATGGGATGTTGTTTCTCCTGGGGATTCTGTTTTCCGAAATCCAAAAGAAACGCGCCGCCCACTCGGTCGATGCAAACCTGGAATTTTGTGATTCCTATCTGGCCAGGATCGAAAAATACGACGTCGCCAAGCCGAACTCCCGGGAAAACCTGCTCGAAGTCCTCCAGATCCGGGACAGTCTGGGTTGGCATGCTTCCCGGGGCAAAGTGCTGATTTATCACAAAAGCCGGACTCCGCTTCTGCCCGGACAGGTGATCTTGGTAGAGAAATCACCCGACAAAATCCCCCCGCCGCTTTTTCCGGATGAGTTTGACTATCGCAGGTTTTTGGCCAGAAAGGACATCCATTTTCGGCAATTTGTCGGCGAAAAGTATGTTGTGGTCGACTCCCCGGGTCTGGCCTCTTCGGGTTATTGGCTGGAGAAGGTTCGAAGATCCCTGGCCGGGATCATCGAAGAGAAAGTCCCGAATCCCGAGTCCCGGCAGATCGCGGTTGCTTTGCTTTTGGGGCAAACGGAAAGCCTGGATCGAGAAATCCGAAACGCCTATGTCGAAACCGGGACGATGCACATTCTGGCCGTTTCGGGCTTGCATGTCGGGATTATCTACGCCATCCTCATTTTTCCGCTCAAGGGCATCCGTCTAACACCCCGGCATCGAAAACTGTACCTGCTTTTTGTGATTCTCTTGGTCTGGGCTTATGCGGTTCTGACCGGCTTTTCCCCGTCGGTAGTCCGGGCTGCCGCCATGTTTTCCCTTTTTACGGCGGGACAGATGCGGGAGCGGAGACCCTCCTCCTGGAATGTCCTCGCCTTTTCGGCTTTGATCATCGTTTCGATGAATCCGGCGGTGATTTTTGAGGTGGGTTTCCAGCTTTCCTACTTGGCGGTGGCGGGCATTTTGCTCCTCCAGCCCTTGATCCTGAGGTGGTGGCTGCCGTCCAATCGGGTCTTGGAATATTTCTGGCAGATGACGGCCGTGAGTTTGGCAGCCCAGTTGGCGACTTTTCCGTTGTCAATCCTCTATTTCCACATTTTCCCCAGCTATTTTCTGCTGGCCAACCTGATCATCATTCCCATCTCCTTTCTGGCGATGAATGCCGGGATTTTGCTGTTGGCACTGAGCTGGGTACCCTGGCTGGGAGATGCACTCGGCTGGGTGCTGAATGGCCTGATTTGGTGCCAAAACTGGATCACACGGGCCATTCAGCTTTTTCCGGGGGGAAGCTTGGACCGCCTGACCATCACCTTCTCGGGGATGCTGCTGATTTGGGTACTGCTGACCGTCTGGGCAAACTGGCAATGGGGCGACCGAAAAAAGCTGATCTACCTTTCGACATTCCTGTTTTTTGTTTGGTCTGCCGATCGATTGGCCGGGGAAATCCGCCGTCCGGCCTCAGAGATTTTGATATTTTCCAGTGAAAAGGGAGCTCTCCTGGACCTCAAAGTCGGGAAGCGGTTTTACACCTGGAATGAAAGTTTTCCGCCCGAGCAAATCCCCTTTTCCATAGACCCAAACCGGATTGTCGGGCAGCGTCCGATGATGCCGGAGGCTGCCCAAGCCCTGGCCAATGACCGTGTTTTGTGGTTTCCGCTTTTTGATTTTCAGTTTGACGCAGGCACAAAAAAATTCCTTTGGGGAAAGAAAAAGCCGATCCGGGTGGAGCGGATTTCCACGTATGGGTCAAGCGAGTGGAGTCCTTCGGATTCTTTGGTCGCAAATAATGGTACTTTTCGGGTGGTTTTCTGACTGGCCGCTTGCCAGTGGCGTTTTCTGCCCGTAATTTATCCCTCTGTAGCCCGAAAATCCCCATGGAGACTCCCGTCCTGACGCATATCGAAAACCGTATCGGCTTTGTCACCCTCAACAGACCCGAGAAGCGCAATGCAATCCATCCGGAGATGGTTCGGGATTTGAGCAGCGCATTTTCGGATTTTGAGCGGGATCCTGAGGTGAAAGCCGTGGTCTTGCGGGCTGAGGGCAAGGCTTTTTGCGCTGGGGCAGATTTGGCCTTTTTGGAGGAATTGCAGGGCTATTCTTTCGGGGAAAACCTGGCTGACAGCCATCGGCTCAAGGTGCTTTTTTCCCAGATCTACGAGTTTCCGAAGGTAGTCATCGCGCAGGTGCAGGGGGCTGCGTTGGCAGGGGGCTGCGGCTTGGTGACGGTTTGTGATTTCGCTTTTGCTGCTGTTGAAGCCAAATTTGGCTACACGGAAGCCAAGATCGGGTTCGTCCCTGCCTTGGTCTCGGTTTTCCTCGCAGAGCAGATTGGCCAGGCCAAAGCCGCGGAGCTGTTGCTTTCCGCTGACGTGATTTCTTCATCCGAGGCCCAAGCACTTGGCTTGGTCACCGAGGTGGTGGATCGGGACAATCTGGAGAAAAGAACCCTCGAGTTTGCCCAAAAACTGGTGTCTGAAAACTCCCTTTTCTCCATGCAGGAGACCAAACGCCTGCTTCGTAGTCTTGGTGAAGAATCCCGCCATGAAGCACTGGACCGGGCAGCAGAAGCCAATGCCAAAGCCCGAAGCCATGAGGACTGCGTGAAGGGGATCGCTGCGTTCTTGTCCAAAACCAAGCCCGACTGGTAATTGGAAAATCCGCTTCACGATATTCTCAGACAGGTTTTTGGACTGGAGGACTTTCGGCCGGTCCAGAAGCAGGTCATCGATTCGGTGATGGCGGGAGGGGACACGCTTGCGCTTTTGCCGACAGGCGGAGGAAAAAGCCTTTGCTACCAGATTCCGGGTTTGGCCAAGGAGGGGATTTGCCTGGTGGTCTCTCCGCTGATTGCGCTGATGAAAGATCAGGTCGACAACCTCAAAGCCAAAGGGATCAAAGCCAGTGCAATTTACTCCGGGATGAGCTACCGGGAGATCGATACCTCGCTGGACAACTGCATCTACGGGGATTTCAAATTTCTCTATGTCTCGCCCGAGCGGCTTAAGCAAGAGCTGTTCATCGAGCGCTTTCGGCAGATGAATGTGAATCTGATCGCCGTGGACGAAGCGCACTGCATCTCCCAATGGGGATATGATTTTCGGCCGCCCTATCTGGAGATTGCCGCCATCCGGGCCTTTCATCCCAAGGTGAATGTATTGGCTCTGACCGCTTCGGCCACTCCGCAGGTCTGTGCGGATATTGTCGAAAAGCTGGAGATGAAATCCCACCGTGAATTCCGTCAGAGCTTTTCCCGAAAAAACCTCAGCTACAGCGTCCGACCGGTAGAAAACAAGTTGGAAAAAGGCATCGAAATCCTGAACCGGATACCGGGAACTGCCATTTGGTACGTCAGAAACCGGCAGGCAACCCAGCAGATCGCCAAAGCGCTCACGCAGTTGGGTATCTCCGCATCGGCTTATCATGCGGGACTCTCCAATTCCGATCGGTCAGACAGGCAGGAAGCCTGGAAATCCAACCACGTTCGCGTGATGGTCAGTACCAATGCCTTCGGTATGGGCATCGACAAGCCGGATGTGCGGGTGGTGATCCACAGTGATCTTCCCGAAAACGTTGAAAATTACTATCAGGAGGCGGGCCGTGCCGGACGGGACGGCAAGAAGGCCTTCGCAGTGCTGCTGGCCAATGAGCAGGATTTTGGGCAATTGTTGAGTCGATCGGAGATGGTCTATCCGCCCCTTGACTTTCTCAAGCGGGTGTACCAGTGTCTGGCCAACTACTACCAGCTCGCCGTGGGGAGCAACATGCTCAGCAGCTTTGATTTTGACCTCTCGGACTTTTGCAATACGTACGAATTGGCGGTTTTGGAGACTTTCTATGCGCTCAAAGTACTGGCTGAGGAAGGATTTGTGGAGGTCAATGAGAGCTTTTTCGCGCCATCCAGAGTCCACTTTCGGGTGGATCCCAGCAAGCTCTACGAGGTGCAGATTGCTTATGCCAAGCTGGATCCCGTGATCAAGATGCTGCTGAGGACCTATGGAGGCAATCTTTTTTCGGAATACATCAAGATCCAGGAAGGAAAACTTGCCAAGTCCCTGAATGTAAAAGAAGCCGAACTGATCAAGGCCTTGGCCGACCTGCAAAAGCTGGAGGTGATGGACTACGACCAGCGCAAGGATAAGCCGCAACTGACTTTTCTGACCCATCGCTACGATGCCGGAAAGCTTCCCTTCAACCATTCCCGGATTGCGGCTAGAAAAGAACTCACGCTTGAAAAGGCCAAAAGGATGGTCGAGTACACCCGCCAGACCAGGATCTGCCGCACGCAGTATATCCAGGAATATTTCGGGGAAAAGACAGATTCGGTCTGCGGGATCTGCGATGTCTGTATCGAAGTGAAGAAAAAACAAACTCCCGAAACCCACGACGAGCGGCTGAAGATGAGGATCATTGAAACTTTGGACGACTCCGGGGGGGTGTCTGAGCAGGATTTGTTTGCCAAACTCGGAAAACCCAGGTCTGATTCCAATCTTGGTTTGCTCCGTCAGTTGATCGAGCAAGGGCAGGTGAGCCAGTCTTCCGATGGCATTCTTTCGTTGATATCCCATGGGTAATTTCTTCGATGACCTTTTCAAACGTGTTTTTAGTCCTTCGGACAAGGCTCCGATCAAGGTGCGGGAGAACTTTGTGATCAGGGAAAGCGAGCAGGCTGACCTCGCTGAATGGACGGGGTCGGAGGAATTCCGCGGATTTTTTTCTTTGATCTACAAAAACTACCATTTCAAGCGGACGGGTATCAATGATCACCCGCAAGTTCATATATTAGATACACCCTACGCCAACGGGTTTGCGGTAGTCTATGGGGAGCCATTTGACCAAAAATCATTTTCCCGGCTTTTTTTGGCTTTTGGCCAAAGGATTTTAGCTTTGGGCTATGAGCAGATCAGCCTGGACCGAAAATTCGAAGAAGTCGGTGACCAGGTGAAAGTGACCGAGAAATTTTATTTCAAGCCTCCCCTTCGACTTCCGGCCGAAGGAGAGCTGATTTCCCAGCTTTACGGAAATGTGGCACTGGAGAAAGTGAGTGTTGACAATAAGCCCAGTTTTATCAAATTGCTGGCGACGGTATATTCCGATCGTCTATACCAAGAAGCCAAACCGTTCGACCAATTGATGGATCGGATCTTTGAAAAACATTCAGATGGATAGAATTCAGCTTAGAGCGCAACTGGACATTTACCGCACCCCTTACGAGGAAGAGTCTGCCTTTATTTCGGATTTTTCGGAGCTTACACATGATCCTCTTGCCTACAAACGCGAGCGGCTGGATGGACACTTCACCGCCTCAGCGTGGATTGTCAATCAGAGACGTACCCACACCCTGCTCACCCTGCACCGCAAGCTGGGACGCTGGCTTCA
>CAZGYC010000117.1:0-9203 GCA_964530015.1 uncultured Limnohabitans sp. | reverse complement strand
CGTACATTTCCTAAATGATTTGCGCTTACATGCTTTTTTGCTAAATCCGCTTGACCTTTCAGAGCTTTTTTACACTAAAAAAACCAATTTCGGGTAAGCCTTCAAAGAACGTTTTGTAAAGTAAAAATACGTATTAGTCAGCTATTTGCATAATATTTTAGTACTATTTTGCCTATAATATTACATGCGCATAATATTGGCATAATACAACTGTAGCACAGTCCGTTATATCCGTACTTTTGAGTTTTATTTATTTACCTCTAAATTTTTAGCTATGCCTAAGCAAACGGGTTTAATTAAGTTAAAGGGCACTATAGGAGGTGTCAGTTTTTACAAGTCTGAAGGTTCGCACCTGGCACGTATGGCCAACGGACCAGACAAGTCCAGGATCGACTCAGATCCTTCTTTTCAACGTACCAGAGAGAACAATGCGGAGTTCGGTGGCAGTGCTACTGCTGCCAAGGCTTTACGCACCGCTTTAGCTGCTTCTTTGCTAACTGTGGCAGATTCTAGGCTAGTTTCTAGATTGACAAGAACGTTTAAGATGATAAACACTAAAGGGACTGGCACACGTGGACAGCGTAATATTACGCTCTCTGCTAACAGGCCGATGCTGGTTAATCTGGAGTTTAATATCAACACAGTATTTACCAGTATCTTCTCAGCCCCGTTTACTTTTACGAACCCAGCGCCACGTAATGCAGCGACTTTGACTGTCCCTGTATTTGACCCTAGGGTTTTTGTGAGTGCACCGGCAGGCGCTACGCACTTCCGTATCATTCAGGCGATCGGTAGTGTCTCTGATTATGTGTATAATGTAAATACACATGTCTATGAGCCTACACAGGCTGCTATTAATGCTTTAGGTACTGTTTCTTACTCGGCATACCTTCCGCTTAATGCTGTAACGGCTGCTGCTATTGCGTTGACTTCTACGCTTCCGGGAACACCTACCATGACTGCGGACGTGAGTCTGGTGCATTGTATGGGTATTGAGTTTTACCAGCAGATTGCCACTGTTAATTATGTACTGGCTCAGGGCAACGCTATGAAGATCATAACGATATTCTAAGGACTAACTAACTGCGAACATCGGGTTAAAGCCCTGTCGGTTGACAGGGCTTTTTTTATGGGGTATCTGTAAAGGATTGACCACTTTTAATATGTCATATACGGCTCATGTACGGCTGATCTATGACTCATCTACGGCTATGGTCTTACTATTTTTCATTTTGCATCTGACGGGCAACCTTCTTTCTGTGTTCCTTAACCTCTTCTTTTTTTATCTTCTTTCTGATTCCTTCAATAGTCTGCTCCGAGTATTTTCGGTCAATCGCCTTTTTTAATAATTCTTCTTGATTTTCCTTTTCTGTCATGTCGTTTATAATTGATACTTTCTTACTTATAGTCTACATATTTTAAAAAGTTTTATCCCATCGCAAAAAAACAAGCAAGTTATATTCTTGAGTCCTTGCAATGAAGATCCGACGTTTTTTTGAAGGTTAAAAGACGTTCGATTTTGTTTGTGTCGGCAGTGATGTTTCTCGGCTTTTAGGCTTCAAAAAAATGAGCCATAGGGGTTTGGGGGTATGGCATTACCCCCATTAAACACATCTGCCATACGCCTGTGGCTTGCGCATTTGACTGAGCGCAGCGAGACGCGCACTACATGCGCAGCATACCGATATATAATCGGGCTTCGCCCTGTTCTGCCTGTCTATCAGCGATGTAGTAATGTAGTGCTATATAGATATATCTCTATGTCTATATAGCGCAACATAGATATATAGATATAGAGCTACATTAATGTTGTGCAACATTTGTATTGGACAACACAGCAATATTGTGATTGCTGTATCTATCCCCAGGGCAAGTGCTGGAGGCAGTCAGTTTTGTTTGTATTGGGTTTGTTGTTTCCTGCCGACAGTGCTTGCTTTTTGCCGTATGCCGTGTAGGAAGCAGCAAGGTATATTTGCATGGTGGTTTGGGGTCTCCTGCTGACTACTCGGCTCAGGCATCATCTGCCGATATATAATTAGCCGTCAGGCTGTGGGGCTGGTGTGGGGTGGCTTGCGGGGCTATTTTACATAATACTGTTATGGGTGCAGGCGGAGCCCGAAGCGCAAGCGGAGCCCGCAGGGTGCGACCATAACGTGTATTATGTAAAGATAGCTTGGGGCGCATTTTTGTGGCGGGGCTTTTGCTTTTGTGCGATTGCAGCAGGCTCTTAGACACCGCAACGGAGCTTTTGCGTAGTGAGGATGGCTATGTGCCTGCATGTGCGCTGGGCTGCAAAAGGCATGACACAAAAATGTGCAGAAGGGTGGTGTGTGCGGAAGGGCATAAAAGACAGGGGGAGTAGCGCTTTTTCTGCGCTACGGCTGGATTTTATGCCCTGTAGGGTGTGAGGGCTGTTTGTACTTTCAAGGTTCGGTTACAGATTATTTATATCTTCTTCGCACAAGCCTGTCGCTTTTTCGATTGCCTTTATATCTAATCCCTGTTCTTTTAATGCTTTGGCTACGATCATGACACCCTGTAATTTGCCCCATGCTTCTGCCTGTTTCTTGATTTGCTGCTTCTGCTCTTCACCTAGTAAGAAGTTACTTTTCTTTTCTATTTCTGCCAGTAAGCCCGATTTACTGAAGCTGTAATGCTCTTTCTCTGTAATGATAATGTGGTCAGCTACTTTTATTTGTAGTATGTTACCGCATTGCATAAGCCTGTCCGTAACGTTTTTATCTGCCGAACTTGGTGTAAGGTCATTGCTCGGATGATTATGTACAAGCATGATGCTGGTTGCGCCTTTTAGTACTGCTACCCTGAACACTTGCATAGGTTCTACAGGCGCAGTGTTGCTGCTCCCTAATGCTACTAATTCTATAAAAAGTATAGTACTTGCTCCGTTTAAACCGACTATCCACAGATGTTCTTTATTGCGGTCTATCTTGTTTTCCCTGAGTAGGATTTTTTTCATGATCCTGTACACATCCGAGGGATAGAGTACTTTGATTTTGTCTTTTGCTGTCAACTTGATAGTCATTGATTGTCTGGTTTAGTAAAGTTAATGTTTTGTTTTATTTGATCTGGTTTTTAGCTGGTTGCTTCTTTTGTTTTTGCTGTTGTGTATGTAAGGTTTTGTAGTGGTTTTGTTAGTTTTTACCCGAACGGGTGATGTTTTGCCAGTTGGTCTATTAAAGTTTCTATGTCTTGTTGTTCATATCTTTCTGTACTGCTTATATGCCTGTGGCCTGCCATATATTGTGCGGTGCGTTTACCAAAGGCTTTTATCCAGTACATGATCACGCTTGCCCTGATCTGCTCTAGGTTTTTGATTTCTGGGTACAGGCCTTGTATTTCTTTTGACAGATGCCTTATGCTATCGTGTGAACGGGCGCATATAAATAGTTTGCTGTTACCTTCCGGTTGTAGCTTCTTTAAGCTTTCGATATACTGGTACATAGGCAGGATTTGTTTAGGGTCTAATTTTAGTTCCCTGCTTTCGCCCCTGTAAGTGGATGGTATGTAGATTGCTCCTGAACTTAAATCTATATGGCTGGTTTCGAGTTTCTCGATTTCTCCACCCTGTAAACCCTGCCAGATAAAAAGCCCTAGCATAACGATGTTCCTTTGTTTTGGGAACTTGTGTTTCTCTTCCCTGATCGGTTGGTTTTCTTTGTATTTGATATAGCTGCTGTAAAGTGTTTCCAGATCTTTGTAATTGTGTGCTAAGAATGCTTTTTTAATACTCCCTTTAATGTAAAGTTTCTTGGTTGGGTTATCCTCTCTTGTACCTTCTTCTTTCAGGTGTTCATAGTATTTGCGTAAGCTGTTAAGCCGTATGTTGATGGTTGGAACAGCAAGGTTCTTATTTTTCTGTTCTGCTACATAGGCCATAATGTCTGCATAGCGCAGTTGTTCTATACCTTCCATGTTCTGGCTTTCTGCCCAGGCGTTTAGGCGTTTGATATTGGCTATGTGTTCCTTTATGGTGCTTTCCCTATGTTTCTGCTTATTCAGGTAGTTGCAGAAGCTCGTTGTATCTTTCATCTTTCTCTATTTTACTGACGATGTGTGTATAGATCTGTGTGCTTTCTAAACTGCTATGACCAAGGAACTGTGCAATTTCTTCCAGTCCCATGCCTGATTGCAGTAAATGTGTAGCGATGCTGTGGCGCAGTGTATGTAGTCCGGCTTTCTTCTCTATACCTGCTTTTTCTTTTAAGGTGATGATCCTTGAGTAAACACCTTCCCTCATGCGCTGGCCTCTCAGGTTCAGGAAGAGTGCTTCTGTATCTAAATTTTCTTTAAGTCTAAATTGTTTTTTGTAGTTCTGTTGTGCGTGGTCATACATAAACCAGTTGCGCCCTTCTTCTATGTATACCCTGATATCTTCTAAGTTTTTGCGGGCTATGGGTACGTAACGCTGTTTGTTACCTTTCCCTTTTTTGACCAGTAAGAGCCGTTTAACAAAGTCGATGTCTGTAATATTGAGCTGTATCCCTTCTTCTTTCCTTAACCCGCATCCGTAGTAGATGGCGATTATTGCACGGTCTCTCTGTCCTATTGCGGTTTCGCTTTGTCTATTATGTGTAAAAGTGGCATCGTATATGGCGTTGATTTCTTCCAGTGTAAAGTGTTCCGGCTCTTCTATTCCTTTATCGTATTTAAGCTTTGTAATCTCCAACTCGTACTTACCTGTTACACTCAGGTAACGGGCAAAGCTGTTGATACTGTTTATTGTTTTCTTAATATGGTTTGTGCTAAGTCCTGCGCCTGTAGTTTTGTTCCGGCGTGTTTTAAGGTAGTAGATAAAGTCTTTGACCTTGCCTGCTTTGGCCTGTGTGATATGTTCAATGTCATTTGATTCGAGGTAATAGAGGAACTCCCGCACATGGATAGGCCATGATTTAACAGTCCTTGCAGAGTAGCCCAGTATATCAAGCCATTCTTTAAAGCTTACCTGTAAATATTTAAAGTGGTCGTTTTTAAGCTCTAGCTGTTTCATGTTTTTTTTCTTGACCCTCTTGCTTTATTTTGGTTGAACTTCCGTTGTTTTGGATGCTTTGTTATTCTTTTTCAGCGTGTTAAGTGGTTCATTTGGCCTGTGAACTTCTTGCGGTCTATGAACTACTAAATTCTCTATCCTTTCTATGATTTTGTCCAGTGCGCTGTTGATATGCTTCTCTAAGCTGTCGTATTCCTGATAGTTGTCCACTTCATACTGATAGCCTTTCTTTTTATCCCCTTCGATTTTGTTTACATAGCCATAGTGCTGTAATTCCAGCATATAGCGTTTCTGGTTACTGTGGTTTTCCCTGAAGGTTTTGCGGATCTCGGCATTTGTAAAAGTAGCCTGTTTGCTCCCCTTCAGGTAAAGTTTTAACCTTTCTAAGTAGCTGCGTGCTGCCCCGCTTAAGCTGTCACTTTTGCGTAGTAGTATTGGTTTCATGAGCCTGTTTGCTTCCCTGATATCTTCTATAGTGGTTTCTATATAGATTTCTCCTGTTTCTTCTTTTGCTTTCTGTGGGCGTTGGTACTGGCGGTAAAAGGTGATAGCTTCTATAAAGGCTATATAATGGGCGTTCGTTCTCCTTGGCTTGAACACTTCTTTAGGCAGTGCGAGCAATTCCGCATAAGGATTGACCACACTTAATGGCTCTAATACTTTTTGTGTATTCTGTAGCAGGTATTTGATTTGCTGTTGTTTGCTCTGGTCTATTTTTCCGGCACTGAGTTTTCTTTGATAGTCCATTACCCTTTCGTCCTGCTGCGCGGATTCATCTAAGTAGATCAGGAAGGAACGGTTTGCATTATCTTCATAGATTTGCTCTTGTGTGGTACAGCCTGCAATACTTACAGGGCCATGTACTACTAAGTGTATCGTTTTCGTATTGCCTTTGCGGTCTTTTACGCTGAGTGTTTTGCTGATCTTCTGCTTGCTCTGTAGTTCCCTGATTGGGTACAGTGCTGATAATGCACCGTCGAGGTCTTCGATCAGTATAAGTTTGTGGCCTAGTTCATCTTTATCGAAGTAGTAAAAGGCATTGCCTGTTAAGCTTGTGATTTCTATTTTATCCTCTGTGGGTATCAGCTCCCCTACTTTTTCCTGTAAGTGGCTTTTCCCTATCCCGCTGCTGCCGAAGCTGACAACGTGTAAAGGTCTGCTTGTTTTCCTGCTAGTAAAGATCAGGTACATGAGTAGGCGGTTTTCTTCTTCTCCGATTACACCGCTTTCACCTATCAAGTGGTTTGTGGCTTCCAGTAAATTGTCTTGCTTTAAAAATTCGATTGCTTCGGCTCTCTCTGTTTCTGTAAGGATTCTTGCAGTTGGTTCATTGTGGGCTTGTGCTTCCCGTTCTGCTATCCTATAGCTTTCTACTTCGTTGATGAGTTCATTGATTGCTTTGCTTATATAGCTTGTTCCCATTTCGAAGCGTTCCGCTGTTTTGCGTACCAGCTTTTCTACTTGTGTATCATTGTATAAATCCAGGTTGTGGCGGATGGCTTCATTTCTGAACGCTATTTTAATGGTAACACGTAACCTGTCCAAGCCTTCAAGCTTTACACCGCCTAATAAAGTAAAGTCTAATTGCTCGTATTCCCAGCTGATGCTTTCGGGATTGGATGTATTTAATTGCCCCATAAAAATATTTTATTTCCTACAAAGATGTAGTAAATCTATAATCATTGTATGACACTTACAAGCAAAGTGTATTTTTTTACTACATATTTTGTTTATAAATTAGCAAAATCGCTGCGCACAGCACATAAAAACATACATTTATGACTTTTGGAGAACGTTTAACACTTGTAAGGAAGCGTAAAAATCTATCGCAGGCAGATATAGGAAAAAAGATTGCTATTAATGGCGATGCGTACGGGCGTTACGAACGTAATGAAGTAAAGCCGACCATTGAGATGGCTACTAAAATATCGGAAGCACTTGAAGTTTCTTTGGATTATCTGGTTGGTAAAACTGATTTTGAGCTGGACGATGCAATGATTGCCAGGATTCAGGAGGTTTCTAAATTATCACCTAAAGACAGGGAACATATTCTTGTGACGCTTGATGCCCTGATCAGGGACTTTAAAAATAAACAGTCGTTTGGTATTAAGTAAATTGCTAATACCTAATCCGGATTATTATTTCTTATAACAGTACCCGCACGCTTTCTGCATTTTGTATTTTGTGAGTGCTTCAGTTTTGGTAACTTTTATCACTTCCCTGGTACATTGATTTAAGCCTTTACAATAGTCTTTGTGATAGGCATACGAGTTGCTTCCCAGACAGATTAAAACAGTTTCTTCTTTTACATTTAATCCTGTGAGCAGAAGAACCAACACGGGTAATAAAAATAATTGCTTCATAGCTTTTAAAAAATTTGTGGTTAATAAGACTAAAGCCCCAATAAAATTAGGGCTTTAGTCTTATTATATAGTAAAATATACATTTATACTCTTCTCCTTATTTTTTTGATTACCCAATAAATACCGTATATACTAAGCAGTAATACTGTAATTGAGAAAATAAGAGTAGGCCAGCTTTCAATTTTAGCTTCGTATATAAAATCGCTTTTTATATCCATCTTTTAAAATAAGCTTTAATTTCAATATTTTTTAATGTAAGACCTTCTAATCCAACTACTTCTACTTTTTTACTCATTTCAGATAATAATAATTTTACTTCATTATCAGTAAATGGAACAAATTCAAAGTTTAAATCAGCTCTTTGTAATGCTTCACTTAGACTATCATACTGATAGTTATTATCTAACACACTAGAATACCAATCTGAGATTTCTAAGATACTCGCTAATTCTTCGGTAATAGAAAGTGACGGTTTTAAAAACCAAAACTCATTTAAGTAGATACTATATTTTAAGTATATATAGTATGAGACTATTAAATCATGTTCCTCATCAGAGTAATCAGAAAAGATAACATCTAAAAAAGTTACCTTTTCTTCAACGATGTACTCTTCTATAAAGTCCGGTTTATTAGTATATACTAACGCCCTACTTTTAATATATTCTGCCTTAACCTCTTTAAAAATGGCCTCATAGTTTACTTCTTTTTTTTCTAATTGATTCAAAAAAAGAACACATTCTTTTTTAAAAAACAAGATAGAAGATTCATATATGTTAATCATTATTTTTCAGGAACAGTTTTAATCACTTCTTTTAACTCCTTTTTAGTACCATCAGCGTATTTATATAGCCCCTCTAAAAGCTGAACACTGTTACCAGTCTTTGTAAGATTATCATAGTGAGCTTTTAATAATGGACCAAATTTCTTGTCATTAGCAACCTTCAACCATGCATCTTTGTCTGTAACCAAAACCCCTAAAATTGCATCATCCTTACCACCACCAGTAGCTATTGCTTTATTAATTCCTCCAACTAATCCCTCATATAAGCTTCCAACAGAAGATTCTGGATTGTACGTTTTTACTTCGTAGTTAATAACCCATAATTTGTTATTTTCACTCTTCAAAGTTTTCATATCAACCCCGCCTGTAAAAGCGTTTGTATGTAATCCATAGCTTTGTGAAAAACCAATACCAAAGAATTTAGTACTACTTGTTAATACGGTTTGTACAACATCAATTTGTGTAATTCTTGACATAGCAGCTCCATAAAAATCTGATCCATAGAAAATCTGTGTTGATGGGTTCCACCACGATTTAGGCTGTTCTCTCAAACCCTGATAAACAGCGGACTCTCCAATAGCACCTAATATGTTACTTTCTGCTGATGATCTACCTCTTGCCCAATCATTCAAATGTCCTGTAGATGTATTGTTTGCAGCTTTAAATGCCGCATAAATATCGGGATTGTAAGCAAGAATCGCAGCTTCAACCAACTTAGGAGCAGGACGAGGGCCTTGTCCATCAAAATCAATGTGATATATTGGATTATTACCTGCAAATACATACGGTGATTGTTGCGTGTATTTGTTACATAGAGGATCTATTGAAAGGAATCTTGCAGTTCTTGGATCATAGATTCTAGCTCCAAAATCATAATCGCCATTATTCTCATTATCCTTTTCCTTACCGTTGAAGCCGTAGCGATAAGCCGTGTTGTTGAATGATCTCGCAACGAAACCATAAGGCATATAATCTATAGCTGCAACTATATCAGCTATTCCTAAACCTATTGGCTTATCAGAGATAACTGTGCGTACATTTCCTAAATGAT
>CAZGYC010000116.1:0-9283 GCA_964530015.1 uncultured Limnohabitans sp. | reverse complement strand
GAACAATCACATTTTCTTCTATTCTTTGGTACAGAACAATTTGTACTTCCCGTTTACTTCGGAAGGCGGTTTCTTGGATCGGCCGCTCGACAGGACACCGGAGCTCATTGTTGGGATACCCGGATCGCAACAGTGGGTATCAATGGCTTGAGAAACTCCGGAAAATCATGGCAAAACAACAAGATTCCATTTGTCAGGGAAAAACAAAACCGAGGTTCTGTCTTATACGCTGAACAGTCGAACACATCCAGGAAGTCAAAATAACCGAAGTGGGTATCCAAATTTGCAAAGCCTTCGAAATACCGTTTCTGAATTTCGTTTTCGGGCACAAAATGTCCCCCGTTTTCCACCCGGATGGCCACTCTTCTTTTAGCCTCTTCGACGGAGTTCAAGACAAAATAGATGAGGTGAAGCTCGTATCCATTTTCCCTGAACTTCTCGGGCCAAAAGAGTGGAGTTGAATTAAAGTTAGTTTCATAACAGAAATCTCTTCCCTTCCCAATTGCTTCTTCAATCTGTCTTTCCAGTTCCCCAAAAGCCAGGTTGTGTGCCATTCGGTCTTGGATATCTGAAGGTTGGAGATTGTGATAGAAGTCCAAAAAGTACTTGTCATAGTCGAAGGGAACTAATTTACCTTTGAGAAGCGCCTTGGAGAAGGATGATTTTCCCGCGCCGTTACAGCCTGCAACTATCCAAAGGCGGGGTTTATCCAAGGTTGAATTGGGACGATGGAATAGGGTTTTTCTTAAGCGTACCCTTCCTCAGTGCTTTCTCATACACTTCTATTTCCTTGATGACTCTCGGCATTTCTGCTTTCAGATTTTTCTGAAGCGTCTGAATCTCCAACTTTTTGGCCTTGATATCCATGGGTATAAGGAATTAAATGTTAAGGACGTTAAGTGTTAAAATCGTTAAAGGCGTTCAAAGCGTTAAGGGCGTTAAGCGTTAAAGACGTTAAACGTTAAAGACGTTAAGCGTTAAAGGCGTTCAGCGTGGGAATGGAACGGTTAACGTTGAACGGTTAACATCTAACCTTGGAGCTTGAATCACAGCCATCTTCTCAAATCAGGCATGGGTGTGGTCGCTTCTGAGTGCAATACCGCCTGGACCCGCACCCGGTGGGTATTTTCCAGCTTTTGGTGGGTGACTTTGTCTATCCGGTGGTTTGAAACCACAAATGCTCTTTCAATCGGGCTTCTATCGCCACTGCGTGATACCAACTCCCTCATGCTCCCATATTCGGCCCGGGATTCCCTCGTGTATCTGACTTGCTCAAACGCATGGTCAATGTCTCCGCCTTTGAGTTCCACCAAAATCATGTAGAATTTATTTCCTTTTGCATAAAAGAATATTCCATCACATTTAGGGAGGTTGTCATTTAGCACGCAGCCGTCCAAAATGAGCAGTTTGGCGGATTCGCGGGGTCTTGGATGAATGGTCACTTTTTTGCCTTTCTCCTGCAAAACCAATCTATCGGCACAGGAATCCGAGGGCTGTCCCAGTCGGACGCAAACGCAGTTTTCAAAAGCTCCCAGATCAATCATGCGCGGCATTTTCCCACTGGATATCCCTCATGTGATCATAGACCCGAGAGAGCTCATTGAAGGGATGGATCAGTTGATCGTCGATCAGTCGAATCTCCGGGTCAATCAATGCTTTTTCAGAATCTTTTTTAATGAAATAGGCTTTGACGGTGACGGGATCCAGAGGTAGGATCGATTGGATGGCCTTATCCTTGATTTTAAAACCATTGATTAGATTGCGCTGCAGGTGATTATTGACCGCTTCCACAATATAGGGAGAATGCGTTGTAAGTATAAACTGGGTATTTGGAAAGGTAGTCAAGAGATCTCCCACTACCCTACGCTGCCAATCTGGATGCAAATGAAGGTCAATTTCGTCTATCAACACCACCGAAGGAGCTGAGAGAGGATCCTTTAGATTTGGATTGGCCAAAGCCATCCGTATTGCCAGATCAATCACCAAAGAAAGCAGGGTCTTATACCCGTCGCTTAGCTGCATGATGTCCAGCAGTTCACTATCCTGCCTTACGACAAAACGCAGGGGGTTGACCCGTATATGGGGATCAGAAATACCCGGAAAAACCCGCTTGATGGAACTGCGGACTGCTTCCAACTCGGGAAGCCGGTAATCAAAATCCCTGAGCTCTTTTTGTTTCCGCTGTTCCTCGTTTTCCTTGTTGTAAAACCAGATAAACGCAGACCTAAAACGGCTGTTTGCATCGAGCGCCCCTTCCAAAGCATCAAAGCGGGTTTGGTTTTTGGGAAATCCCCTTCGTCTCAGGGACACATCCAACAAAGCCCTGCTTACTCCATAGTAAGAAAACACGGGCAATACGAAGTCCCTGTTTTCATTGTATGGATCCACAATTTCGGAATCCAGGAAGGACCGTAGATTTTGCAGCCCAACACCGGGACTGGTTTGTTTGACCGTAGCCTTGCTTTTGTCCCTACGCTCGGTACGGTCCCAAGAAAGCCCGTCAAAAGTTTGGAGTGAAATTCTGGTAAATGCTGCCAGTTTGTTTTGAGCCTGCCTTAGGTCATTTCTTTTGAACGAAACACCGGAAACAAAAGGCAAATGCGTCAAAATGGCCCCCAATCCAATCGAAATGGCATCCAAAACAGATGTTTTGCCAGAACCATTTTCACCAATAAGCAGCGTAAGCCGTTCTCCGAATTCAAGGTTCAGGTGTTCTTTAGCCCTAAAATTGGCATAGCTGAGGGACTTGATTTTCATTTTTTTTCTTGGTGCACTAATTAGATTCTAATTAGGCTTTTCTAATGAGAAAAAACGTTGAACGTTGAGACGTTAAGCGTTAAAGGCGTTCAGCGTGGGAATGGAACGTTGAACGAATGAACGGTTAACATTTGACGAATGGACAGGTTAAGGACGTTAAGCGTTAAACGCTCCAAGGACGTTAAACGGGGGAATTGAACGGTTAACATTTAACGTAGAACGAATGAACATTTAACAAAAAAACGCCAAACACCCTCCTCGTTATTCGAAATAGTTCAGGGTCTGGTAGCCGCCTTCTCTCAGGTATTGGTCCTCTTTCATGAGTTTGATGTCACTTTGCATCATGTCCGTGACCAGGGCCTGCAGGTCGTATTCCGGTACCCAGCCCAGTTTTTCCCGGGCCTTGGTGGCATCACCGATCAGGAGGTCCACTTCGGTGGGGCGGAAGTACTTGGGATCCACGTTCAGCACTTCCTTTCCGACCGGCAACTGGTACTCGGGATGGTGGCAGGCTTTGACAAACCCACGTTCTTCGATTCCTTCCCCTTCAAATTCCAGTTCGATGCCGGTCTCGGCAAAGGCCATGCGCACAAAATCACGGACGGTGGTGGTCTTGCCGGTGGCGATGACCCAGTCCTCCGCCTCGTCTGCCTGCAAGATCATCCACATCATGCGCACGTAGTCTTTGGCATGTCCCCAATCGCGCTTGGCGTTGAGATTGCCCAGGTACAGTTTGTCCTGCAGGCCGAGGGCTATCCGCGATGCGGCGCGGGTGATCTTGCGGGTCACGAAGGTTTCGCCCCGAAGCGGGGACTCGTGGTTGAAGAGGATGCCATTGGAGGCAAAGATGCCGTAGGCCTCCCGGTAGTTGACGGTGATCCAGAATGCGTACATCTTGGCCACAGCATAGGGACTGCGGGGATAAAAAGGCGTCTTTTCGGTTTGTGGCACTTCCTGGACTTTTCCGTACAGCTCGGAAGTGGAGGCCTGGTAGATCCTTGTTTTCTTCTCCAACCCCAACAGGCGGACTGCCTCCAGGATCCTCAGGGTACCCAATCCATCCGCATTGCCGGTGTATTCGGGGGTCTCGAAGGAAACATGCACATGGCTCATTGCGGCCAGGTTGTAGATCTCATCGGGCTGGGTCTCCTGGATCAGCCGGATCAGGTTGGAGCTGTCGGTCATATCCCCGTAATGAAGGATGAAGTTCCGGTTTTCCACATGGGGGTCTTGGTAGAGGTGATCGATCCGGTCGGTGTTGAAAAGGGAGGAGCGGCGTTTGAGGCCGTGTACTTTATAGCCTTTTTTGAGCAAAAATTCGGAAAGGTAAGCTCCGTCCTGTCCGGTGACCCCGGTGATGAGTGCGGTTTTCATACGATGATATTCACTGGTGTTTTGTAATGTTGAGCGCGCTAAACGTTAAGACGTTAAATGTTAAGAGTTAAGGGCTAAAATATTTGTCTCCAAAGCTGTGTCATGCGTCCAGCATCTTGCCGATGATTTCCTTTAAGTCGCTTTGTGCCTTCCAGCCAAGGTTTTGAAAGGACTTTGTCGGATCGGCTTTGCTTATTGACAGATCAGTAGGCCGCATCAGCTCCGCGCTTTGTCTTACATGGTCCCGCCAATCCAGACCCAGATTCTCGAAGGTCAATGACACAAAATCCTGCAGGGAACATGTCGTTCCGGTGGCTATAATATAATCCTCTGCCTGGTCCTGCTGCAACATCAGCCACATGGCCTCCACGTATTCGGGAGCCCAACCCCAGTCCCTGCTGATGTCCATTCTGCCAAGCACCAGTTTTTCGGGGGAACCAGTGGCGATCCGTTTGGCGGTCTGGATTATTTTCTGCGTGACAAACCGCTCCGGGCGCAAGGGCGATTCATGGTTAAACAGAATCCCCGTGCAGGCAAACAAATTATAGGCTTCCCGGTAATTGTCCACCAGCCAGGTGGAGGAGGCTTTTGCCAAAGCATAGGGACTCCTGGGCTTGAATGGGGTCAGCTCCGTCGCCGCCATTCCTTCGGTATCACCGAAAGCCTCGGAGGATCCCGCATGATAGACTTTTGTTCCCCTGCTTTCCATTTTCACCGCCTCCAGCACATTCAATATCCCAATGGTAAAACTCTGGATCGTTTCCGCAGGCTGCTCAAAGGACAAGCCCACGGAGGATTGGCCCGCCAGAAAATAAATCTCATCTGCATTGGATCTTTTCACGGCCACCAACACCGAACGGAAATCCTCGGGATCCATGGAAATCAGTTTCAATCCGGATCTGATCCCCAGAAAATCAAGATTGCGAAAACTGCCACCTTGGGCATCCCTGGAGGTTCCCCAAACCAGATAGTTCTTTTTAAGAAGAAAATCCGCCAGGTAAGCTCCGTCTTGGCCTGAGATGCCGATGATGAGTGCGGATTTCAAGAGGGGACAGTTTCAGAGTCAGATACAAACAAACCGAACGATCGCGTAGCCTGCTTTTGCCTGCTACTGGCATCCACCGAAAAAATTACCCTCAGCCCGCTTTTCACAGGATCTCCATTTTACCTGTAATGACATTGACCACTTCAAGGCCTTGAATTGCCTTTAACCGCTCGCCCTTTCTCAAGTAGGTCATCTGGGAATTTTCATCCCGGCTTTCCATAAACTGGCTTTCCCGATAGGCATCTGCCAAGGAACATTCCTTAATTCTTGAATTCAAAAGGTCTTTTCGGACAAAATAGGCATTATTCCCGGCCAAATTGCCTCCAACCAAAGCATATCCTTTTTGATCTGCCAAGTACTGAAGTGCTCCCAGAGAGGCTCCAAAAAACAAATTGCTGTAATGGGCCAGAGTCCTGTTAAAATCCGGTCTGTAGGGCACCGAGATGGCCCTTTCCATCCCAAATACACTGTTGTATTCCATGATCAGGATGGCAGGGTTTAGCCGGGTAAAATCCATGGCTTCCAATACGTGGTAATCGTTGCCGTCAATGTCAATATGAAGTAGTCCTAAATCCGAAAATCCGGTTTCCTCCATCAATTCATTGATATTTTCCCGCGTCACAAAGGTTGCTTTGTGTGCCAGTTGATGCTTCCAATACCAAGACCGTTGTTTGATAGATCCCATATGAAACTCAGATCCATCCATGACAAAGCCGGACCAGAGGTTGTTCATCATCAAAAACCGGGTGTTGGACTCCAGGTAATTTTCCACCCCAAACTCTACAAAGGTTTGGTTTTCTATGGGTAAATGCTTGATCAGGTATTGGATGATCCCATCGTCTCCAAACTGGCTGAAGATTTTAAATTCATACTCATTGAGAGATTCCGAATTCATGTTCCACTGTTGGTTGGACAGCAATTTGCCCAGGGCCAACAGAGAAGTTTCATCTTTGGTAAAGGGAGCGGGACTCTTTCCTCCTCTTATCTTCCTGTAGATTTTTTTCAACAACATTCGGCTATAGTTAAGGAATACACCACGGGTGATTTTTCAGCAATTGACGCAGTTCCATTTCTTGTGTTTTCATGTCACCTGCTATACAGGGTGCGGGATTAAACAAGCGACCGGTAAACGTCCAGGGTTTGCTGTGCAGTTTTCTTCCAGGAAAACTCCCCTGTCCTTTGGTAGCCTTTGGCAATCAATTGCTCCCGGCATTCCCTGTCCCAAGCAACTTTCTCCATTTGATGCATCATTTCTTCCAGATTCAACGGATCGAAAGTCATTGCTGCACCTCCCACTACCTCCGGTAGAGAACTGGAATTGCTGCATAAGACAGGGCATCCATAGCCCATAGCTTCCAAAGGGGGGATTCCGAAGCCTTCGTACAGGGAGGGGTAGACCAATGCAATTGCCTGGGAATACAGTCTGGCTAAATCCATATCTGAACCTTTCCGGGGAATCACCTGGGTGGTATTCAAGCCAAGGGATTGGATCAGATCCTGCTCCTGACGGTTAAATCCCTCCCCCCCAAAGGAGATAATATTGAATTCCCTTTTCAGCTTTTCCGATTTGGAGAACGCCTTAAGGAAATTGGGGAAGTTTTTGTGCTCTGACCTAAATCCCACATACAGCACGTAGGGTTTTTCATCAATTTCGACATTTGAGCCCAATTCCAATTTCCTGTCTGCTGCCAGGTGAACTACTGAAATTTTTTCTGAGGGGATATCAAAAAGTCTGCACAGGTCATCCTTGGTATGCTGCGAAATACTGATGATGTGGTCTGCACGATCCAAGGCCTTTCTTTTTGCCTCCAGAGTGGGATTGTTTTTGGGAAATAAGGCAGGAAAAAGCTCCTGAATCATGTCATAAACCCCAACCACTCTGGCCTTTTTGGGGTGGATATTGGATTGCTTGGCAAAATAGGTTTCGTGGATGATATCTGCCTGGTAAAAGGTTTGGTAGGTCTTTTCTCCGATTAGATTGACCCTTTTAAGGGCACCAACTGTCTTGGAAGGGTATTTTTTAAGACTTTTCCCCACTACAAGATGAGCGGGAAGTTCTTGGATATACGAATTGGTTGAAAACCCCGAAAACACTTTCACTTCCTGATTCAACAAATCCAACTCTTCGGCCACCCGGGAAAAGTATTTTGAGATACCACCATATTTTTGGATGAAAAATATTTGATGATCAAAAATTACCTTCAATTGATTCTGGGAAAATCATGGTTTACTTTCTAAACAGGAGATCCCTGAAAGCCACATACCGATCAGTGAAAATTAACTTGAGGTAAACATCGATCCAGGACTTAAACCCAACCAATTTCCCGTAGTGGTAGCTTTTGAACGCTATATATTCCGATATAGCCCGGCCCTTTACATCATGTGCCATTTTCCAGCGCTTTCTGAGAGACAGGGCTGGATCGGCCCAATCGGGCATCGGGTTTGATTCACATTCTGCCAGGTACTTGAAGGTGGTATAAAGTGGAAAACCGGCTTTTTTTGCCCGGATTCCATAATCGAAATCTCCCAGAAAGTGGGTATATCTGTCCGATATCATTCCGATTTTTTCCTCGACTTCTCTGGGAATCAGGACAAAGTTCCCATTGATGTAATGGACCTCCTGAAGGGTGCCATTCGGCGGAAGGGGGCACATGTTTTGATGATGCCCTCCATAGGAGAATTCTTCGGAACCTGGGCTTTTGCAGGCCGCAGCGACAATTGCCGGCCTGCCAATCGACTCGAACTCCCCAAGGAGGTCGGCAAATGCATTTGGCAACAAAAGCGTATCGTCGTTGAGCCAAAGGTAGGCGTCAAATTTTCCGGACTCCTTTGCAAAACTCCAAGCTTTCCGCATTCCTCCTCCCCAAAACAACCGGCCATTTCCTTTCGCCACCCTGACTCGGGGAAACTCCCCGGCGAGCATTTCTCCCGTACCGTCCGTGGAATTGTCATCGCAAAGAAAAACCTCGAAATCCAGTCCCTGGGGAATCGCTTGGTCAAATAAATTCCTCAGACTTGCCCTGGTTTTTTCCCTGCGGTTAAAGCAAGTGAGAATCACCGCAATTTTCAAAGATTTGGTCAAATTCAAACGGCTTGGCCTATTTTGGGCACTGTTAAATCTTCACTTCCTTAAACGACTGCTGATGCTCCAAAAACCATCGGTAGGTTTTTTGGATGCCTTCTTCGAGTCCAACCTTTGCTTTCCAGCCTGCCTGCTCCATCTTGGATACGTCCATCAGCTTTCTGGGTGTACCATTGGGCTTGGAAGAATCCCATAGGATTTCCCCGGTATGGCCCACGGTCTTTTGGATCAGTTCTGCCAGGTTTTTGATCGTCAGGTCCACGCCGGTGCCTACGTTGTAGAGGTTGTCGGCAAACTCATTTTCCAAGGCAAAAACCACCGCGTCGGCAAGATCGTCCACGTATAGAAACTCCCGCATGGGCGTGCCGGATCCCCACAGTTCGACAGGCACATGCCCATTTTTCCTTGCTTCGTGAAATTTCCGGATCATGGCAGGAAGCACATGGGAAGTGTTCAAATCAAAATTGTCATAGGGCCCATACAAGTTGGTCGGCATCAGGGAGATATAGTCCCTGCCATATTGCTTTCTGATGGCCTCACAAGCTTTGACTCCGCTGATCTTGGCCAAGGCATACCATTCGTTGGTAGGCTCCAAGGATCCGGTCAGCAGGTAGTCTTCCTTCAAGGGCTGCGGGGCCAGCTTGGGGTAAATGCAGGATGATCCCAGGAAAACAAATTTTTGGACATCGGCCCTGAAAGAGGAATCGATCAGATTGTTCTGGATCTGCATGTTTTCCATCAGGAACTGATAGGGATAGGTATTGTTGGCCAAAATCCCACCCACCCGGGCGGCGGCATCAATGACCACATCGGGCTTTTCCGCAGAAAAGAAATCCGCAACCGCTTCTTGGTTTCGAAGGTCCAGTTCCGCAGAAGCTCTTCCAAGCAAATTGGAATATCCCTTTGCTTCCAAGGCTCTCCAAATGGCAGATCCCACCATGCCCCGGTGTCCGGCGATGTAGATTTTGGAGTTGTGGTTTGGGTTCAAAATGGAAAGGTTAAGGGTTAAAACGTTAAGCGTTAAA
>CAZGYC010000115.1:3156-9429 GCA_964530015.1 uncultured Limnohabitans sp. | reverse complement strand
AAAAATGTCGGGAGCAAGTTTCTTACCCATAAGTTCAACCCCTCACGGGGTTGTCCCCAATCCATTGACCGTTCTTTTCCCTAGGTTTCACCTAGGGTTATTGAAAAGTTCGACCACTCCGTGGTCATGCTTCTATACGATTCTTCACGCAGGACCTGGAACCCAAAACGAGGTCAAACTTCCAGATACCGCATCCGCGACGGTTCGAAACCCCTGGATGGAACAATACCCCACACCCCATGTGGGATATTCCCTGAAATTCCAGTAGTTTAAAAGCCAGATTGATTTCCCGATGGATTCCCGATTCCTGTGCGTACTTGGCCTGTTTTTGCTGCTTTTCTCTTGCAGTCCTGACCTTCCGGAGGAGGTGCAGGTGGCTTATGATGAACTTCCCGAAGCGGTTGATTTCAACATCCACGTCAAGCCGATCCTTTCGGACAAATGCTTCGCCTGCCACGGGCCTGACCTGGCCGCACAAAAAGCCGGACTCAGCCTCCATGACCCCGGGATGGCCTTTGCCGGGCTGAAGGAATCCCCCGGCAAGGTTGCCATCAAGCCCGGTAGCCTCCATAAAAGCGAACTCTTTCACCGGATCATCTCCGAAGATCCGGAGTACCGCATGCCATCTGAAGAATCCAATCTTACCCTGACCCCAAGGGAAAAAGCCATCCTGATCAAGTGGATCGAAGATGGGGCGGAGTACAAACCACACTGGGCTTTTATCCCTCCCCAAGAGCCGGATTTGCCCAAAGTAAGCGGTAAGTCCTGGCCCAAAAATCCCATCGACCGCTTTGTACTTGCCAGATTGGGGGAGGAAAAAATCAAGCCTTCCCCCGAAGCGGACAAGGAAATCCTGCTGAGGAGGTTAAGTCTGGATTTGACGGGTTTGCCGCCAAGTCTGGCTGAGATGGACGCCTTTCTCGCAGACCCATCCCCGGATGCCTACGAAAAGCAGGTGGACAGATTGCTCGATTCCCCGCATTACGGTGAAAAGATGGCCATGCACTGGATGGATATCGCCCGTTTTGCCGATACCCACGGCTATACCGTGGATCGCTACCGGGATGCCTCGCCCTACCGCGACTGGGTGATCCGGGCTTTTGACAAAAACCTGCCCTACGATCAGTTTATCACCGAGCAGTTGGCCGGAGACCTCCTTCCCAATCCGGACAAAGACCAGTTGATCGCCACGGCTTTCAACCGCATCCATCCCCAAAACATGGAGGGAGGAATCGTGGAGGAGGAGTTTCGGGTGGAGTATGTCGTGGATCGCACGAGTACGATGGGGCAGGCGTTTATGGGCTTGACTTTGGGCTGTGCCCGCTGCCACGACCACAAGTATGACCCGATTTCCCAAAAGAATTTCTTCGAGCTGAGCAGTTTTTTCAACCAGGTGGATGAGGCTGGACAGATTTCCTGGGACGATGCCATGCCCGCGCCGACGATGCTTTTGACCGATACGGAGAAGGACAAGCTACTGGCTTACCTGCTTTCGCAAAAAGAAAACGAAGAGGCAGCACTGGCGCAAGTCGTAGATGAAGAGGGACTTAACTTTCAAACTTGGCTGGATTCCAAGGCCTACCAAAAAGAGGCCAATCGGGAGTTTCCGGCAAGCCGGGTGGCATTTTTTACCTTTGACCAAAAATCCATCCAAAACCAACTCAACCCTGCCCAAAAAGGGATGATGGAAAGCAGTGAGGTGAAAAACCAAGCTCCGACGTACGTGGTCGGATTCCGTGGAAAAGGCGTGCAGCTCAACGGGGATATGTGGCTGAATCTGGGCGGAACGGGTGTTTTTTCCAGAAATGAACCTTTCTCGGTAAGTATCTGGGTGAACATTCCCAAATCCCTGAGCACGGGAGCGATCTTCCACAAGGGTTCGGGAGCAGTCCTGTACAACTGGCGGGGCTACCACCTCAGCCTGAAAGACAACCGGCTGGAGTTGCTCATGGCCCATACTGCCCCCTACAATGCCATCACCAAGATCACCGAGCAGGACATTCCCCGGGATCAATGGGTAAATCTGGCCATGACCTATGACGGATCCTCCAAAGCAAAAGGGCTGAAAGTCTTTCTCAACGGAGCCGAAATGCCCACCCAAACCACCCACGACAACCTGTACAAGGACATCCTTTTCAAAGGTGCCCAACCCGGTTTGCAGGTCGGTGCGGTCTGGAGGGGAAAAGGCCTGAAAGATGCCCTGGTGGATGAAGTCAGCGTGTACGATCAGGAGCTTTCCCCCCTGGAAATCCGGCAGATTTCCAGTCCGGAAGTTTACAAAGCCACCCTCGGCAAGGGAGTGGATCAATTTTCAGCTTCCGAAAGGCAGGACTTGAAAAAGCTCTATCTCAACAACCATTCTTTGGCTTATCGGGAAAAGCTCAAAGCGGTGATTGCCCAGAGAAAGGCCTATTCCGATTCGGTAGAAGTGATTCCGGAGATGATGGTCATGCAGGACAAGGCCGAAAAGCGGCCCACCTATATCCTCACACGGGGAGAGTACAACCTACACGGGGAGGAGGTTTTTCCCAATACCCCGGAAAGCGTCCTTCCCATGAAGCCGGACCTTCCCAGAAACCGCCTGGGACTGGCGCAGTGGCTGACTTCTCCGGAAAACCCGCTGACTGCGAGGGTGGCCGTCAACCGCTTTTGGCAGGATTACTTTGGCAAAGGCCTCGTCGCCACTTCGGAGGATTTCGGGAATCAGGGTCAACTGCCTTCCCATCCGGAATTGCTGGATTGGCTGGCTCTCGAGTTTCAGCGTTTGGGGTGGGATGTGAAGGCCATGCAGCGCTTGATTGTCACGTCGGCTACCTATCGCCAGGCATCCAACAAGAGGCCGGAACTGGAGGAAAAAGATCCGGAAAATATCCTGTTGGCCCGAGGGCCGATGGTCCGCCTGTCCGGAGAACTGATCCGCGACAATGCGCTTGCCGCATCGGGCTTGTTGAATCCCGAGATCGGCGGCAAAAGCGTTTTTCCCTATCAGCCGGAGGGTTTGTGGAAAGTGAACGGGGGGAATTACGTGCAAAGCACGGGTAAAAATCTCTACCGACGCAGTATGTACACCATCTGGAAGCGCTCAGTTCACCATCCCACGCTGGCGATCTTTGATGCTCCGGACCACAGTGTTTCGGTAAGCAAGCGCCAGGAAACGAATACCCCGCTCCAGGCTTTGGCTTTGCTCAACGATCCGACCTTTGTGGAGGTTTCCAAGGTTTTGGGAGAGCAGATGCTGGCTTACCCCGAGATCTCCGAAGCGATAAAAACGACTTTCCGCAAATTGACCGGAAGAAACCCATATCCGAAAGAACTTGAAATCCTGCTGGATCTGCGGGAAAACGAGTACCGGAAATTCAGCACTGACCGCAACAAGCTGAAAGGCTGGTTGGAAACCGGGGAATATCGGATCAATCCGGATTTGGATCCGCTTCAGGTAGCCGCAAATGCCGTCACCGCCAGTGCAATCATCAATTCAGACGCAGCCCTAACCAAGAGATAAGATGAGCCATCACCACGACGCCCCGCTGAGATCCGCCAACCGGGACCTTCAGGAGATCGAAAAGAAAATGGACAGAAGGCGTTTTCTGACCAAAACTTCCTTGGGCATTGGTTCCCTGGCTTTGGGCTCGCTGATGGGGATGGAGAAGATTTTCGCGGGAAATCCCCAAACTCCGCACATGCCCACCGAGTCGGCCAATGGGCTGGGCGGATTGCCGCATTTTATGCCCAAAGCCAAGCGGGTGATTTACCTGTTCCAAGCCGGAGGACCGTCACAACTGGATCTTTTCGATTACAAACCCAAGCTCGTCGATCTGCACGGGCAGGAGCTTCCCGATTCGGTGCGTGACGGACAGCGCCTCACGGGCATGAGTGCGGACCAGAGTTCCTTTCCCATGACCGCCTCAGCTTTCAAATTCCAACAGTATGGCGATAGCCGGGCTTGGGTCAGTGAACTGATGCCGCATACCGCCGAGGTAGTGGATGAACTCTGCTTTATCAAAAGCATGCAGACCGGGCAGATCAACCATGATCCGGCGATTACTTTTTTCCAGACCGGGCATCAGCTTCCGGGCAGACCCTCGATGGGCGCCTGGCTGAGTTATGGCCTGGGTTCGGACAACCAAAACCTGCCGGCTTTCATCGTCTTGGTTTCCAAAGATGCCGTGCTGGATCAGCCGCTTTATGCGAGGTTGTGGGGAAATGGCTTTTTGCCCTCCCAGCATCAGGGAATCCAGTTTCGGTCTGGAAAAGATCCGGTGCTGTACCTGGGGAATCCTGAAAACTACGAGGGAGCAGACCGAAGGGAGATGCTCGACTATCTCAAATCCCTGAATGAGGTGCAGTTTGATACCTACGGAGATCCCGAAATCAACGCCCGGATCGCACAGTACGAGATGGCTTTTCGGATGCAGACCTCGGTTCCTGAGGTGACGGACATGTCGGCGGAACCGGACTGGGTGTATGGGATGTATGGGGAAGAAAGCCGTGATCCGGGCACTTATGCGGCCAATTGCCTGATGGCGAGAAAGCTGATCGAAAAGGACGTGAAGTTTGTGCAGCTCTACCACCAGGGCTGGGACCAGCACGGCAATCTGCCCGGAGCGATCAAAAACCAATGCAAAAAAACCGACCAGGCGACAGCGGCACTGATCAAAGACCTGAAGCAGCGGGGTCTTTTGGAAGATACGCTGGTGGTTTGGGGCGGGGAATTTGGTAGGACGGTTTACAGTCAGGGCACGCTTTCCCCGGACAATTACGGACGGGACCATCATCCGAGGTGCTTCACCAAGTGGATGTGCGGGGCGGGAGTGAAGCCGGGTTTTACGTATGGGGAAACCGATGAATTTGGCTACAATGTGGTCAGGGATCCGGTTCACGTACATGACCTGCAGGCCACGATCCTGCATCTGTTTGGCATCGATCACGAAAAACTCACCTACAAGCATCAGGGGCGCCGATTCAGGCTGACCGATGTGGAAGGCCATGTGGTCAAAGGGATTTTGGGCTAAGCGGGGAGAGGATGACAGAGGATTTGATCACATTCATCGGCCGTTTTCACCCGCTTTGGGTGCATCTGCCCATTGGGTTTTTGGTGATAGGAGTGCTGTTGAAGGGCTATGTGGTTTTGCTGAAAAAGCCCGCACTCCAGGAAGCGGTGAATTTCACCCTGTTTCTGGGGGCGGTCAGTGCGTTGGTTGCGGCCTTGCTGGGGTTTCTGCTTTCCCAAAGCGGGGGCTATGAAGGGAATTTGCTGGACATCCATTTGGCTGCGGGTTGGCTTACGGTGGCACTTTCCGGATTTGCGTGGTGGGTGAACAAAAATGAGGGCAGGTTTTCCAAAAAAGTCAATTACTCTGTTTTGGGACTGCTCACGATGACACTGGCTGTCACCGGGCATTTTGGAGGGAGCCTTACCCATGGGGAGGATTATCTGACAGCCTATGCTCCTTTTGGGGAAAAGCAGGAGGGGAGCAAAGGCCGGATTTTGGCGGGTGTAGAGGAGGCCGAGGTATTTACGGATGTCATCCAGCCTGTTTTGAAAAGCAAGTGCCAAAGCTGCCATCGGGCTGGGAAATCCAAAGGGGAACTGGATTTGGGTTCCTACGAATCCCTGCTGAAAGGGGGAGAAAGCGGTGCGGTAATCCTGCCTTCCGATGCAGAAAAAAGCGAACTCATCCGGCGGGTGACCTTGCCTTCCGACCATGAGGATTTTATGCCGGCGGAAGGGAAAAAGCCGCTGACGGAGGAAGAAATCCAACTGATCACCTGGTGGATAGAAAAGGGAAATGCGGATCCGAATATTTCCCTGATGGAAGCGGATGCGGAAATGGTCGAGTGGGCAAGTCCCAGATTGAATATCCAGGGCTCCGAAAAAATATTGGCCGTCAGCATCGATACCGCCCAAATTCAGGGGTTGGAGAAAATGGGATTCCGGGTCAGGGTGCTTTCCCACCAAACAGGAGCCTTGGATGTGGTGCTTCCCGAGGAAGCGGCGAAAGGCCAGGCCTCAGAACTTCTGAAAGCCCTTTTGCCGATCAAAGACCAAATTTATTGGCTGAGTCTGGCGGGAGCGGGGATTCAGGACTCAGACTTAAGTCTGATCGTCCAGTTTTCCAATCTGCAAAGGCTGAGGATCGAAAACAATCCCGTCACAGATGCCGGAATTGTAGCTTTGATAGGGCTTTCCAAACTGGAAATCCTGAACTTGAACGGCACCAAAGTCAGTGATGTGGGTTTGGAGTCACTTTCCGAAATCAAGTCCCTGAAGTC
>CAZGYC010000115.1:0-3056 GCA_964530015.1 uncultured Limnohabitans sp. | reverse complement strand
GCGCACCTTCAGTGCGATTCAGCCAAACATAGGCGGCAAAGAGCCAACGGCACGTCCTGTAACAGCACAGCATGAAATGCGGATTTTTTGTTTGAAATCATTATTTTTAAGAGTGCCAACGGTTCGATTCGTATTCCTTTTTTCAACCCAAAATTTTTCAAACCATGCCACAGTCACTAGCAAAAATATACCTCCACGTCGTTTTTTCGACCAAACACCGCAAGCCGCTGATTTCGGAGGAGATTCGATCAAATGCCCAATCCTATTTTGTGCAAGTGGGAGCAACTTTGGGAAGCTTTACCGAAGAGATCTATTTGATGCCAGACCATGCTCATTGGCTTTGCACCTTGCCTAGAACCACTTCGATTGCGGATTTGGTTAAAAATGTGAAAATCCCTTGCTCAGCAAAGATCAAAGAAATGGGGGTTCGGGGCTTTTCCTGGCAAAAAGGATATGGAGCATTTTCAGTCAGCTCATCCAAATTGGAAACCGTAAGAAAATACATTCAAAATCAGCCCGGGCATCATAGGAAATTTGATTTCCAGACGGAGTACCGGAGGTTTTTAAAGGAATACCAAATTGAATTTGATGAAAAATATGTCTGGGATTAGCCAGGTCTGGGATACATACCGCCCCTTCACCCCAAATCGCACTTGGGGCTCAAAGAGGCTGCACCTTCAGTGCGATTCAGCCAAACATAGGCGGCAAAGTGCCAACGGCACGTCCTGTGGCAGCACAGCATGAAATGCCGGGTAAATGACAGGACCGATCCATGTCCCAGCGTGCTGAAGGCACGGTCTGTATCAAATCCCCACATTCTGAACAGATCGCCCCTTCGCCCCAAATTGCATTCGGGCGGATACAGGACGCGCCTTTGGTGCTATTCAACCAAACGTTTGTGGCAAAGTGCCAACGGCACGTCCTGTGACAGCAAGGCATGAAATGCCGGGTGATGACAGGGCCGATGTATGTCCCAGAGTGCTGAAGGCACGGTCTGTATAAACCCCCACATTCTGAACAGATCGCCCCTTTAGGGCTCGGGGTTTGTAATCCATTTCAAAACCCCAAATTTCATTTGGGGCGGATACAGGGCGCACCTTTGGTGCTATTCAGCCAAACGTTTGTGGAATAGTATTAACTTAAAAGCAAAAGTTGGATGTGACCAAATTGCCGATAAATTAATATTCAAACGCTATTGCAAGGTTTATGCCCACCGACCGAAGAGAATTTCTGAAAAAATCCGGCTTGGCAGGACTCGGAGTCATGAGCGGAAGCCTCCCGGAGCTGCAAGCCCAAAATCCCCCCTTTATCCCCCCACCCATGCTGAACAACGAACAAGAACTGAACCTGATCGGATCTTATGGACCTTGGGCCAAAAGCCTGCATCTGGAAAGGTTGCCCAGTCAATCCTACCGGAATCCGGCAACCACCGACTTGGATTCCTGGCGGGAAAGTACCAGAAAACTGGTGGCTGAACGTATGGGAGCCGTGGATTTGGGTGCCATCCCCCAACTCACTGTCCACCGAACCGGAACCTACGAGGGGGTGGTATTTGAGGAGATTTCCTATCAGTTGCCCAGCGGAAACCCGACCAAGGCGGTGATCTTGAAGCCCGAAAATGCCAAGGGAAAGCTTCCGGGCATCTTGGGACTGCACTGCCACGGAGGCAACAAGTTCCTCGGTTTGGATAAGATCAGCCGAACCCAAGCCGACATTCCGTCCTATGTTCAGGAGCATCAAAACACCTATTACGAAGGCCGGGCTTGGGCCAATGAGGCCGCCAAGCGGGGCTATGTGGTGATGGTCCATGATGCATTTGCCTTTGGCAGCAGGCGGGTGCTGGTGGAGGATGTTCCGCCTGTCATCCGCAAAGGCATGGTGGACTTCAGCATGGATTCGATGGAAAACATCAACCGGTACAATGCCTGGGCATCCGAGCATGAGCATATCCTGGCCAAGTCCCTGTTTTGTGCGGGCACCGGTTGGCCGGCGGTTTTTTTGGCCGAGGATCAGATGGCCTTAAGCATTTTGGCCGCCCGGGCGGATGTGGATTCCACCAAGTTGGGATGTGCTGGGCTTTCCGGTGGGGGGCTGCGAACGGTCATGCTGGGCGGACTGGATCCCCGGATTTCCTGTGCGGTGGCGGTGGGGTTTATGACCACCTGGGCAGACCTGCTGCTGTACAAATCCTACACCCACACTTGGATGACTTATGTGCCGATCCTGCCCCAGGAGCTGGATTTCCCCGAGATTCTGGGTTTGAGGGCGCCTTTGCCCACGCTGGTTCTGAATGACGTCGAAGACCAGTTGTTTACGCTGTCGGAGATGGAAAAGGCAGACCGGATTCTCACAGAAGTCTATGCCAAGGCCAATGCCCCTGAGCGATACCAATGCACCTTTCATCCCGGCCCCCACAAGTTTGACAAGACGATGCAGGAAGAGGCCTTTGGGTGGTTTGATCGGTGGATGAAGTGAGTTTTGGGTTAGTGGGTGAGATGCCGAATGTCGCAACAGGCGATGGTTTCTGTCCCATCCGACGGAAGGATCAATTATTTCTCTATCCCCCAGCTAAAGCTGGAGGGAATTCATCGGAATGGTCAATTATTCCCGATTTATGAATTGGAATGTGGCTTTAGCCCACATTCCATGAATGGAATGGGTTTTAACCCATTCTAGGACGCCCATCAAATTTTATTGCAAAAAAGTGGTGATGTATGCAGGAAATTGTATTTTGTAGCGTGTCCGGCAACCAAACAAACCCTGCCAACGGGATGCAGCGAAGCAAAAATCCAGCAGCTCTTGTCCAGTATCAAAAACACCCAGCATACGGCAATCCCCGGTACCCGCTATCCAGCGGGGCTGCGTGTCGACGGGCTGGTCAGTCTGCCGATCAGGGCGATAGATTTAGGCCGGATCGGGATCCGGATCGAAAAACGCAAAGGGAAAAAGAGACCGATACACGAACAACCTGTAAAGGCAGGTCAAAACCAAGTGCTTCGACCGGATGATCAGTCCGCTGGACAAGTTGGATATATGAAAAATAACCGCAATTGCGG
>CAZGYC010000114.1:0-9512 GCA_964530015.1 uncultured Limnohabitans sp. | reverse complement strand
GTTTGGATTAGCTGAGTCTTACTTCTTCGACTGAACAGCCCGTGGCGATCATCGGGAATACGTTGTCTTCTTTTTCGACGACCACTTCGAGGAAGAAAGGCCCGTCATGAATGAACATATCCTCGATGGCTTCCTTCAGGTCAGCCCGATCAGAGACTTTTTGGGATTTGATGTTATAGGCTTCTGCGATCTTGACAAAATCCGGGTTGTCCAATTCCGTAAACGAATAGCGCTTGTCAAAGAACATCTGCTGCCACTGACGCACCATCCCGAGGTAATTGTTGTTCAAAAGTACGATTTTTACAGGCGCTTTGGTCTGCATGATGGTGCCCAACTCCTGCACCGTCATCTGGATCCCGCCGTCTCCCACTACACAGATCACCTGCCGTGAATAGTCGTGCAACTGCGCTCCGAGCGCAGCCGGAAGGGCAAAGCCCATCGTCCCCAACCCTCCCGAAGTCACCTGGGTTCTCGATTTTTTGTAGTTGAAATACCTCCAGGCGATCATCTGATGCTGTCCCACGTCAGTGACCAGCACGGCATCGTCTGCTTTGTATTGGTTGATCTGATGGATCACTTCTCCCATGGTCAGGCCAACTTTGGTCGGGGTGATGTCGTGCTGCACTACGGCGGCCCTTTCCTGCTGCTCCAGCTCCCGGAAACGGGCCATCCAGGAATCATGCTTTTTCTCCTCAATAGCTGCCGTCAACATGGAAAGGCTCTCCCTGCAATCTCCCAAAACGGCCACCGCCGTTTTTACGTTCTTGTTGACTTCCGCCGGATCCAGTTCCAGATGAATGACTTTTGCCTGCTTGGCATAGCGCTTCAAATCCCCGGTAACCCGGTCGTCAAACCGCATTCCTACCGCAATCAGCACATCGCATTGGTTGGTCAGCAAATTGGGCGCATAATTGCCATGCATTCCCAGTTTGCCTACGTAATTGGGATGATCCTGAGGGAGTGCACCCGAACCCAAGAGCGTCGAGGCAGCGGGAATTCCGGATTTGTCCAGGAAAAACTTCAATTCGGCCTCAGCCTTGCCCAAAACGACCCCTTGTCCAAAGAGCAAATAAGGTCTCTCCGCTTGGTTGATCAGTTCGGCGGCTTCCTGGATCTTGGCCTTTTCGGCCGGTTCATAGGTTTTGTAGGATCGGAAGCCCAAACAGGGCACATAGTTAAACTCTCCGAAATCAGTCTGGGCGTTTTTGGTAATGTCGATGAGAACAGGTCCGGGCCTTCCCGAACGGGCTATGAAAAAGCCCCTTGCGATGGCCGGAGCGATGTCCTCTACCCGGCGAACCTGGATATTCCACTTGGTAGCCGGCATGGAAATCCCCACCACGTCGGTTTCCTGAAACGCATCCGTACCCAGCAGGTGTGCAGCTACCTGGCCGGTGATACACACCAGCGGCGTACTGTCGATCTGGGCATCAGCCATGCCGGTGATGAGGTTGGTCGCCCCAGGGCCGGAAGTGGCCAGACAGACTCCGACCTTGCCGGAGACCCTCGCATACCCCTGGGCTGCATGGATCGCCCCCTGCTCATGCCGGGTCAAAACATGCTTGAGCTGCTCATGGTAGTCATAGAGCGCATCGTACACCGGCATGATTGCTCCACCGGGATAACCAAAAATAACCTCTGCCTGCTCAGCGATAAGTGACCGGACCACTATGTCCGCACCTCTGATCATCATGTCCTTCATAGGCTTAAAATTTATCCGTTACGCAACCTTCGGATGCGGTTGCCACAAGTTTGTTGTATTTTTTGAGAGTTCCCTGCAGCCCTTCGATGGGCCTTGGTGACCAGGAGCTTCGGCGGACTGCAAATTCTTCCTCAGAAACATCCACCGACAGATTCAGTCCATCCGCGTCAATCGTGATGATGTCACCGTCCTTCAACAGCCCAATCGGCCCTCCAGACCAAGCCTCAGGAGTAACGTGCCCGACGACAAATCCGTGCGTTCCGCCCGAAAATCTTCCATCGGTGATCAAGGCCACATCGGATCCCAGACCAGCCCCGATGATCATCGAGGTGGGCTTCAGCATTTCCGGCATCCCGGGAGCGCCTTTTGGCCCCACACTTCTGATGACGATCACGTCCCCGGATTTCACCTGATGGTCGCGGATGGCATCATTGGCTTCCTGCTCGGAATCATACACCCTTGCCGGCCCTGTGAAGGAAGTCCCCTCCTTGCCGGTAATCTTGGAGACGGCCCCTTCCGGTGCGAGATTCCCCTTCAATATGCAAAGGTGCCCAGTCTTCTTGAGCGGTGATTCTACGGGATGGATCACGTTGACCATCGAAGGGACGATCGGATCGACGTCTTCGAGATTTTCTGCCAAAGTCTTGCCTGTCACGGTCATGCAGTCTCCATGCAGGTATCCCTTGTTCAGAAAATACTTCATGAAAGCAGGCAGTCCCCCTTGCTCATGCAGGTCTTCCATCATGAACTTGCCCGAGGGCTTAAAATCCCCCAGCATCGGAGTGGTGGCATTGATTGCCTTAAAATCCTCCAGGGTAAAATCCACTCCGGCGGTCCTTGCGATAGCCAAGAGGTGCAAAACAGCGTTGGTACTTCCGCCCAAAGCGATCGTGACGCGGACTGCGTTTTCGATGCTTTTGCGGGTGATGATGTCCTTTGGCTTCAGATCCTTTTCCAGGATGATCCGCATGTATTTGTTGACTTCCTGGCATTCCCTCAGCTTCTCGGGAGAATTGGCCGGATAGGTCGAGGAATAGGGCAGTGACATCCCCATCGCCTCGATGGCAGAGCTCATGGTATTGGCTGTGTACATCCCGCCACAGGCACCTTTCCCGGGGCAGGAATTACGGATCACGCCATCGTAGTCTTCGTCAGAGATATTTCCCTGAACCCGCTTTCCGAATGCTTCAAACGCCGAGACGATGTTCAGTTTCTCTCCCTTGTAATTTCCCGAAGCAATGGTGCCGCCGTAAACCAAGATGGATGGGCGGTTGATCCTCAGCATTCCCATCACTGCGCCGGGCATGTTCTTGTCGCAGCCGGCCACCGCAATACAGGAGTCAAAGGAATGGCCCAAGATAAAAGATTCGATGGAATCGGCGATGATTTCCCTGGAAACCAGGGAATACCGCATCCCGAGCGTCCCCATCGAGGTGCCGTCGGAGATGCCGATGGTATTAAAAACCAAACCGGTCAGATCATATTCCTGGGAGGAGTGTTTGATCAGACCGGCAAAGTCGTTGAGGTGCATATTGCAGGGGTTGCTTTCATAGCCACAACTGGCTATCCCTACAAAAGGCTGTTTCATTTTCCTGTCGCTCAAGCCTGTGGCGTAAAGCATCGCCTTGCCCGCCGGATGCTCGTCGTTGTCACTGATTTCCCAACTGTACTTCTTCAGATTGCTTAGGGTCATATTGCTGCTAAATAAAAAAGTGCCTCAGGTCGGTGAGGCACTTTAGATTTTTATATACTGGATTATAATGGTCTAGTGCCTCACTTCGAAAATCCGATGAGAATGATAAAGCTTAGGAGGACGACCAAAGGTAGATACATATCGCGGTTAGAGGTTTGATGCTTCGTTTGCGAATCACACGACAATATTAAAACCCAATCTTGAGACTTACAATATTTAATTCTCTGCAATTCCTTTTTCACAGACTTTAATATTAGGAAAAAATATTTTTTGTGAAATATTATTATGTTTTTTCACAATTATCAAAATCAATTTTTCAAAAACCCGTCCAAAAAGGACACTTGTCAAAATTTTGTATCGATTTTGAGATAATTCAAATTTTTCGAAAATTTATTCTCTTTTATTTAAGAAAAAAAATGATACACTGACAAATACCTAAAATTTATCGGAAAGATTAGGGAATTTTCAAAGACGAACCCGGAATTCTTTCTCAGACTAATTCGGTTAATTTTGCCCAAACACTTTTCAAAATGATCGGCTTTCCCAACGCAAAAATCAACCTCGGCCTCCATATTACCGCCAAACGAAGCGACGGCTACCATGACATCGAGACCTGCATGGTCCCTATCCCGCTTGTTGAGGCGCTCGAGCTCATCACCGACAGGAAAGCCTCCTGGAGCACCACGGGCCTCCCTGTGCCGGGAGACCCGAAGGACAACCTGATCCTCAAGGCTGAAAAACTCCTGAAAAAAGACTTTCCCGGACTTCCCAACCTGAATATCCATTTGCACAAAAACATCCCCACGGGAGCCGGTCTGGGCGGAGGGTCTGCCGACGGGGCGTTTGCGCTGAAGTTGATGAACAACCTCTTTGACCTGCATCTCGATGATTTCTTTCTGGAAGAATATGCCGCACAGTTGGGAAGCGATTGCCCGTTTTTCATAGAAAACACCCCGAAAATCGCCCGGGGCAGAGGCGAAATCCTGGAACCGATCGATCTTTCGCTCAAAGGGGCCTATTTGGTCCTGATCAATCCCGGCATCCATATCGGCACCAAGGAAGCCTATGCAGGAGTGACGCCGGCAGCCCCCAAGGTCAAGCTGGAGGAAGTTTTGGGAGACCGAAGCCGCTGGAAAGCCGAACTGGCAAACGACTTCGAGCCAAGTGTCTTTGCCAAGCATCCGGAAATCCGGGAGATCAAGGAAAAAATGTATGAAGCCGGGGCGTTTTATTCGTCCCTGTCCGGCTCGGGCTCGTCGGTTTTTGGCTTGTTTGACCAGAAGCCATCCGGTTTGGTGGTGCAGGACAGCCATTTTAGATTTGAAGATTTTTTGTAACCGGCTAAAAATAAATTGGTTATCTTTTGCAGGAATTTTTATATTTGTGTTTTATAAATACAAATCACAATGGCGACATTCACGAGCACCCTACCCGACGACCTCCTGCAGCGACTGGCCGATTATGCCAAGAAGCTCTCCCTTCCCAAAAACAAGCTGATCGAAAATGCCCTCAATCTGTATCTGGATCACCTGAAGCGAGCCGAATACGTCAAATCCTACCGGCGGGCGGAGCAGGATGAGGACATACTCCTGGTGGCAGAAGAAGGAATGGGAGGCTACCTGAAGCAGATCGAAGATGAGGCAGGGTGAGATATGGATGTCGGATCTGAATCCAGTCATCGGCTCTGAGCAGGCAGGCCGGAGACCGGTGGTCATCCTGAGCGGCAACCTGATGAACAAATTCCTCCAAGTCGTGATCACGGCGCCGCTCACTTCCAAAATCAAAAACTATCAGGGAAATCCGATCTTGGAGCCCTCGTCGATGAACGGTCTGAAACTGGAGTCTGAACTGATGGTTTTTCATATCCGATCGATTTCAAAAGACCGATTGATCGAAAGGATTGGCGAAGTGCGCAAAGACGAACTGAAAATGGCCCTTGACACGCTGAAGGACATCACCACACTTTGAAAAAGATTTTCAGCCCAGTGGCCTCACTGGCTTGTTCCGCCGACTCCAATAGTTCAACACCGGATAAACCAGCACCGAAACCAGAATTATCAGCGTTCCGAGATAAAATTGCGGAGTCATTTTTTCGCTTTCCCCAAAGATCAAAACCGCCAGCGCAATCCCGTAAACCGGCTCAAGGTTGACGGTGAGATTGATGGTGAATACCGACAGCCGCTTCATCAGCTCCACCGACACCGAAAAGGCGTACACCGTACAGACCCCACCCAAAACAAGCAGCCAGAGCCAATCCAATCCTTTCCAGGCAAACTGCAGCGGCTGTCCCTCGGTGAGAAAAACGGCATAAACCGGCATAAAAACCAGGGCAAACAGGCAGGCCGCGGCCATCTCATAAAAGGTGATCTGGTAGGGGGTGTGACGCAGCGTGAGCCGTCCGTTCAGTACGGAAAACAATGCTCCCAAAAATGCGGATACCAAGGCCATGGCCAGCCCAAGCCAATAGCCGCTTTCAAACTGGAATATGAGCACCAAGCCGGAAATCACCAGCAATCCCAGGGCAACTTCGTACCATTTGACCGGGGTCCGGTTGAGAATCGGATCCACCAAGGCGGTCCAAAGGGAAGTGGTCGCCATTCCGGCCAAACACACCGAAGCCGTCGACAATCTTGCAGACCAGAAAAAGAAAATCCAATGCAGTGAAATCAGCACGCCGACCCCGGCGATTTTCAGCAGCTCAGGCAAAGCAAGGGCCAATGGTTTTTTCCTCAAAAAGGCCACCAACGCCACTCCTGACGCAGCAATCAGCGTTCGGTAAAATACCAGCTCCAGAGAAGGCAAGCTGATCAACAATCCCAAGATCGCCGTGAAGCTCCAGATCACCACGATAAAATGGAGCATGAAATAGTCCCGAAGCGTAGCCTTTCCGACCATCTACCTCGGGACGGTTTTGTAGAGCAGCAATCCCGTGAGCGCAAAAACGATGTTGGGCAACCAAACCGCAAAAATCGGATACTGGGTTCCGTTTTCGGCAAAAGTCCTGGAAAGGATGAAAAGCAGGATATAGACGAAAGCCAGCAAGAATCCCATCGCAATCTGGAATCCCGAGCCACCGCGGGTCTTGCGGGCAGACATGATCACGCCGATGAAGGTCAGGATCAAGGCGGCAAAAGGGGACATGAAGCGCACATACCGTTCTATCCGGTAAAAATTCACATTGTCGGCACCGCGGTCTTCCAATATCTTGATCTGTCGGCTCAGTTCGGGAAGCTTCAGGGTTTCATGGTGGTTTTCGGGCAGGTCAAAATCCGCCGGGGATATGGAAAGAACGGTATCCCGTTCCCTTCCGACGGTATAGTCCTCGCCTCTCTCCTGAATCTTGCGAAGCCTCCAGTTTTCGAGTCTCCAGACATTTTTTGCAGTATCCCACTGAATCCTGTCAGCCGAAAGCTTGGCCAGAAGCTGTCCGTCCCGGATCTCTTCCAGTGTAAAACCCCATCCAGTATTGCTGATCTTATGATAGCGGGTCAAATAGGCATAGGAATCCGGACCTACTACGATGTGGATATTCGGGTCGGTAGATGCCCTGCCCTTTTCCAAATACGCAATCCTAAACTGCGTAACTCCCTCAGTGGCACCCGGCAAAACCCAGCCATTCATCAAAAAACTGATCGTACCGATCATCGCCGCGGCAAAGAGAAACGGCCGCAACATCCGCACAAAACTCACTCCGGAGCTCAGGATCGCCACAATCTCCGTCCTTCCGGCCATCTTGGAGGTGATGAAGATGACTGCAATAAATACCGTAATCGGTGTCAGGAGATTGTTGAGGTAAAGCCCGTAATTCCCCATGTATCGGAGAATCTCGCCCGCAGGAACAGCATTGCGGATATAGGTGTCGTTCTTTTCCGTAAAGTCCAAAACCAGGACAATGAGGATCAGCATGACCACCACGAAAAAATAGGTCTTCAGAAATTCCTTGATGATCAGTTTGTCGAGAATCTTCATGCTTACAGCCGGGTGCTTACCTGTTTTGCCATCTGATCTTTCCAAACGGCAAAATCGCCAGCCAGGATATGTTCCCTGGCCTGGCCTACCAGCCAAAGATAAAAACCAAGATTGTGTACACTGGCAATCTGCGCTGCCAAAATCTCTTTGGAAACGGTCAGGTGCCGAAGATAGGCCTTGGAATAAAAGGTACTCGCATAGTTGCCGATTGCCGGGTCGATTGGCGAAAAATCATCCTTCCACTTTTCGTTTCGGATATTGATGATCCCCTCGGAGGTGAACAGCATCCCGTTTCTTGCGTTGCGGGTCGGCATCACGCAGTCAAACATGTCCACGCCGAGCGCGATGCACTCCAGGATATTCGCCGGAGTCCCCACGCCCATCAGGTAGCGGGGCTTGTCCGAAGGAAGGATATCCGTGACCAGCTCGGTCATCTCGTACATCATCTCCGCAGGCTCTCCCACCGACAGTCCCCCGATGGCGTTTCCCTCCCGTCCCCGGGAAGCGACAAACTCCGCGCTTTGCCTGCGCAAATCTTTGTAGACAGAGCCCTGGACAATCGGAAAAAGCGTCTGACTGTACCCGTATCTTCCCTCGGTGGAATCCACACGCCGGATGCACCGATCCAGCCAGCGATGGGTCATCTCCATGGACTTGCGGGCATAGCCGTATTCGCAAGGGTACGGCGTGCACTCGTCAAAGGCCATGATGATATCCGCCCCGATGATCCGCTGGATGTCCATCACGTTCTCCGGGGTAAAGTGGTGCTTGGATCCGTCGATGTGGGACTTGAACATCACTCCCTCTTCCTTGATCTTGCGTGTACCGGAGAGCGAAAACACCTGGTATCCGCCGGAGTCTGTCAGGATAGGCCGGTCCCAGCCGTTGAATTTATGCAATCCCCCGGCTCTTTCGAGGATATCCAATCCCGGACGGAGATACAGATGGTAGGTATTTCCAAGAATGATCTGGGCTTTGATGTCTTCCTTGAGCTCCCGCTGATGGACGGCCTTCACGGTGCCCGCGGTGCCTACGGGCATAAAAATAGGGGTTTGGATTACTCCGTGGCCGGTGGTGATGGTGCCCACGCGGGCCTTGGACTGGGTGTCAGTTTTGGAAAGCTCAAACTTCATCGGGCAAAGGTCGGATATTTTCCCAGATCTCGCCAAACCAGGCGCCCTCCCCCGGCAAAATCAGGGCTTGGTGTGCTTTTCCCTCCTGTGTTTGGAGCCGTCGTTTTCGAGCAGGTAGCTGAATAATACACCCACCGGATAAAACAGAAACGCGTATAGGAAATTAATCACATAGCCTGGCTGCTTCTCTTTGACCAATCCGGCAAACCCATACTTTTCCTCGATTTCAAGGTTGGATTTGGGAAAAGGCGGGGGCAATCCCCGCTCCTGCCGGTGTCTCGCGACTGATTGGTAAGAGCGATCCTCTCTCTTGTATTTGTACTCCACATCGATCTGATTGTAGACAAGGTATTCAAATGAAAGACTTACAAACGAAGAGATAAACAGGATCGCCAGGACCGACAAATACAGCGTCAAAAAACCCTGTACATTTTTTATCGGCTTGCCATCTCCGGCAAATTGGTACACGAAAAGGCTCAGGACAGAAAAACCCAGGAACAACCTGACCGCCCAAGTCCAGGAAGATCTCCAGTCCAAGACATAGAACAGGGTAAAGGGGAGCACCCCCACAATGGACAAAATCAGTCCAAAAAGCAGTATTTTTTTCCACATAGTAATTTCATAGAGCTTATAAAATCCTTCGAAGAGCGCTCCCCGTTTTCCGGGAGCTCCCGGTAGTCAAGTCTCTTGACAAATATCCCAGAAACCTCCCTGTGGCCCCGAGCAACACCACTACTCGGCATGCCAACCGCTGTAATAAACTCCAAATTCGAGTGTACACTCTACCCTTTGGGAAAAAGCCATCCCCGCAAAAACAACCGTACTGGCTGCGAATATCAGCATATTTTTTTGATTTTCTTCTATGATTATGAGATTAGTGAAACTATGGCCCAGTCTCGAAAAAAAATCAGGTGCAACTCTTTCCCGTTTTTTCGGTGACCGATTTCCGATAAATAATTAGTAACTACTCAGGTGCCAACCTGGCGATATGAGCGAGGTTTTCCAAGACGTTTTG
>CAZGYC010000113.1:0-9673 GCA_964530015.1 uncultured Limnohabitans sp. | reverse complement strand
AATCCGCGGATCGGCGCAGACCAGGAACCAAAAAAGCGAAGCTTTCCCCTTTGTGTCCTCAAAAAGGCTTGTGGCGAATGGGTGGATCGGAGTTCCTGACAGGGATTGAAAGCCCTTGCTCTTTATTCCCGGCTTCCGTGGTTAATCCTTCGTGTTCCTTTGTGTCCTTGGCGGTTAAAAAAATTTCCCGCCGATCAACGCAGAAAAATCCGCGGATCGGCGCAGACCAGGAACCAAAAAAGCGAAGCTTTCCCCTTTGTGGTCTCAAAAGAAGGCGGTCACAGCCATCCAGACTGGCATACCTGCTGAGGCTGACCTGAACCTCCCCAGTGCACTCCTGTGGTGAAAAAAAATCACCGCAAAGAAGATCAACCGCAGAAAAAAGAGAAGCTGATATTGGCCCTTCCCGGTCGTAGGACGGACTTCAATCCCTATTTCGGTTTCTTGCGTTTTTTGAGAGCGATGAGAAAAAAGCCAAGGCTTTTCTCCGCTGTCCTGCCTCTCCAGAAGCTGGTTCATTCACCTCCCTCCGGATGCTGCTTTTGGGCCTGATGGTTGATCAGCGTATCGACCGCACCGGCGGAAAGATCCATAAGATTAAACCGGATATCATTCTCCACAAAACCACAGAGTCGGATAGAAGCAGCGCAAATACCGTCATCCGCCTCCAATCCACTCGCGATTGAATCCTGGAAAAAGGCCTCATTTTCTTCAATTTGCCGGCATTGGCAATCAGTGCTCGACAGTCAAGACGTCGCAGGCTACAAAATCAACCTTGGATTTGGCACAGCAATGAACCTTTCACATAATTTGCATTTTATTGGATAGTTTCAATGGATTCAAGCTGGATTTGCACAGACCCCGCATCTATTGTCTCGGGCAGCACCTGAATGATTCCCTGGAATGAAACAGGTATGGAGTCAACAGTAGGCTTGAGCAGTCCATAATCACCCGGGTTGCAAACAATTTTCGGCAAATGGATAGACTCGACATTGTCATTGACGATGACGTAGTAGTATTCATTTCCCGGGATTCCGGATAAGGCATTGGTATAGACCAATACTCCTTTTCCGTCCAAAACTTCAAGCGTTTCTTCGGATTCGAAGCAGGTCAAGGTGAATTTTTCGCCCTCAATACAAGAGGATACCGTGAAAGCAAAAACCAAGAACAACATTGGCACAAATAGCGCGACTGTTCGAAATACATGAACACTGGAATGGGTTAAGCGGAGTTTTTTCATTGGATTTTTTTTAGGTTCTACCCTTAAGCTGGTGGAATATATATTTATGTGATACGTTTTAATACAAGCAACCCAATATCGGATGGTTTCACGTCGAAACGTGCTTTGCTCCGCCACGGCGGACACGGTGTCGGCTGTGGCCCGATAGCTATCGGACGACTATTCGCCCTTTTCCAATCAATTTTTCAGTACCTGCATAGAGGCGGATAATCATACTATTTTTTGACAAAAATTCTACTGGTACCCAATCCATCCGATAAGGTTAGCATATTCTTGTCAAGAACAAGATTCAACATTCCTGTTGGTTCGGCAATGCCAAGTTTAAACTCCGGGACACTGGGATTTGGTGAGGCAGATGACAACTCAATTTCATACACTGTATCCTGCGTAATCGTTTCGTTCACAAGGATGGTCATTTTGCCCTCCTCATTGAATGAATAGACCACCGTGTTTCCGTCATCATCCGGGGTCTGGACCATCGGTTCTTGCCCTTTGTTTAGTTGGGTGGTTTTTTCCCAAATCCACTCACCGATGATCATTTTTCTTACATCATCCAATGTTTGTACCGGCTGATTCATTTCTTCCTGACAGGAAGTATTCAGGGCAAATACAAAAAAGAAAATCAAAATGGACAAAGATGTTTTCATATAGGGACATTTATTAAAATACTGCTCTATTAACTATCGAAATTCGGTACAAAATCAGTCAATAAACAGACCGGGAAGGCTCGCTATCATCGTGGTACAAATATTTAGGGAGGGGATGAATCCCAAGGTCGTGCTTGTGAAAATTCTTTTCATTGTTAAGCGGTTAAATTCTCTTGATTTTTGTGATTTCTATTTTTTTGTATTTTGGAGATTGGACGGAAGGAAATCCACAGGTATATATTTCATCCAATTCTTTGAATGACACTTTTACAGTCAGTTGATGTACCTTGAATTTCTCTGGCAGGGATTCCGGCTTATACTTCTCTTCTTCTGACAGTATTATTAGCCAGCCGCATCCGTCACGGGATTCTGATCCAGCGAAATAGATTTTCGCATCAGCTCCTTTGACATCATTGTCGCTGAAGATATCGGAACATGAACCAAGGGAAAGCCCCAATACGATAAATAAAAAGCAAGTTTTCATGTTTTTTTTAGTTTAAGGATTTTCAATTGAATTCAAACTTGATCTCAAAGTCTTTGTCAATTGTAAACGGCACTCCTTCCTGAATAAACTCAAAAGGCCCGTTGACAGAGGTTTTGTATTTTCCGGTGGTCAACGGTTCATTCTCTTTGTTCACAAAGCAAAAAGGAGGGCAGCAGAAATCCCCCGAAGGAACCCAGGGAATCTCAAACAACTGCTCTTCCCCTGCTTGAATAAGAAACTGAGTTCCAAAAAATGCACAAAAAACATTTTCATAAGGTCGCCCCATAACTATGTCCCCTTCCGGAGTATCCAGTTTGGTCACGGAGAAAAATTTTTCACCGACAAATCCAGGCAGGTATCGTACATCCTTATTGGACGAGTTTTTGACGACAAATCTAAAATGAACGTTTTCTCCGCTCCGGAAGTGTGTTTTCCTGTTTCCGGCATCATCCAGCAGTTCAAAGGTCATTTTGATTTTCCGGTTTGGTTCTTCATCGGTACAACCCACCAGGTGGAAAAGCAATATGACAAGTGATGTTTTAAGTAAAAATTTCATGTGTTTTAATTAGTTGGTTCTCGGATCAAATGTCACAGCGAAGTTTGAAATCCGTCAAAAAAACAGGCCGGGAGGGCTCGAGTATCATCGTGGTACAAATATTTTCTTCCTCGGGCAGCAATTCCCTGAATTCGAAGTAGAAACTTTGGCCCAATTTTGACTCCTCAATCGGGTCTCCAAAATAATCGGAAAATCCGCTTCCATCTGGTATCCTGACGGCGAGCACGTTTTCAACCCGACCCTATCCGCTTTCCATATAGGAATCCACCGAACGATTGGTCACCTTAATCACTACCCCATTACAGCCGTAGGAGTGAATCTCTCCCTTGTATGTCAAGCAGTCTTGCTGCTCATCGCTACACTGGCATAGGCATCCCATGATTGCGATGGGGATGATGTTTTTTAAAAACGCTTTCATCCTGGTTTTCTTTTTAGAAGAAGACGAATCCCCTTTGGGCTTCGCTACCAAGTCAACCATGAAGGATCCGGAAATCCCAGCCCTGCCGCCCCTGAGCCGACGGCCTGCGACGCCAAAGGACATCTCGGCCCACCGACCTTTGGGGATTTCCAAACCCCGAAGGTCTTGGTTGGAAGAGATGGCTTTCAGGAAAAAGTGTCTTTTTGACCAAAACCTTTGGGGTCTAAAAAAGACGCCAAAGGACATCTCGGCCCACCGACCTTTGGGGTTTCCCAAACCCCGAAGGTCTTGGTTGAAGGAATTGGTTTTCGGAAAAAGCGTATTTTCAAACAAAACCTTCGAGGTCCAAAAAAGACGGCAAAGGTTATCGGTTCACCGACCTTTGGGGTTTCCAAAAACCCCGAAGGTCTTGGTTGGAAGAGATGGCTTTCAGGAAAAAATGTCTTTTTGACCAAAACCTTCGGGGTCCAAAAAAGACGGCAAAGGTTAAAATGGCATTTTTCTATAAAAAAGTCCAAGCCTCTCGGCCTGGACTCTTTCAGTCCCGATGGCTATCGGGATCTGAGCTCAAACTTCAGACTTTCTCCACCCACTCCACTCCAGTTTCCTTCCAGGATCTGGAGTTGGCCGATTCGATGACCGCTTCACAGACTTTCTGGGTTTCGAAGGCATCCCGGAAGGTCGGATGGCAAGCCTCTCCGGTCTGCAGGCTCAGGAAGAAATCGGAAACCTGATGGATAAACGAGTGTTCGTAGCCAATGGACGTCCCCGGAATCCACCAGCGATGCATGTACGGATGGTCTCCGTCCGTCACGTGGATGGATCTCCAGCCTCGTACTTTCCCCTCGTCGCCGTGGTCAAAATACTCCAAGCGCGTGAGGTCGTGCAGGTCCCAGCGGATCGACGCATGCTCCCCGTTGATCTCAAAGGTATAGAGGGCCTTGTGTCCACGCGCATAGCGGGTCGCTTCAAAGAGACCCAGGGAACCGTTGTCGAAGTGGCAGTGGAAGATACAGGCATCGTCGATCCCCACTTTTTTCTTCTCACCTGTAGCCGAGTGAACGCGCTCTTTGACAAAGGTCTCGGTCACGGCAGACACGTCGGCAATGCCGCCATTGATCCACATGGCGGTATCGATGCAGTGTGCCAAAAGGTCTCCGGTCACACCGGAACCCGCAGCATCCACGTCGAGCCTCCAAGTCCCGTCTCCACCCTGAGGCAGGTCAGGATTGATCGTCCAGTCCTGGAGGAAGTTGGCCCGGTAGTGGAAGATCTTGCCCAGTTTGCCGGAGGCCACGATGTTCTTGGCCAAGGTCACCGCAGGAATCCTGCGGTAGTTGTACCACACGGTGTTTTTCACCCCGGCTTCTTCCACAGCCCTGACCATTCCTTCGGCTTCGGCGACGGTCCGGGCCAGGGGCTTTTCGCAGAGGATCATCTTGCCGGCTTTTGCCGCAGCGATGGCGATTTCGGCGTGGGAATCGTTCGGCGTACAGATATCCACCGCATCGATGTCGTCCCGCTCGATGATCTTTCTCCAGTCTGTCTCGATGGATTTGTATCCCCATTGATCCGCAAAAGCCTGTGCCCGCTCCGCCTTTCTGGAGCAGCAGGCCTGAAGCACCGGATTGTATTCGTATTCCGGGAAAAAATCGGCCAGGCGCTTGTAGCCATTCGTATGGATCCGGCCCATCAGCCCTGTGCCGATAAGTCCGATTCGGATAAGTTTTTTATTCATGATTGGAAAATTGAAAGATTGGAAAATTGGAAAATTGAGTTGGAAAGTGGCAAGGCTCCAAAGTTTTAGTCCTCAAAAGGATGGATTTTGAATTCAACTTTAACTTTCTTCACCCGCTCGTACCCCGATGGCCATCGGGGCGTCTTTCGTAAATCGTAAATCAGCCTTGCCATCCATGCGCCGCCCGCACCCGGATCATCGCCGCCAGGATGTCATTCCAGGTTTGCTGGTTTTCCATCACGGCGTTGGGAAACATGCAGCCGTCCCAGCAGATGTGCTGGAATGCTTTGGTCAACTGGCCATTTTCATCCCTCAGCCAATAGCCGGCATCGTGGGCAATGTCCAACACGCCGTTTGGATCGGTGGCCTGGCAGTGGCGGCCGGTCTTGTCATGCGAGCCCGAACCGAAAACAGACCCGTCGTTTTGCGCCACGTGGAAGTCGATGGTCCAAGGACGGAGCGCGTCCGTCACGGTTTTCAAAGCAGCTTTGACTGCATCTCGATCTTTTAGATCTGCGTCCGCAGGGAGGATTCGATGCTCCGGGGCATTGTAGCCTAGGGTGTAGAGGAAGGTATGGGACATATCCGCCTGAAAACCGACGTTCTTGCGGTCCACCATCTCCAGGAGCTCGACCATGTGCTTCCAACTGTGCATGGCACCCCAGCAGATTTCGCCCTCGGCGGCCAACTTTTCGCCAAATCCGTCTGCGACATCGGCCGCCTCACGGAAAGTCTGCGCGATGAGTTTGGTATTGCCAACCGGATCCTTGGCCCAATCCGACACGCCTGCGGCTGAGTCGATCCGGACAATTCCGTAGTCTCTTACCCCCAGCTCTTTGAGTTTTTGTCCAAATTCGCAGGACTTGCGGACCATGTCCACAAAGGTTTTGCGCTGGTCGGCAGTGCCCATCGCCGAACCGGCCCAAATGGGAGCAACCAGGGAACCAACCTTCAGATTGAATTTCGAAACTTTGTCAGCGAGCTTTTTGGCATCGTCTGGATTGTTTAGATCAAAATGCGGCTCCAGCAGACCCACATCGATCCCGTCAAACTTGACCCCGTCCACCTCAGCGGCTGCGGTCATCTCCAACAGGGAATCAAAGGGAATCACCGACTCGGAGTCCGGGCCTTTTCCGACCAATCCCGGCCAGGTGGCATTATGGAGTTTAGGAAAATTGTTCATTGGTATGGTTATTAAGTTATTGGGTTAATTTTATGTTTGTCCTCCTGAGCGCCTGCCCCGAACTTGTTTCGGGAGAGTTGAAGGATTGTCAACGGTCCACCGCAAAATGGCCGACTCTTGACTAAGAAATTACCAAATCCGGATTGTCCGGACCGAAGTGCTTCAGCATCACGATCGGGTCGGTTTTGGACAGATTGGTGATCTTCACACCGGCCTGCGCCGCCTGCTCGCTGACAAAATACTCGTCATGCGTCAACTGGCCAAAGCGGATCAAAGACGGGGTCTCGATGTCCCAAACGCCCATCGTGCCGTGTCCCTGCATCATGATCATCCCGTAGGCGGCGCTGTCGGTAATCGTGACGGTCTGGCCTGGGAAGACGGTCAGTTCCTTGGCAGAATAGTCGCGTGAGCGATAGCAGATCCAGGCATCGTGATAGCCTGCGCCGTGCATCTTCTCCACTGACTCCACCGGTCGCGGCTCCATGTAGTGATTGTCCATCAGGTTGGGATTCACGTTGAGATCCCAGTCAATCATCTCCACCAGGAGTTCATAATCTCCCCAGCGGTCCTTGGGAGTGGCGTTCCAAAGCAATTCCTCCGGAATAATCGCCTCATTGACCAGGGATTGGTACATGGCGAAGATATCCGAGGCTTTTTGCGGCTCATAGGTACAGAGGGAACCCGGCGCGTGGAGCATTCCCGGAGGCACATCCCAACCGGTTCCCGGCTGCAGACGGAAGGCCTGAGAGTAGTTGGTGATTTTGTTGTCCCCTTTCTTGAAATCCTTTAGACACTGGAGAATGGTCTCTTTGCTCGTCCCCGGAGCAATTCCGAAGAAGGTATAAGGAAAATCCCCTCCGTGGTTATTGACTTGCGGGGGGAAATAATAGGCTTCCGGCTTGCCGTTTTGCCCGGTGAGTTTTCCAAATTCATCGCTTGGGTGGATGTGGTGCGGAAGGGGCCCCATGTTGTCAAAAAACTTGGAATACATCGGCCAGGACTTGTATTTGTCCCAAAGTCTGGAACCGATGATCTCCGCACCGATTTCGGCAATGGCATCCTTTAAAAGAAACTGCTCTGTCTTTCCCCCATCTTCAAAAGCGATGTGTGACAGTCCTTCATTTTTGGAGGTCAGCGGGCCGTTTTCGGCCGGAGTGGTGGATGAAAACCAGCGCTCGTCGATCCCTCCGCGCATTCCGCCCAAGGCATAGTAGTCGTCCGGATGGAGTTTGATCCGTCTTCCGGGCACGCAAAACGATCTTGGCACCCAGGTCGGGGTTAGTCTCAGTATTCCTTCGCCTTGTTCAAGGGCTTTTTTGGCTAAACTCATGGTGTTATCAGGTTATTCAGTTACTTGTTAGTTGTTATTCTTCGATGTTCAAAAATTCAGTATTCGAAATTTGTTAAGCGTTAATTATTCAGCGTTCAGAGCTAAAGATTCAGTTTTTACGTCGTAAATCGTCATTCTTAAATCTTAAATCCCAAGGCTTTTTCTCCGGTCAACACTTCCAGCTTCAAATCGTAGGTTCGGCTTTCTCCCGGTTCGAGCAAGATCAGTGTTCCGTTTTCCCGCGCTGCTGCCTGGCCTATCGGCGGGTGGGTGGCTGGTTCCAAAGCGGTCACATACTCGTTTTTCCCCCAATGCTGCCAGTTGATCAGCCAAGGCATTTGGACTTTGGAAAAAGAAATCTTCAGGGCCAGTCCCAATTCGTCGTTGGCATAGCCACAAACCACCTGATCCCCCGCATCTGCCTTGGGGTCAATAAAAGCCACATCCTCTCCAAATCCCGCATGCTCATCCAGCGGCGGCGCACAGCGGGTAAAGTCATAGGTACGGTTAAACTCGGTGTTGTTGGCGTCCGTGGCTTTGGGCTTTTTCTCTCCCTGCCAGATGATCCTTGTCCCGTCGTCGATCAGCGGCCAGCCGCAATTGATGTGATAGAGCAGCATGTGCGGCGCGGGGGAATTTCCACGGTTGGTGACCTGGTCTTTGATCTGGATTTCGGCCGAACCCACGCTTCCCGAGACAGTCCTGAGCATCTCCAGGCTGGGGCCAAACGTGGTAGTTTCCCTGACTTTCGCCACAATCTCAAAAGAAAGATCCTGACTGAAAATATCCGGCTGGCGAATGGAAACCAGTTCTGCGGGGATATTGGAGTAATTGCCGTGAAGTCCGCGGCTCCCGTTCTCATCTGCATTCGGTGGACCGGCATTGGACAGACCACAGGTGGTCAATAAGCCTCCACCGAATGTTCGCAGCCAATCGATCCCCTGATTGGAAAAAGGCTGGGGGGAAACCATTCCCGCATGGGAGATCCAGGCCAGGCTATATTGGTTGTAAAAAGCATCCAAAATGTCCATCCCACGATCCAACACCAGCTTGTAGCGGAGCCCTGTGCCGGTGTTGACCCAGGCGATCCGCACTCCCCGGCCGCTGCCGTTATCCACTACAGAAGTTTCGATTCCCCCAAGTTGATGGGAATTGGACAGTTTATGCCTCCATTTTGCTTTGTCGGACAGGTTCATTTTGGGTTGAGTGGACTAGGTTTAAACCTATAAAAAAGGCCCTCCGAGACTATCCTGCTGTATATGGGTGTTTCAGAAAAGCGCGGGAGTAAGTTAAAGAAAATGCCTCGGGTGATTGTGCCGCTGGTCAAAATTTCCGGAGAAATCTGTGCCCTTTTCTGCGGGAAATATTAGATACTTTCGAAAAAAACATCCCTGAGTCGGGTCAAAATCCCAAGATAGGACGTTCGGCATTGCTCCCGATAGCCATCGCGGATGCCGAACAGCGTTCTGCGTGAATTCCGTGGGGATCTGTGGGAGAAAACAGGCGATATCCAGCCTCTGGACTGGCAGGACAACAAGATCAACGGAAATCCGCGTCTTTTTCTGCGAAAATCTGCGGGAACCGTTCCGGGACTTACAGAAAAACGGCCCGGATCTTTCGTTCCGGGCCGTGTTGACTGTCTTAAAAACCGCTTGCTAGAGCTTTTTCAACTCGATATTCTTAAACATCACTTTCATCGGCGGACCGACATGGACCTGAAATCCCATCAAGCCCTTAGCCATCCGGTTTTTGGCATCGTCGTCCGTGACTTCACTCATCAGCGTCCCGTTGACATAATGCTTCATGACATTGCCTTTGGCCACGATGTGGATGCTGTTCCAATCGTTCTTTTTGATCAAGGCGCCGAGTTCATCCCTATTTCCAAGTTCGGAAACCAGATTCAAACCCTTCCAGGCATTCCGTTCCACATATCCCCGGGTTTCGGCGATGCTGTCCGGCTGGGAGGTGATGCGGGTCTTTTGTCCTCTGTAGGCCAGGGTGGTGCGTTTTCTTTCCTCGTAATTCTGTCCGGTGTAGCGGTTGCCGCCGTCGATATCCGCCTGATACCCGCGCAGGG
>CAZGYC010000112.1:0-9699 GCA_964530015.1 uncultured Limnohabitans sp. | reverse complement strand
CTCGCAGTGACGGCTCCGAATGACAACTTCTCGCATTTCCTCCATTTTCCGGAAGATATTTTGCAAAATGTTGGGATATTGGGGGGGGATTCTTTTTCGCCTGATCTGTTAATCTAGTCCATTTGGAAAATGGCAATAAAATCTTTTAGAAAGCTGAGTGTTGCGTTTTGGACGGCGGTCTTTTTGTCCGGGGTTTCTGCTGAAGCACAAGCCCAACTTGGACACAAATCCCAGGAAGTTTGGCCAGCGCTGGAGGCTTACTACCGGCTCAATCCCCGCTCCAGGTTTCTTGTGACCTTGTCCGGTACCAAATTGGACAACACCAGCTATGCCGATGGAGGCTTTGGCGTTTTTTACGACCATTTTACTTTTCCTCCAAGATTTGCGCAGAAATTTTTGACCCACCGGACCGACAGCCTGCCCGGAAAATACCTGTGGCTCAGGGGCGGCTACCAGTTTAGCAATTCTTCGAAAAACGCCGAAGATGAAGTGGACAACCATACCCTGGTCACCGAGGTCAACAGCCGCACCTATCTGCCGGGCAAGTTTTTGGGCACGATACGAAACCGTGTGGACTGGCAGTTTATAAACGGCGATTTTCAGGCAAGGTACAGGCCAAGGGTTATCTTGGAGCGGGATTTTCGGACGGAATACATGTTTTTCACCTTCCGGTCTTTTGCCGAGTATTTCGCCTATTTTGGAAATTCCGACCTCAACCGGTTTCGGGTGCAGTTTGGCGTGGAAATCAAGGTGGCGAGAAATCTGGATTACGAAGTTTACTGGAACCACCAATTCAAATATGACCAGAAGCCGGACGCGGTGGATGCCTTTGGGATGAACCTGAAGTTTTATCTGGTCAAAGGGGAAAAGATAGTGTATTGGGACAAAGTCTTTCCCAAAAAGGACAAGCAGCCGCCCGCCGATTCGAATGCTCGGGACGGGGGAGGTGAATAAGCAGGATGTCCGGTTTTATGCTAGCCCGCTATCGGAGCCCTGGACAAAACGACAGGGGCGTGCTTCCCCACTATCCTGCTTCTTTCCCTTTCCTGTAGGCTCAACCCCTTCAGGGTTGCGATCCTCCGTTGCTATTTCCATTTTCCCCCGGTGCAACCGGGGGCTATTGAAAAGTTCGATCCCTTCGGGATCTTTTGGCCCTGCCATGCGATGGTTCAGAAAAAGGATCCCATACGTCAGTTCCCCAGAGCGGAGTAATCCCGACAAGAATGTGGGGACGGGAGGGTCAAACCTCTCAATACTGTGGCCCCGTGGACAAAACGGCAAGGGCATGCCTTCCCAGGCAGCTGTTCTTGCCGTCCCGCAGTTGGAATGAAATCCTGTTGCTGGCAGAAAAGTGGCCATGCACAAAATTTATATCCAACAAGCTGCTTTGAAACTAAGCGCGTTTTATATTTTGCCGCAAAATGCACCCAATGAAGATCCAACACCTTGTCCTGGGGTTTCTGCTGATTTCCCTGTCCTATTCCTGTGCCTTCCGGCGGATCACCCGCAGCAAGGAGATCACCTATCTCCAGGCGGCCGACTCCCTGCCCGAGAAGCGGTTGAATGTGTTTTCGCCCAAGAAAGGGGAGGGCTTTCCCGTGCTGCTTTTTGTGCATGGAGGCAGTTGGAACAGCGGACAAAAGGAGATCTATGACTTTTTTGGCAGCCGCATGGCCCGGAGGAAAGTGGTGACCGTGGTGATCGACTATCCCCTGTCTCCGGAGTACAGGATCTATTCCATGGAAAAGGCGGTGGTGCAGGCCGTGGACTGGATTCGGGACAGCATCGCGCACTATGGGGGAGATCCGGGGCAAATCTATATCTCGGGACACTCGGCAGGGGGACATCTGGCGGCACTGGTTGCGATGAAGGCCAGTCTTTTTGAAGACGGAACTCCGCTGAAAGGCGCCATTCTCAACGATCCGGGAGGACTGGACATGGATCGCTATCTGCGGGAGACAGGGCAGACTTCCGGGCGGAAGTTCATCAAAACCTTTACCGAAGACCCGGAGGTTTGGAAAGCCTACACTCCGATGAATTACCTCGGGGAGACCCAGGTGCCTTTGCTGATCATGGAGGGAGGGAAAACCTATCCGATCATTACCGAGACGGTGGGGAATTTCCGGAAGGCGGCGGCCGAAGAGGGGATTCCCCTGGCGTATTCCTATTATCCAAAAAAACACCACATCCCCATGATGCTCCAGTTCTTTTTCACCTGGACCAAGGGATACCGGGATGTCTTGGGATTCATCGAAGGGGACAACGGCGGTCGGTTTGCAGTGGACAGCGGTGGTCAGTAGGCAGCCTGCGGTCACAGGCACTGCCGTTTGCTTCACATGGCCCTCCAAAAAACTACTGCCGGATCACCCGGCCGTCTTCCATCTCGATCGTCCGGTCGGTGCCGGCCGCAAACTCCGCATCGTGGGTCACGATCAGCATGGTCTGCCCAAATTCTTTGGCCAGTTCACGGAATTTGTTGTACACGATATCCGAGTTTTTCTTGTCCAGATTTCCCGTTGGCTCGTCCCCCATGATCAGCAGGGGATCGTTGATCAGTGCCCTGGCGATGGCCACGCGCTGCTTTTGGCCTCCGGAAAGCTGGTTGGCCTTTTTTCGGGCATGGTCCTGCATGTCAAAGATCCGGAGCTTTTCCATTGCCCGGTGCTCCAGCTCGTCTCTGGAGTATTTTCCCAGCTTCAGTCCCGGGATCATCACGTTTTCCAGCACCGAAAACTCATTGAGCAGGTAGTGAAACTGAAAGACAAAGCCGATTTTTTCGTTCCGAAGTTTGGAAAGGTAGTCGGGGGATTTTCCGGAGATCAGCTCCCCATCCAGGGAAAGCTCTCCCGTATAATCCGTATCCATCGTGGACAGGATGTAGAGCAGGGTCGATTTGCCACAGCCGGACTTTCCCACCACGGATACAAACTCCCCACGGGAGATCCGGAAAGTGACCTTTTTCAGCACCTGGGTTTCTGTCGGGTTGTAGAAAAACTTGTCAACGTTTTTCGTTTCCAGGACGATGGGCGTGTGGCTTTTCATTTTCCCCGGATGATTTCTACCGGATCTACTCCGCTGGCTTTTCTGGCCGGGAAAAATCCCGCAAAGTAGGTGGTGACCAAACTGAAAGTGCCTCCAATAATGTAGTACTTGGGATTATAGTCAACCGGAAAGGTCTTGATCGTGGGCAGGGCTTCCGTCTCAAAGGGAATCTGGTCAATCCCCAGTCCGGCCAGAAATCCAAACAGCAAGCCAAATGCCCCGCCCGCAATTCCGATGGTCAGTGCGATGGTGATAAAGATCCGGTTGACGTCCCGACTGTCAAACCCGATGGCTTTCAGGATCGCAATGGTGTCCAGCTTCTCATAGATCATCATGTTGAGGATGTTGTAGATGCCGAAGCCCGACACGACCAGCAGGGTGATCCCCACGGCATAGCTGATCAGGGTGCGGATGCTGGTTCCGGTCTCAAACTGGGCGTTGACGGTCTGTATGTCGTCGGCATCGACCTGGAATATGCCGCCAAGTTCTTTGGCCATCGGCGGGGCGAGGCTGAGGTCATGGAGCTTCACCTGGATGTCCGTGACGTAGGAGGCGGGTTCGCCGAGCATTTTTTGGACGGTGGCCAGGGAGGCAAAGCTGTTTGCATTGTCGTAGTCGCCCAAGCCGGACTGATAGTAGCCGACCACCTTGAGCTGCATTCGGTTGCCCTGGGCGGTGGTCACCTGGACTACGTCCCCGATATCCGCCAGCATCCGGTCGGCGGCGCCTTTGCCCAAGATGATCGTGTTGGTCTGGGTGAGGTCTGCATAGTTGCCGCTGGTCACATAGTCGGTAAAGGCAAAAAGCCTGGCTTCTTTGTCCACTTCTATGCCATTGACCAAGCCGGTGAGATCGATGGTGCCGACATTGAAAAACACCTGGGCGGAGATCTTGGGACTGACTCCCAACACCCGCCTGTCCTGCTCCAGGGTTCGGATGATCGATTCGCTGTCGTATATCGCCAGGCGGCTGGTGCTGGGCTTGACCGAGCGGATGATGTTCAGCGAGTTGCCGAATTCTTCGCTTTGGTCAATGGGTTGGTTGGGGTTGGGGCGGATCTCGTTGTAAAAGCGGATATGGGGTGTCCGGTTCAGCACCAATCCGTCGAGCATGGAGTTGAGTCCGTTCATAAAGCCCAGCAAAGCCACAAACATCGTGATGCTGAACATGACCCCGATGGCGGCGATTAGGGTCTGTTTCCTTCTGGCCAGCATGAGTGCCTTGGCGATTTCGATGATCAGGCCCCATTTCATCGGCTAGGCAATACAAGTTTGGTTCGTTCGTCCACCCCTTCGAGGATTTCGGCAAACTGGAAGTTTTTCAGACCAACCTTGACGGGAAGGGTATCGCCGTCTGCGGTGATCACGCGGTTTTCCATCCAGAGGTAATTTCTCGGGATCACGAGCGCATCCGGGCTTTCGCTGGTGACGATATTGGCTTCGAGCGTGAGGTTGGGGAAAAGCTTGGGGGGGCCTTTGGTGAAAACGGCCTCCACGGTGAAGCTTTTGGACCTGGAGTCCATGATCGGGTAGATCCGGACCACCTTTGCCTCAAATACCTGCTCCTTGAAACTGTCCATTGAAACGAGCACCAACTGGCCCGTTTCCACTTTGGAGATGTCGTACTCGTCCACCTGTAGCTCCAGGAGAAACTCGACTGCGCTCCCGATGACTGCAAGCGGAGTCTGCGGACTGACCATCTCTCCCTTCTCTTTCAGGATGGAAAACACCAGCCCGTCGATGTTGCTTTTGAGGATGTATTCCCCCTCGGTCACTTGGCTGATGGCCAGGTTTTTTGAGGCTGATTTGGAATTGAACTCAATCTCCCGCTCCAGATCCCGGTACCGGAGCAGGTTGGATTCGTAGGCAGTCTTGGAGTTTCGATAGGCCAATTCCCTTTGCTCCAGTTCCACTGCGCTTCCGATATTCTGATTCCAGAGATTCTTCTGGCGATGAAGCAAAAGGGAATCGTTGCCCATCTTGCTTTTGGCCAGACTGATGGCCAGTTCCAGATCCCGGAGCCGGGACTGGTTTTCCTGCAGATCGGCGTAGGCCTTTGAGAGCTGTGCGTTTTCCCTGTTTAGCACTTCCCGGTCGCTGACAATCTTTAGGATCGGCATTCCGGCTTTCACCGTATCACCTTCCTCCACAAAGATCTCCTGGATCGGTCCGCTGGCCAGGGTGAATGCCTCATACTGGTTTTTCGCCTTGATGATTCCTGAGGCGTAGACGGATTCCGTCAGGGCTTGTTTTTTGGGGGAAACGGTCCCGGAATCCGGATTTCCGCAAGAAAAAATGAGCGCTGAAGCGAGAAAAAGAGCCTGGATTGAGCAAATTCTGCAATAATGCGGGCTTTTTTCACTCATCTGTGTCGGGGCCTTGGAGAAAGCAAAGTAATTACATCCCATTCCTGAAAATACTGAGAAAAGTCATAGACAAAAGTGTTTTTCCCGGTTTTTGGAAGGGAAGTGCCGAAAGGAATCCGATTTTGGAACAATCGAAATCCCCATCACTCCACCGCTTGGTAGACCATCTGGCGAAACTTGTTTTCGTAAAACGAACTGTAAGGATTGAGCTGGGTCATGAAGACTGCGACCATCTTTTCCTCAGGATCGATAAAAAAGTAGGTGCAATAGGCTCCGCTCCAATAGAAGGTCCCTTCCGACCCCAGACTTTTGGCAGCAGCCAGATCCTCCACCACCGCAAACCCCAACCCAAATCCTTTTCCCGGATCCTGGAAAAGCCCCTCAGCTTGGTCTAGGGTCATGATCTCGACGGTCTTTGGACTCAGGTAGCGTTTGCCGTTCCATTCTCCGCCGTTGAGCATCATCTGCGCAAAAAGCGCATAGTCCTGTGCCGTGGAAAACAACCCGTGCGTGCCTCCAAAAACGGTGTTTCCCGAAGTTGGCGTTTGTCTCTCGGATGTTGCCAAAGCGCCGGAATCGTCAAAATTGTGCAACTGGACCATCCTTGGTTTTTGGGCATCCGTCAGATTGTATCCGGTGTCTTTCATGCCGAGCGGGTCAAAAAGACGGGTTTTCAAAAACTCCGCGGGACTCATTCCGGTGAACACCTCGATCAGCCGGGCCAGGATATCGGGAGAGGCCGAGTAGTTCCACATTTCGCCGGGATGGCTGGCCAAAGGCTGCGCCGCCAGTGCCTTCACCCGCTCTTCGATGGTTTTTGGATCGGAAATATAGATGGCTTCCCTGACCTCCTCGTCCAGCTTGGTCGGGCCGATGCCGTGGAGAAAGCCCGCTGTGTGATCCAAAACCTGGGCGATGGTGATCTGGGATTTTGCGGGCTCCAGACCCGAGGAGCTGCCGATTTCGGGATCTTTGACCACTTTCATGTCCTTGAACTCGGGAAGGTACTTGGAGATCGGATCATTTAAGAAAAAGTAGCCTTCCTCATACAGCATCATAAAAGCCGTGCTTATGATCGGTTTGGTCATCGACTGGATGAAAAAGATCCCGTCCGTACGCATCGGGGTTTTGGCCGCGTAGTCGCTGTAGCCCAGTGCCGACTCGTGGACTTTTTCCCCGTTTTTATAGACCAGCGTCACCACGCCTGGAAGTCTTCCCCCGTCGATTTCGTTTTGGTAGTAGGCATCGTAGTGGGCAAGCCGTTCTGGAGAAAGGCCTGATTGTGCCATTGCCGAGCTAAGCAGCACAAATGAGAAAAGGAATGTGATTGAGGTTTTTCGAAGGATTTCCATAAGTATTAAATTAGATGAACCGAGAATTAAGATCCTGGGCCTGGGTTTTGTCAATCAATTAAGAAACCAACTCGCTGACCAATAGGTCTTCGTCCAAATCCTCCCAACGAATTCCTTCGTCATTTCCCACGAATCTCCAATTTTCCAACTGCTCTTTGGACGCTTCTCTAAGCCTTGGAAACCACTCAAGAGGTATTCCGATTTCCCGACCATCCTCCATGAAAACGGTCATCTTTTCCTTTGAAAAAGAGAGGGCTACGGCGTGGTTCGATTTAAGATTGGTTAAAATACTCATCCCAGTTCAGATTTCATTCGTTCGAGTTCGGCTTCCAGCCGGTCGATATTTTCCTCGTTCTTGTCCAAGACGTGTTTTTTGAGTTTTGCGCACTCTTCTGGGGTTTCAAAAAGCTGCTTGAAGGTGACCTTGGTACGCTCCGGCTCAAGGGCTTCAAAGGTTGCCAATACCTGAAAAAGCGGCTTGGAATGCCTCTTCCAGGCGATGAGTGCCGGTTTTTGGATTTGGATAAATTCGCATCGGTTTTCAAAATTGCCTTGTGTTGGGGCGTGCATGGTAAAGTTCCATTTTCCTCCCACTTGGAAGTCAAATTCGTGGAAGGTGTTGGTGAATCCAGCAGGCCCCCACCAGTTTTTGAGGTGATTGGGTTCTGACCAAGCCCTGAAAACCAGCTCTTGGGGAAAGCCAAGAATTCTGGAACAGACAATTTCAGAGTCGGGTGTTGGGTTGGGAATCTCGGTAGTCATCGTGGTGGTATTCAGGTATTGCGGGATTAAAATAGGGGTTTTTGGAGAAATATTTCAGGATGTCAGGCACTCAGGTCGGGATGCGTTTGTTTTTGGCTATTTTGGGTTCTCAACTCCTCAGCGTATGCAGCACTTTGAGTCCACCTATTCCACCCACGACAGCCGAAAACTTTTCCTTCAGGCTTGGATGCCGGAGCATCCCAAAGCAAGCTTACTTTTGGTGCACGGCCTTGGTGAGCATAGTGGACGATATTCAGACTTTGCAAAAAAGCTTTCCGAGGCTGGGATTGCAGTCTTTACTTTTGACGGCCGAGGTCATGGAAAGTCCGCGGAAGGCAGACCAACCGCTTACTATGATTCGGCCGAAGATTACCTCAGGGACATCGAAATCCTTTTCGGAAAGGCCAAAAACTACCTGCCGGGAATCCCGGCGTTCCTCTACGGCCACAGCATGGGAGGGGGACTGGTGGCCGCTTTTGTACTGAAGAACAAACCCGATGCCCGTGGGGTGATCCTGAGCAGCCCGGCGATCCGGGAGGCGGATGGAACCTCCGGATTGCTGATCGCACTTTCGGATTTGGTGAGCAGATACTTGCCAAAACTGAAAGTTCTTAAGCTCGATATCGCCGGAATCTCGCGGATTGCGGAAGAAGTAGAAAAGTACAAATCCGACCCCTTAATCTATCAGGGGAATATCCCTGCGCGTACGGGAACGGAGTTGTATCGCCAAATGAAGTACGTCCAAGAGCATGCGGGGGAATTTGACCTGCCCCTGTTGGTTTTGCACGGAACTGCGGATCGGCTGACTAACCTGAAAGGGTCGCAGTTACTTTTTGAACGTGCCAAATCCCAAGACAAAACGCTGGAAATCTTCGACGGAGGATACCACGAACTGATCCGTGATCTGGAAGCGGAAAAATACCAGACTTTGATCTTGGATTGGATTGGGGACAGGATGTAGCCATGAGGATGTTTTAAGGCCAATGCCCTACTATTTTTTGATCGGTTTCGGATTCCGGTTTACCTTTAGCCACTGGATTTGTCCAGCGGTTGGTTAATTCCCGTTTCAATCCCTTTTCTTATGCATAAAAAGTCTCTTGGGCTGCTGTTGTTGGCCTTGGTTTTTTCGCTCGGTCTGCGGGCCCAAAACACACTTCACCCCACCTCCCAAGCTTATGAATACCCTACCGAGCCGGAAGTCTTGGAAAAACTGGAGCAGTGGAGGGATCAAAAGTTTGGCATCCTGATCCATTGGGGGATCTATGCTGTCCCCGGCATCGTGGAGTCCTGGAGCATCAACAACGAGGACTGGATTCGCAGAAGTGATACCACCAGAAGCTACGAAGACTACAAGAAGTGGTATTTTGGGTTGAAGGACCAATTCAATCCCCAGGGCTTCAATCCAGACCAATGGGCCGATGCGGCTGCCAAAGCGGGGATGAGATACGTGGTTTTTACCACCAAGCACCACGATGGGTTCAACATGTTTGACACGCAGTTTACGGACTACAAGATCACCGACGGCCCGTTCAAGAACCATCCCAAAGCAGATGTCGCCAAGCATGTCTTTGACGCATTCCGGGCCAAAGACATGCTGATCGGAGCCTATTACTCCAAGCCGGATTGGCATTCCCAGTACTTTTGGTGGGACTATTACGCGACTCCGGACCGCAATGTGAACTATGACATTCGAAAAAATCCCTGGAGATGGAATCAGTTTAAGGAGTTCACCTACAACCAGATCAACGAGCTGACCACCCGGTACGGAGGGATTGACATCCTTTGGCTGGATGGCGGTTGGGTGAGACCCCGCTCCACGGTCAACGAGGAAGTGCTGAGCTGGGGAGCGCCGATCCCCGACTTTGACCAGGAGATCAATATGCCGGGAATCGCCGAGATGGCGAGAAAAAACCAGGAAGGCATTCTGATTGTGGATCGCACGGTTCATGGACCTTTTGAAAACTACCGCACTCCCGAGCAGGGTATCCCGGCCACCATGTCTCCGGATCCTTGGGAGAGTTGCATTACCCTGGGCGGTGCTTGGGGCTATGTGCCCAACGACCGGTTCAAACCTTCCCGCAAGGTGATTCACCTGCTGGTGGAGATTGTGGCCAAGGGCGGAAACTTGCTTTTGGGAGTCGGGCCGACTGCGGATGGACTGTTTTTGCCTGAGCAGGT
>CAZGYC010000111.1:0-9778 GCA_964530015.1 uncultured Limnohabitans sp. | reverse complement strand
GACCAGACGATGTTGTATGAAGACAAAATTTCCACATCCAATCAATGCCGTAGGCAGGCATGGACGATAAGTATGGAATGGATTGCTTATCCGGATTTCGGTAGCTAACTATTCCGTTATTGGTAGGGGCATTTAACCAAGTCCAAAACTGGGTTGGAGTTTCATGCCCCGAAGCAATCTTACAATTTTGTGCAGTGGTTTGGTTGGGAGACTGCTCCGATTGGGATCGCCGTTCCTCCGACCAATGACGGTTGCTGTCCCGATAGCGGAAGCCCGATGTCCGGTGCCTCGTACTTCGTGAGATTTTTGAAAAAAAAATCCCCCGAAACCAAAATCGGGGGATCATTCACACTAAAACATTCTGCAGAATTTCTTAGGCTTTTTTGACGTTGATGGCGTTGGGTCCTTTTTTACCATCTTTGATGTCGTAGGTCACCTTGTCGTTTTGGGCGACTTTGTCAACCAACCCGGTGGCGTGCACGAACACATCTCCCTGGGTTTCGTCATCAACGATAAATCCGAAACCTTTGGCTTCATTGTAAAATTTTACTGTTCCGGTAAACATAATAAATTGTGATAAATTGTATTTGAAAGTGCTTTAAAAGTAAATATTTGATCGAAAAAAACAAAATAATCGTTTTTTTTCAGGCGATATGAAGAAAATAATTTTGATAAGGCATGCCAAATCGGCATGGGACAATCCCTGGCTGGACGACCATGACCGCCCCCTGGCCGAACGGGGCCTCCGAGATGCCCCCAAAATGGCCAAACGCCTCAAAAAACGGGGGATTTTGCCCGACCTGATCCTCAGTTCGACTGCGATCCGGGCTGCGGAGACAGCAAAATTCGTCGCGAAAGAATTGGGATACCCAACAGATAAAATCGTCCTGGAAAGTGGCCTTTTCCACGCCTCCCCCCACGCCATCTTAAAGACCATACGGACACAAAAAGACTCCCACCAAACCATCCTTGTGTTCGGCCACAATCCGGGACTCAATGACCTGGTCACTTTTCTGGGAGGGGAGATCGACAATCTGCCAACTGCCGGCCAGTTTGGGTTCAAGCTGAAGTCCGAACACTGGGCGGACCTAAAATCCGAAAATGCCGAAGCCTGGTTTTTTGACTTCCCGAAGAAAAGCGACTAGGGTCAAGCAAAAAATGTCGATTTTCACCCATCCGCCCATGCCTCGTGATGTGCGGCGAAAAAAGCTACCCACAGGAGTAGACACGGATGTATTGGCTGATCTGTGCCATCTGTGAGAAATAGGCAGAGGTGTCATGTCAACGTTTGAATGACGGGTAAGGCCTGACTTGACACTAGGGTAATTCGAAATCACGAACATCCTGAACCACTTCGGGGAAAAGTTCCGGATTGCCCAGGAGGTAGAAGATCTTTTCGGCGACTTCTTCGGCCGCCAGCAACTTCCCCTCGTTTTTGAAATTTTGGAACCGTTCCAAGGCGGGAAAATCCGAGGGGTCGGCCCCCCTGATTTCCGCCTGCATTTCGGTATCAATGATGCCCGGAGCAATGGAAAATACCCGAAATCCGTTTTCCCCGAGATCGGCTGCGGACACTTTGGAAAACATCGCCAATCCGGCCTTGCCACTGCAGTATTCCCCCCAGCCCGGCATCGGTTTGTATGCCGCCCCGGAGCTGATATTGCAGATCAGCTTGTCGCCTTTTAGACCGGAATACGCCTTGACAAACGCATCCGTCAGGACCATCGGTGCCAGGAGATTCAGGTTCATGGCCTTCGTGATCTCCTCCGGATCGAGCTTGCCCACGGGCTTGATCTCCCCTATCCGTCCGGCATTGTTGATCAGGAGGATTTTTCCAAAATCACGGTTGGGGAAAATCTCCGGCAATCTGGCCACCAGGCTTTTCAAGTCAGCCAAATCCAACTGGATTTCCTTCAGGTTCGGCTTTTTCAAACCCGATGCTGTCCGGGAAATGGCAACCGCCTGCACGTTTTTCTCCCGAAGAAACCTCCTCAAGATGGCTTTCCCAAGCCCCTTGGAATGTCCGGTAAGTATGAGAAGTGACTTTTTCATGGCCTCGGCAAAACCAAAATAGAACAAAAAGCAAGGGTGACTTTTTCAAAAATAGCCGATGACACGGCTCCCAACTTCTGGTCAATCAACGAGGATTCCACTGCAATCAGCTTGTGAACGCGAATGGTCGAAGGCAAAAGCAAACCATATTTCTCCCAATCATCCACAATCACATCATACTGGGTAGAATAGCCCTTACTGGTTATTCTGCAAACGATCAGGTCTCCGTCCCCAAATTTTTGAAGAACCAAAGCAGGCCTTTTCTTATACCCCTTTGAATCCGAAAAGGGAAATTTTATAAAAACCACATCTCCGGGATACAAAACCATTGCTAGAGGCTGTCATAAACCATATCCTCGTCATCATATCCTTCCAAAAAGCTCTTCAAAGAATATTCCTTTAGGGCTTTCTCCCCATTACTTTCGTCTTCATAAAGAAAAATCACTTTGATGACCTTTTGCTCAAGGGAATCCAGCCTGTTTTTCACCTCCTCGGGAATGGTTATTCCCCTCTTTTTGACACGGGTATTGAATTCAAGTGCTTTCATCTGTTTATAATTTAATTTTTTATGGCCATCCCGATAATCATCGGGAGGAATCTCGCATAGCTGATAATCATCCCTCTGTGTGTCGCTTGGACATGCTCGATTCCATATAACTTCAAAACGGACGAAATCATCTGAAGGTACCAATTTCCCCGAAATTTCATCCAACCTCCATCAAAGTATATACTGCGACAGATCCCGGTTTTTGACCAGGGAATTGAGTCTGTCAAGCACCATTTCCTTGGTCACCATGATCTTGGAATTGGCCTCGATCACATCCGGCACTTCAAACAGAAAGTCGTTGAGCAAGTGGCTCATGACGGTATGCAGCCTTCTGGCACCGATGTTTTCCACCTCCTGATTGATCAAAAAGGCGATCCTTGAGATCTCTTCAACTGCATCATCGGAAAATTCCAAAGAAACCTGCTCGGCTTCAAACAGCGCCTGGTATTGCTTGGTCAGCGCATTTTTGGGTTCGCGCAGAATCCTCGAAAAATCCTCCTGAGTGAGGCTTTGCAGCTCGACTCTGATCGGAAAACGTCCCTGCAATTCGGGAATCAGATCCGAAGGCTTGCTCACATGGAATGCACCCGCGGCAATGAACAGCACGTGGTCGGTATTCACCACGCCGTATTTGGTATTCACCGCAGACCCTTCGACGATCGGCAGCAGGTCCCGCTGCACCCCTTCGCGGCTGACGTCGGGACCGCTTCCGCCCTTTCCCGATTTGGATGCGATCTTGTCGATCTCATCGATGAAGATGATGCCGTTGTTTTCGGCAAGTTTGATTGCTTCCTCTTTGACCTCGTCAAAGTCCACCAATTTGGAAACCTCCTCTTCCAACAAAACCTTTCGGGCTTCGGCAATGCTCAACTTCCGCTTTTTGGTCTTTTTGGGCATCATGCCGGAAATCATATCCTGCAATCCGGCCATGCTGGCATCGTCGATCATCCCGTTTCCGATCATTCCGATTCCGACCGAGGAGTTGGCTTTGACATTGATCTCTATCTTGCGGTCGTCCAGTTCCCCGTTTCTGAGCTTCTCACGGAATCTTTCCCGCGTTCGTTCGTTCAGTTCCGAGTCGGAATCGGGCTCACGCTCCAAGTCTGTATTGGCAGGAATAGTCCTTGTAAAACCGGCACTTTTCACCGGAGGAATCAGGATGTCAAGGATCACCTCTTCCACCGCCTCGGCAGCCTTTACCTTTACCGCCTCGTTCTTGGTCTCCCGGACGAGATGGACAGACTGCTCCACCAGGTCGCGGACCATGCTTTCCACATCCCTTCCCACGTATCCGACCTCGGTGAATTTGGATGCTTCCACCTTGGTAAACGGCGCTTGGGCAATCTTTGCCAAACGCCTGGCGATCTCCGTTTTGCCGACGCCGGTGCTTCCGATCAGGAGGATGTTGTTGGGGACGATGTCTTTTTGGATGTCGGACTTCACCATCATGCGGCGGATGCGGTTGCGCAGGGCAATGGCCACGTTGCGTTTGGCGTCTTTTTGTCCGATGATGTATTTGTCCAGCTCCACGACGATCTGCCTTGGAGTCAGTGATTCGATCTGGTTCATGGGAATGTGTGGTGTGATGTCGTTGATGAAACTGGTTTGGTCCCCAAAAGATTTACAGACTTCCCCTTTTTGACCGGGGAAGCCATTTTCAGGCCTTATTCCTGGGGTGATTTGGACACTTGGGAAAAGGTGAATTTCAGGGGATGGTCTACCAAATTCTTGGTCAGTGCGATGTCCAAGACTTCTTTGACCCGATCCACAAAATGAAACTCGATTCCTTTTACGTACTGCGGATCGATCTCTTCGATGTCCCGGAGGTTCTTTTTGCAAAGGATGATTTCTTTGATACCGGCCCGTTTTGCAGCCAGGATTTTTTCCTTGATCCCCCCTACGGGCATGACTTTGCCGATCAGGCTGATCTCGCCGGTCATGGCCACCTTGGCTTTCACCTTGCGCTGGGTATAGACAGAAGCCATCGCGGTGAGCATCGTGATCCCAGCCGAGGGCCCGTCTTTTGGCACCGCTCCTGCGGGCACATGAACGTGCAGATCGTACTGCTCAAAAACCCGGTGGTCAATCCCCAGGTCTTCCGCCTTTGATTTCAGATAGGAAAGTGCCGTCATGGCCGATTCCTTCATCACGTCTCCCAGTTGCCCGGAAAGGGTGAGCTTGCCCCTTCCCCTGCTCAGACTCGACTCGATGAAGAGGATCTCCCCTCCCACGCTGGTCCAAGCCAAGCCTGTCACCACCCCGGCCACAGTGTTGTCCTGGTAGATTTCCTTGTCGAAAATCTCCGCACCGAGGATCTTGCGCACGGCAGCAGAGGTGATTTTATGATCGTATTCCTCCTCCATCGCAATGGACTTGGCAATGTTTCGGATCACTTTTCCAATCGCCCGCTCCAGGCTTCTGACACCGGATTCGCGGGTATAGTCCTCAATGATCTTCACCAATGCGGCCTTATCAAAGGCGATGTCTTTGGCTTTTAGCCCGTGTTCCTTCCGCTGTTTTGGTACGAGGTGACGTTTGGCGATTTCGAGCTTTTCCTCCTGGGTATATCCAGTCACCTCGATGATTTCCATCCGGTCGCGCAGCGCAGGCTGGATCGAGTCCAGGGAGTTGGCCGTGGCGATAAAGAGCACTTTGCTCAGGTCATACTCCACTTCCAGATAATTGTCGAGGAAGGTGCTGTTTTGCTCCGGATCGAGTACTTCCAAAAATGCTGAGGAAGGATCACCCCTGAAATCCGAGGAAAGCTTGTCGATCTCATCCAGCACATAGACCGGATTGGAGATCTTCACCTTCTTCATATTCTGGATGATCTTGCCCGGCATGGCACCCACATAGGTCTTGCGGTGGCCCCGGATTTCTGCCTCGTCGTGCAGGCCGCCCAGGGACATCCGGATGTACTTTCTGCCCAGAGCCGCGGCAATCGACTTGCCCAGGGAAGTCTTTCCAACACCCGGAGGTCCGTACAGGCACAGAATCGGGCCTTTCAGATCGTTTTTCAACTTCAAAACGGCGAGGTATTCGATGATCCGGTCTTTCACTTTTTCCAAGCCGAAGTGATCATTGTCAAGTATTGCCCGTGCGTGTTTCAGGTCAAAGTTGTCCTGGGTAAACTCATTCCAAGGCAACTCCACCAGGGTTTCGGCATAGTTGAGCGCAATGGGGTATTCCGCCGCAGAGGGGTTTATGCGAAGAATCTTGTCCAGTTCTTTCTCAAAGTGCTTTTTCACTTCGATCGGCCAAAGCTTCAGCTCTCCCCTTTCCCGCAGGTCTTCCACTTCCTTCTCGGGCCCCTCCTCACCGAGCTCGGTCTGGAGGACTTTCATCTGCTGTCTCAGGAAGTAATCCCGCTGCTGCTGGTCGATGTCGGTGTGGACTTTCTTGTGGATTTCGGACTTGAGCTCCAGCATCTGGATGTCTTTCATCATGTACTCCAGCAGGAGGGTAGCCCGCTCCACGCCGTCGTTGATTTCCAGCAGGCGCTGCTTGGACTCCACCGGGGCATTGATGTTGGAGGACAGAAAATGGGTCAGAAAGGTGGTGTTGTCGATATTGTCCAGGGCCACCTGAGCCTCGCGCGGGATCTCCGGATTGAGGTGGAGGATTTTGGTGGCGGCCTCCTTGAGGGATTCCTCCAGTGCCTTTATTTTCTTGGAGTTTTTGGGGAAATTCTCGTCCAGATAGTCCACGCGGGCCATGAAATAGGGGTCGTCGGTAACCTGCTCGCGGATTTTGAACCGCTTTTTCCCCTGAATGATAATCGTCGTGTTGCCGTCAGGCAGGACGATCATCTTGATGATCTTGGCCAAAGTGCCCACGGAGTAGATGTCGTCCCAGGCCGGATCATCGTTGTTGGGATTGATCTGCGCACAGACCCCAATCAGCTTGTCCCCTTTGTGGGCTTTCTTTACCAGGCGGATCGAACGCTGTCTTCCCACCGTGATGGGAATGACCACGCCGGGAAAAAGAACGGTGTTTCGGACAGAAAGAACGGGGATTTCCTCCCCAAAGGACTCTCTGCCGGGATCTTCCTCCTCCTCATCGGTAATCAACTGGATCAGGTCTCCCTCCCCAGAATAGTCGCCGGTCATGAGGTTTTGGAACAAGGAATTTTCGAATTGGTTCATGTGGACAGATTGACAGCCGGGCTGTCAGGAAATAGCCAAAATAAAAGAAGAACCCTCTATATACGAAGGTTCTTCCAATTAAGTCAAGGGAAGTGCCAAAAGGGGATCGGGTCAGAATGGCAGAACTTATAAAAACATGATTGTCCGCAAATACACCAGCGGGCGAATTACACCCCGACAAGTTCAGTACAAATGCTCGGTGGGCGGGAGCTGCCGGTCTTTGGGGTGGAGGAGAAAATTCGGCACAGTTGCATTGCCTCCTCATCCTCCACGCAAATCAATGTTTGGGCGGTCGAGCTCGGTGGTGAACCCAGCGGATCACGTCAAGACCAATTAACGTATTTTAGATTAAATACGTACAAAAATGGCTATTCATTCTAAACAAAAAACCGGGCCTCTCTAGACCCGGTTTCCATCAAAGCTGTAATTCCAATTCCAAATCAGTTGAACAGCTTCAAAATGTCATTTCCTATCGCAAACACCATCAGGGCCAGCAGGATCACCATCCCGACTTTCTGGGCATTTTCCAGGAACCTGTCCGAAGGAGCCCTGCCCGAAACCATCTCATACAGCAGGAACATCACATGCCCTCCGTCCAAAGCCGGAATCGGGAGTAAATTCATAAAGGCCAACAACATGGAGATCAAGCCCGTCAAACCCAAAAACTTTGTCCAATCCCAGACCGGACCATACATCTTTGCCATCCCCACAAAGCTGCTTACGTTTTTGGTAGAAACTTCTCCCGTAAACATCTTGCCGAGCGCCTTGGCGTTGACGATTACCACTGTGAATGCCCGGACTGTTCCTTTTTTCAGTGCCTCCCCTAGGCCATATTCTCTCCTCACGGGCTCGATCAGGCCCCTTACGCCGATTCCGATCCTGGCTTCATCGGTCACCGAAACGGTCAGCGTATCAATGGCAGCACCCTGCTGACGGACAATCTCCGCCGACTGGTTGACAAGCCCCCGCAGGGATGCCTGCATCTCGTCGAAGTAGTGGATTTCCCGGCCGTTTACCGCGAGGATTTTGTCCCCGGCTTGGATGCCGGCAGCTTCAGCCCCACTGCCTGGATCCACCACTCCCACTTCGAAAGGAAAGCGGATTCCGACAAATTTGGCAAATGCCTCTTCCGAATTGAAGGTATTGATGAAGCCCCGTGGGATTTCGACCTTCAGGGTTTCCCCGTTTCTGTCCACGGTGTAGTAGCCATTTTCGCTGAGCAAAGCGGCTCCGCTGCTCAGGTCATTGATGCCTTGGTAAGGCTCACCATTGATATCCAGGACTTTATCTCCTGTTTTGAAACCAATCGCCTCTCCGTATTCGTAGGCTACGATGCCGTTTTCCACGATCTGGTCTCTGGAAAAATAGGTCTCCCCGTTGTGGTAAACCAACGCGAAAAAGACCAGAATCCCCGTGACTACGTTGACGATAATCCCTCCCAGCATCACGATCAGTCGCTGCCAGGCGGGCTTGGACCGAAACTCCCAAGGCTGCGGTTCGCCGGCCATTTGTTCGGTGTCCACCGATTCGTCTATCATGCCGGAGATCTTCACAAAACCTCCCAAAGGAATCGCTCCGATAGAATATTCGGTCTCTCCCCATTGGAATCCTGCGATCTTCGGAGGAAATCCGATGGAGAATTTTTCCACTCTCATGCCAAACATCTTGGCGGTAAGCAAGTGACCCAATTCGTGAAGGCCCACCAGAAGTGACAACCCCAAGAGCAACTGGCCCACCATAATCAATGTTTCCATTATACTTTCGACTTAATTAATTTTTCTGTTATACTTCGTGTTTCCCGGTCTGAGCCCACATAATCTTCCAGGGTCGGATGTGCAACAAATGTCGCCTTGTCCATCGTCGTTTCGATCAAATCAGACATTTCAAGAAATCCCACCTCATTTTTCAGAAATGCAGCCACGACGATTTCATTGGCGGCATTCAGGATACAGGGAGCATTTCCTCCCCGGGCCAGTGCATCAAAGGCAAGCTGGAGATTGCGGAACGTCTCGCGATCCGGCCGCTCGAAGGTCAATTGGGGATATTTGGTGAAATCAAAGCGTTCAAAATCACTTTTGAAGCGATGTGGGTAGCTCAGCGCAAACTGAATGGGGATACGCATATCCGGGAGCCCAAGTTGTGCTTTGATCGAACCGTCCTCAAACTGCACCAAGGAATGCACGATACTTTGGGGATGGACGACTACCTCGATCTGTTCGGCCTTCAGCCCAAAAAGCCACTTTGCCTCAATCACTTCGAGGCCCTTGTTCATCAGCGAGGCGGAGTCGATGGTGATCTTGGCTCCCATGTCCCAGTTGGGATGCCGGAGTGCCTGTTCGCGGGTGACGCTTTCGAGAAAAGCCCGGTCTTTGCCCCTGAACGGCCCACCCGAGGCGGTGAGGATGATCTTTTCGATGGGGTTGTGAAATTCCCCCACCAGGCACTGGAAGATTGCCGAATGCTCCGAATCCACCGGATAGATGTTGACCCCGTTTTCCCGGGCCAATGCCGTGACCAGCTCGCCCGCCACCACCAGCGTTTCCTTGTTTGCCAGTGCGATCTGCTTCCCGGCTTTGATGGCATTTACGGTAGGAATCAGGCCGGAATACCCCACCAATGCGGTCAAGACCAAGTCGATGGTCTCCATCTCCACGACCTGGGCGATTGCCTTTTGCCCGGCAAAGACCTTGATGTCATGGGGAAGAAGCGCTTCTTTGACCTGCTGGTACCGGGCTTCGTTTCCGATCACCACGGCGTTGGGCAGAAACTCCAGCGCCTGTGCGATCAGCAAATCACCGTTGTTCTGCGCGGTAAGGACCTCTACAGTAAACTGGTCGGTGTGCTGGCGGATTACCTCCAATGTCTGTGTGCCGATACTTCCGGTGCTTCCGAGGATGGCTACACGTTTTGCTTCTGTCATTCAATGGGATTGGAACCAACCAAAACCCTTCCTTTTTGGGGAAGGGTTCCGGTTCGGGCTGACAAAATTACCAATTGGAAAGACTTTTCCTTGTACAATCCGTCAGATTTTGGG
>CAZGYC010000110.1:0-9837 GCA_964530015.1 uncultured Limnohabitans sp. | reverse complement strand
CCCAAGATTTTGAGAGTCAATTTGCCCAGTCCCTTTTCTGAAAAAGATGAGATGGTTATGGTGAAAGAGAATGAAGCCTTGTTTTCCTCAGACAGAGAACTGTGGGAAGCCTTCAAGCAAGGCAACAATTCAGCTTTCATCCTGATTTATGAACGTTTTTTTGACAGCCTATACAGTTACGGGATTAGGATCAACCGAAGTGAGGAATTGGTCAAAGACGCAATACACGATGTTTTTTTTGACTTAAAAAGAAAGTCCGGCTCACTGGGTGACACCGACTCCATCAAATTCTACCTTTTCAAATCCCTGAAACGCAGGATGTTTCGGGAGCTGAAAAAATGGGAAAACCTCAAAGTGGAACTTGGACAATCGGAAAGTTTTGAAATTGCTTTTTCCCATGAAGAAACCCTGATCGCGCAGCAGATCGATCGAGAAAAGAGCAAGATGATCAACGATGCCATCAAACAACTTTCTCCAAGAAAGCGGGAAGCGATCTACTATGTGTTTTTTGAGGGGATGTCCTATCAGCAGGTAGCCGAATTGATGGAGTTGCAGGATCCGAAATCTGCCAGAGACCTAACCTACAAGGCCCTGAAACACCTTCGGGAAACCATCGGTTTTCTCCCGCTGTTTTTTTGCGCCTTTCCCGACTGATCGGGGAAACTCGGTGTTTGATTCCCCGAGTTGGATTCTGTTTCGGGTTTTTTTAAAAAAAAGGAATTTTTTTTGGCGTTGTTTCGCAAAGGTTCGCCTTTGTATGGTGTAACCTGAAACAGCATCATCGCAGATGAGTCAAATAGCCGACCTTTTGGAAGATTTGGAATTTATCAGATGGGTGAGAAACCCGGACAGTGAATTGCATATCTATTGGAACACCTGGATGGAAGCCAATCCGGGCAGGATAGCGGATGTGCGGCTTGCCCGGGAGGTGGTTTTGGGCCTGAAATTCCCGGCACAAAAACCCAGTGTGGAAACAAAACAGCAAATACTCAAAAAGCTGCTGCATGAGATTGGGCCATCGGGCTCCGGTACAAGCCGGAATCACCGGCCACAGAGATTTCTGCAGGGCACATACTTGCACTTTGCCAAAGTGGCTGCGGTCCTGCTGGGGGTAGTCGCTCTTTCCCTGCTGCTGTTCCGGCTACACGAGCAGTCAGCCCTGCCCACCGAAGCCAGTGCCACAAGGTGGACATCCAAATCCACCAATCCGGGAGAAAAGTTGACTTTTAGGCTTCCGGACCAAACGACCGTTTGGCTAAACTCGGGAAGCAGCCTTGAGTTCCCGGAGTCTTTCGACTCGACGGTAAGACTGGTAAAACTGAAAGGAGAAGGATTTTTTGAAATCAAGGAAAATGCCGCCCAGCCTTTTCAGGTGTTGGCGGACGGATTGTTGACTACCGCCCTGGGGACTTCTTTCAATGTCAACGCAAAGTATCAAGACAGCCTCAAAGTTTCATTGCTTACGGGAAAAGTCGTCATCCGCCATGAGTCCGACAGCTCGGCTTATTTTCTGGTGCCCGGCGAAGAGCTCAAATTCCAAAAGTCCCAGATGGAAGGTGTCGTCGGGACCTTTGATACCGATCAGGTGATGGGTTGGAGGTTTGGGAGATTGGTTTTTCATCAGGCAACATTAGCCAGGGTGATTGAAGATTTGGAGGCCTGGTATGGGGTGGAACTCAGCATTGCCGGCAACCCCAGAAGCGAGTGGAGCCTCAATGGGGCGTTTGAAAACCAATCCTTGGAAAACGTGCTTCGGAGTATCTCGAATATCGAGGGCTTCAGCTACAAAATCGAAGGCAAAAAAGTGAAAATTCAGTTTTAACCATCAAACAACCTAAACCAAATGAAGCCAAACAGGATAGATGATTCATAAAAAAAGAAGCCGACTGATCAGATCAGCCGGCTTGAAGTTGCGGTCTGGGGGCATCAATACTATTGGGGAATAGGTAGGCCCGGCAGACCTTGTTTAAAGAAAAATTTCAATAAACCGATCAAAATTATGCATTTAAACTTACACAAGACAATCTATATGTTGTCCAAGTACTTCTTGTATGGCTTCATATTTCAGACGATGGCACTGAATTTTGTGCTGGCTACGGATGTGAGTGGCCAATACAAGTCCATCGACAAAGTACAGGTAAAAATCCACGGGGAGAAACTGACACTGGATCGATTTTTCAAGTCGATTGAAACCCAGACTTCCTTTAGTTTTCTTTATGATGCCAGGCAGGTAGATACTCAGACGGTCATCAGACTCAACCAGCCTTCGGGAACCGTCGAAAGTTTGCTCAAGCAGGTATCGAAGCAATCCGACTTGAGGTTTCGCCAGGTGAACAATGCGATAGACGTAAGGGGCTCTACACGAACGCTGAAGGAAAATCCATCCATTCAGCGTCCGGATGTAAAAATCACCGGCAAAGTAACGGACGAAAAAGGCGAGCCCCTGCCAGGCGTCACGATTGTGGTCAGGGGTACGACCAAGGGTACCGTCACCAATATCGACGGGGAGTATGCGTTGGATGCGCCGGAAGACGGGGTTTTGGTTTTTTCATTTATCGGATATGACAATCAATCGATAGTCATCGGCAACCAGCAGGAAATCAATGTGACGTTGGCCGAGAGTCTTTCGGTCCTGGAAGAGGTCGTGGTGACGGGCTATAGAACCCAAACCAAAAGAAGTGTGACCGGGGCGGTGGCTACGATGACTATGGATGAAAACCTGACTACCATTCCGACCACCTCTGCGGGAAATTTGCTGGTAGGCAAACTTGCCGGGGTGGATGTCAGTACCCCGAGTGCGATTCCCGGTGCACAGCCCACGATCAGCATCCGTACCGGATCCTCCTGGAATGCACAAAATGTCATCTATGTCATTGATGGAGTGATCAGAGGCGCCGGGGATTTCAACAGTTTGAGTCCAAACGAAATCAAGGATGTGACTGTGTTGAAGGATGCCGCGTCTGCGGCCATCTATGGATCCCGCTCCGCGGGAGGCGTGATCATCGTCACCACCAAAAGGGGAAATGTCGGGAAGCCTACCTTCAACTATCTCTATGGCTTCAGTGTGGATACCCGCACCAACAACATGGATCTGACCAGTGCCGTGCAGGCGGGGGAGCTGTATACGCGAATCAACGGATCCTCGGATCCGGCTGGCTGGGCATGGTCGCAGGAAGAGATCGACCATTACAAGAATATAAACAATGGCTGGGGATACGACCAGTTGGAGACGGTCTGGCAAAATCCGACTACGCAATCCCACAATCTCAGCGTCAACGGCGGAAATGACAACGTGAGGTATTTCGGTGCCGCTTCCTACGTCAAGCAACAGGGCTTTTTGGAACCCATGACCTATGAGAAGTACAATATCAGGATGAACGTGACCGCCGATGTCACCAAAAACCTGGAGATTTTTACCGGGTTTGCACTTTACAACAATTTCACCGGAAACATAGCAGACAATGCCGGCCCGGGTGATACCTACGCGAAATTGCGGATATGGCAGCCTGACCAACCGGTCTATACCGACGGTGGGCAGTACATCGACTATGGCTGGATAGGCAACGTGGGCGCTCGGGTGAGTGGCACGAGCGGCTACAACAAAATGACGAATCTCAAACCCCAGTTGATCCTCAGTGGGACCTACAAAATCCCTTTCCTGAAAGGCTTGAGTGCCAAGGTGCAGTATAGCAAAAGCTGGACTAACGACATGCAGAAAATTTTCTACACCAACTATAACATGATGGTGATGGAAAGGAGCGGCCAAAACGGCAGAATTATTTCCACCAATGACGACGATGTCATCGGGATCAGAAAATCAACCTGGGTAGGGAGGGACTACATCGAGCGGCGGTCCACCTGGAGCGGGGACAAACAGTTTAACATGCAGTTAAACTATGAAAACCACTTTAAGGACAAACACTATGTATCTGCGGTATTTGTATCCGAATGGTATGAAGGAAGCGGCGCGGGTGTCATCGGCGGACGGGAGACTTTTCCCGTCTATTTGACAGACCAATTCTGGGCGGCCAGCGGGGCGAGAGCTGACACATGGGGCAATGGTGACACGGATTGGATTAATGGACGGATGTCATATATCGGTCAGTTTAACTATTCCTATTCCGACAAATACCTGGTGAGTCTGTCTTTCCGAGAGGATGGATCTATGAATTTTGCTCCGGATCAGCGGTGGGGGTTTTTCCCGGCAGGATCCCTGGGTTGGGTGATTTCCGAGGAAAACTTTTTCGGCAAGTCGGCTATCCAATTCATGAAGTTTCGCGCGTCAATAGGCTTGACAGGCAATGATGCCGTGGGTGGCTGGCAGTGGCAGGAATCCTATCAATCCGGAAACTCCGCCTACTTTGGCACCAGCCCCTCCCGGTCTGTGGGCATCACCTATGGCAATGTCGTGAATCCAAACTTGACCTGGGAAAAGGCCCTGAGCTACAATTTTGGCCTTGACATGAATTTTATGCAGCATATGAATCTCGCTGTAGACTATTGGTTCCGAGATTCCTATGACATTCTCGGAAACCGGCAAAACTCCCTGCCGTCCACGTTCAGTATGTCGATGCCTGCCGAAAATTACGGCCAAATATACGCCCAGGGGATGGACTTGGCGCTTGGCTACCGCAACGGAAATGGAAAGCTGAGTTATTTCGCCAACCTGAATATGTCCTATGGCTGGAATGAAGTGATGCGGCAGGACTATCCCGAGAATGCACAGTGGATAGATATTCCGGTGGGCAAATCCCGAAACTACATCAGTGGATGGGCATTTGACCAGATCATCCGAACCCAGGAACAGTTGGATGCATTCAACACGGCCAATCCAAACTATAAGCATAATGGATTGTCGCCGGACCTTGGCATGATGGTGTATAAGGACATGAGCGGCCCCAGTGGCGAACCGGACGGAATCATTGACAGTTGGGACCGTGTCCTTCTGGAAGCGAACAATTTTCCGGTGGTCTATGGATTGAACCTGGGAGGAAGCTGGAAGGGATTCCATTTGGAAATGATGCTGTCCGGACGTTTGGGCGAAAAGAAATGGAATACGGATATGGCAGGAGGGGTAGAGTGGAACCGAATGTGGGATCAGTGGTACGATGATAGCTGGACTCCCGAAAATCCCAACGCCACCCTTCCGAAACGAATCAGCAACAACAGTCCCAAGACCTATCAAACCAACAGCGGTTTTTGGCTGCAGGACGCGAGCTTCGTGAGGATGAAATACCTGACCTTGAGCTACAATCTGCCCCAAAATAGCCTAACCAGGGTGTTTGACAATGTTCGGCTTTTTGTGACCGGTACCAACCTGTTTGTGCTGAGCAAATTCAACCGATACTATGATCCTGAAATAAGCAATGGAAACGCTTTCCCGGTATTGAGATCAACCAGTTTTGGTATCGACGTGAAATTTTAACCTCTAAGCTATTGATGAAATGAAAATCAGAACAATACTATATAGCATGTGCTTGGCTGTGGCTTCTGGCTGTAGTCTTGACTACCAGAATACCGCAACCATCAATCCGGAAAATGTCTGGACGGACAAGACCATGATCAACTCCTTTTTGACCGATATCTACGGAAGGATGCTTCCGGGATGGCCGATTTCGGCAAATGGAACCGACGAGGGAATGAATGGTCCGACCGATATGGGCGATTATGCCAGAGGCCTGATCACCGTGGACAACCAAGGCCAGAACTGGGACTATGGGAACATCGACAGAATCAATTTCTTTTTGGATCAACTGGAAAACGTGACGGTGTTGACGGGTTCCGAAAAACAAACCTTGCGTGGACAGGCGCTTTTCTGGAGAGCTTGGGACTATTGGGGAAAGGTATGGCTGACAGGAGGGGTTCCGCTGATCTTGCACACCCAGAATGTGACCGATCTCCCTTCGCTGTATGTCACGCGCAACAGCACCTCGGAATGTGTCGCCCAGATTCTGGCCGACCTCGACGAGGCCATCGAACTGCTGCCGGAGACTTGGACGGGGACAAACTATGGGAGAATAGACAAGGGAGCCGCCCTGGCATTCAAAGGACGTCTGTTGTTGTACTATGCCAGTCCTTTGTTTAACCCCTCCAATGATCCCCTTCGCTGGAACAATGCCTACCAGGCCAATAAGGAAGCCCTTGACTTTCTGTCGGGCACCGGCAAGGGCCTGTATGACGGCAAGTTCGAGGATATCTGGTACAATGAGCGCAACAACGAGGTGATCATGGTAAACCAGTTCTATTTTCCCGACCACCGTCTGGACCAAAAGAATATCAGGCCCGAACCATTGACGAAGGACAACGCAAATTTCAATCAGGCGATATTTCCGTTGCTGATGGCGTTTCCCAAAATAGACGGTTCCAAACTGACGGTGGACCTTCAAAAATTGGCAACTGATCCAGCGTACAATGAGCAGTTTATGACCGAATTCTACATCGGGCGTGATCCGAGATTTTATACGACCGTCTTTAGTCCTGGAACTGTCTATCCAGCCAGTGACGTCCTTACCGGCAATGCCAAATACTGGAATGCCTGGAAAAAAGTGCCTGATGCTGTTTCAGAATCGGGCTATAAGTACACGACGTTGATTTTTGACCAGCTAGGCAAGGGGATAGGTGCAGGCGCCTCTGGGTATTTTCAGTTGAAAGGTATCGACAAATCCCTGACTATACCGACAGTCTACGATGCACAAACAGACTGGATTGAGATCCGGTTTGCAGAAGTACTCATGAATTACGGAGAAAGTGCCAATGAAGTGGGTAAGGCTTCCGAAGCCCTGCAGGTGCTATACGATATCCGCAAGCGTGCGGGAATTGAAAGTGGATCGGGGAATTATGGGATTACCGCGAGCAGCCAGGCCGACATTCGGCAGGCCTTTCTGGATGAGCGGTTTATCGAGTTTGCCTATGAGGGGAAACGTTGGACAGATATCCGTCGCTGGAAGCGCTACGACATGCTGAATGCCCTGAAGTATCGCTCCGGATTGCATGCTGTCATCAAAGACGACGGCAGTCTGCCTGGATTTGATTGGACCAAAGCCATGTATGACTCGGAAGTGCGAAAACTGTTTCGGTTTGACTATGTGGAATGCCTGGACGGAGACAAAAATTTCCAATTCAATTTGGATCTGAACCACTGGTTTTATCCGGTGCACAAGAATGTCATGGACAGAAACTCCAAAATCGAACAAAACAACGAATGGGGAGGAGCATTTGATCCATTGCAGTAGTTGGATGGTTTAAACAGAAAAGGGGCGGGAAATCATGCGCCCCTTTTTATTCACCAAAGAGGGATAATTGAAATTAATGAGAGTTATTTAGACAGATGAGAAAAATAGAAACGAAATATAAGATTGCTCTGCTGCTGGTGTTGACAACAGGATTTTTTCACCTGTCCGGCACGGTCAAAGAAGAGGTGGTTTTCAGTACGGAATACTTTAGGGTACGCATTGATGCACGGGGATTTATCAACAGCATGCAGAACATCGCCGATAAATCCCACCGGGAATTTAGCCCTTTGGACAAGCCATCTCCCGTGATGAGATTGTACGATGAGGAAAAACAGCAATACTTCGAACCGATAAAATCGGTTTACAATTCGGCCAACAGGGAATTGACACTGAGTTATGGCAATGGCTCGGTGGCCGTGGTGAGGGTGGACGCCAAAGACAAATATTTGAGGCTCACCCTGGAGTCGCTGTCTCCGCGCAACGGTATCGACGACATCGAGTGGGGTACTATCCATACCAATATCACCAATCTGATGGGGGAAATCATCGGGGTGGCACGGGATACCAGCGAATCGGTGAATTACGCCATCGGGATGCTGGCTTTGGATGACAATACCCTGGGAGGGGTATCGACCACTGTCGGGGATGCGGCACCTTTCCAATACCTCATCCATTCCCCGGACTCGGTCAAATATCCATTACCCGATCATTTGCACGAAGGCCAGATTTTCACACTTGGAGGGGACGGAATCAACGACGTGGCTTTCTATGCCCACAAGGAGCCCTATTACCGGATCATGTATGGCAATGCGGCCATGGTGGACGAAAAAGGCAGGATATCCATCGCCTATCACTCCAGGGATCGGGACAGGGAACGGGAAGTGCTCTTTTCCCTGATTCCCAATATGAAGGCCAATACGCCCAATCATCTGCAGGTGCAGCGTGTTCCGGGAGTGGATTTTATAGGTTCCTCCGTTGCCTTATGGGGGAGTCCCGATGACCTCGCGCTGATGGATGTGATCCAGACGATCGTGCTGGAGGAGGGATTGCCCTATCCCATGATCGACGGAAAATGGGTGAAAGACCCTGCCGCATTCGAGCCCGATGCCTGGGCCAATGGCGGGAAATACGACAGTCTGATTTCCTATACCAGGAGACTGGGTTTCAAGACGATCAGTCTCTATGATCGGGGCTTTCTGAATCCCGATAGGGGAAATGAAGGGTACATCGATGGAAAGGACTTTGGGAAAAAGCCCATAAAGCTGGAATCCGGGGCTTTGTCCCACAAGGAGTATTCTGATTTGGCGGCGAAGTATGGGATCAGCATTGGCCGGACGACCATCACCAGCGCGCTGGCACCGGGTACCCGGGATGTGAGTCCTGTCCCCAGTGACAGTATCTGGTATCAGCAGAAGCGTCTGCTGGCGCAGGACATCGATGCCGACGATACCCTGGTCTATGTGAATGACCCGACTTATCTGGAGGAAATTGCCAGTTGGGAAGGGCATAGCAAGGAGCTGAATATGGTAAAGATCGGCAAAGAGCTGATCCATTACCTGGGCGTGTCGGAGACTGCACCTTACCGGTTGCTGAAGGTCACCCGTGGCTATTGGAATACGGAAAAATCGAATCACCACCAAAACGATACGATCTATAAGCTGCAGGTATCGGTAGGCGGTGCGTATTCCGGATTGATCCCCAATCTGCAACTTCAGGACGAAATCGCAAGGCATTATGCGGAGATATGCGCAGTCAATGGCCTGGCGTATTATGATTTTGACGGACAGGAATTTCTGTTTCACAACGGCCACGGCTACTATTCGACCAAGCGCTTCTTCCGCACGATGTTTGACCATGCGAAGGCCCTCGGCGTGCCGTATATCCGGTTTACGGGAGCTACGCTTTCGGAGGGTTCTTGGCACTACCAAAGCATCTGGAATGTCGGTGGAGGCACAAATCTCTACGATGCCAAGACCCGGGAGTGGGGCAGCAGCACCAGTCAGGGCAAGGATCTGAGAGACGTGACCTATGCCAATTTTTTCCCCGTCGGCATGGGAGCCAACTTCAGGATCCAGGCGGATTCCAAAGTGGAAGAGTACGAGCATATCCAGGCGGTTTCAGTGGGAGTCGGTTCTACCTACAGTTTGGTTTTGAACCAGAAAGACGTGGAAAGCTGCCCGGAAAAGGATGCGATATTCGAAGTCATACGGACTTGGGAAAACGCGAGGGCGGCCAATGCTTTTCCGAAGGAAATCAAAAAGAAGCTCGTGGATCCCCAGCGGACTTGGAGGCTGAATGAAGTGGATCAGGATACCTGGAAGCTCTTGGAGCTGCGGGATGGAGCCTGGGCCGATGAAAGAACCCTGACCAGGGCAGAGGGCTATTGATACTGTATAAGCAGGGGCTGCGGCCGATTTTGGGACAGGGGATTTTTTTGGAATCCCCCGTCTTTTTTGAATCTGTTTTGGAAATTTTTCGAATGGAAATGCCGATCCCGATGCCCTGTCGGCAGGGGATTTCCGGAAGTGGCCTCAACCCCTGAAACAGGGAAATCACCAAGCAATCAAATCGTGGGGCAAAGCGCAAAAGCGCTGGCAGATGCCTT
>CAZGYC010000109.1:0-10074 GCA_964530015.1 uncultured Limnohabitans sp. | reverse complement strand
CCCACGTTACCTGCTGTATGACCGGGCTGGACACTTGATCCACAAAAATGCCCCGAGACCGGGGTCAGGCGAGATCAGGACGCTATTGGATAGCCTTGGCTCCAAATGAATCAAGGCGCCGAAATTATGGTGTTTATGTTTGTAAATAGCCCCGCTCTTGAAAACCACCTTCCCCTTCTACAAACAACCCAACTCCAAAGACTGCGGGCCGATCGGTCTGGGGATCATTGCCAAGCAAGGCGCATTTTGGTAAAAACTTACGGAAAATCAGCAAAAACGGGATAGGTGAATTGGGCCAAAGCGAGGTGTCTTGTGCGATGATCGAATGGAGGCCTTCTTTCCGGTTGTTCTGGTGTCCACAAAAATAGGAAGGGGCAAGGCAACGGGTATTTTGCCCTTCTTTTGCGGCAGTGACGCTGTTTCTGCATTTTTTTCATGCAAGCCAAAAATCATGGGATTCAGAATTGTTGTCATTTTGACCGTCGTCGTCGGTTTCTTCTCTTGCCAGAAAGCAAAGGAGCGGCAGGAAAACCCCAGGGGCATAGCTGTCCGACCCACCGACAAAGCACTTTCCCTGGATGCGCTGTTTTCCGATTGGCAGGCTATGGGCATACCGGAGATCGACCCGGTTTCACCGGTTTACCGGATCGTCTCCGACTGGGATCAGGGGATGTATTTGTTGGACGGAAGCCGATCACGAATATACCGCCTGGATCAAGGGGGAGCCTGTCGGGTCATCCTTGATTCGGGAGGCGAAGGCCCCGGCGAGTACCTGGAGATATGGGCCTTTCGGGTGTTTCCCGAATCCGGCGATCTCCTGGTCTTGGACAGGAAAAGCTCCAAATTGCTGCGGTATTCGGCACAGTCCGGGTTTCTGGGGGAATACCCCCTGAAAAAGGAAAATTCGAGGCATTTGCTTGGTTTTGAAATCATCGGGGAAGACGAGGTGGTGTTTCACACAGATGGCACTTCCGGGTATCACTTGATGAGACTTTCTCTCCGGGATGGCGAATTTGGCTTTTTTGAACCGGTTGATCCTTTGTTTGGGGGCTTTTCCTATGGAAATGACAAATCCTTCACGGCCAGTCGCCAAGGCTTTTCGATGATCCATTCGCTCGGAAACACGATCGGGAGATTTGGTCCCGGTTTTGGCCCGATGGGGGACATCAAGCTGGACCTTGGAAACCAAGAAATCACAAAATCAGAGTTGGAAGTCCTGAAAAACGACCAAATCCGGATGTTGGATTTGATTTTGGACGACGATCGGCGAAAGGCCCATTCTTTTTGGCTGGAGGAGACCGAAAATTTCTATCTGTTGACCGTATTGGTGGGATCGTTTCAGAACGGCGGTTTTTTCAAATCCATCATTGACAAGAGAAGCTGGAGGTCCCGTTCGTTCCGCACGTTCCGTGTCGGGGATATGGACCTGGATTTGATGCCGGTAGGCAGGTTAAGCGATGACAGGTTGGTGTTTAGGCTGAACCATGAGCAGCTCGAAAGCAGCGGCTTGGAAAAATCCCTGTCCGGCGTTTTGGCGGTGGACTCCGCTTCGGAATCCACGGTTTTGATCATTGGAAAATTGCGGGAAATCCCCTGAACGGTTCCCGCGGATTCCCGCGGATTTTTTGTATCGGCTTCATTGCTTTCATGCCCGTTTTTGAAGTCCCGATTCAGGGATGTTTTTTCCGAAAGTCCCTAAACGGTTCCCGCAGATTTCCGCGGAAAAGGGCACAGATTTTCGCAGGGTTTTTGTCGCCCGGCTTCTTCGGTCTCCCGGCTATCGGAACCGAAACCTTCCATGGAGGCCCAAGAAACCGTCAGCCGACTCCCCCTTTGGCCGGGTGTCCGATGCTGCAGACTGCGGCTGAACGCCATCCGCTTTCTAATTTCGGATCTGCCGTTCCGCAAACTGTGACCGCTCACTGCCCAAGCATCGGAAACAGCCGCATCAAGTCCTCCCTGCTTGGCTGCGTGCCGTATTCGCAGATCTCGAAAGCCTCCGCAAACTGCACCGAGGCGGCTTTCTCCCTGCCGTACCATGCTTCCAGTACTCTGACAACTGCCGGGCTTGGGGGGGAAGTCCGCTTGGATTTCAGCCAGGCTTTTCGCTCCTCTTTTCCCAGGGGAATGCTGTCGGGATCATTGGATATCCAGGGAAGCCACTCGTAAAACTGGGAAACATGGGCATCCAGCGCGTCTATTTTCAGGTCGATCACCGAAGTGATGTCAACGGCAATGTCCGGTTCGAAGGGATTGGGTTTTCGGAAATGGTCCTGATAGTAGAGGAAAACCGGGTTTTTTCGCAAGGGCGGGGTGTCTGCGGCGATGTTCGGCACGCCCACCATAAAAGCGGCATCCTGGACCAGGATGCCGGTATAGCGGTGGTCGGGATGGTAGTCGTTGGATCGGTGTGAGATGACCACGTCAGCCTCCCATTCCCGGATCTTGCGGATCAGGTCCAGTCGGATTTCCAGGGTAGGGAGGAGTTCTCCGTCGTGATTGTCCAGGACGTCATATTGGATTCCCAGTCTTTTGGCAACCTCCTGGGTTTCCCCGTACCGTCTTTTGGCGAGCATCCCGCCGCCTGCCTCCATGTGGCCTGCGTCTCCGTTGGTCAGGGAGAGGAATTTCACTTGGTGGCCCAACGCGACAAACAAGGCCGCCGTCCCACCCGCCTTGATGTCGCAGTCGTCCGGGTGGGCACCGACCAGGAGGATTTTTAGCGGCCCGACTTGGGCAGATCCGGGAAACTGGACGGAGAACAGCAGCAAGGCGAGGAAACAGGACAGGGTTTTCATACGGATGGGGTTGTTTTCAAAAGCCAATATATGAGGATGTGATTATCCGCCTGTGTGCAAGTGCTGAAAAAATGATTGGAAAAGGGGCGTGAAGCTTTCGGGACTGGGCTATCAATATGGCGGAATCAAAATAAATCCGTATTTATACAACGGCAAGGAGGCGAACGGCCACCTGGGGGTAAACCTGTATGACTACGGGGTACGGATGTATAGCCTGTCCCGATGAGCGAAGCGATTTCGGGAATCCGGCCATCGGAAGGTGGTTTGTGGTGGATCCCTTGGCGGAGAAGGCCAGGAGGCATTCACCCTACAACTACGCGCTGAACAACCCGCTCCGCTTTATCGACCCGGATGGGATGGAGGCGTATTCGGTGATGGGGCAGCCGGTGGTCACAGGCGAAACCGAACCGGAGGACCGATTGCAGAAGAGTGTGGTGAATGGGGAAGAGAGTGCGCCGGGGGGAGATGATGACTGTCCTAAATGTACTTCGAACGAGGAGAAAGGTGGAATTTATAAGGAAGGGGCAGTTGTCCAAAATAAATTTGGGGCATCCCAATTTGTTAATGGGAAATGGGTGACCATTGCTGGTTCCACAGGTCAAAGCGGGTCGGTGCAAAACAACAGATCGCAGCAAAATAGCAATTCCCCAAACGGGTCGACCATGTCTTTTTCTTTCGGATTTGCTTTTGGTTTCGGGATGTCTGCCGAGTTTGGCAGAGTAAGCGACAGTTACGGCAATTCCAGTAGCTACTATACGATATCCGGAAATGTCGGATACGGACTGGAATTTGGGGTGAATGAGTCGACGATAGTTCCAAAAGAAGGAGAGAAATTTCGTATCCAACAATACCCCGGAGTAAGTAGTCAAATTGATTTAAGTTTGTTTTTCGCCTCGGTTTCCTACGGGGGTAATCACCAGAAAGGGTATTTAAGTAGCCCTGCTGGTATTCAATATACTGAAAAATCACTAGGGCTTACTCCCTTTTTAACGTTTCCGACAACATTTAAAGGGTCATTTGGAGCGATGTATAAATTACAAAGAACTAATTTTGGAAAGCCATGAATTATAAGAATATATTTACTATAGTAATAGTTTTTATTGCAATACTGTTATTTATTTATGTGTTGTTTTCTCCTCTAGGTGTTCCAGAAAAGGCTCTTAATGACTATTGCAAAAAGCAGGAAATTTTTTTTAAGTCTGAAATTTTGGACGGAATTATTTTGGATATACATATTGATGAGCAAAATCATGGTGTGAGGGAAATTGTAATTTTAGATTCGTTAAGAAATACGTATCAAGTCAGTATTATAGGCGTTCTTGATTGGGAACAGGTTGAGCTATTGAATATTGGGGATAAAGTCGGGAAAGGCTCTAATTCTTTCGAACTGATTTTTTCGTCAAAAAACTCTGTAAATATTCTAAAATACTGTGATGAATATTTCCATACCAATTAAATTTCTATTGAACGGGTTTTGGAAGAAATTCCATTTTCCCCTTTGGGGGTAGTGGGGCGTGAAGCTTTCGGGACTGGGCTACCAGTATGGCGGAATCAAAATAAATCCGTATTTATACAACGGCAAGGAGGCAAACGGCCACCTGGGGGCAAACCTGTACGACTACGGGGCTCGGATGTATGACCCGGCGATAGGCAGGTGGTTTGTCACTGATCCTTTGGCGGAGCTCATGCGAAGCCATTCTCCTTATAACTATGCCTTCAATAATCCGATGGGGTTTATTGATCCGGATGGGATGGCACCCTATTCTGTAGGGGGAGCCACAGTGACATCCGGTGAGAGTATGGCCAGGGAAGGGGAGGATTTTACATACTCCGATGGATATGGGACTTATAGTGCCAGAAACAGTACAGGATCCATATCATTCAGCGGCTTTTATCAAGGCGAGTCTATCAAGACGGATTTGATCGTTTTCAGCAACGGCAAGACAGGCGAAATCTACCATTCCTATATCGAGAGCTATATCGCCAAAACGGGCAAGGTGGTAGGCGGGCAGACTTTGGTGAATAGTCCATATTTGGGGAATGGGGAAAAGGGATTCGGGAATGGGGAAAAGGGATCTAATTGGAATCGTTTAGGAAATGCCTTCACGGGGGCAGGCGTGGCCTACTATGGACTGGAAAAGAGCATTCATAACAAAAGCTACTGGGTTGATTCAAAAGGAAATTCGAGGTCAACAAAACTTTTGAAGCGTGGTGCAGATGGCAAACACGTCAGAGGCGTTCAAGGTCTCAGAAATAGTCAGGTTGCGGCTGGCAACGCAGCTTCTAAATATGCAGTAGCAGGAAAGGTTGTGGGCGGACTAGGAATGGGCGTAACGCTTATACAATACGGAACAGGCCAAATTTCAGGTACCGAAGCATCTGTCGATGTTGTAATGGGGGCTATAGGATTTACCGGTTGGGGCACGCCGATCAGTTTATTGTATTTCGGGGGTAAGATTGCATATGAATATTCAACAGGAAACACGTTATTTAAGAAACCAAAAGGACACTAACATGAGGAGAGCGTATTATTACTTTTTGTTTAGGGTGTATTGGTATTATAGGGATAGAGTCAAGGAGAACGATGCTACTGCAATGTTTAGTGTAGTAGCGGTGAGTACCCTATTATTATGTTTTAATTTTATCACTATATACTTTGTGGTAAATTACTTTAATTTTGTTCCAATTGTGACCAACGAATTTCATATGGTTTTATTTATGGTTATCGTTGGATGTATTAATTATTTATTTTTTATCAAAGGAAGAAAATTTTTGAATGATGATTTTCAAAAAGATAGAAAAGGGAGTGTTTTAATTATTGCTTATATTATTTTCACCTTCTCACTTTCATTATTCGTAGGACAACTGAATCGTGAAAGAATATTTAAAGAGGGGAAGGGTGAAATATTAAATGAACCAAGGAAGGAGTCACTTGAGGAAAAAGTTAGAAAATGGTTTGACTAAAGCAACAGAGACAAGTAGTGAAGAGGTAGAATGGTATTGTTTAAGAAGCAGGTTGTACTAATTTATTTGCCGTTGAAATTATTGCTAAATATGGTTTAAAACAATAGTTATTAAATTAGCAAGTGACGGTAAAATAAATGAAGACCGTATCATTTCCAGTAATGAAATGATTGCTGATCAAGAAGGATGCGAAGCAATGTTGTATATGCTTCAAGCATATTTTGAAGCTACAGAATCAAAAGTTTTGACAGAGATATTAAGCGGTGGAGAATATTGGCCAGTACCAGATAGACCAGCAGATAGTGCATTTTGGGAATATTGGTTAGAAGCAGTAGAGAAGGTTAGGGAGGAAGGTTCCCTCTAACCATTCTCTAAATATTGGTGCTGGTATTTATGGGGCAATGGAGGGTCTGATTTTTAGTCAAGGTTATTGGTTTGGTAAGAATGGGAAGTATTATGAAAGGTTTTCAGGTCGTGGGCCTAATCAATACACTGGAAGTAGAGCAAGTGCTCTAAAGGTTGTTAACACCTATGAATTAGTTGGAAGGGCTGTTGTTGTAGGGCAAGCAGTTCTAGGGGGACCAGTGGACAATCTGTCCTATGCGTATCTGTCCAACGGCAACAAGCTCGTGCAGGTAACGGAAAGCCAGGGAACCAATACCTACCTGTCCAAGGATTTCAAGGGGACAAGCGCCGAGAATTACCTGTACGACCGCAACGGCAACCTGACCAAAAACCTGGACAAGGACATCACCTCGATCACCTACAACCATCTCAACCTTCCCAAAACGGTCACCTTCTCCGGCACCAACCGAAAGATCGACTACTGGTACGATGCCCAAGGAACCAAGCTCCGGCAGGTCAACACCGAGGGGGCAAACGTCAAGACCCTCGACTACCTGGGGGAGCTGGTGTTCGAAAACAACGCCATCTCCTACATCCTCCACGAGGAAGGGCGGGCGGCCTACGAGGGATCGGCCTTCCAGTACGAGTTCTTTGTCAGGGACCACCTGGGCAGCGTGCGGCAGGTGATCCGGGCACCGGTATCCGGGATGCGGATCGCCACCATGGAGCCGGAGAACGCCGAAGAGGAGGAAAAATATTTCGAAAATATCAGGGAATCCCGCCAGGGAGCGGCCGAGCACAACAAGACCCCCGGTGGCTACGCCACTGCCTGGCTGAATGCGGGCAGAAACCGTATCCTGGGCCCCTCCCGATCCCAGGAAGTCCAGGAGGGGGACAGCGTGGAGCTCAGTGTGTATGGGAAATACCTGGATCCCCGGAAGTCGAGGCTATCCCCCGCCTCCTTTGTCCGCAGCGGGGCCAATACCCAACTGGTCCGGCAGCTCACCGAGTACGGACAAAACCTCCGTGCGGCAGGGACGAATGAGGTCGCCATCGCCAACGTGCTCGCGCTGGTGATCACCGAACTGCAGCAGAAGCCCGTGCCCGAGGCCTATATGGGCTATGCGCTGTACAGCCCGTCCCGATGAGCGCAGCGATATCGGGAATGCTGACAGCAACCGATAGGAAGTGGGCAAGGTCGTGCTCAGCAAGAAATGTCTGGCCCCGATGGCTATCGGAGCCGAAACTGTAAAGATGGAAGACCTCCCGCTATCGGGAGACGGAAGAAATCTGATCCCGATAGCCGGGACAGAAACCTGAATTGTAGCACAGATATCCGAAACCTCCCATGGAGGCTTGGGATGCCATCGGCCGACTCCCCCTTTCACCACATAATCCGGACCTGGAAAAGCATCTTCGAAAAAGGGGGGTGGGGGGATTTGAAAGGAATCCGTGAGCGGTAAGATGTAAAAAGTGAGAGGTCGGGAACTTGGAGGTCAGGAGGTTGGAAGTAGGCTGGACCGGACTCCCCCTTTGGCGGCTGATCGCAGACCCGGAAAAGTATCTCGGAAAAAGGGGGCAGAGGGATTTTGGTCAAAATGCCGGATGTCCGGTGCTGGATGTCCGAAAAACCCAATCCCGATAGCGGGACCGAAACCGTAAAGACGGGAGACCGAAGAAGCCGGAGATTTGGCGTTTTTTTTGGTCTTCGGACCTTTTGGGAAAGCGGCTGGCGAGGTTCCGTACAGCCCTGGCGGGAATTCCGTTTTTGCGCGGCTCGAACCTCCGGACTTCCAATTCAGGACGGTTTGGTCCTGAATTGATTTTTACGGATTTGGCAATAAATCAGCAGTTTATTGGAATTTTTGAACCTAAGGTTGGCAAATTGAGTTAAGGACTTATATCTTGGATCGATATTTCGACGAATCCCCGAAAGTGAACAATCCCGTTACGTGAAAAAAATCCTGATCTTCTTCAGCTTTTTGATGGCAATCAATCTGGTTGCCTGTACGTACTACGGACTGATCCAGCTCAGTGCCGAGGAACTCGTCGAAAATGCCCCCCTGCAGGAGATTTTGGAGAAAGAAACAAGCAAGAAAAGCGAATACATGCTCTCCTCTTTTTCCCTGGAGCATCCTGTCTTGGTCATTCGCGGGACTTTTTATTTTGACAAAAAGTCGCATGGATTCTCCAGTTACGTGCAGAAAATCCACGTGCCCCCTCCGAATTTTTTTCCTCCGATTTCTTGATTTCAGGTCTCAGGATCCGCTCCTGGGCAGTATTCCCATTTAAAATTGAATGTATGACATCCTTATTCAAGCATGTCGGCAAGGATTTGTCGGCAAGCATAGTTGTGTTTTTTGTGGCACTTCCCCTTTGCCTGGGCATTGCCTTGGCCAGTGGGGCGCCCCTGTTTTCCGGGCTGATAGCCGGGATCATCGGGGGGATAGTCGTGGGCACGATCAGCGGCTCTTCCGTTGGGGTGAGCGGTCCGGCGGCCGGGCTGGCGGTGATCGTCCTGACTGCTATCGGGACACTGGGCAGTTTCGAAAATTTCCTCCTGGCGGTGATTCTGGCCGGGGTGATCCAGTTGGTCTTCGGCGTGCTGAAAGCCGGGGTCATCGGATACTATTTTCCAAGCGCGGTCATCAAGGGCATGCTCGTGGCGATCGGGATCATCATTGTCCTGAAGCAGATCCCCCATGCGCTGGGCCACGATGCTGATTTCGAAGGGGACGAGAGTTTCGTACAGGCAGATGGAGAGACGACGTTTTCCACGCTTTCGGCCATGTTTGACTCCCTGACCCCCGGAGCGATCGTGTTGTCCCTGGCTTCCTTGCTCATTTTGATCCTTTGGGAAAAAGTGCTCTCCAAAAAACACCAGGTGTTCAAGATTGTTCCGGGGCCGCTGGTGGCGGTGGTCATGGGGATTGTATTCCAAAGCCTCGTTCCAGCCGGCTCATTTCTCTACATCGAAGGGTCGCACCTGGTCAATGTGCCCATCCCCGAAAGCCTGGACATGTTTGTCGGGCAGTTTACCCTGCCCAATTTTGGCGCGATCACCAATCCGGCAGTCTGGACGGTGGCCGTCACGCTGGCGATCGTGGCCAGTCTGGAGACCCTGCTTTCGGTGGAAGCCGCGGACAAGATTGATCCCGAAAAACGGGTAACCCCGACCAACCGCGAGCTGCTGGCACAGGGAACGGGAAATATCCTGTCCGGCCTGATCGGGGGGATTCCTTTGACCCAGGTGATTGTCCGCTCGTCTGCCAACGTGATGTCGGGCGGAAAGACCAAGCTGTCCGCCATCTTCCACGGCATCTTCCTTTTGTTAGCAATCATCCTGATCCCGCGACTGCTCAACAAAATCCCCCTGGCTGTGCTGGCGGCGGTCTTGCTGATGGTCGGCTTCAAGCTGGCAAACCCCGGCCTCTTCAAGTCCATGTACCGACTGGGCAGGTCACAGTTTCTGCCTTTTATCGTGACGGTATTGGGGGTGGTGTTTACGGATATCCTGGTGGGCATCTCCCTGGGCATGGCCGTCTCGGTGCTGGTCATCCTGATCGAGAACTACAAAAACTCACACTTCCTGAACATCGTGAAAGACTCCGCGAACGAAAACCACATCCGCATGACCCTGGCAGAGGAATTGTCTTTCCTGAACAAGGGGGCGATCCTGAGGGAACTCAGCAACCTGCCGGATGGGACGCTTCTGGAGCTGGATGTGCGCAAAACGATTCGCATGAATTACGACGTGATCGAGATCTTGGAAGATTTCACCTCCAAGGCCAAAGAGCGGAACATCCGCATCAAACTGATCTCGTCAAGGGGGGTCGTGGAAAACCCCGAAAGCTACAGTGCTTTCTTCGGAATGAACGCCCCTGTTTCATCACACTAAACTCTTAACCGAAATGAACGACGCATTTTATAAAAGCCTTCTTGACAACAACAAAAAATGGGTAGCCTC
>CAZGYC010000108.1:0-10074 GCA_964530015.1 uncultured Limnohabitans sp. | reverse complement strand
CGGTAGAGGATTTGGCCAGTCAGTTGTGGTTTGGAGTTCGGGCTGGGGTGAGGTTTTTTTAGGGGGTTGTAAATTCACTTCGCTGTTCGAAATCCAACATTCGGTGTTCGGTCTTGGTTTAAGTGGGGAAATTTGCCGGTGTCCTAAGACTCGTATTCCGTCCCTTGTATCCTATATTTTTCAAATGGAATAGGGTTTCAGTTCAGCAGCGCAGCCGCATTCTCTCCCTCTCCCCCAAGAACCTGTAATTTCCCGAGGCCAATCGATGGTTGGTGAGCTGGTCGAGGCCAAATTTTCATTACGTGCATCTATGCGGATACTCGTAATTTTTTTGATGAAATAGATGAATCCATCGACCCGCCCAGGCTTTTAAAATCCATCAAAACTGCCCAGATGGATAAAAAAAGCATCCGGGAAGCAACACAAAAGCCGCTCAAGGTTTTTTGGAAGAAGTTTGAAACTACTCTGCCCGAGGACTTTACAGGATTTTTCAAAGAAGCTTTTATGGATTGATACGCTGTGTTCTTTTACCCGCCTATCATACACCTCCGTCAAATCCCATTTGACGTCCATGAAAAACAAGTAACGCAACACGCTGGGTTATCAAAGGAATCGCACTATTTTTGGACAAATTTAAAGTTGAGGTTTAAATCTGTCTGAATTATAGTTGACATGCTGATTAATAGAATATTACAATCGGAAGTAAACAGGCTCAAGGCACTGTATTCGGTCACGGTCATTACCGGTCCAAGACAATCGGGCAAGACCACCTTGTGCAGAACTCTCTTTCCCGATTATTTTTATGTGAATATGGAAGACGTCAGTGTCCGTGAGCAAATTGCAGTTTCGCCCAAGGAGTTTCTGAAAAAACATGCAAAAGGATTGATACTGGACGAGGTGCAACAATATCCCGGACTTTTCCCCTATATCCAGGTTGTGGCGGATGAAAACCCTGATTTTCGCTTTATCCTGACCGGAAGCAGCAATTTTTCCCTTATGGAAAAAGTAACACAGTCTCTGGCTGGCCGTGCGGCTATTCTTACGCTTTTGCCGTTGTCCCTTGCCGAATTGGACCAGAGGGAGACCCTGGCTACCGATACCTTACTATTGAATGGTGGTTATCCTGCGGTTTGGGCCAAACAAATACCGATACAGGATGTAAGCCGCAATTATTACAACACGTATATAGAAAGGGATGTAAGACAACTGCTCAACATCAAGGATCTTTCCAAATTCCAAATCTTCATCCGCTTATGTGCGGGACGAATTGGAAGTGAGTTCAATGCCTCCGCGCTATCCAACGAGGTGGGTGTTTCCGTGCCTACGATCAACGAATGGTTGAGCACTTTGGAAGCTTCCTATGTTCTTTTCAGACTGCCGCCGTTTTATCGCAATATTGGAAAAAGGCTTGTCAAATCCCCAAAGATCTACTTTTATGATACCGGACTTGCCTGCTTTTTATTGGGTATAGAAAACGAACAGCAACTGGGCCCCCATCCCTTGCGGGGCGCTGTTTTTGAAAATCTGGTGGTGTTGGAATTTATTAAAAACCGGTTTAATGCAGGCAAATTGCCCAACATCTATTTTTACCGTGACAAATCGCAACGGGAAGTTGATGTTGTCCAGGAATTTGGAAACCAGTACTATGCGTATGAAGTAAAATCAGCTTCAAGTTTTCATAAAGGCTTTTTATCCAACCTGGATTACCTCAAAAATATTCTGGGTGAAGCGCTTAGCTCGACACAGGTTGTCTATGATGGCGAATTGGATATGGACACACCGGAAAACGGAATGGTAAATTTCAGACGTATCTCTTTCCAGTAACTAAAAAACCTCATACGGCAAAACCAGCGGAGGAATCGGCAGGGAAATCGCTTTTAAAGTAAATCACTTCATTTCCATTGAAGAAGGCTGAAAACCTCCTTGCATACCCTCGAAACATGAAGGAAATGAAGGGCCTGAAGAGCGTCCAGACCCCAGGCTCTTGGGACTTTTTCCCTTCAAGAGTCCTCCTCTTAATTTCCTTTGGTCTCATACTGGTTTAATCCAAAACCATGGGCAAGCCTGAATCGCCCCCGTATCCCATCCTTCTGCCCGAAAAGGATCCAAAGGCGATTTCCCTGGAGGAGTCGGAGTTTTTTGGGAGGGCTGGCTTTCACGTTGGTCACTCCGACTTCAGGCTGTCCACAGGATTCATCAGAGCTGCCCGTACCGCCTGCCAGCTCACCGTGAGCAAGGCGATCAGCACCGCAAGGACACCCGCTCCGATAAATAGTCCCCAGTCCATATCCATCCGGTACGCAAAATCCTGCAGCCATTGGTGCATGATCCACCAGGCTACCGGTGCCGCTATCACAAACGCAAGAACCACCAATGCCATAAAATCCCTCGACAGCAATACCACTATATTGGAAACGGATGCTCCCAACACTTTTCGTACACCGATCTCCTTGGTGCGCTGAAAAGTGGCAAACAAGGACAATCCCAACAGACCCAGGCATGCTATGAAAATGGCAAAGCCCGCAAAAATGGCGAACACTTTTCCAAACAGCCGGTCATTTGCATACTGGGTATCGAACCGCTCGTCGACGAAAGAATAATCAAACAGGTTGCCGGGGAAAAACTCCCCGTATTTCTCTTGGATGGCCGCCAGGGTCGCAGGTAGATGTTGTGGGTTTACCCGGATGGAAAAGGGGTTCCAGGTACTGGAATTGGGGATAAAGAATGTAGGCTCAATGGGATGCCGCAATGATTTCTGATGAAAATCCGCTACCACGCCTACAATCTCCCATACACTCGATCCCCTGTTTATTTTCTCTCCAATCGCTTCTTCGGCTGACACAAACCCCAGCAGTTTAACAGCGGTTTCGTTTAAAATGGTCGTACGCAGGTTGCTCAAATCCCAATGATAATCCGCTTCGGCGAAATTCCTTCCCGCCAGAAGTTTCATCTGATAGACGTTGATAAAATCGCGGCTTATCGTATTCCGGCGAAAGGTGTGTTGCTGTTCCGATGAGCGGTCGCTTCTGTAGACATCAAAACTCCTGCTCATTTCTTCGCCCGGCAACCACCTGGAATAAGCGGCGTCCTCAATACCGGGGAGTTGCTTCAGCTCCGCTATAAAACTGTGCTGACGACCGAAAAACACCGTATCGTAGTCTGTAAGCTGTGGGCCTTTTACCGCCATGATTTGCGAAAGGTTGAAGCCCAGGTTCCGGCTACCGATAAACCCGATCTGCTTATATACCACCAACGAACCGATGATCAACGTGATGGTGATGGCAAACTGTCCAACAACCAGCGCCTTTCTCAGCACAGCACCCTTTGGTGAGGTGATGCGTTTTCCTTTTAGCACCAGGGAGGGCTTGAATGACGACAGTACAAATGCCGGATACAGTCCCGAAAGGACCATACTTCCCAGCATCAAGACCGTCAAAACGACCGTGATATCGTAGCCTGCCAGGCCTTGGCGAAACAAAAGCGACAGGGACAGCTCCTGCTTTACGAGGTTGTTGAAGTCTCCCTGCACAAGTACCACCAGCAATAGAGCAACAAGCAGGGCAATGCCATTGACAAGGAGCGATTCGGTCAGGAACTGTTTGACCAATTGCCCCTTGTCGGCTCCGGAAACTATCCTGACGCCCACCTCTTTGGCCCGCTCCATAGATTTGGCGGTGGTCAGGTTGATGTAATTGACCCAGGCGATGACGATGGTCAGCAGGGCAATGACCAATAGGCCCCAAATCACCGTTGCGCTATCCGTATTGCCGATTTCATATTCAAAATCGGAGTACAGGTGCGCTTTTGAAAGCGGTTGCAGGTAGAATACCTCATCGCTGCCCGAGATCTGGTTTCCCTGGAAATACCGTTGGCTGAATTCCGGGAATTTTGCTTCCAAAGCCCTGTAGTCGCTTCCGGGAACCAACTGTATGTAGTGCCAGAAACTGGACTCGGTAAAGTTATGGTCGGCGGATCGCCAAGGTGCCGGCCCACTGTACAACGAAACATAAGACCACAAAAAATCAAATGAGAGATGCGAATTTCCGGGAACATCCTGGAACACGGCGGTTATTTTATTGGGGAGCGAGTCCCACTGCATCACCAGCTCTTTGCCGATTACCGGTTCAAAATTGTCGTCCCTGATCTTAAAGATCTTTCGGGCCAATGTTTCGGATAAAACCAGGCTGTTGGGCTCTTCCAATGCCGTCACCCTATCACCAGCCACGACGGGGTACGAGAACATGGAAAGAAATGCGTTGTCAACGGCAAGGCCCCTTTGGTCGCCGAATTTTTCATTTCCCTGAATCAGGATTTGCGCGTCCAGCGGCTCTACCCGTGTATGGTTGACGACTTCGGGAAAATCGTCCCGCATGGCTTTCCCCACACCGGAATAGGTCATGGTGCCGTGCTGGATCAGCTCGCCGTTTTGATACCGGTCGTTCACCACACGGTAAAGATCGCCCATGTTTTCATTGAACCGGTCAAAGCTCAACTGAAAGCTTACGTATTGCAGGATCAGCAGGCAGGCAGCCATACCGATGGACAGCCCCGCAAGGTTGATCAGGAAGGAACTCTTGTGCCGGAAGAAATTCCGATAGGCAATTAATAGGTGATGGCGAAACATAGAGGCAGTACTCAGTTGATAAGAATTTCTAAATGACTTCATAAACTCGGGCCGGAAGTACCGGATCACGCTCCAGGCGAATTTCCATTTTGCCTTTCGCGGAGAGTCTTCATGTTGCTTTTCAAAAACCTCCATCAGGTCCCCCTCGATCTCTTCGAGGTAATCCTCGCGGCAGAACCAGCGGAGAAATTGAAGGGGGCGTTTGGGAGGGGAGGTTTTCATTTTGTTATTTTTGTACAAAGCATATCAACTATGGACAGCCAAAAACTAAGCTCCCTGCAACTTGAATTGTTGAATGTGTATTCTTTCCAGCCGGATGAAAAAGACCTTTTGGCCATCAGGAAATTACTGGCCGAATATTTTTCCGACAAGCTGATCAACAAAGTGGACCAAGCTGTAGCCGAACGCAAAATCACCGAAGCCGATCTCGGCAACTGGCTCAATGAGTAAGCTCCGGCAAACCGATGCAACGCTGGACTATCTGCTGATGCTCCCCAATGTCCGTTTGAGTAATCCTTCATATTTCTGGCAGTTGATTGAAAGCGATAGGGACGACAACAAATTTGTCGATTGCTTCATCGCAAGCCAATCCGATTTCATTGTAAGCAACGATCGGCATATTTACCAAATCAGGCACAATGATTTTCCGGCTATCCATGTTTTGCGATATGACGAATTTGAAACACAATACAAATCCAGGTTCTTTTCCTGATTCCGGCTTTTTGAACACCTCCGGCAAATCCCCCTCGATCTCCTCGAGGTAATCCTCGCGGCAAAACCAGCAGAGAAAGCGCAAAGACCAATTGGGGGGAGACAAATCCTTGCTCATGGGAAATCGTTATATTTAAGAACTGAAAATGGAGGACTCATGAAAACAATTACATTGAATGTGTCGGATGACTTGGCTTCAAGATTTGAAAATCTTACTGAACAGGAAAAGCAGTCCGCACTGGAAACTTTATCCATGCTTTTGAATGACAAACGAACTTTGTTTGAAGTAATGGACGATATCAGTGAGTACGCCAAAAAACAGGGAATGACAGAAGAAATATTGAAAGACCTGTTGAAAGAAGAGTAGCGGATGGTTGTTGTCATTGATACAAATGTCATGATCAGTGCGACAATTCTGAAGCAATCCACTTCTGGCCATGCCGTACGAAAAGCCTTTCTTGAGGCGGTTGTCATCCGTTCTCTCACCACCACAGAAGAGCTGCTTGCCATCTTGAAAAGGAAAAAATTTGACAAGTATTTCAGAAACGAGTATGAGCGTGATATTTTCATCCATCTTTTTATAACCCGAAGCAAACTCATTGAAGTGACGCACGATGTAACTGCCTGTCGTGACCCAAAAGACAACAAATACCTTGAACTTGCCCTTTCGGGAAAAGCCGATTGCATCATCTCAGGCGACAAAGACCTGTTGGTGTTGCACCCCTTTGAAACCATTCCCATCCTATCACCCCGAGACTTTATTGACACGTTCTAAACGAATATCACTTTTATAGAAGACTGGCTACAAAAACCCCGAAGAGCCTGATCTATATCGTCAATTCTCATTGTGCCCGTCCGTGACTGTAAACTGCTTACCGCCCATTTCCTATTCCGATTTCAAGCTGTTCACGGGATTGCCCGTAGCAGCTTTAATCGCCTGAAAACCCATGGTTGCCAATGCAATGGCCATGACCATCGCTCCGCCTGAGAAAAACATCCACCAACCCATGCTGATCCGGTATGCAAAGCCCTGTAGCCACCCATCAACAACATAGTATCCTATGGGGCTTGCGACTACAAAAGCTATGGAGACGAGCAGGACAAACTCTTTTGAAAGCATCAGCATGATTTTTGACACGGATGCGCCAAGCACTTTCCGTATGCCGATTTCTTTGGTACGCTGCCCGGCCGACAACATTACCAAGCCAAACAAGCCCATGCAGGAGATGATGATGAAAAGCCCAGACGCAAAGGCGATGATCTGCTTCCACTTGGCTTCTGCTTCATAGTTTTTTGCGTGAAGATCGTCCATGAAATGGTACGTATATGGAAAATACCGCACGAGCTCGCCGTACGTATCCCGCAGCAATGCAAGTGTGGCGGGAGTGTCTTCGGCGCTTATCTTCACCCATAGTTGGCCATAATTGAAAGTGGGCTCCATGGTAAGCAATTGAGGGGTGATTTTTTCTTTCAGCGAAGCGAAATGGTAGTCTTTGATCACGCCAACAACCGTAGCGGCGGGTTTGGTATCGTCCAGATAGTTTACCGTTTTGCCGACGGCCACATCCAGATTCCACCCGGCCTCCTTTACAAAACTTTCATTGACGATGACGGAGTACGATGAATCCGACGGAAAATCGGGAGAGAAATTTCTTCCGGCCAAAATCGGTATCCTGAAAACCGGAAGAAATGATTCATTGACCTTGCCCATTTCAATATCTATGGTCTTTCCATCCACCTTCACCCCTGATGTTCTCCTGCCGGCATTTTTTGCAGCCACATTTACGATACCGGGTTTTCCTTCCAATTCGTTTTTGAACAATTCCGGGAGACGGTCACTCGACTTGCTGACCGGGATATCTATCCGGACCAGGTTTCTGCTGTCGTAGCCAAGATCCGCATGCAAAAGAAAATTCATTTGCGAATGGATGGCAATGGTGCCGATGATCAGGAAAACAGCAAGTGCAAACTGCAATACGATCAGGCTTTTGGTGAGGTAATTTTTTCCCATGAGCTTTTCCCTGCTGTACAATGCTTTCACAGGCTGAAAGGCCGACAGCACAAGGGATGGATAAGAGCCGGTGAAGAACGCCGTAACCAACAACAGCAAAAAGAACCCTGCATAGAGATAGCCGTCCGATAAATAAGAAAGGCTTAATTTTTTGTTTGCCAGTTCATTGAAGAGAGGAAGAACGAGCAGGGCCAACAAAATGGAAATGACAAAAGCAACTGCGGAAACAAGGAACGACTCGGTAAGAAACAGCCTTACGATCTGTTTGCGTGTACTGCCGATTACTTTCCTTATCCCTATTTCCTTGCTTCGCCTTAAGGACTGGGCCACGGAAAGGTTGACAAAATTGATGCATGCAATCACCAGGATAAACACGGCAATGCACGTGAGGATGTAGGAATAAACCGATTTGCTTCCGTCTGTCATCCCGTTGTCCGGACCTGCCTGTGTGCTCAGGTGGATGTCGGTCAAGGACTGCAATGCCAACGATATGCTTACTTCAGTGCCAAGTCTTTCTTTTGCCCGTGCAATTTCCCCGGTGATGTTTCTGTCAAACACTGCCTGCATCTTGCCAGCCACCGTGTTATCGTCCGCTTGGGGAGTAAGCAAAACAAATGTGTTCATGGACCCGCCGAACCAGTCTTTGTTGTCATTGTAGCGCTCGTAACTTTCAAAAGGCAAAAGCACGCCGGTTTTCAGCGTTGAATTCTGGGGAAAATTTTCTGATACCCCACGGATGGAAAAATCCTCAAAGTCATCCCCGATTTTTATCTCCAGTGATTTGCCGATCACGTCCACCGTCCCAAAATATTTCAAGGCCATATCCTTCGAAAGAACTACGGAATGCAGTTCTTTCAATGCCGTGCGTGCATCGCCCGCCCACAGGGGAAATGTAAACACCGAAAAGAAATTGTCATCGACAAACAACGTGTTCTCGGTAAGCATTACGTCATCCTTTTTGATGGTTACCGGGAATCCATTGATGCGGACATAGTGCTGTACTTCGGGCAATTCCCTCGCAAACGTTTCACCCACCACGGCATTGGTGGTGCCTACGGTTTGTGACGGGCGGCCGCCAATGTCGAATGTCTGTATGATGCGGTACAACCGTGTTTTGTTTTCGTGAAACTGGTCGTAACTCATCTCATCTTTGGCATAAAGAAAAATGAGCATGCATGCGCTTAACCCAATACTCAGCCCAAAGATTTTTATAAAGGCAAGTGTTTTATTGCCTACCAGGTTTCTCCATCCGATCTTAAAATAACTTTTGTACATGCCCATGGGATGAAACTGATTAGAATTTGAAAACGACCTGATAAAACCCGGCCTGAAATATTTGAGCACACTCCAGAAAAACTTCCACCTGGCCTTTCTCGGTGAATCTTCCACCTCTCTACCAAATACCTCAATCAAATCCCCTTCGATCTCTTCGAGGTAATCCTCGCGGCAGAACCAGCGGAGGAAAGCGAGTGCCTTTCGTGGAGGGTGCATCAGCCAAAGGAGATCTTGGGGATCCGGTTGTAGATAGTACTTCGCAATGCAAACTGCTCGTCCAGCACTCTTTTGCCCAAGGCAGTGATGACGTAATACTTTTTGCGCCGGCCTCCTCTGTCTTCTGTGATTCCCCCAAATCGTGACTTTACAAAATCCTTGTCTTCCATCCTTTTCAGCGCAACATGTACTGCGCTGATATTCAGTGATTTTCCAAGTTCTTTTTCCAATCCGGAGAGGATCGATACGCCGTATGCTTCGTCGTGGAGCGCCGCCACCATCAGCAATACCAGCTCTTCAAATTCGCCCAATGAATGTTGTGCCATGTTGGATTTATTTACTTAACAAAAGTAAATGTAATAATTAGATTCACATTTGTTAAGTAAATGAAGAAAAGATTTTCTGCTGGGTTCAATAATGGGGGTTGTAAAGTTCAAGTTGGCTCAGGGCTTCAGACAGCGCTGAAGCCCCGTACCCCGATGGCCATCGGGGCGTACTTCGTAAATCTTTTTTCTGCAGGAATAGGGGTAGACCGCCGTTCGCTTGTCCTACAGACGAAACTAAACCAATGTCATGAATACGTTTTATAGAATTTTCGCCGCAATCCTGATCTCTGCGCTATTCGGATCAGAAGTGTTTGCACTCCAAACCCAGCCGGACAGCCTGAGCAAAAATGAAAAACCGCTGGCATTTCAGAAACCGGATCCTTTCCGGTTTGATCCCTTTGGAAAAGACCTCAGGGACACCACCTCGGTTGGTTTTCAGTTTTCCTTCGTTCCATTCGTCGGTACCAATGGGATGAGCTCCGGAGAAGTGGTCAATGACTATTCGGTCAATCTTCTGGGAGGATATTCCGCTGGCACAACCAAATTGGAAATGGCGGGTTTGTTCAACATCAACCGCAGCGATATGACCGGTGTCCAGTTGGCTGGATTGTTTAACCAAGTCGGCGGCAAAGTCGATGGAGTCCAGTTGGCGGGTCTTTTCAACTCCAATCTGGACAGCGTGAAAGGGGTTCAACTTGCCGGATTGACAAATTTCACCACAGGATCCGTCGATGGCGTCCAGATAGCCGGAGTGGCTAATTTCTCGCCCAAGAAAGTTAGCGGCGTGCAGGTCGCAGGTGTCTTGAACTTCACGGCTCAGGATCTGGAAGGAACCCAAGTCGCCGGAGTACTGAATTTTGCCGCACACGATGTCAAAGGCTCACAAGTCGGCTTGGTGAATTTTGCCCCCA
>CAZGYC010000107.1:0-10163 GCA_964530015.1 uncultured Limnohabitans sp. | reverse complement strand
GCGTCTGGCGATGGCCCTTTCTTTCCAAAAACCAAGATCTTCCATATCATGTTTTATAAGATAGGTGAATATAAAAATAATGGGGTGTAAAAACAACAGAAAAAAACAAACAATTTTTACACCCCACCTCAAAGGTTTTCGGCCTGCGGACCTTTTGGGGTTTCCCAAACGCCAAAGGTCGTGGTGAATGGTCCAGCTTCTGGACAAGCAGGACAACGGAAAAAAAACCGGCTTTTTCCCCTGGCGCACCCAAGAAGGATGGGGAGGGTTTGCGTGCTGACGGGTCGAAATTCATTCCATCAAGAGCCCCGATGCTCTTTTTCCGTGGCAAATTTCCCTGCGGTCGAAACTTCCCTGCGGAGCACCGACCGGAAGATCCCAAGGCACTTTCCCCGCATCCGATCCGCCTCTGTCCGATCTTGTCCAGTTTTGTCCAGTTTTTCTTAGTTAATAAAATCGTAAAATTGGAATACAAATATCATTCATGTCCAAACAACCACAAATCATGCAAACTAAGAAGAGTTTTGCAACTTTAGGAATCGCAGTTATGCTGACCGCAAACTCTACATCCAGCTTCGCAAGCAGGTTTTGGACAGGAGTATGGCTCAACGGCAGATTGGTATCTTTTGTCTGCTATGATTCGGGAGGCACTTGCTTGCCGGAAGCAATAGTAAACCAGTCCAAGTACGATCAAATCTTAAACCCAAGGATCACCGTGGCACAACAGCCCTTCGGTGATCCTTTTAATGCATCGCCCAAATCCATTTCACCAATAGTTTGATTTGACTATGTCTATCAAAAATTTCATTGCCAAATTTTTCGTTTTTTCCGTTTTCATGGAACTGGCCTGTTCTCCATCACCTAAATACCCGGCAGAACTTCCGCTTTCCGAAGTGGGTAAATTAGAGATTCCCCTAGACCAATTCTCCTCCAATTTCTTTTTGCTCTCCCAATTGTGGATCTCGGAAACAGGTATAGAATATCTTGTGCATATCAATACTTTTCCCAGCAATCCAAACTATCTGTTTTTCGACGATATCCGGGAACCAAGCCATTCGTTCAGACTGGAACTTCCCGTTGAAGGTCCCCAAGGCGTGGGCAGTGTTTCGGATTTTTTTGTCTCCGGTTTTGACTCCATTTTTGTCTTTGACCGCTACGCCTATCGAATGTCCCTGATCGATACATCTGGCAGAATAAACCGGATCTACCGTCTAAAAAACACTGAGGGGAGCAAACCAGACGCAGATTCTGCTCTCCCTTGGATGACAGGAAAAAGCCGGGCTTTCAAAAGGAAAAACATCCTATATATCCCTGCCGTCCCTGATGAGAATCCATACCATAGCGGGTATGAAAAGAAGACTCTTTTGATAGCTTTAAACCTGGACAATGGACTCTTGGACTATACAATGGGCTATCCTTCCAAGTACAAAAAAGGAGGGTATTGGGGCGGGCCGGACCATAACATGCCCAGTATTGCAGAGACTCCCGATCATGACAAGGTTCTCGTAAGCTATCCCGCGGATGATTCGGTCTATGTTTTTGATTTGCCGAAAAGGGAATTGCAGCCTGCCTTCCTCGCCAAAAGTCGGATTTTGGCGGATATACTTCCTGGAAAATTTGGGGACAATGGCAGAGAAGCGGTGTTAGGCTATCAATTGGGAACGGACTATTACTTTTCCCTAGTCTACGACCCCTATCGCAAGCGATACTATCGGTTTGCAAGTCAACGATATACGGATGAAGACATTGCCAAAATGATAAATAGGGAAGAAGGCTCTCCCAACAGGCAAAGTGTAATGGTCTTTGATTCGGAATTCAACCATCTAACGGAGTATCTAATCCCTTCGGATCTGACACCTTATATGTTCTATCCCCTTTCATCAGGCACATACTTTGCCTTGATGAATATGGATGATGAAACCAAAAACGAACTCTGTAAAGCCATTATCGATTAGTCTATCGGCATCACTACTATGCTGCAATCCAAAAAATGGAAGGCGCAAAGACGAACGTTTGATCAATGATGCACCGATCATGGAAGTTTCCCCTGATGGGTTTTTGACGGGAAAAATTGACAACGTTTCCATCTTATTTCCTTCAGTAGCCTGTGCATCGTGTATAAAAACAGCCAGAAGTGTTATTTCCCACTATGCCCCAAAAACTGATTGGCTTTTTTTGATTCTGACAAACGGCAAGGAGAAAAACGCAAGAATCATCTATCAAAATGAACTGGCTACCCATAAGAACGTCACACGGGACTCTCCAAACAACCGGGCCGGATATACAGCAGAAGTACCGAATGCCATCTGGGTAGCCCTGGAAGACTCTGCTGCACAATACAAGTTTGTGGTGAGAGCACACACATTGGACTATCTAAAGTATTTATCCGGCCATGGGAAGAAATAGCGTACTACTTGTATTGCTGTTTGTTTTTGGTTGTTGCGGTAGCGGAACAACCCGTGTGTATGACCTCTCCGAAGTCGGCCGGCAGCCTGTCTATCCGGGAGATTTGGAGTCTTTTTACTCCTACCTGATCAAGGAGACAGGCCATCCCATCAAAAAACTATACTGCTTGGGCAACAGGCTTCCCGAATTTTTCATAGAGCAGGTCCTGGTCTCTGGGGGAAACCAGCCCACGGGGGAGGACAAGCCGGTTTTTCTGGGTCCAACGGGAAAGTGTCCGAACGGAAATCCCATATTCCTGGGCAATTTCCTTACGGGATTTGGCTTTTCGGGTCATGGCACTGATTAAAAAACAAAGGTTCAACTACAAAATCTATCGGATTCAATAATAACTAAAAAAAACACAAAAAACCAAACCCATAAAATAAATTTTGCGAAAAAGATAGGGAATGGCAAAAAAACGCCCAAGGCTTGGGGGGCCGCCATGCTCCACCCCAGGCTACAATCATGCCGTGCCTTCGGCACTCCCAAGAAGGATTGGTGCGCTGACGGGTCGAAATTCCATCAAGAGCCTTGATGCCCCATTCTCTTTTTCCGTGGCAAATTTCCCGGTGGTCAAGGCTTCCCGGCGGAGCACTGACCAGAAGGATCCAGGGCGCTTTCCCCGCATCCGATCCACCTCTGTCCGGTTTTGGCCGATCTTGTCCAGTTTTGTCCGATTTTGTCCAGTTTTTTAAGATATTCTTTTTCTAACTTTCTCACGCCTCTACGCCATTGCCATCGTGTTTCTGGGCATGACCGTGCCCGGCTGGGCGTCCCTGGTGGCCAGTATCGTATTTCTGTCGGGCATCCAGTTGATCGTCCTCGGCGTGATCGGGGAGTATATCGGCAAGATCTACCGGGAAGTGGGCCGGCGGCCGGCTTACCTGATCTCAAAGACAAATATCACACTCCCCTCGGATGCTCTGGGGAAAGGAAGCCATTCGTTGAATCCTAGGGAAAGGAGGTCGGTCATGACTTGACAGCATTGAGATTTTTCCTGTGCTACCGGACACAGTAGAGGAAAGCGTAGGTGAAAACGAAAAATTCGCACCAAACCAAAACAAATTACACTTTAAACTCTCATAAAAATGAACGAAAAACTCAGTAAAATCACAAAAACAGCCGCTGTGGGGATCTTCTTTATGGCACTCCTATTGAATGTGAAAGTGAGTCTCACGGATCCGTTTGTGACAATTAGTAATGATGCAGTTGCACAATCCAGTAGCAATCCATTTCATGTTGTGTATGAATGGTGTGTACCTCAGGGTATATATATTATAAAGTGCAGATATGAAGGCGGTGAAACGTGTTATGCGAATTGGCAAAATCCTTGTTTTTAGTCTCATCTCAAAATCTGTCAAAAGAGTTCTCCCTTAAAGGGGGAACCCTTTTCAATCATCTCAAAATATGGGCAACTACATAATAAACACAATCTTACTATTACTAGTATTGACCGGGGTCTCATGTTCCTCTAATCAGAGGGATGCCATAGAAAAAATCCATTTCAAAACTTCCCCTGAACCGATTCCATTGTCCCGGTACTTTTCTTCCATCTCAACCCACAATTTACAAAGCGATAAACCAATTGGATCGATTGACAAAATCATATTTACACAATCCAATGTGCTTGTATCCGATTTTTACATAATGAAATCCCTTAAAGTATTTGATCGGCATGGAAAGTTATTGGCATCAAGAGACGATATCGGCGAAGGACCATTGGGCTTAAGTGAAATCACTGACTACGACGTACTTAACGACACAATATATGTTCTTGATGCCCATAAAAGAAGAATATATTTATTTTCCATGGATTTATCATTCCTAAGTGAATACACAGTCCCCATAGCCGCTAACAACTTTATAATTAATCAAAAAGGCATGTTTCTATTACGGCAGGGAGAAAATGCTCAAAAAGGGAGAATTCTCCATTACTCACATGATATGCAATTGATTGAATCTATACTTCCTATTGAAGAGGTCAATACTCAAATGGTACTATCTAACACGGTTTTTTTCACCAAAATCAATGACTCCTCCTTTGTATTCACTAATCCATTCTTTCCAAATTTATATATTTACAAAGATGGAAAAATGGAAAAAATTGAACTTGACTTCAATGGAAATTTCATTAATATAAATGACCTTTCCAGAATGGATCCCTTGGATAAATTACATTTTGTCAATAATTACGAAGGATTTTATAATTTGACAAATGGCATTAAGCTAACAGATACGGAATTCCTCTTTTCCATCCGGTACAGAAAGAAAGACGGATACTTAAAGATTGATCTTGAAGGTATGGAAATGGTATATGTGGACAAAATTAAAAATGATCTCATGAAACTTCCTTCCAAAATCACCTTTTCGGGGAATTCAACCAGCGAAGCCTGGTATTGGATAAACCAAGATGAATTGGAAAAATTTTACCTGCTCAATAACAGCAGGATCTCTCAAGATGATAGAATAGAAACAAGCTCCGACAAAGAATATAAAATTATTTTCCAACTAGATTACAAATGATCATGTGGAGGCGGCTCCAAATGATTTGTAGGGCCTAGCTGAGACGCAAATTAAAAAGAACCGGCTTTTATATACAGGCGCATCGATTGATAAAAATCCGGAACAGACAAAGTTGGATCTAAACAAACCCGCAAAAACAGCCGCTGTGGGGGTCTTCTTTATGGCGCTCTGTTGAATGTAAACGTAAGTCTCATGGATCCGTTTGTGAATCTAGACAATGCTGCATTGGCACAATCAAGCTCCTCCATTTACGACGCTTGCCCAGGAACTGACATTGCCCTGCATTACCAATACGAGTTAGGGTATTCGGTAGGAATGTCCCCCATTGGCGTACCCATTTATACAAGAAGATTCGAGTGCAGGGAAGGCGGTTGGTGCTGTCCAATGCAGTATGCCTAGTCAATATAGTTAAATCATCAACTGCCATGGGGCTTTCAGATAAAGCCCTATGGCATTTACTTATAAACACAATGAAATACATCTATCTAATATCTTTAGTAATACTTTTCAACTTTTGTCAAGAAAAAGGCAGACTCGATGGTCAATTAGTTATTTCACACCTGATTGACCCAATGCAGGGAGAAAAGATCTCTCTATCTCAAATAATTGAAAGCATCGAAGTTATACAGCCTAAGGAGATGGAGATAGTCGCTCATGTAAGCAACTATTTTGTCTATGAGGAAAAGCTTATCATTATAGATAACTATAAACAAAAAAAAATTCAAGTTTTCGACACACAAGGAAATCACCTTTTTGAGATCAAAGCATCCGGATCAGGGCCTGGACAGTTTAAAACTCCTAATCTAGTACGAATAAATCAAGTTGGTAATAGAATTTTAGTGTATTGCTCATTAACAAAAAAAATCCTGCAATTCGATATGAAAGGCAATTACATCGAAGAAACTCTTATCAATGAAATCGGTCTAATAGGAGACTTTATAGAGAGGGATAAAGAAATTATATTTCTCAATGTGATGACAATTGAGGCAGACAAAAGAATTGGAAAATTAAATCTAGAAACATATCCAAAAGATAAGAATATATCATATTTCACAAATTACCCAGGTCAATACATTAAAGTCTTATCAAGCAAATCACAATTCTTCTTCGGAACTCATGGCTCCGAAAACTTTTATTTCCTTGATTTGTATTCAAGTAATATTGTGAAAATGGATTGGATCGGGAACTACTCAATTCAGCAATTCAAATTTAATAAAAACCAACTAGAATTAAACCCGGAAAAAATACATAACCCGGTTGACATCATAGATCAACTACATATATCCGAACCTTTTCACATAGGAAGTCACCTCAACATCAGCCAATCAAATCTATTGATCCCAATCGAAAAAGGGATGAATGCCTATGGAACAATAGTATTCAACACAGAAAAAAACACAACCAAAATCATATCGACTTTTGAAGATGGCCTAGAGAAAATACTTCCAAATCAAGTACTATCTGCTCCGGGAGACATATACTCTCAAACTGCAATAATAAATATTGACCCTGATTACGCCTATGATAAAATAAAATCCATGAATCTAGAACAAAATGAATTCACCAAAAAATTAAAAAAACTGAACGCTCCAAATAATCAAAACCCTATATTCATAATATACCATCTAAAATAATGGCTGGCGACCAATGCAGAACTCGACTAAACTCAAATTGCTTTCGAAAGTAAGATTTCTCTTAACAAATTGCCAGCTACCTGCTTCTCAAATCAACTCAAAATCCTTCCGCATCGCAAAGCTTTCACGAATCCATGCGGCCAATCTTGCGATTTGCGCGAAGTCCAGCGTCTGCAGGAAGGCCCCGAACAGCCATACCAAACAGAAAGGAGGAACGCCATGACCTAAGCCAAAAAAAGCCTTTTTGGTGCTTCTGACTGAAGGGCCAAAACGTGTCAGGGGAAGACGAAACATCCCCGGCAAACAAATACAGTATTCTTTTAAACACAAACAACATGAAATCAGCAATCAAAAAAAACTTGTGCGCCGTGGCGTATCGCAAAATCCATTGCCATCGGGGTATTCTTTATGGCACTGTTCTTTCATGTGAAAGTGAGCTTGGAAAATCCGTTTATAAATTTAGACAATAAAGCCATTGCAAACACAAATTCAAGCAGCACAGGTTTGTACTATATTCAATTTGACTACTGCCAATTGTACTATTCAAATTGTGACAAAAGGGTACTAAAATGCCGTGAAGAGGGAGATAGATTTTGCACGCCAGCTATTCAACTTCCTTGTGGAGAAGCTTGTGGACTCTAACAACAGCCAAAATTGAGACTGATCCGAATCTTGTTTGATTGAAATCCCAAAATTCAAAAAGAATCAAGATCAGTCTCAAAAATCAATCAACCGAACCGAAAAACCAAAAAATGAAAATAACCACCCTAGCAACAATAGCAATTCTAACCCTAAGCTGTTCAAATAACAGCGAGGATTTTAACAAAACACATACAACGAAAATAATACATGTGAAATTAAATCAGAAACCAAAATTATCAGAATTTGTCAAAGAAATCAAATATCACCAGTTGCCCAAAGAAGTAAAAGCCGGATATTTTGACAAAGTAATTGTAACAAAAGATTTCTATCTATTCGCAGATTACGAAATAGGCATGAATATTCATATATTAGACAAGAAATTCAACTTTGTCTCCAAAATTGACAACTATGGAGAAGGTCCAGGACAATACCAGAGAATCAAAGGTGTCAGCTACAACGAAGATTTGGATTTGATCGAGATATTAACCAATAAAGACATAATACAATTTTCAATAAATGGAGAACACATAAATTCAATCAAAATACCATTCTCCTTCGGAAACCTTTTAGCTATGCCCAAAGAAGACTATCTTATTTACAACAACAATTCATCATCCCCATCGAGTGTAACAGATCACTTGTTTACTTTATGGAACTATAAGACACATAAATTTACCCCGATTATCAAACAAAGAAAAAACGAATTGGTTAATTCATTCATCGACAGAAACACATTATACCAAAACAAAAATGAAATCTTTGCAACTCATATATTTCTTGACACGATATACAAAATGGATAACAACAAAATCACAAAGTACCTTCTAAACCTTGACAACTTAAACTTACCATACAATTCTGTGAAATTTGATTCAAAGAACAGCTATACTTCAATTTTAGACAATGAGGAACTGATGCAGAATTATGCCTTTCATTATCCCATATTAATGGCATCAGATCATTTCTTGATTGACGGATACATCTACAAGAACAACATATCTTTCTTTATTTTAAACAGAACAACGGGGAATGTGGTTGCTGGCAGACAGGTTACAAATGATGTCGATTTCGGAATAAATTACATATTACCTAGGTTTATAGACAATCAAAATAGTTTTTATACACTACATCAATACGAAGAATTAAAAGATCTCGCCACACAAAACAATTTGGATGATAGTGATTTCAATAAATTCACAAACACACTTGATCCAGATACAGGGTTCATTGTGATCGAATACAAACTAAAGAGCTTCTAGAAAATCCAATTTCCATTTGCCCTGTTCTCGAAGCCAGATTGTCAAAAGCCTTCCAGATGCTGCTTCTGGACAAACTGGATCCGCGATCTGGTGGCTACAGTAATGGCAAAACAATCCTTGAATCCAAACATCAAAAAATGAATGAGAGAAAAAAATCGCAAAATCCATTGCCATTGGGGTATTCTTTATGGCATTGTTCTTCAATGTGAAAGTGAGTTTGGAAAATCCGTTTGTCCATGTTGACAATAAATTAATGGCTCAGACTTCTTCTTCTTCCTCTTCAAATGACTGGCCCGTTTGGGTATGCTGTCAGGCACAAGGCGAGGGTTGTGTCACAAGAGATGGATCTCTGTACTCTCCGTGGGATCGCACATATTATGGTTTATCATACTGTCCATAAAAAATTGAATGAAAGGGGGGGGGTAGGCTTTGATTCTCCCTTCTTTCAATTCACCTTCTACAACTTATCATCAATGAAACCAACCCACTTTTCGATGAGACAAGCCCCCTTTATCCGACTGCTATATATTCCCATATTTATTATTTCATGCAGCCCAGCTCCAAAAGAAAACATTGAATTTAACCTGGAAAAATTAGCATCATTTTATTTAGTTTCAGAAAAATCAGCTAACTCCAACATCATAAACCCGAGAAGGCTATTCAGTAAAGACAGTTTCCTCATTGTCATCGAAGACTATCGAATGCCTCCAGACCTACCATTAATCCATATCTTCAAAAAGGCACCTTTAACTTACTTCAATTCCAAAGGGAAAATTGGATTTGGCCCATTTGAAACACCGTCTGTGGAAGTCTACAATCCCGGATCATCTGACAGCACCTTCGTCATGTACGGTGGTATGGAAAGAAAATATACAGAATACAATATTTATGACAGTTCCAGGCTTGGCATCAGGGAATTTAGAATACCTGACTTTGAAACACCGTTGGGAGCTATCTACTTTTTGCCGGATTCAATTTTCGTCGGAATACCCACCTATGACAAGAACAAATTCGTAGAAGTCAATATTCAGGGGAAAAAAATCAATGGATATGGACAATGGGAACAAATAGAAGGGAAAAAAGAGATGTCCTATTACCATCATTTCCACCTAAACCAAGGTCGTCTTAAATCGGATGATGACTTCACACTGCTTGTCAATGCTTCACTCTACAGAGACCGATTGGAAATTTTTGACCTCAAAACCAAGGAAATAAAAACAATTGACGGCCCATCTCCTGTGCTTCCTGAATTTGAATTTTATGGAGCAAGTATGCCGTTGGATTTTCCAATATCGAACCCATATAGCTATCGTGATGTCTATATTTCCCATGAAAGGATATATGCCTTGTACGGCGGACTAAGCGAAATTGACTACAAGGAAACCAGCGAATTGGCAAAAACAATAGTTGTCTTTACCCGAAAAGGCGAACCGATTCTCAAGTTTGACCTTGACAGATCCGTTCACTCCATAGTAGTCGATGAAAAGCTAAGTACGATTTACGGTCTGACCACAGATGAAGAGCCCGGAATAGCCGTATTCAAAATCCCTCCCACGGTCCTGCTTCCCCAGAAGCCGGACTGATCAGTGCGTCCAGCCGGGTCTGCTACTTCACTTTCGGATACAGGTCCACCAGGTAGTGGTTGCAAAACCATTGCTTG